>CAYVKG010000086.1:0-20239 GCA_964451955.1 uncultured Tepidisphaeraceae bacterium
TATCTGCTAAAAGTAGCCCTCTCTTGAGCTTCCATCAAACGCAATCGCCCTGACCGAAATCGTCCCCGGCGGCACCCATATCCGCGGGGTCGCCATGGGGGTCCGCTTGCTTACCGTCTGTCATTGGTGGCCTTGAGCCTGTAGAATTTTGGAATGGTTCAGATCGACGTCGTGTATCAAGGGCAGCTCCGTTGTGCAGCAACTCATTTGCCATCGGGCACTACGCTCGCCACCGATGCGCCAAAGGACAACATGGGAAAGGGCGAGACGTTCTCACCAACTGATCTGGTAGCAACGGCACTGGGCAGTTGCATGCTCACGATCATGGGGATTGTGGCTCAGCGTCACGGTTTGAAGATCGAGGGCAGCACGGTGACGGTAACCAAGGAGATGGTCAGCCAACCTGTTCGCCGGATTGGCTCACTCCGTGTGGTCATCAATGTTCCGGTGGTTTTGTCGCCCGAGGATCAGCGGCGGCTTGAGAACGGGGTGGTGACATGCCCGGTGCAGAAGAGTCTTCACCCAGACATCGACGTGCCCATCACGTTCAATTGGGCGGAATAGCGCATGTCCGATAATCCGGGGGCGAGCAGATGGATTTGTTATCACGACGAATCTCTTTGTGACGGGAGGCCATTTGGGCCGATAGACCTTGTGTGGCCGCCGGCTTCTTGCCGGTGGCTCGAAGAGGATTTGCGGCCAAGGCCTTCCAGAGGTGCGAACATGATTGAGCTGCTTGAATCCCGACAACTGATGTCTTCCTCGCTGTCCCACGGCTGGCTGAGCGTATCGGGCACTCCGCGCAATGACACGATCACGGTTCGCAAGGAAGGCGCTTCGCTGGTTGTTTACGAGAACTCGGTTGCGACGCGATATCCTGCCAGCGGCGTGAAGATGATTCTCATTAGTTCCCGGGGAGGCGACGATTTTGTCGCCAACGGCGCCGGCGCGATTCCGGTGTGGATCGACGGGGGAGCCGGCAACGATGTCATTTCCGGGGGTCTTGGCCAGGACGTGCTGATCGGTGGTCCGGGGAATGACACGATCTTCGGTCAAGGCGGGGACGACGCGATTATCAGCTACGACGGTTACACGGACGCGGTGGTCGGAGGGCGGGGTGATGATGTCGCCGAGACCGATGAGGGCGACTCGGTACGAGGCGTTGAGACGCTGGGCAGTGTGCCGAATGTCACGAGGCTCACGGCCAAGTCGCAGCGGGAATGGGTGTTCTGAGGTTTGTCCGAGGGCCGGTAATGGGGATTTGTCCTCTTCCCCCGCCCCATTCGATCTCTACAATCGCGACGATGCCGCGTGCTTTTGCGCAGTCACGAGCGTTGCTTGTTTTGTTTGTTGTTCTGCTCGTCGGCTGCCAGTTTTGTTCGCCACCGGCGCCAGTTGTCCAACCAGCCGACGCCGGCCTTCTGGAGAAATCCGTTTACTACCTCGCGGGCCCCGAATTGCAGGGGAGGGGTCCTGGCACAGCCGGCCTCGATTACGCGGCCCATTACCTTGCCGGGTATTTTCGCGGGCTTTCGCTCTGCCCACCTCCCGGCTATGCATCGCATTTTCAGACGTTCGTGAGAACGTACGTGGTAGCTCCCTCGCCCGAGTCGTTTTTCAAGGTAGACGATCTTGCTGTCAGCGCCGGAGAGTTCATTCCCCTGAACGCGTCGGCCGAGGGTGTTTTCGACGCTCCGGTCGTTTTTGTGGGATACGGTCTGGCGCAAAGCCCGCAGGGAGGATCAACGACGCGGCCCGTTTCCTATGACGATTACGCCGGAGTCGATTTAACGGGCAAGATTGCGCTGGCGATGGCAATGGAACCCCACGACGCCAGTGGCCGGCCTCGTCTGACGTTCGCCCGGAGCCGCGACGTTGGGTCAAAAGCGAGACTGGCAGCCGAGCACGGCGCGGTCGCTCTGCTGGTTGTGCATCCCCCCACTCATCCGACAGCGGATCGTCTGGCTCCGTTCCGTCGCTCTTTGGAATCTGCGCCGGCCTCTCGGCCGGTGAAGCCTGAGATTCCCATCATTCAGATCAGCCAAGGGACAGCCGACGAGCTTCTTCGGCGATCGGGCGCCAAGCCCCTTCGCGCTTACGCCGAGTCCATCAACTCGTCCCTGTCGCCCCGTTCTTTCGTGTTGCGCGGCGTTCATGTGGAGGGTCGCGTGGCTTTCGCCCGCCAGACCTACAATTTTCACAACATCGTCGCGTGGCTTCCGGGGAAAGGTCCAAGGGCAAAGGAGTACATCGTCATCGGCGCGCATTACGACCATGTGGGTGTTGCGTCATCGCCAGCCGCTCCGATTTCGCCGGGCGGGGCGCGGGGGCCGCGGCCGATTGGGGCGACATCCCAGCCAACCACCGTACCCACGACTCGCCCGTATTACCCGGGCGCCGACGACAATGCCTCGGGGACCGCAGGACTTCTGGAGCTAGCCCGCCTCTTTGCGCAGACTTCGCGGCCGGCACGGTCCATTCTGTTTGTGGCGTTTTCCGCGGAGGAACAAGGCCTTCTGGGATCGAAGCATTTTGTTGAGAATCCTCCTGTTCCGCTGGAGCGTATCGTGGCGATGATCAATCTGGATATGCTCGGTCGGCTCCGCAATGACACGATCATTGTAAGCGGGTCGGGGACCGCGAGCGTCTTTCCCGGGATCCTTGAAGCCGCCAATCAGAGTGGTCCGCCTTTTCAGATCCGGTATTCGTGGACGAATGGTCTGGCCCCGTCTGACATCGCCTCATTTGCCGGGAAGGGGATTCCCTCTCTGTTCTTCATCACCGGCAGCCACCCGGATCTTCATCGTGTGACGGACACCCCGGACAAGATCAACTACGCGGGGCAGGCCAAAGTGGTGGACTTCGTCGCCAACACGGTACGTTCGCTGACGGTCGAGAAGCAGATCATGTTCAGTACGTCCCCCCCTGCCACGCGCCCGGCGGTCCGTCGCTGAACATCGCGGGGGGAACATCTGCCGCCACGATGGTCAGATGTTCGAAGGGGCGGCTTGGCTCTTTGCCTGGCGATCCGCCAACAAACCACTGGTCACCGGAGTAGTATCGGTTATGGCATGGAGGACCCGGTCGCCGCAATCGCGGGACGGCGAGCTGTTTGGAGCGAGCGGTTTTCGCGCACAACTGGCTCGCCTGCCGAAGGTTGTTTGCGGTTTGGCCGTTTTAGAGGAAGGAGAGACCTTGCAGAAGCGGATACTCTTCGGTGTGGCGGTTCTGTGGGTATCGGTGGCCTGTTTCCCTACCCAGGCCGCATCCACGATGCCGGCGACGCGCCCCACGACGCAACCCGTTGACGCATTCTTTGCCAGGAACCAAATTCCGTCTCTGCGCATCGAGATTGGTCCCAATGAGCTGGAGGCGTTGCGGAAGGATCCTCGCGCCTATGTTCGCGCAAAGGTGACCGAGACCCGGCCGGACAAGGAGGATCTGGTCTTTACCGACGTGGGGATCCACTTGAAAGGCAAGTGGGGCAGTTTCCGGCACATCGACGACCGACCGGGATTCACGCTGAACTTCAGCGGATTCGGGCAGACCAGGAGTTTCCATGGTCTTTGGAAACTGCACCTGAACAACTCGGTGCAGGATCCGTCCTTTTTGAGCGAGAATCTCGGCCGCACGCTTTTCCGCAGCGCCGGCGTCCCGACCCCGCGAGCCTCGCACGCGCGGGTGTGGCTCAACGGCAGGGACCTGGGGTTCTACGTCCTGCTTGAGGGGCTCGATCGCGCGTTTCTTCAGCGTTCGTTTGGTCAACGATTCGGATGCGTTTTCGAAGGCGCGTTACAGGAGATCACGGATCCTCTGAACGTCGTGGTTGCTGAGGCGGCCATTGCGACGACCAGGCCTGCGAAGAATTCGCCGGAAGCGCGCAGACTTCAGGCCGAAGCCAAGACCAAAGCCCTCGGGCATCTGAAGACACTAACCGCGGCCGCAACGGAATCGGATTCGGCCTCTCGCCGCAAGAAGATAGAGCAGGTCATTGATGTTGACCGTTTTCTGACTTTCATGGCGATGGAAGCGTTGACGTCGCACTGGGATGGTTATTGCGCCAACCGCAACAACTATCGCATTTACCTGAACCCCACGACCGGGCAGTTCCATTTCATGCCGCACGGCATGGACCAGCTTTTCCAGCAGCCCGACTCACCGCTGGTCTACAACGCGGGTCTGCTCGCGAGGCTCCTGCTGGAGTATCCCGAGTATCGCCTGAGGTATTACGAGCGGCTGGTGGAGCTGCGTCAGAACGTTGTCACGTTGCCGGCGATCACGAAGCGTCTGGATGAGATCGCCTCGGCGACTCTGCCCGTGCTGGCGCAGATCAACTCCCAGGCCGCCGGCGAACACCGAGAGCGTCTGGCAGACCTCAAGCGAAGGGCGGAGAGTCGGATTCAGGGGATTGATCGGCAGCTGGCGAGTATGGTTCGTCCCGTGGCTTTTGATGCCCGGGGTGAGGCGACGATTTCCGGGTGGGCGCTCAATGCGCAACAGGGCCAGCCCGCATTCGACCGTGCAAGCGAGAACGGCAAGGCTTTTCTTCGCATTCGTGCCGACGCCGCGTGCATCGCCTCGCTGCGGACCGCCGTTCTCCTGCCCAAAGGGAAATATGCGTTCATCGCTCAGGCTCGCGGAAGTGGAACCCCACTTGACGCGAACGGCGTGGGAGTCGGACTTCGCATCAGCGGGGCCACCAATCGCGCAGGGATCGCGCTGGACGATGCCTTGCACGCCTGCCGGTACGAGTTTGAAGTGAACGAGCCTTCGCGGGAAGTGGTCCTGGTTTGCGAAGTTCGCTTGCAGAAGGGTCTGGCGCATTTCGATGAGGGGTCATTGAAACTGGTCAGGCGGTAGATGTCGGGGGGACAACGGGGCGGCCCGTCAATTGAGGTGACCGTCACGGTCCGGCGGTTGACCGGAGAGCAAGGGTCGGCTTTTCAGGTTGCCCGGCGTGCCGGCCCGTGCGAGAATAGACTTGTTGTCCATATCCACGGAGAAGGAGAGAACCATGAGATGCGAGCTTCGTGCGCGTTTTGCCCTGTGGGTCGCACTCTTTGCCTCGTCGGTGATCGCCAGTCCCAGTTACACGGCCCTGGTTGTGACCGGAGACAGCCTATCTGACGTGGGCAACGCATTTCTGGCCTCCGGGGGAACGATTCCCGATCCCCACTTTTACTGGAACGGCCGAGCGTCCAATGGCCCGGTCTGGGTGGAGCACCTTGCGGAGTTGCTCAATGTGGCCCCACAATCGCCTGGCGCGCTGCCGGGAAGCAGTGGGAGCAATTTCGCTTTCTACGGCGCCCAATCGACGGGGCCGGTCTCGCAATCGCCTCCTCCGATGAGCGTTCAACTCACCCTGAGCCTTCTAGCCCACGCGCCTGCGCCGACGGACCTGTATGTCCTTTGGGGCGGGACCGATGACGCGATCAACGGCCAACTCAACCCCACGATCCCCGCCAACGCGATCGCTGCTCAGATCGAGGCGCTGGCTGACGCGGGGGCCAGGCAGTTTCTCATCGGCGACTTGCCTCCATTGGGGAAGACGCCTGCCCTGCGGGGCACATTTTTCGAGGCGTTCGCCGACCAATGGGCCGTCAATTTCAACGCCACGCTGCATGCCGCTCTGGGAGGCATCCAGGCATCTTACGGGGACGCGCAATTCCACATCCTTCCCACGTTTGACCTGTTTACCGGCATCCTCAACAACGCGTTGGCGCATCCATTCGTAAACGTCACCGACCCCGCCATGGACAGCCCGACGGCGAACGCCGACACGTTCCTTTTCTGGGACAGCGGGCATCCCACCCGTGCAGCGCATCGGTTTCTGGCGGAGCGGGCCTACGACATCCTCGTTCCCGAGCCGGCCGGGTTTTCCCTCCTCATTCTGGCGGTTTTTCATGTTGTGTTTCCTCGCCCGCGGAGGCACCGGGCGATGGGCGAGTCGTGCGCCCTGCAGCGGCGTTGGCGATGGCCGCCGGTTTCCGCGGTTAAAAGGACCTGCCGCCGGGGGGAAGGCGACTAGCGTCGTCTGCGGGCCGTCAGGATCCCCAGGGCAGCGGCCAGTAGGGACCAGACGCATCCCGGTTCGGGTATGAACCCGATCGCGTTCAGAGAGCTGTGTTGCGAGATGAAGGCCGAGTCAATCAGGAAATAGTCGTCGGCATCGACGACGCCGTCGTAGTTGAAATCGCCGTTGTACCACCAACCGATCTGCCACACGTATCCGGTGTCGATCTGGAAGTAGTCATCGGCGTCCACGACTCCGTCCAGGTTGGCATCTCCGTGCCAGGTGCGTCTGACAAGAACGGCGGTGGCATCCACCTCATAACCCCCAAAAGTCTCGGCAAGCATGCCACCGGCCGCCATGCCGTTCAGGACAACCCCGAGGCCAACATAGGGATTATCATCCGGCGAACTGCAGATCCGGCCCTCGGCCACCCAGGTGCTGACTTGAACAAAGACATCGCCTTGGGTTCCCGGCAGGGGGTCCAGAATGAGGTCATTGCCGACCAGGTCGAGCCGCGCCTCCCGCAAGAGTGAAAGTCCTTTGAGTTTTGCCGTGCCGGAGCCTGCCGGAAGCGATTCGCTGCCCACGACCAGTCGCCACTCACCGGGGGTCGTGATGCTCTGCATGGCGGCAAATTCCGCCTCGGCCAGCCGAGTTGCGCCGAGCGGCGTGTAGTGCACCAGATCATCAACATACTCGTGGAAATGCGTTGAATTTCGGAACCATCCGACATCGGCCATCAGTCGCCGGGAGTTCAGAATCATGACATTTTCGTCGTGCATGGCTATGTCGAGAAGAGCGCCTGCGTACTGGGCGTATTCCGAGCGTTTGGTCGCAGTCCAGAGCACCCGGTCGGTTTCTGCGGAGAGGATGAACTTGAACTGGTCGTTTCCCGTCCAGGTGCGCACTTGTCGGATCAGGGCCTCCACATCGGTTTTGAAACTGCCGGCGGTATCGAGGCGGTCGGCGTCGTTGGCGCCCAGATGGAGAAACACGGCATCGAAGTCCATCGCGCTGAAGAACGCGCCGGCGTTGGCGTGCGATTCCAGAAAGCGTGCGGCGGTATATCCCCCCGCCGCCAGCCGATGGAAGACCATTCCCTGCGGATGCGTCTGGTTGAGGTACTGGATGCCGAGGATGTCGGTGAGTTTGTCGCCGCTGTCGCCGGCCAGTTCGATCTGCAGATATCGCTTCCCGGCAAGATCGAGCGGCGGTGTAAGGCCGCTCTTTACCGCCAGCGGCACCGATGACTGCAGCCCCAGCGGCAACAGACCCTCAGCCGTCACGGCCGCGCCGTAATCGGGCATGGACGCATTGGTGGGTTTCACGCGGTAGTAGATCTCGCCGCTGTCGGCATGGGTCGCTGCGAATACGCGGGCGGTGACCGTGCCATCGGTGGGGAAGTACTGGACGTCGGTGGGAATCCCGGCGCCGGCCACCAGCCCGGTTGCGTTGGGCAGCAACATCGTCAGTTGCCCGCGTAACGATCCGCTCAGCGACCGATGCGAGGCCGCGGTGATGCCGGGCAGCAACTGGTCTGGCGCCAGTCGTGTTGTTATCGGGGCGGGCAGATCATTGGCCCCCGCCAGCAGCCATTCGCTGGGGACATCGCTCGCGCCATAGTAGCTGCACCCCCCCACCATGGTTTCCGGCACATTCCCGTAGTACTGGAATGCCTGGTAATTCAGCTGCGGCACATAGACTGCGCCGGCACCGGAGGGCGTGGTCTCCTGCGAATCGCCGATGAGCGCGATGCGCACCGTCTGTGTCCTGGCCGCTTCGAACAATGCGGCAAACCGCGAGAGATCCTGAGCCCAGAGATAGGGAACGGTCCGATAATCTTCGAATTCCGCGGCCCAGACGGCGCGATCCCCGATGTGCGCACCGGCAGCCGACGCCCCGGCAATCAGCCATGTCCAAGCCTTGAGTCCCATAATGCGGGCCATCCGCTGGCCGATCACGCGCCTGACATAATCACACTCACTCAACCTACCCCACGAAAGGCGCGTGGCCAAATTCGCCTGGTGGGCAGAGGCAACTGGCACTGGATCATTCGGGAGAGACCCACTTACTTGGCCGGCGAGGGTTTGAGACGCTGGATTTCTTTCTCTGCCAGTTTGGCGGGATCCTGGCCTGGGTAATCGGCGACGATCTGCTCGTAGATATGCAGGGCCGTTTCTTTCTCGTTAAGCCTGGTTTCATGGATGGCGGCAGTTTTGAGGAGGGCCGCAGGGACCTGGGGCGCGGACGAGGGGGAATTGGCGACCACGCGCATGTACGCCAGCGCGACTTCCTTCCAGGCATCCGGGTCCTTGGAGTCGCCCGCCTTTCCGGATTTGGCTTCCGCAAGGCAGTAAAGCACCTCGGCGATCTGGGCAGGCTCGGTGAACAACGCGAAGTCCTTTTCGATCGCGGCAATGGCTTTGTCGTACTCTTTTGCGGCAATGGCCAGTCCGATGACCTGAAGCTTGATCGCGGCGGCTGCGCGGGCGGCCTCGGCGGTGTTTCGCGCGCCGCTGCTCACCTGGGCACTGGCATTGAGCGCGGCGCCGGCGGCCTGCAAGTCGCCCTTGGCTTTGTTCAACTGCGCCAGCAGTCCCAGGAGCACTTGCTTCGTCGCGTCCTGTTTCGCAGCGGCAACGGCGGCGTTCACCAGCTTGATGGCCTCGGGCAGATAGGCCGAATCCGGTTTTGGCATCGTCAACGCGAATGCGCGCACCGCATCCGGTGATTTTTCGGCCAGGGCAATATACGCCCGGATGGCGATGTCGAAGCGACCGGCCTTGTTGGCCGAATCGAGCATGCGGAGCGAGGTCCAGTCTTTGAGCCAGGTTTTTCGTGTCGTGCGGAACGTTTTGTCGTAGCCATCAGTGGCCTTGTTGTAGTCCTTGGCGGCGTACGCCTCCTCGGCGGCGGAGAAGGCGGGCTCATCGGCGAGGTTGAGCTTGGTCACCTGCGCCAGGGGTTTGCGAACCTCGTTGCTCGAGTTGCCTATGGTGAAGATGATCTCGCCGTCCCGGACGGCGGAAATGCGAACGTCGGAATACGTGACGTTGTTGACGACCAGCAGATCGCCGCTTGCGCGTTCGGCAAGCACTGCCAGGCAGAGAAGCAGAATGGGGAAGATGCGTCGTGGGTCAGTCATCATGGGGGCCTCGGTCTTCAAAATGCAGGAGAGGGGACTCGAACCCCTACACCTTTCGGTACAGGCTCCTAAGACCTGCGCGTCTGCCAGTTCCGCCACTCCTGCGGCAAACCTGATCCCATTACGCGCAACATTGGGTACGTTGTCAATTTGGCGAGGTTTGCGGGAGAGGATTACATCGGGTAGGCGAGGGCGGCGGCATGGTTGACAGGGGCGTGGAATTCGGGTTTGATCTGGTCATGTCGGGGTACGACTGCCAAAACACAAGGTAAGGAGATTCGATCATGGCTCGTCCAGTAACGTTATTCACCGGTCAGTGGGCTGATTTGTCATTCGATCAGATCTGCCAGAAAGCCAAGAGCTTCGGGTATGAAGGGGTGGAACTGGCCTGCTGGGGAGATCATTTTGACGTGGCCAAGGCGCTGTCGGACCCCGGTTATGTGAAGACGCGATGGGATACGCTGGCCAAGTACGGGCTGAACTGCTTCGCGATCTCGGCCCACCTGGTGGGCCAGGCGATTTGCGACAATATTGACGAGCGGCATCAGTGCATTCTACCGCCCGAGGTCTGGGGCGATGGCAAGCCTGAGGGCGTCAGACAGCGGGCCGCGCAGCGCATGATCGACAGCGCCAGGGCCATGCGCAAGTTCATGGACGCCAGGCCCGCCTCCTGCCCGGCAGTCCCCGGGTACGGCGCGGTGGTGAACGGGTTCACCGGGTCGTCGATCTGGGGTTCGATCTACGCCTTCCCGCCGACGGACCAGAAGTACTGGCAGAAGGGATTCGACGACTTCGCCAAGCGATTTGCGCCGATCCTGGCGGAATTCGACAAGCTCAATGTCAATTTCGGCCTTGAGGCTCACCCCACCGAGATTGCGTTCGACATCGCCTCGGCGCAGCGGGCCGTGGAGGCCGTCGGCGGTCATAAGCGATTTGGCTTCAACTTTGATCCCTCGCACTTCGGCTATCAGCACGTGGACTATGTCAAGTTCATCCGCGTCTTTAAAGACCGCATCTTCCACACGCACATGAAGGACGTGTGGTGGGGTCACGGGAACGGCGACGCCGGCGTCTTCGGCGGCCACACGACCTTCGCCGACCCGCGGCGATATTGGGATTTCCGCTCGCTCGGGCATGGCGACATCAACTTCGAGGAGATCATCGTCGCCCTCAACGACATCAACTATCAGGGCCCGCTGTCGGTGGAATGGGAAGACAGCCGGATGGACCGCGAGTTCGGCGCCGCTGAGGCCGCGGCGTTTGTGAAGAAGCTGAATTTCAAGCCGTCGGCGATCGCGTTTGACGCGCAGTTTGATCGGTAAGCCTCACAACGGATTCTCAACCCGAAGGCGCGAGGACACGAAAGGCGCATCGCCTGTTCACCGTCCTCGCGCCTTTGTGCTTTTCGCGCCGGAGGCATTGGTTTGTCCGCAATTCCGGGTCGCCTAGAATAACGCTCGGAAGCATTCCGAGGAGTTGATTTGGCCATTGAGCATCCGAAACAGGTGGAGCTTCTCGCCCCCGCGGGCGATTGGGAGGCGATGCGGGCGGCGGTCTCGAACGGCGCGGATGCGGTCTACTTTGGCCTTTCCAACTTCAACGCCCGGCATCGGGCGGCGAACTTCGGCCTGGAGAGGCTGCCGGAAGTGATGGAGTACCTGCACTCGCACAATGTCCGGGGGTATGTGACGCTCAACACGCTGATTTTTTCCGATGAACTGGCCGAGGCAGCCGAGTTTGTCCGGCAGACGGCCCGCGCGGGGGCGGATGGGATAATCGTCCAGGACTTGGGTTTGGCGAAGCTGATCCACGAACTCGCCCCCACGCTGCCGATGCACGGGTCGACCCAGATGACGCTGACCGAGTCGCGCGGGATTGAGTTTGTTAGTCGGCTGGGAATCCAGAGGGTAATTCTCGCCCGCGAACTGTCGATGGCGGAGATTCAGCAGATCTCAGAGACGACACGGGTGCAACTGGAGGTGTTTGTTCACGGGGCGCTCTGCGTGGCGTACTCGGGGCAGTGCCTGACGAGCGAATCCCTAGGCGGAAGGTCAGCCAACCGTGGGCAATGCGCCCAGGCGTGCCGACTGCCGTATGACCTGATCGTTGACGGGCGACAGCGGGACATGGAAGACAAGGCCTACCTGCTTTCGCCGCAGGATCTGGCGGCCCACGAGTTGATTGGAGAGCTGACGAAGCTGGGGGTGCGCGCCTTCAAGATCGAAGGGAGATTGAAGAGTGCCCATTACGTGGCGGCGGCAACGCAGACCTATCGCGCGGCGGTCGATGCGGCCATTGCGGGCAAGGGATTTCGGATTTCCCCGCAACAGCGGGAAGACCTCGAGCAGAGCTTCTCCCGCGGCTTCACGCACGGTTTTCTGGATGGTGTGGATCATCAGGCACTGGTTCACGCGCGATTCCCCAAGGCCCGGGGCGTGCGAATCGGAACCGTCGCGGGAAAGACGGCTCGCGGCCTGCTTGTGAAAACCGAAGGCGGTGCGCTGAAGGTCGGCGACGGGGTGGTTTTCGACGAGGGGCACCCTGAGCAAGACGAGCAAGGCGGGCGAGTGACGGAGGTCGCGGGCAAGGGAAATGGCGAGATTGAGCTGGTCTTTCACCGAGGTGATGTGCAACTTGAGGCGGTCATGCCGGGAGCGATTGTCTGGAAGACCGATGATCCAATCATCCGGAAACGGCTCGGACAGTCGTATTCGCGCGATGTTGTGGCCAGGCGGGAGAAGCTGGACTTTGTGGTCTTGGCGGCCGCGGGGGCGAAGCTCGCGCTGACGGCCAGAGACGCCTGCGGCCGCGAGGCGACCATTGAATCCGAAGAACTGATGCAACTGGCGGAGAAGTTTCCGGTGACGGTCGAGGTGCTCCGGAAGCAACTGGGCAGACTGGGAAATACGCCGTTTGAACTAGGCGATGTTCGCCTGATCGGTGGCGGGGTGATGGCGCCCAAGAGCATTCTGAACGACTTGCGCCGCCAGGCCGTCGAAGCGATCATGCGGCAAAGAGATCGCGGGCATCGGGTCAGCGACACCGATGTGCTGGGCGAGCTGCGCCGCCTGTCGGTGGCCGCCTGTCCGTCGCCAACGGATGAACGGCCCGTGCAACTGGCGGCGCTCGTGAGGACGATGGAACAGCTGACAGCCGTCCTGGAGTGGCCGGGCAAGGTGGGGATGGTCTACTGCGATTTTGAGGATGTGCGGCGGTACAAAGTCGCGGTAGGCGCGGCCCGCGAGAAGGGAATCCCGATCGCCCCGGCCACGCTTCGGGTCGTGAAGCCCGGCGAAGAGGGGCTGCTGAGGCAGATTGCCGACTGTGGTCCGGATGCGGTTCTGGTTCGGAATCTGGCGTCGTTGTCGTACTACGCGGAACGGGGCATTCCGATGATCGGGGACTATTCGCTGAATGTCGCCAACGAGCTTACCGCCGGGGTGCTTGCGGCCGAGGGCGTTGAGCGAATGACGCCCAGTTACGATTTGAACTGGCGGCAGATGGCGGCCATGCTGAAGCAGTTCCCGGCGTCCCTGTTCGAAGTGGTGGTGCATCAGCACATGCCCATGTTCCACATGCGGCATTGCGTGTTTGCGCACACGCTGTCGGACGGGACCAACCATCGCAGTTGCGGCCGGCCTTGCGACAGCCATCGCGTGGAGCTGCGAGACCGGGTCGGGCAGGCGCACCCCCTGATGGCGGATGTGGCGTGTCGGAACACGGTGTTCAACGCGACGGCGCAGTCGGCGGCGGAGTATGTGCCGGAGATGAAGCGACTCGGCGTGAAGTGGTTCCGGGTGGAGATGCTCAGGGAACGAGGGGCCGAGGTCGGCAATCTACTCGATGAATATGCGAAGGTCCTGGCGGGGGTGGAAGAAGGGAAGAGGGCGATTCGGCAGTTGAGGGTGTTGAATCAACTGGGCGTGACGCGCGGCACGCTCGATTACGTCTGACCGAATGCGGCCGTCGCGGCAGCCAGGGCAGCTTCGTAGACCTTCCGCAGAGGGGCCTGTGCCGACTCGGCCAGATTGCGACAGTCTTCGTACTCCGGGGCATAGCCGACCAGAGAGCCGGCGAGGTACTTGAGCTTCACATGGACGGCGCCAAAGGGGGTCTGGACCGTCCGGACCTCGCGGCGGGCCTCGTGACGGTGAATGGGGGTAACGCGGATGCCAAGGGTAGTGGTTTCCGTGAGGACCATGTCGGCGAGCGGTTTTTCGAGACCGGCGTCGGCCAGTACCGACAGGATCACCGCCGGTCGTCCTTTCTTCATTTGAATGGGCGTCAGCCAGACATCGCGAGCGCCGGCGGCAAAGAGGCGGTCGATGACGGCGGCGTAGAGCTGCGGATTCATGTCGTCGATGTTCGTATCCAACTGCACAAACGGCGAAGCGATGGGCGTCGGATGGGCGACGGACGCCGTTTGCGTTCCGAGCCACAGCCGTGCGATGTTCGGCCAGTCACGGTCCTTTTGCCCGGCGCCCAGGCCAATCCGCTCGAACCGCATCGGGGGTTGTTCGAACGTGGCCAGTTCGGCAAGCAGCGCGGCGCCCGTCGGGGTAACCAGTTCGCCCGGTCCGGGCGCGGGCCGAGTGGGCGCTTTGGCCTGCGCGAGCAGTTCGAGCGTCGCCGGCGCGGGAAGCGGCAGCTTGCCATGGTCGGTGGTGATCCAGCCGGAGCCCAGCGGCAGCGGCGAGGCATACACCCGCCGGATGCCCAAGGCATGGAGCCCGGCGACTGTGCCCACGATGTCGATGATCGCGTCAAGCGCGCCGACCTCGTGGAAATGCACGGCCTCGATCGTTGAGCCGTGCACGCGAGCCTCCGCGGACGCCAGCCGGGTGAAGACGGCGATGGCCTTCTCCTTCACTTGAGCGTGCAGATCGGCGGCGCCGATGATGGCCTTGACATCCTGAAGGTTGCGGTGCGAGTGAGGCTGCTTCGGCTCGTGTTTGTGCTGATGGGCGTGATCGCCGTGGTGGTGGTGGTGCTCGCCATGATCGTGATGATGGGGATGGGGATGGGTGGTGGTGCGGACATCGACCAGCGTGGCGCGCAGCGGGCCCTTCAAGACGGACTTGGCCTCGACCGCCCAGTCGGATTCGGGCAGGCCGAGCTTGCGAATGACCAGCCGGAGCTGATCGACGGGCCAGCCTGCATCGACCAGGCAGCCCAGGAACATGTCACCGGAGATTCCGGAGGGCAGATCAAGAAATGCGATCATGGTTTCACCGGCGTGTTGACGGGGACAAATTGAGACGCCTGGAGAAGGTCGCCCTCGCTGCGGAAGCCTGCCAGGTCGAGGGTGACATGCTTGTAGCCGACCTCTCGGATGCCCCGGACGATCCGCTCGCGCAGCTCAATCGCGCGCGGCAAGTCGGCGGCCGGGAGTTCGACGCGAGCGATGGTGTCGTGGTGGCGGACGCGGTATTGCCGGAAGCCCAGGTCAGCCAGCACGTACTCCGCCTTTTCGATCTGGCGGAGCAGTTCGGGCGTGATCTTCGTGCCCACGGGAACCCGAGAGGAGAGGCACGCCATCGCCGGTTTGTCCCACACGGGCAGGCCGAGTTGTTTGGCGATGGCACGGACATCGGGCTTGGAGATGCCGGCTTCGATGAGCGGCGACCGCACGCCTCGCTCGCGCGCGGCGGTCATGCCCGGGCGATCGTCCGACAGATCGCCGAGGTTGTTGCCGTCCACAATGCAGGCCCACCCTTCGTTCCGGGCAATGGCGCGGATCAGGTCGAAGAGGTTGCCTTTGCAGTAATAGCAGCGGTCGCCGATGTTCGCGGCATACCTGGGATTGTTGTACTCGTCGGTGTTGATGGTGCGGCAGGCGGCGCCAAGTTTCCTCGCCAGATCAAGGGCGTCCTGCATTTCCCGCTGCGGGTAACTGGGCGAGATTCCGATGCAGGCCAGGGCCTTGTCCCCGAGTTCCTGGTGGGCGAGCGCCATGAGCACGGCACTGTCCACACCGCCCGAGTAGGCAACCAGCACCGAGCCCATCTCGCGGATGATCTGGCGGAGTCTGGCGAGTTTTTCCTCGAGCGTCTGGGGCATCAATTCGTCTCCTTGGTGATGCGACGTCCGGATTCTAGGCTTGGCCATCGCGCATATTGTTGATTTTGGCGGCCAGATGGGCGGCCCCGTAGCCATTGTCGATGTTGACCACAGCCAGACCGGGCGCACATGAGTTGAGCATGCCCAACAGCGCCGCGAGTCCGTTGAAGCTGGCCCCGTAACCCACCGAGGTCGGGACGGCAATCACGGGTACGCCGACCAGCCCGCCAATGACGCTGGGCAGGGCGCCCTCCATGCCGGCAATGACGATGACCACGCGAGCGGCCTGAATCACGGGAATATGCGCCAGCAAGCGATGCAGGCCGGCGACCCCGACATCGTAGGTGCGTTGCGCGGAGTGCCCCATCAGATCGAGCGTCACCGCGCATTCCTCGGCAACCGGAAGATCGCTGGTGCCGGCGGCCACGATCACAATGCCATCCTTGCGAACACGATCGGGCTCGCGATCGAGATAAAGGGCGCGGGCCAGTTCGTTGTACTTGGCGTCCGGGACCAGTTTCCGTGTCGCCTCGAACTGCTCGATGGTGGCGCGGGTGCCGAGGACTCGTGGATGATGAGCGGCCAGACGCTGGAAGATCTCCGCAACATGGGAAACCGTCTTGCCGGAGCAGAAAATGACCTCTGGGAAACCGTGTCGGAGGGAGCGGTGGTGGTCGAGCTTGGCGAAGTCCCCGGCGTCCTCGTAAGGCAGTGATCGCAGCGAGGCGAACGCTGCATCCACCGTCTGCTCGCCGCGGGCGACGCGAGCCAGGAGTTCACGAATGGTCTGCTCATTCCACATGCGGTTTTCAGGCCTCCGGACGGAACCTTGAACGCCGGTTTGACGGTAGCCGCACCGGCAAGCCGGGTCAAGCGCCGGGGCTATGCGTATGCCCGGTGTGGGATGGGTGGTGCTGGAGCAGGTGGGGCTTTTCGAGGCCGTGCTTCAGCATGAGCGGCTCATTCGAGAGCATTTCGATGGCCGGACCATCAGCAACGACGGCCCCGTGGTCCATCAAGATGGCGCGGGAACAGAGTTCGGCGACCAGTTCGAGGTCGTGCGTGGCGATGATCTTGGTGACGGCAAGCGAGCGGAGGAGTTGCTTGAACTCTCGGCGGCCGCGTGGGTCCAGGTCGCTCGTCGGCTCGTCCAGAACGAGAATGGAGGACTGGCAGGCAAGGACGCCGGCCAGGCAGACTCGCCGCTTCTCTCCGCCGGAAAGGTGGTGCGGGGCCCGATGCTCAAATCCAGAAAGACCCACGCGAGCGAGGCTTTCGCGAACGCGAGCCTCCACTTCGCTGCGATTCAGCCCGAGTTGTTCGGGGCCAAACGAGACGTCCTCCAGAACCGTCGGGCAGAAAAGCTGATCGTCGGGGTCCTGGAACAACAGTCCGACCTGCCGGCGAATGGCGGGGAGGTTGGCGGCGGTCGCGGGCTGTCCCCGCACGCGAACCGCGCTGTGCTCGTTGGGATTCTCCGGCAGCAGACCGTTGAGATGAAGCAGGAGCGTCGATTTGCCGGCACCATTGGGACCAATCAGGGCAACGCATTCGCCCTCGGCGACGGAAAAGGACACGTGGCGCAGCGCGGCCGACCCGTCCGGGTATTTGAAGTCGAGATTGTCGATCTCAATGACGTTCATTTCCAGCCTCGCGCGCACATCGCATCATAGACACGGTCGGCCCGCTCGCTGGTGCGGATGAACAACTGACCGATGAGCGTGCCGGCATGCCGCCAGTCGCGGGAGCGGCTGGAAGTGAACGTGCGCGACAGCCGCGCGCGCCGCATCCGCTGGGTCTGATCAATCATGACAAACAGGTAGCGATACATCAGCGCGAGGATGGTCAGCAGGAGAGCGGGCACACGGAGGGCGCGAAGAACGCCCAGGATTCGTGAGAACGGGGTGGTGTTGGAAAGCAGGATCATGGTCAGCAGGCAGAGCGTGGAACGAATCGCAAAGAGCAGAAACAAACGCAGCCCATCGCGCTCCAGCAACATCAGAAAGCCGATGCCCAGGACGAATGGTTCCAGAAACAGCAGTCGGCGAACCAGGAATCGAGCGGGAATCCCGCTCAGGGCGGCCGTCAGGACGAGCATGGCGGCGACGGCAATGAAGAACCCATAGAACCGGGGAGAGATGAGGACGGTGGCCATCACAACGCCCAGGGCGCAGGCGACCTTGACGCCCGCCGGCAGGCGATGAACGGGCGAATCGAGGCGGCTGAACCGATCAAGGAAGTCAGGGCGCATGCGACTTGGCCTCTGCCGGGAAAGTGGCCGAAGGGACCAGGACCCGAGCCAGAAGGAACGACAGCCCGAACACAACCACCGTGCCAATAGCTCCCGCAATGGACGTGGCAATGGTCTCGGATTCGATCCCCGGAAGCCGGTAATCGGGAATCGGCGAGATCAGCACGGGCGTGTCCGTTTCCCTTATGCCAAACCCCTGTTGCTCCGCGACCGATTCCAGCCCGTCCGGCGACTGCGAGGCCAGAGGGGAGAGAAACAGCGCCACGCCGAGCGAAATCACCAGGCCATACCCGATGGCAACCGAGTAACTGCGGGCTGAAGAGCCGATGGGCGCCTGGTCTGGGAACAGGTCCGGCCGGAGCCTGGCAATGGCCACCAGCACGATCGCCGTGATGAGACCTTCGCCGATGCCAATGAGCAGGTGAATGCCCGCCATGGCAGGCAGCACCCGTGTCCAGGCAACCCTGCCGGCAAACGAGATCTCGGCGGCGGCAGCCACGGCGGCCAGCACGGTGGTGCACCAGCCCGCGAACGCGGCGGCCAAGACCTGTCCGCGCCGGCCTGGAAACAGTCGAGTCAATGGACGATAGACGGCATAGCCGGCGGCACATCCGACGATCGCCATGTTGAAGATGTTGGCGCCGAGCGCGGTAACCCCCCCATCGTTGAACATCAGGCACTGCACGATCAGCACGGCCGAGATGACAACAATCGCGGCGCTCGGGCCAAGCAAAGCGACGGCCAGCACGGAGCCGACAAGGTGCCCGGAGGTCCCCGCGATCACCGGGAAATTGAGCATTTGCGCCGCGAACACGAATGCCGCGGCCAGGCCCATCAATGGCACGCGCCGGGGAGGCAGTTCGATGCGGGCTCGGCGAAGCGCCAATCCAAGCCCGGCGGCGGCAAGAACGCCGGTGGCCACAGCGGTTTTGGCGTCAATCATGGCATCCGGTATGTGCATAGGACAGCCCTCAGTGCTCAGAATACCCACGTGAAGCCGACGGTGACAGTGACCTCGGGCAATTCGCCTGCGAGGCGAGTGCCGACGGCCGCATCGAGCGTCAGATCTTCATTCAGTCGATATCGAATGCCGCCGTTGACGCCCACGGAAGCATAACCGAGGTTGGGGTCAATGCTCAGACGTTTCGTCACGTGCCTGGTGATCAGGTGCGCCAGGCTGAAGTCGAACTCGCCGGCGCCGGATTTCCGGCGGTGCTCGACCATCGCATCCAGATCGCGAAGGATCGAGGGTGCGAGGGAGACGCTGAAACGATTGACGCATTCCTTCTTCATTGTGTTGCCCGATTGGCCAACCGTAACACCGGTCTTCGCGCTGTCAATGATCGGGCTCACCGGGCATTGAGTGGAAGGACTCACGCGGACCAGTCTTGGGGAGGGTGGCGGCGAAGCGGCCGATGAATGTGGCAGGCCACGGGGCGTGTTGGGGGGTTGGAGCGGACGGGGCGTGTTGGGGGGTAGGGCTTTTGAGGAGGTGGAGGGTGGGCTACAATAGGGGGACCGATGGCGTCGATGAAGGGTCATCTTCTGATAGCGTCGCCGAAGTTGACGGACCCGAACTTCCGGCAGTCGGTGGTGCTGATTGTGCAGCATGACGAGGGAGGGGCGTTGGGTCTGGTGCTGAACCGGCCGTCGGAGACGCTTTTGTCGCAGGCCTGGGAGCAGGTGAGCGGGGTTCCGTGTCTGGCGGAGGGGTACTTGCATCATGGGGGGCCGTGCGAGGGGCCGTTGATGGTGGTGCACACGGAGGCGTCGTCGTCGGACGTGGAGATAGCGCCAGGGCTGTATTTCAGCGCGGAGAAGGAGTCGGTGCAGCGGCTGGCGTCGCTTGGGGAGGGGCCGATGCGGTTTTTCGTGGGGTATGCGGGATGGTCGGCGGGGCAGTTGGAGTCGGAGCTGGAGGAGGGCGCGTGGCTGACGGCGCCGGCGTCGCCGGAGGCGGTGTTTGCGGAAGATGGGGGGCACTGGAAGGAGTTATTGAGGTCGGTGGCGCAGTCGAAGGGGTACAGTTGGGTGAATCCGAAGCTGATTCCGGAGGACCCGTCGGTCAACTGACGTTGCGCAGCAAGCTTATGCATTTTGGGGATATTGCAAAACGTGTTGGACGAGTTCGTCGAGGGGGATGGTAGCCAGGCCGATGGAGGTATCGCAGCAGCCGTAGTAGAGGTAGAGGAGGCCGTTTTTCATGACGTTGGCGGTGGGGAAGATGACGTTTGGGATGTAGAGGCCGAACTTTTCGTAGTAGGTTTCGGGTTCCATGATGGGGTGTGGGGCTCGGGCGATGACGCGGGTGGGGTCGTCGAGGTCGAGGAGCATGGCGCCGAGTCGGTAGCAGACGCGTTTGAGGAGGGGGTTGAGGGTTTGGACGCCGTGGTAGAGGACGAGCCAGCCGTGTTGGGTTTTGACGGGGGGCGTGGAGCCGCCGATGCGGTTGTCTTCCCACGGATATTGGGCCTTGGCGAGGAGTTTTGGGGTGGACCAGGTGAGGAGGTCCGGGGAGAAGGAGATCCAGATGGCGGGGTAGTTGGTACCGAATTGCGGGCCGACGAACTGGAGGGGTCTTCGGAGGAGGGCGAATTGGCCGTTGATTTTTTCGGGGAAGAGGATGACGTCGCGGTCATCGAGGTTGGAGTCGGTAGGCCAGCAGTGGTGTTTCCAGTGGATGGCGTCGGAGGAGATGGCGATGCCGGAGCGGGTGAGGTTATCGGGGCGGGGTTGCGCGACGTTGGCGGAGGCGGTTTTTGAGGGATCT
>CAYVKG010000087.1:0-3288 GCA_964451955.1 uncultured Tepidisphaeraceae bacterium
TCGCCGCCTCGAAAACCTCCTGGCGGCATGAAAACGGTCAGTTTGAGTAATATTGTTCGGTATCGACACGTTATACGTGTTCGTGGCATCGTTTACGGGCACGCCAACCGGGCTCCAGTTCCCAGCATTGGCGTAGCTGGTGCCGCCCGCAGATCCCGTCCAAGCCGAGTCGACCGAAGCTGCCAAGGCAACTTGCGTCGTCAAGGCCGTCGAGCCCACAAGCGGCAAAACAATACTAGTCAATATCTTATGACGACGAAGTGAGCGGCGGTCACACATTCCCACACCTCCACGTATGTGCAGTATCGCCCGATTGCTGCGAATTCGGATGTACTTCCTGCCGAGCTAAGCTGCCATCAACAGACGTGCCCACGACCACATCAGGCGCGCATTGGTCCTATAAACTATGAGATAGCACGCGTTTCGCTCGCGTACAAGCGAAATGCGAATTATCACAGCTCAATTTGCATAATGACCTGCGGCCTCCCCCCGCCGAACCTCACTCGCCGCCTTTCTTCCCCTCCTGCCAAACCGTCAACCGCTTTTCCCCCCTCCCCGGCTTCTCGAACGGACCAGCCGTCGGTCTCACCGTGCTCCGCTTCACGCCATAATAGTCCGAATCCACCTTCAGCGACGAACCATCGGCATTCTCGTACGGCAACCCGGGTACCCGCGCCTTCCCCAGCAGTTCCGTCGTAACGAGCACCGTCTCCGCCTCCTCCAGTTCCAAACCAATGTTGATCCCCAAGACCCACCGATCCCCTTCCTCCACCAACTTCACCTTCGGATCAACTCTCAATACCACCTTCGCCCCGGTCTCCTTCGCACTCGGCTCCGCGCCTCGATAGTACACGTTCCCCCCCGTCTGCAGCGGCAACTCACGCCCGTCATAACCCCACAGCCCATAGCTGCTGATCCACCGGAGTTCCTTCAGATTGCCTTTGCGCTCTGCCGTCAACGTTTCCCCATTGCCCACAAAAACGTTGTTGTAGAAACGGTCATCGCCGCCCCTTGTCTTCTCCAAACCCGACACCCTTGTGCTGTGCGCCGGATGATACGGCGTCTCACGCGACGGCTCCGGGCGATTCGTGATCCGACCCGCAAACAGGTTGTGCACATAGGCCCCGCCCTCCGACATGTCCAGCACATTCACTCCCGACAGAAACACGTTGTTGTCCACCAAAAACGGACCGTGATTCACTTCCACGAATAAATCCTGCCCGGCGTTCTCATGAAAAAGATTGCGCGACACACGCGTCCCCTGCGCCATCCAGTCCAGCCACAGGCCCAGACACGTTCGATAAATATGGTTGCCCGCAATCACTGAATCAATGGCGGCGTGAAACTTGATCCCCGCCATCTCCGCCCCCGAAAAAAGCCGCCGCACGTGAATGTCATGTATCGTGTTCCCCGTAACCTCGCTGAACGCCGCCCCCAGGCTGCCCACCACTCCCGCCTGCTCGCAATGAGATATCGTGTTGTTGCGGACTATATGGTGACCAATGTTCTCCCTCGTCCATGCGATCGCGTGGGCGTGCGCTCGCTCAATCGTCTTCACGTAGCCCTCCGCCGTGTCCGCCGATGTGTTGTCATGCGCGTCGCCGTGCTTCCCAAGCGAAATCCCCGAACATACCGAGTGGCTGATCACGTTGTTCTCAATGATCCAACCCCTGCTCCAATGCGTGCCTACCAAACCAATCTGCTCGGCCGTCGGCGGCGCCCACGGTGTCGCCGCATGACGCATCACAAACCCCCTCACCGTTATGAAATTCCGCCCCGGTTGGTCCGGGTAAAAAACCGTCCGCCGAACATTCACCTCCACCAACTCCCGATTGGGATCAACCCCCGGAAACTGCGCCCACAGCGTTGTCTCCGTCGCATTCGCCTGCCCAAACCACAACGGCGCATCCAACGGCGCCGTTCTCATTGCCCTGAACACCAGACAGATGCTCTTCTTCCCACTAACGGGCTTGATCCGCGCCTCCAAGGTTACCCATTGCTGCCAGTCCCCCGTGTTCCCCACATTGCACCTGCCAAGCAACTCGCCGTCAGCCTTGTCCAGCCGCATCTCAATCACACCGCCCGACGACGCCGACGCCACACGAATCGCCAATCGATCCGAACTCTCCCCAAAATCAACCCCCTCGTACCGCACCCAGTGACCATCCTCAATGAACCCAATGCACTCCCCGCCCTCCACGCACCCCGCATTCTGCGTCCCGTTCTTCTCAGCATAGCCCGTCGCCCTGATCCGCTCCCCCTCCCGCGCGCCACCCCTGGGCCGCAACCACGCCACATTCAGCAAATACCCCGCCCCTCCCTGCGCCAGCCACGCCGGACGCGACCCCGCTGGCATCAAAACCTCCTCCAACCGCGCCGCTTCGATCAGCCAATCCCCATTCAGATACACCGCCCCCGTGTGATGGTCCCGCCCCCGTCGGTCAAACCAGTCGCCTCGAATCACATCCCTGTAAGGATTGAATCCGCCAAAAAACGAGTCCGGCAGCACCACCTTCCACACGTCCCCTTGCACCTTCACCCACCCCTTGATGACCTCCGAACCCTTGATCTCCACCTTCTCACCAGCCGCCGCTTCATACACGATCCGCCTCGCCTCCGATTCACCCCCTCGCGGCGGATTCACCCGCTCCCGATAAACCCCTTCATGCACCCTCACGGTATCACCAGGCTGCGCCAGGTCGGCAGCTCGCTGAATCGTCCGCAACGGCTCCGCTTCGCTCCCGCTGTTGCCGTCCTTACCACCCAGGCTCACATGCAGAACTCTCCCATACACCACGATCGCCGGCATCAGCAATACACCCAAAAACACCACAACCAACAACCCGGCCATCCGCTCGGCAATCCCCTCCACCACGATCCCGGTCGCCTTACGCGTTGTCATGACGAAATAACTCCCTTTCTCATCCCCGCCCGCTGATCAAACAGCCGCCTCACCCAACCGCCACACCGGCCGCTATTCTATAGGAACCGCGCCCCCAATGAGAACGCCCCATCCCCACCAACACACCATCTTCGCCTGCGCAGTGAATCTCCGTTGCCCCTCCACTGCTTCCACATCCGCTTGATTCCATCGACCACCCCCGGTCCGAAACCCGCCACCCCGGCCCCCCGCCCCATCAACCCCTAGCCGCTCACTTTCGCCATCAGCAGCGACGCATTGTGCCCGCCAAAACCAAAACTGTTCGACATCGCGTAATTCACCTTCATCTCACGCGCCGTCTTCGGCACATAGTCCAGGTCACACTCCGGATCCGGATTCTCCAGGTT
>CAYVKG010000087.1:3301-4513 GCA_964451955.1 uncultured Tepidisphaeraceae bacterium
CGTCGGCGGCACCACGTTCCGATACACCGCCATCGCCGTTATCACCGCCTCCACCCCGCCACTGGCGCCCAACAAATGCCCCAAATGGCTCTTGGTCGAACTCATCGCCAGCTGCTTCGCGTGCGACCCGAAACTCGACTTCACCGCCCGCGTCTCCGCCAAATCCCCAAGCGGCGTGCTCGTCCCATGCGCATTAATATAGTCCACCACCTCCGGCGACACCCCCGCGTCCCGCATCGCAAAATTCATCGCCATCGACGCGCCCTTCCCTTGCTCCTCCGGCGCTGTAATGTGAAAAGCATCCCCGCTCATCCCATACCCCACCATCTCCGCGTAAACCCTCGCCCCTCGACGCTTCGCGTGCTCGTATTCCTCCAGAATCACCACCCCGGCCCCCTCCGCCATCACAAATCCGTCCCGGTCCTTGTCCCATGGCCTGCTCGCCCGCTCCGGTTCGTCATTCCGCACCGATAACGCCCGCGCCGCACAAAAACTCGCCATCCCCAACTCACACAACGCCGCCTCCGACCCGCCCGCCACCATGATGTCCGCCGTGTCCTGCTGAATCAGACGAATCCCCTCCCCAATCGCATGCGACCCCGTCGCGCACGCCGTCGCTATCGCCGTGTTCGGACCATGCAGCCCAAACATGATCGACACGTTGCCGCTCGCCGCATTCACCATCAGCCTCGGCACCGTAAAGGGCGAAATCCGCGACACGCCCCGCATGTCCAAAATCTTCTTCTGCTCTTCCAGCGTCTCAATCCCCCCAATCCCGCTCCCAATGATCACACCGCATCGGTAGGGGTCTTCCTTCGAAAAATCCAGACCGGCATCCTTCACACCCACCACCGCCGCCGCTACTCCAAACTGCCCAAACCGGTCCATCCGCCTCGCTTCTCGAACATCCACCCCGTGCCGCGTCACATCAAACTTCGCGCATTCACCACCAAAACGCGTCGGATACTTGCTGGCATCCCAGCGACTGATCATGCTGATCCCGCTTCGACCCGCGCATACCGCGTCCCAAAGCGCCTCCGCACTCTCGCCCAGAGAAGTAATGACGCCCAAACCCGTTATAACTACACGACGTTTCATGTGATGATGACTCTCAACCGCCGGCCCTGTGTTGCCCGCGACATGCGCCCGCGCAAACAGCCGCCTCAGTACACCCGGCCCGCGACCCGTACCCTACTTGTTGGAATGTTCCTT
>CAYVKG010000087.1:4523-19858 GCA_964451955.1 uncultured Tepidisphaeraceae bacterium
TGACCAACCGTCTGACTCTTCTCGGCCTCTTCGTCCGGAATCGACAACTCGAACGCATCCTCAAATTCCATCACCAGTTCCACAGTGTCCAGCGAGTCGGCATTCAGGTCATTGATGAAATGCGTCTCCCGCGTTATCTCGCTCTTGTCCACGCCCATCTGCTCGCTCACTATCTCGATGACCTTCTGCTCAATGTCGTCCATGGTTCCTACCTCGCCCCTGCAAAAAAAGCCCCTTGTCTCCCTCAGGCCACGCAGCCTGAAAGTTTGCTGACTATACCGGTGAGAAGCCTAATTTCAACGGCCCCGCCTTCACATCAACATCCCACCATCCACACAAATCACCTGCCCCGTTATGTAACTCGCGTCCGGACCGGCTAAGAATCCCACCACCGCCGCAATCTCCTCCGGTAAGCCAAATCGCCGCAGTGGGATATGCGACTTCGCGGTCTCCTTAATCTGCTCATTCAACACATCCGTCATCTCCGTCGTGATGAACCCCGGCGCAACACAGTTGCACGTGATGTTCTTCGACGCCAATTCCTTCGCCACCGATTTCGATAGCCCGATCAGCCCAGCCTTCGATGCCGCATAGTTCGCCTGACCGGCGTTCCCCGCAACTCCCGCCACCGACGTGATGTTGATGATCCGACCCCCTTTCGCCCGCATCATCGGACGCGCCGCCGACCGGATCGCTACAAACGCGCTCCTCAGATTCGTATTCATCACCGCATCAAAATCCCCGTCGTCCATCCGCAGAATCAACCCGTCCTTCGTAATCCCCGCGTTGTTCACCAACACATCCAGCCTCCCGTGCTTCTCCGCCACCGCCTCAACCACCCCGGCAAGCGCCTTCCCGTCCGCAATGTCACATACCACCGCCTCCGCCGTCCCACCCGCCGCAGCTGCCTCCGCGCACACCTGCGCCAATTTCTCGGCGTTGCGGGCAACAGCCACAACGTGAAAACCGTCCCGCGCCAAACGCCTTACGATGGCCGCCCCGATGCCGCGAGATCCGCCCGTCACCAATGCTACGCGCTTGTCATTCATCGTTCTTGCCGCCTGTTAGTTGCCGCCTGACAGTGCTTCCGCCGTCGCCAACGACTCGATCGCCAAACGCCGGTTGACCTTCTTCGCCAATCCCGCCAGCGTCCGACCAGGAGCTAACTCCACAAACCGCAGCCCCGGCGTCCCGTTCAGAATCTCCATCGTCTGCTGCCATTTCACCGGGTGCGTGATCTGGTCCACCAGCAAACCCTTCATCGAAACCGCGTCCGCGTGCGCAGCCGCCGTCACGTTCGCATACACCGTGCACCGCGGCAACATGAACTCCACCCCCTCCAGCTCCTTCCGCATCCCCTCCGCCGCCGACTCCATCAGCGGGCTGTGAAACGCCCCCGCAACCTTCAAAGCCACCGCCTTCAAACCCCTCGCCTCCGCCGCAACTGCAATTCGATTGCACGCCCCAATCGCCCCGGACACCACGATCTGCCCAGGTGTATTGAAATTCGCCGGCACCAACACCTCCCCCTCCGAACACGCCTCGCATAAACCCCTCACCACCGCTTCATCGCCACCCATCAACGCCACCATCCCCGACGGCGTTGCTGCCGCCGCCTGCTGCATCAACCGCCCACGCGCCGCAACAAGCTTCAGACCCTCCTCAAAACCAAACACGCCCGCCAGATGAAGCGCCGTGTATTCCCCAAGACTCAATCCCGCACATACCGCCGTCTCTCCAGGATCCAGAATCCCCGCCGCAACCGCCGCACGGTGCGACGCTACGCTCGTCACGTAAATCGCAGGCTGCGATAGGTCCGTCTGGTTCAGCCGATCCTCAGGACCCCCAAAACAGATCGACGATAGACTAAAACCCAGCACACGATCCGCAGCTTCAAAGACCTCCCGCGCCGCGCCCGATGCCTCGTAATAGTCCTTCCCCATCCCCACCGCTTGGGCCCCTTGGCCCGGACACAAAATGCACACCTTGCTCGCCATCGTTCTCACTCGCCAATCGACCCCATCATCCTCACACGCGAACAACCGCGTTCGCCCACGTATAACCCGCCCCAAACGCCACAAACACCACAATGTCCCCCGCCGACACTCGCCCCGCACGCCACGCCTCGTCAAACGCGATCGGAATCGACGCCGCCGACGTGTTCCCATACTTGTCAATGTTCACAAACGCCTGCTCGGGACCCAGACCCAGCCGCTCCATCGCAGAATCAATGATCCGCTGGTTCACCTGGTGCGGTACGATCAGCTTCACGTCCTTCGTCGAAAGCTCGCACTGCCTCAATGCATCCTCTATCAGCTCCGCAAACCGCTGCACCGCGAACTTGTACACCTCCCGACCCTTGATCTGCATGTAGTGCCGACGAGTCGCTATCAGATCCGCGTTGACAGGGTTTCGGCTTCCCGTCGCGCAGTGCAACACCTCCCATCCCGAACCGTCCGCATGCAACGACGAATAAATCACCCCGTGCGACGCGTCCGACGACCGCTGCAACACCACCGCACCCGCCCCGTCCCCAAATAGAATGCAACTCTGCCGATCCGTGTAGTCCGTTATCCGACTCAGCGTCTCCGCCCCAATCACCAACACGTTCCGGTATCGACCCGACCTCACAAAATTGTTCGCCGTCTCCAACGCATACACAAACCCCGAACACGCCGCCGATATGTCAAACGCCGGCGTCGTGTTCAATCCCAGCCCCGCTCCAACAAAACACGCCGTCGACGGAAACTGCATCTCCGGCGTGATCGTCGCACACAAAATCAAGTCCACATCCTGCGGACCCAGCTTCGCCGCCTCCAACGCCCGCCTCGCCGCCGCCGTCCCCATCGTCGCCGTCGATTCCCCCTCCGCCGCTATCCGCCTCTCCTTGATCCCCGTCCGCTGCGTAATCCATTCGTCACTCGTATCCACCATCTTCGCCAGATCCGCATTCGTCAGCCGACGCTCCGGCAAATAGCTCCCCGTACCCGCAATGATTGCTCCGTAATTCGACATAGGGTCACTTCGATTCTTCGCTCTTGTCTTATCTTCTTCCTGCTTCACTAAACAGAAACTCATCACCCCGCTAGGCCTCGCCCGCAGGAATGCTCTTGGCAATCTGTTCAATGATCTTGTGGTTGATGTCCGTCGCCACCAGCTGCTTGCCTACTCGAATCGCGTTCTTGATCGCTTTCGCGTCCGACCGCCCGTGACAAATCAAACAGTAACCGTTCACCCCCAGCAGCGGGGCCCCGCCGTATTCCTGATAGTCATGCTTGTTCCGAAGATCCGACAACACCGCCTGCGCCTTCAGCAGCAAACCCGGGTCCGCCGCCTTAAACTCCGCCACAATCGACTGAAACAACCCCTCCGCCATCCCCTCCGCCAGCTTCAGCACAATGTTCCCCACAAAACCATCGCACACCACGGCATCGCAAACACCCTTGAAAATGTCCCGACCTTCTATGTTCCCCACAAAATTGATCAGCGGCTCGTCCTTCATCAACTTCCGCGATTCCTTCACAATCGCCGTCCCCTTCGCGTCCTCCTCCCCAATCGACAACAACCCCACCCGCGGATTCGCCTTCCCCGTCAGCGCCGTCGCGTACGCACCTACCATGATCCCGTATTGCTGCAAATGGATCGGCTTGGGCGCAATGTTCGCCCCCGCATCGCACAAGATCACAGGCCCGTGAAACGTCGGAATCGGCACCGCTATCCCAGGCCTCGCCACCCCAGGCAAAGTCCGCATCCGCAACTGCGCCGCCGCCACGCATGCCCCCGTGTTCCCAGCCGATATCACCACGTCCGCTTCCCCCTTCGCCGCCAGCTTCGCCATCACCGCAATCGAACTGTTCGGCTTGG
This sequence comes from uncultured Tepidisphaeraceae bacterium, assembly GCA_964451955.1. GTDB lineage: Bacteria > Planctomycetota > Phycisphaerae > Tepidisphaerales > Tepidisphaeraceae > JAPLNB01. The sequence continues at coordinate 8,388 of CAYVKG010000087.1, forward strand.
AACGGATCGCATCCACCGGAGGATCATCCATCGCGATCACTTCCGTCGTCCCAATCACCTTGTACAGCGACCTCTTCCCCTCGCTCAGACCCGATGCCTCCAAACCCCCTCGAATCGCAACCTCGTCCCCCACAAGAAGCACTCGGTCCTTTTCATCCAACAGCGACGCCGCGTCCCAGCAGCCTTTCAGGATCGCCGCAGGGGCACGGTCGCCCCCCATCACATCAACAGCAGCACGCACGGGTTGTCCTCCCTGCCCTTCGATGAACCTACTCCGCTTCCTGTTCAATCTGCAGCGACAACTTCGGGTTCACATACCCGCAATTGTCACACGCGGCATGGGGCAGCTTCGGAGTCCCGCATTGCGCACAACGCACATAGTGCACCGGCGATAAAGCATGGTGCGAACGCCGGTTACGCTTGCGGGTCTTGCTGATCTTCTGTACGGGTTGCATGGACTGCTCCTCGACACGGCTTCTCTTGTCTGCTGCTACGTCACGTGGCTCGTCAAAAAACAAAGGCGGGTATCAGAACCCGCCGGTAGCCATCCGGGCCGGTACGTTATGGCTTTGTTTCAAAGATGTCAAGAGTCAGACCCGTCTCAACCCCTCTCCAAAAGGCCCCCGCCCTTCCCTCTCACCAACCATTGATGCCACCAAACATCTGGGCATAATGCTCCCATCAACTCATCCCAGGAGCTCTTGTTGAACCGGCCGGCTGCATCTCGTCTCACTCCCTTCCGAAATACGCCCGGCCAATTCACCTCGACCCTGATGCGTTCGCTACCCATCACCAATTCTTGCTTCACACCAGAAAGGATTACACATGGCTAATGTCTTCATCGGCATCAACATGGAATTCGTCCGACACGATGACAAATCCTTCGAGTGGGGCGTCGAAAAAGCCGCCCAACTCGGCTATGAGTACTGCGAGCCCATGGTCCACTGGGGCCGCGAACTCCTCTCCGAAGCCGGTTACTTCCACAGCGTCTCCATGCTCGACGACCCCTATCGCATCAAACGCGCCTGCCAGAAAGCCGGCATCAAACTCTCCGGACTCTCCGCACATACCCCACTCTGCAAACCCGAAATCGGAACCGAGTACCTCAAACAGGCCGTCCGCTTCGCCGCTGAATGTGGCGCACCAGTCATCAACACCGATGAGGGACCCAAGCCATCCTGGACCACCGAAACCGAGGATTTCGTCCTCATGAAATACACCCTCCGCGAAGCCTCCCTCCTCGCAGAGCCCCGCCGCATCAAAATCGGCATCGAACCCCACCAACAATACAGCAAACTCCCCTCAGGCCTCGATAGAATCAGCCGACTCGTCGATAGCCCCGCCATAGGCATCAATTTCGATACCGGTAACTCCTACCTCGCGGGACAAGACCCCTACCCCTGGCTCCAAAACGTCGCGACACGACTCGTCCACCTCCACGCTAAGGACATCTCCATCCAACAGAGCAACCAGGAACGAGGCAAAGTCACTGGCACCCCCGTCGGCTGCGCCTGCGGCGACGGGGTCATCGACTGGAAAAAAGTCATCGATATCGTCAAAAACAACGCCAAACAAGACATCGTCTTCTCCGTCGAATGCGGCACCATCGAACAGGCCCAACGCAGCATCACCCATCTCAAAAAACTCCTCCCCTGATCCGCCGCCGCCTCTTCCCATCGTCCCTTGCACGCTCCCAAAACGTGTTTCGAAGCGCAATCTTGGTTACGTGTCCCCCGAAAAAGAACCAAGGGCTCAATCATGTCGCCTTCCATCACACGCCGTTCACTCCTCGCTCGCTCCGCATCCGCCGCTGCCTTCCTGATTCTCCCCAACAGCGCCTCCGTACGCAGCGCCCAGGCAAACGAACGACTCAACATCGCCCACATCGGGTGCGGCGGACGCGGCCGAGAACTCCTCCTGGCCTTCCCCAATTCCTCCAACACCGTCGCGCTCTGCGATGTCAATGACAACAAAGCCACCGAAATGTACCGCAAGTTTCCCAACGTCCCTAAATTCAAAGACTTCCGCGAAATGCTCGATAAGATGGCCAACCACATCGACGCCGTCGTCGTCGCCACTCCCGATCACACCCACGCCGTCGCCTCCGCCGCCGCCATCCGCCTCCGAAAGCACGTCTACACCGAAAAACCCCTCTCCCGAACCGTCTCCGAATCACGCACCCTCCGCCTCCTTGCCCGTCAATTCAGCGTCGCAACCTCCATGGGAAACCAGGGAACCGCCAGTAACCCCTTCCGACGAGCCATCGAACTCATCCGCAATGGCGCCATCGGCCAAGTCAAAGAAGTCCACGTCTGGAACGACAGCGGTGGCGCAGATCGCCGCCAAACCCCCACCGAACCAGCCAAAGTACCCCCTTACCTCGACTGGAACCTCTGGCTCGGACCCGCACAACTCCGACCCTTCCATCCCACCTGGCTCGCCTGGCACCAGTGGCGAGATTTCGGTACCTCACAACTCGGTAACTGGGCCTCCCATACCGCTAACCTCGCTTTCATGGCCCTCAATGTCGCCTCCCTCTGGTCCGCTAATCCCCCAACCAAACCCGTCATCCGCGTTCACGCTCAATGCTCCTCAGTCAACCGCCTCTCCTTCCCAAAATGGGAAACCGTCACCTGGCTCGTCCCACCCCGACAAAACCTCCCTCAGGTCCCCTTCCACTGGTACAACGGATCCTCCGCCCCGCATTCCCGCGATACCATCGAACGCCTCATCGGTCGCGGCCTCGACTGGGGAGACAAAGGCGACAAAAAATGGGCCGATTTCGCCGGTTGCCTCATCATCGGAACCGATGGCCACATCCACGCCACAGGCCACAACGCCACCTTCACCCTCTTCCCCGAAGAAAAAGCCAAAAACCTCCAGAAAACTACTCCCGAAATCCTCGACCGCTCCGCCGGACACGAGCAGGACTTCCTCGCCGCCTGTCGCGGACAAAAACCCGCCTGGGCCAACTACGACTACGCCGCTCCCCTCAACGAATTCCTCCAACTCGGTAACCTCGCAACGCTCTTCCCCGAACCCCTCGACTACGACCCCCTCTCAGGCCAGATCCTCAATAACCCCCAGGCCAATGCCGCCCTCCACCCCGAATACCGCGACGGCTGGACTCTCTAGCTCCCCCTCGCCGACAACCCCACTCCCCTCTCACGCCCGCCTCGCCCACCTCAACTTCGCCGATCGCGATCGCCCGTTCGCCTCCCTCTCATCCTCGCTGGCGACAACCGGATCCCTCGCGATCTCGCCGTAAACGCCCGCCCCTAGACCCTCGCGAAACGCCCGCTTCACCAGCCGGTCCTCCCCGCTGTGAAAACTGATCACCGCCGCCACGCCCCCCCTCGCCAAACACTCCGGCAACACCGCCAACAGCCGCTCCAAATTCCCCAACTCCCGGTTCACCAGCATGCGCAACGCCTGAAACGTCCGCGCCGCAGGATGCAGCTTCGCCCCCGCCGCCCGCTTCAACGTGAAATCCCTCGCCTCGCACACGATCGCCGTCAATTCCTCCGTCGTCTCGATCGGCTTGTTACGCCTCCGCTTCACTATCAGCTCCGCAATCCGCGCCGCATCCCCTTCGTCCCCCAACTCAAACAACGCCCTCGCCAACTCCTCCTCGTCCATGCGATTCACCAACACCGACGCAGGCTGCCCGCGATTCCGATCCATCCGCATGTCCAGCGGACCCGCCTGCCGATACGAAAAACCCCTCGCAGCATCGTCTATCTGCGGACTGGCAACCCCCAAGTCCGCCAGTATCCCGTCCGCCCGCTCCACCCCCGACAACGCCAGCACCTTCGGCAAACCCGCAAAATTCCCCTGGTGAATCTCAAACTGCCCCCCCTCCACCACCACCAACCTCGCCTTCGCCCTCGCCACGTTCTCCCCGTCCAGGTCCAAACCAATCAGCCGCCCACCGGGTGTCACTCGCCTCAACAATTCGACCGAATGCCCACCCAAACCCACCGTGCAGTCCACCATCAACTTCCCGGGCGCCGGCAACAACGCCGCCATCACCTCCCCCAGCAATACCGGAATGTGCCGCACCTCGCGACCCATCACTCCCACATACCCGATCGATCCCGCTCCCGCCAGTCACCCCCCCAACCCCTCACGCCGCCGCGTGCTCCGCATCCTTGATCCGCCCCTCGCTGTCCACTTCGTCAAACCTCACCGCCACACGCTTGCTCACACCCTGCTCCTGCATCGTCACCCCATACAACGTGTCCGCAATCTGCATCGTCCGCTTCGAGTGCGTAATGATGATGAACTGCGATTGATCCAGAAACTCCTGCACAATCAGGTTGAACCGCTGATTGTTCGCCTCGTCCAACGCCGCATCCACTTCGTCCAATATGCAGAACGGCGACGGCTTGCTCTTGAAAATCGACATCAACAACGCCACGCACGTCATCGTCTTCTCGCCCCCAGACAATTGGCTGATCGACACCGGCTGCTTCCCCGGCGGTCGCGCAATAATCTCAATCCCCGCCTCCAGCGGATCCACCGTCTTCCGCATCACCGGCATTACCGTCTGCCCGTCCGGCCCAATCACCGGCTGCTGATCCCCACCGTCCTCCACCGACGTCTCCAAAAATATGTCCGCCTTGCCACCGCCAAACAGCTTCCGAAACATCCCCTGAAAATGCTCGCGAACCGTGTTGAACGTCTGCTCAAATCGCGCCGAGCTCTCCTTGTTGATCGTCTCAATCAACTCCTCCAGTTGCTGCTTGCTCGTCGTCAGATCCTTCACCTGCGCCGACAAAAACTCCTGCCGCTTCTCCAACTCGTCCTGCTCCCCGATCGCGTCCAGATTCACGTTCCCAAGACGCTGTATCTTCTCCCGCAACTGCTTGATCTCCTCCGCCACCGCCGCCCAGTCCGTCTCCGCCGGCTGATACCCCCCCTGCTCATTCAGCTCCGCATAACGCACCGGCAAATCCAACTCTAGCTCCTCCATCGTACGCTGCACCAGACCCTCTATCCGAACACGCGCCTCGCCTATCTGAACCGCCAACCCGTGCAGCGACTGCTCCACCCCCTGGTGCGCCGCCGTCGCCGCGACAACCTCCTCCGACACCGCCGACACTCGCCCCTCCAACTCCGTCACACGCGCCGTCAACTCCTCGATCCGCTCCGCCAGCAACCGCTGCTTCCGCGACTGCTCAAACTCCATCTCCCGCGCCGATTCCAACTCCGATTCCACCGATGCTCGCCTCCCGCCAACCTGCTCCGCCGATCGCACAACCCGATCCATCTGCTCCGCCAGCTCCGCCTTCGCTGCCGTCAAACGCTGCACCGCCTGCTGGCTCGCAATCTGCTTCTCCTGAACCTGCCCCAACTCCACCCGCAACGCCGTCAACGCCTCGCCGCACGCCTTCAGACTCTCCGTCCCCTCCACCTGCTTCGCCGTCAGCAACTCCACCTGCGCCTGCCGCGATGCCTGCTCCGCTTCCATCCCCTCACGCTTCTCCTGCAATCCCGTCTCCTCCGCCTTCAACCGACCCATCTGATCCAGGTAGTTCTGCAACTCCCGCTCCAGCACCGGCAACTCCCGCCGAAACGCGCTCTGCTTGTCCCTGTTCTGCGCAAGACGACCCGTCGTCTGCACCTTCCGTGTGTTCGCCTGGTATATCGCGTTCCGAAGCCCATTCTGCTGCTCCTGCAGCGACTTCGCCTGCGCGTTGCCCTCCGTCACCTCCGCCGAAAGATGCTCCACTCGACGATCCACCTCCGCTATCTGGTGCCTCAACGCCTCCAGCTCCGAACGCCTCGATATCAGACCCATCGCCGCCGTCAACGGACCCACACGCACCGTCCCGTCCGCTTCCACCACCGCCCCGTCTCGCGTCACATACCGCCAACCCGCAGGCCCCTCACGATGCAACACACACGCGTCCTCCAGCCCGTCCACTACCGCCGTACGACCCAGCAAGTGCTCCGCTAATCCCACATCCCCAGGCTCCACGATCACCAGATCGCTCGCAACCCGAATCCCCTGCGAATGCCGACTCCAGTCATAACCCCCAACCCCATCATCACCCGCCTCCAAACAATATCGCTCCACCCCAAAAACCCATTCGCCACTTGACCCCTCCCCAGTCATCTCCACGCCCGCCTCCCAGACATCCCCCGCCTCTCCCGCCACAATCTCCACCCCGTCCATACACCCAACCATCAACCCCGCACCCAACACCTCGCCTCCATCAATAAACCCAAACGTCAACGCCCCCTCCTCCAACCCCCCCCGCTCCCTCCGCTCGCCACGCCCACAAGCCGCCAGCCGATCCACACACAAGATGTTCACACGCCCCTCAAGCTCCTCCAACGCCCCCATCGCACCAGCCACCGCCTCCTGACTGTCCGCAACCAGCATCTGGTCACGACCGTCCAACGCCGCCTCAATCACCGGCGCATGCTCCACATCCGCCCGCAACACATCCGCAACCAGCCCGCGAATGAACGAAAACCGCTCGCTACGCTGACCCAACACCGCCTTCACCCCCTCGCTTACACCCTCTCGATTCGCCTCCAGATCCTCCAGCAACCTCTGCCGCGACAACAACGCCGACCGATGCTCCCGCGCAGCGCCCAGCCGCTCCGTAACCGCCGCAATCTGCTTCCCCAAAGCCGATGCCCGCTCCACGCTCTCCTCCAACTGCGCCTGCAACAACCCAAGTTCCCCCACAACCGCCGCCAACGCCTCCTCCAACTCCCTCCGCCCCGCTTCAAGAGCCTCGATCTCCCCCAACACAACCTGCCGCCTCGACCCCAAACGCTGCTGCTGCACCCCGATGTTCCGACGCTCAATCTCAATCGCGCCCAGACGGCTGTTCACCGACGCCGACCGCCGCATCAGATCCAGTATGCTCGTCTTGTGCTGCTCAATCTCTCGGTTGATCTGGTTCAACTGAAGCTGCGTGTCGCTAAACGCCTGCTGCCCCTGCTCAATCCGCCGCCGATGCTCCAAAAGCTCCTCCGTCAGCCGCTTCAACGCCTCCGTCTCCGTCCCCAGCAGCCCCGCCGTCTCCTCAGACTTCTTCATCAATGCCCCCCGATCCTCCTCAAACTGCGACAGCTGCTCCGCGATCTGCTCCAACTGCTGCCTCGCATATGCCTGCCGCTGCTGTGCCGACTGAATCGCCGCACGCGCCTGCACCTGCTCAAACTCCCCCTCCTGCTTCTGCTGCGACGCCAAATCGAACTCCCGCTTCAACGCCCCCATCGCAAGCTGCTTCTCCGACAACTCCGTCGCCAGCCGCTCCAGCTCCAACCTCGCCTTCCCCTCCTGAATCCGGTGCTCCTCCAGCCGCTCCTGAAGCGAGTGATACTCCTGCAATGCATACGTCAACCGCAACTCACGCAACCGCCCGGAATGCTCCTGAAACGTCCTCGCACGACCCGCCTGAATGCGCACCGACCGCAGCCGCTTGTCCACTTCCTCCACAATGTCCGTCACACGCAATAGATTCTGGTCCACTCGCTCCAGCTTACGCTGCGATTCCTTCTTCTTCGCCTTGAACTTCGAAATCCCCGCCGCCTCCTCAAAAATCACCCGACGCTCCGTCGGGTTGCTCTCCAACAGCAACGCCACACGACCCTGCTCAATCACGCTGTAAGCGTCAACCCCCACACCCGTGTCCAGAAACAACTCCCGTATGTCCTTCAGCCTCGCCGCCTGGTTGTTCAACTGATACTCGCTCGTCCCATCACGAAACAGCCGCCGACCAACCGCCACCTCGTCCGCGTCCACATTCAACGCCCGCACGCCGTCCCCACGCCTCGGATTGTCGAATACCAACACAACCTCAGCCATCCCGCTGGCTTTCCGCGCCCCCGATCCGTTGAAAATCACGTCCATCATCGCGTCGCCGCGAAGACTCTTCGCCGACTGCTCCCCTAACACCCACTTCACCGCGTCCACCACGTTCGACTTGCCGCACCCGTTCGGCCCCACAATCCCCGTTATCGGCGTGTCAAACGAAAACTCCGTCCGATCGGCAAAACTCTTGAACCCGTGAACAATCAGCTTTTTCAAACGCATGAACGGAGGTCCTCCGTGACCTGCTAAGTTGCCCTCCCCGATTTCTCCAACCCTGCAATCCCTCGCTCTGCGGCCACTTCCTTCCAAAACCCGCAAACCGCCTCGCTCCGGCCGACAAGGCTCTCCTCAACGCCTCACCAACAATCGGCCCGCCTGTCTCACAGGCCGCTCGACTCACTCCACCACTCACTCTCCGCCGCCTAGTCCTTCTTCATCGACGGCGCCCCACCCTCCAAACCGGCCGGTTTCTCCGGCTCCGGAACTCGACCCGCCGGATCCTCGATCGGCGGCGCATCCTCGATCATCTCCTCCAACGCCGGCAAGTCCTGCAACACAAACGCCGCGCCTAGGTGCTTGCCTTCGCTCAACGACTGCAGGATGCCCACCACCTCAGAATACCCGAAACCAAGCCCGTCGTCACTCCCCCCTCCCAGACGATACACCAACTCGTGAAGATCCGGCCTCATCTGCAACTGAATCCCCCCAGCCTTCTCCCCCGTCCGGTCAAACACCACCAGCGACTTCCCGTCCGCTGACGTCGATATGCTGAACCGATCCTGCATCGCCCTGAACATGATCGGCTGGTTCACCTCCACCGTCCGACCAAACAACGCGATCCTCGGTAAACCCGTCCGCGTCGCATACACCAGCGGCGACCCCTCCACAGGAATCCGATCCAACACAAATGCGCCCCGAACCGGGTGCGAAAGAACCGCCGGCGAACCACGCTCCGCCAACACACGGTACGCCTCGATCCGCACCAACGCCTTCTTCGCCGACAATAACCCGGTCATCATCCGGTCAATCCGCGCCGATCCCGGCAACGAACCCAGCACCTTCACCGCGCTCAATTGAAATGCGTGCCCCTCATTCCTCGCGATCTCCAGGAGCGCCTCCTCCGCCACCGAATCACCCACCAACGCCCCGGCCCTCGCCGCCGCGTACGCCACCTCCGGCTTCCCGTGCGTGTACAACGGCTGCACAAACGGAATCACCTCCGGACCCAAACCCTCCAGACAATACGATATGTCCATCAACGCCGCCCCAGCCTTCTGTGCCTCCTCAACCAGCATCCGCCCCTTCACCGCCGCTAATCCCGACAGAGGCAACCGGTAGTAAAGGTGCATCACAACCCCAATAAAATGCTCCCAGTCCCCTCGGTACGACACCGGTACCAGAACATCCACCACCCCCTCGTCCAACGCGTTCGCCGTTCGATCATCCGCAAACCGCTGATCAATCGCCGCTTCAATCGCTCGCGATACGCTCAACTGCGGCGTCCGAATACGCAACTTCAACGGCCGATCCGCTACCACCACACCCCCGTGCATCACCCGCCCCTGACGCTGACTCATCAGACCCACCGGACGCGAACTCCCAGCCACGCCCCCAGGATTCACAAATACAGGACCCTCCGCTCGACCGTATACGTTCACCCGACGCATCGGTCTCACCGAATCCAGACCCCCAGCGTACAGGTCCGTGCGATACAGCGTCCCCCGTACCAGGCTCTTCGTCTGACTCCCCGTCGCCGCGCGTACCAACACATCCATCGGCTGACCCGCCCGCCCTCCAGGCGGCAGAAACCCATACACCTCCACGATCGCGCACCGCGGGTCCCGAATCACCACCTCCGGTTTCAACGCCCTCATCCGATCATCGTGCGACCCAAATCCGTGCCGCACCATCTCGTCCATCATGAAATTCCGCAACGCCTGCGACGTCCCCGTGTTGTCCCCAGTGTTCGCAAGACCCACCACAAGCCCATATCCATAAATCGGATACGGCTCCTTGTTCGCCAAGTCCACAAACTCGTACACCGTCCCCTTCATGAACTCCGGTACCCGCCCCTTCGGCCCTAAATCCGGATACCGCGGCGGCGGGGGCTCTGCCTTCTTCTCCGTCTCCGTGCAACCCCCAACCACCACCAACGCAATTACCACCCCTAGAGGCAGAACTGCCATCCCAAATAACAACTTTCGTGCCGATCCGCGCATGGGTGTGCCTCTGGATGTTTATCGGACGGTTGCTTGGTCCCGCATGAGCCTCAATAGCCGCCAAACCCCCAAAAAACCCCGCCTCTCATCGCTTGCCCTCTGCGTCTCCCGATAAACCCGATTCCTCCCCCTCCACAAATAACCTGCCCTGACCCGGAACATCGTAATGACGAGCGTCAATCACCGCCTTCGCCTCCTGCACAAGATCCTCCAGCGTCTTGAATCGCCGGTATACGCTCGCAAATCGTACATACGCCACTTGATCCAGCCGACGCAGCTTCTCCGTCACAAGCTCCCCTATCGCCGAACTCGGAACCTCCTTGTCATGCGCCTTGTACACCTCCTCTTCCACCTCATCCACTATCCGCTGAAGCTGCTCCAACTCAATCGGCCTCTTGTAACACGCCCGCTCCAACCCATTCAAAACCTTGCTCCTGTCCCACGGCACTCGGCTCCCGTCTCGCTTCACCACCGTCAGACGAACACTGCTCTCCACTCGCTCGTACGTCGTGAATCGCTTCGCGCATTTCACACACTCCCGACGACGCCGAATCGCCCGACCACCCTCGCACCCGCGCGAGTCGATGACCTTCAAACTGTCCTTCTCCGCATCACAAAAAGGGCATCGCATCGCCTATCGATAGTACCTCATCAACCCCCATAACGCAAAACGTGGCGGTCCTCTCCCCAATCTCAACTTGCCCCAAAAAAAAGAAAGCGACCCCGCCTCCCGGCGGCAGCCGCCCAATCCCCTCGCCTCTTCCCAACTAACCCGCTCCCACCCCCTGCAACTCCTCCATCCAATCCCCCTACGCCGCGTCCACCTGCGCCGCCATGCTCGACAAAAACTGCACCCCGGCCACAAGACGCCCACGCGACGACGTCCCACTCCGGTCAATCCAAATCACCCTCGCCATGATCATCTGCCGCCTCACCGCCAATGACTCGCCCAGACCACTCTGACCCACGTGAATCTCCAAACGACGCCCAGGAATCACCGGCGTCGATAACGGCAACTCCAGCCGCAATCCCGTCGCACTGATGTCCTCCGTCTGACCCCCAAAATACCGCCCCAACGAGGGCTCGTACACCTTGATCGGCCTCGCCTGACGTATACGCAACCCGCGACGCCGTTCCGGCAACAGCCCGCCCCGTTCCACTTCGCTTGCAGTCGCTTCTGCAACAAGCATCATGTGTCCTTACCTCCGTCAAAGCCGACCCCAACTCTCACCATCGCTGGTTATCGGAACGCTCTTTTGTTCAATTGGAGAAAATCCCATAGAAAATCCCCAATACCCCTTATTGGACCGCTCCTCCTGCCACTAACTCGGCGCCGGGCGCCGGACGGGGGCGGACGCCGCGCGGCGGGGGGGGGGGGGGGGGGGGGGGGGGGGGGGGGGGGGGGGGGGGGGGGG
>CAYVKG010000088.1:0-19579 GCA_964451955.1 uncultured Tepidisphaeraceae bacterium
GCAGCGGGAGTATCCGTACTGTTGTGGTTGGTGAAAATGGTATTTGATGGATTGGTCCTGTTTCCAGCCGCGCGGCTGTTCCGGCAGCCGATACGGCTCCCCGATCTGCTCGTTGCGGAGCTGTTGCATCCCGTGCGGACCGCGTCGGAGATGGGGGTCGCGGTGGCGGGGGAAGTAAGTGTGAACTGGTCTAAGATTCAGGCGAGGAAGGACAAGGTATTGGCGACGCTGCGGGGGGGCATCAAGGCGTTGTTGGGGGCGAGGAAAGTGTCAATCGTGAAGGGGCGGGGGGTGATTGCGGGAGAGGGGAAGATCGTGGTGAGCAGGGACGAGGGCAGTGAGGAGATAACTGCGGGGAAGACGATTGTGGCGGTGGGGTCGGCGCCGGCGCGGATTCCGGGTTGGCCGGCGGATACGAACGTGGTTTGCACGAGCGACGAGGCGTTGCACTGGAAGACGTTGCCGAAGAAGTTGCTGATTGTAGGGGGTGGGGTGATCGGCTGTGAGTTTGCGTGCATGATGGGGGCGTTGGGGGTGGAGGTTGTGGTGGTGGAGATGTTGCCGCAGCTCTTGCCGAACCTGGATGGGCAGGTAGCGGAGGCGTTGACGAAGATATTCACGAAGCGGGGCATCAAGTGTTTTGTGGGGACGAAGATCCAGGAGCTGACAACGGATGGGAGGACGGCAAAGGGGAGATTGAGCAACGGGATGGTTTTGGAGGTGGATCGGGTGTTGGTGGCGACGGGGCGGAAGCCAAGCACGGCGGAGATTGGTCTGGAGAGTGTGGGGATCGTTGCGGAGCGGGGATTTGTGCGGGTGAACGAGAAGATGGAGACGGGGGTAAAGGGCTATTACTGCATTGGGGATGCGAACGGGCGATGTTTGCTGGCGCATGCGGCGTCGGCGCAGGGGGTGGCGGCGGTGGAGAATGCGTTAGGGCATGAGCATGTGTTTGAGTCGCCGATTCCGAACGCGGTGTACACGTTTCCGGAGATCGCATCGGTAGGGATGACGGGGGAGGAGGCCAAGGCAAAGGGTTTGCCGGTGGCGGTGGGAAATTTCCCGTTGACATTTCTGGGGAAGGCGATGGCGGTTGGAGACAATGAGGGTTTTGTGAAGGTGATCCGGAACCGGGAGAGCGGGGAGCTTCTGGGGGTGCACATGATGGGGCACAATGTGACGGAATGCATTGCGGCAGCGGGAGCGATGATGCATCAGAAGGCAAGCGTGAAGGATGTGGCGGAGGTGGTGTTTGCACATCCGACAATCAGCGAGGGATTGAAGGAGGCGGCAGAGGATGCGATGCAGATGGCCTTGCACCTGGCGCCGCGGAAGGTGATGAGGGTGGTTGCCGGCGTTTGAGAGAGTAGAATGTTTGCAGAGGACGCAAAGGACACGGAGAGAAGGCTGATATCGTCTCTGTGTGGTTTGTGTCCTTTGTGGCATTAGTCGGATCTGGAAGGAGCAGTATGTCGAGCGTGGTTGAAGAGGCGTTGGAAGGGCTGAGGGGTCTTGGGGGCGTTAGCGAGATGTGGGCGGAGGCGGAGAGGGGTTTGAAGCCGACGAAGCGGCCGAAGGTGAATTCGCACATTCATTTGCCGCCGAACTTTTCGGCATTCGGGAGCGTGAAGCAGGCGGTGGAGTTGGCGGGGGAGCAGAAAGTAGGGGTGGTGGGGGTGAGCAATTACTATGATTACGAGGTATACGGGGATTTCGTCGTGATGGCGAGGCGGGCGGGGGTGTTTCCGCTGTTTGGGTTGGAGATTATTGCGCTGATCGACGAGTTGGTTCAGGGGGGAGTGAAGATCAATGATCCGGGGAACCCGGGGAAGATATACCTTTGCGGGAAGGGGATTACGGGCTTTGCGCGGATGAGCGAGGAGGCGGAGCGGTTGCTCGGGATCATTCGGCGGAACGATTCGGCGCGGATGAAGCAGATGATTGAGAAGCTGGAGGGGGTTTTCAAAGAGCGAGGCGTGGCGACGGGTCTGGATGAGGGGAAAGTGATCGAGATGGTGATGAGGCGGCACGATTGCGCGAGGGAGCGGGTGTATTTGCAGGAGCGTCACATCTGCCAGGCATTTCAGGAGGCGTTTTGGGAGAAGGTGGGGTCGAAGGAGCGGATCGAGAAGCTGGTGAAGGTGCTGGGGGTGAGGCCAAAGACGGCGGATGATCCGGTGAAAGTGCAGAACGAGATACGGGCACACTTGATGAAGGCGGGGAAGGCGGCATTTGTGGAGGAGACGTTTGTTTCGTTTGGGGAGGCGTATCGGCTGGTATTGGAGTTGGGAGGGATTCCATGCTATCCGACGCTGGCGGACGGGACGAAGCCTATGTGTCCGTATGAGGAGCCGGTGGAGTCGTTGATTCAGCGGATTCGTGAGAAGGGGGTATTTATGGCGGAGTTCATACCGATACGGAACACGCCGGAAGTACTGAGGAAGTATGTGAAGTCGATGAGGAGGGCGGGGCTGGCGGTGTTGGGTGGGACGGAGCACAACACGCTGGACTTGCTGCCGATCGAGCCGACGTGTTTGGATGGTCAGGCGGTGCCGGAGGACGTGAAGAAGATCTTCTGGGAGGGGGCATGCGTGGCGGCGGGGCATCAGTTTTTGAAGCTGCATGGGGAGGAGGGGTTTGTGGATAGCGCGGGGCGGTTGAATTCGGCATTTGTGAATGATGAAGAGCGGATTGTGGCGTTTGCGAAACTGGGTGGGGCGGTGATCGAGCGGTACTACCAGTTGAAGAAGTGATTGAGTCACGCAGAGAATGAAGGGACAGGCAGATGGAGTGGCCGACATTTGACGGGAAAGAGAAGCCGATCGAGGTGATCTGCAAGATCTCGCGGTATTACGGATCGGACACGGAGTTTGTGATTGCGGGAGGGGGGAACACGTCGGTGAAAGATGGGGAGCGGTTGTGGGTGAAGGGGAGCGGCCATGCGTTGGCGACGATCGGGGAAGAGGGTTTTGTGGAGATGGATCGCGGGGCGTTGGAGAGGATTCTGAACAGTGCGCCGGCGGGCGATCGGGAGAAGCGGGAGGAGGAGTTCAAGGCGGACGTGATGGCAGCGAGGCTGCACCCGGAGAAGGGGCAGCGGCCGAGCGTGGAGGTGGTGTTGCACCATTTGATGCCGCGGAAGTACGTGGTGCACACGCATTCGACGGTGGCGAACATGTTTACGTGCTGTGAGCGGGGGCAGCAGTTGGTGAAGGAGAAGCTGGGGGACGGGGCGGTGTGGGTGGCTGATGTGGACCCTGGACTGATTCTTGCGCAGACGATCCGGGATGCGATCAGGGAGTATGGGAAGAGGACGGGGAAGGACTGCCCGCGTGCGGTGGTGATGCAGAACCATGGGTTGCTGGTTTGCGGGGATACGGCGGAGGAGGTGAAGGGGAACACGGATTGGGTGATTGGGAGGTTGAAGGAGGGTCTGCGGATTGGGGTTTCGGTTTTTGGTGAGGTGAAGAAGGCGGAGGGGGCGAGGGGTTTGGTGAAGGTGATTGGACCGGCGTTGAGGGGGTTGTTGGCGGAGGGGGAGAGCCTGAGAGTGGTGAGACTTGATGATTCGGATTTGGTGATGGGTTTGGTGGGGGGCAGTGAAGGTCGGGAGGCGGCGTTGGGTGGGCCGTTGTGTCCGGATCAGATCGTGTATTGCCGGGCGATGCCGATGTGGGTGGAGATTGGGGAGGGGGCATTGGAGAAGGAGGTAGTGGAGGGGCTGCGGGGTGAGGTGAAGGCGTATGAGGGGAAGGTGGGGTATAAGCCGCAGGTGGTGTTGGTGAAGGGGGTGGGGATGTTCTGCGCGGGGGAGGATTGGTCTGGGGCGGAGACGACGCGGCTGGTATACGCGGACGCGATCAAGGTGATGGCGGGTGCGAGGGCATTGGGCGGGGTGCGATACATGCCGCAGGGTCAGCGGGAGTGGTTTGAGCATTGGGAGGTGGAGGCCTATCGGAGGGGCGTGGCGAAGGCGGGAAAGAAGCCGGGACGAGCGAGCGGGAAGGTGGCGGTTGTGACGGGAGCGGCGCAGGGTTTTGGGCTGGAGATTGCGCAGGACCTGGCGAAGGAGGGGGCGCATGTTGTTTTGACGGATGTGAATGTGGAGGGAGCGAAGAAGGCGGCGGAGGGGATTGTGGCCCGGTACGGAGCGGGAAGAGCGGTCGGGTTGGGGATCAACGTGACAGAGGGGACCTCTGTGGAGGGGGCCATCGAGGAGGTGGTGAGGATGTATGGGGGGCTGGACCTGCTGGTATCGAACGCAGGGGTGTTGAAGGCGGGAAGCGTGAAGACGCAGAGCGAGAAGGATTTCGATTTTGTGACGGCGGTGAACTACAAGGGTTATTTTGTGTGTGTGCAGAAGGTGTCGCCGATATTGGCGGTGCAGCGAGCAGCGAAGGCGGACTACTGGAGCGACATCATCCAGATCAATTCGAAGTCGGGGTTGCAGGGATCGAATCGGAACGGGGCGTATGCGGGGAGCAAGTTTGGCGGGGTGGGGTTGACGCAGTCGTTTGCGTTGGAGTTGGTGGAGGATGGTGTGAAGGTGAACGCGATCTGTCCGGGGAACTTCTTTGACGGGCCTTTGTGGTCGGATCCGAATACGGGGTTGTTTGTGCAGTATTTGAGGAGCGGGAAGGTGCCTGGAGCGAAGACGATTGAGGATGTGAAGCGATTTTATGAGGCGAAGGTGCCGATGGGGAGGGGGTGTCAGACGGCGGACGTCATGCGGGCGGTCTATTATCTGATGGAGCAGAAATACGAGACGGGGCAGGCGGTACCGGTGACCGGCGGGCAGGTCATGCTCAGTTGAGGTTGTTTGCGAAGAACACGAAGGGACAGGAAGAAGATGATTCCGGACAGGCAATATGCGGTGCAGTTGGTGGGGCCGAGCCAGTTGAAGTTGAACGCGGAGAAGGAGGTATTCAAGCCCGGTCCGCGGCAGATTCTGGCGAAGGTTGAGTGCGTGGGGTTGTGCTTTTCGGATCTGAAACTGCTGAAGCAGTTTTCGACCCATGTGAGGAAGAGCGAGATTGTGAGAGGAATGAGCCAGGCGGTGTTGTCGGAGATACCGAGCTATGTGCCTGGGGATGCGGCGACGGTTCCGGGGCACGAGGTGACGTGTCGGATCGTGGCGGTGGGCGCGGAGGTGAAACGGCACAAGGTGGGGGAGCGGGTAATGGTGCAAACGGACTACCGGGGATTGAATACGGCGGCGTCAAACGCGGCGTTTGGGTACAACTTTGAGGGGGCGTTGCAGGAATACGTATTGATGGACGAGCGGGTGGTAATTGACCCGACCAGCGGGGAGCGGTACTTGATCCCGGCGCCCGAGGAGTTGAGCGCGTCGGCGATTGCGCTGGTGGAGCCCTGGGCGTGTGTGGAGAATTCGTATGTCACGCGGGAGCGGCAGGGGATCAAGGCGGGTGGGAAGCTGGCGGTGGTGGCGGATGACGAGGGAAGCCGGCCGGAGGCGGAGGCGCTGATCAGAAAGGCGGTTCCGGCGGAGGTTGTGTATCGGGCGGCAGGCACGGCGGGTGAACTGGCGGCGGAGGCGTTCGACGACATCATTTACTTTGGTGCGGACAAGGGGGTCCTTGAGATTCTGAACGACAAACTTGCGCCGCGCGGGATCATGAATGTGGTGCTTGGGGGCAAGAAGATCGGGCAGCCGGTGTCGGTGGGGATCGGGCGGGTACACTATGGGGGGACTCGGTGGGTGGGAACAACCGGGAATGATCCGGCGGACTCGTATCGAGTGATTCCGGCGACGGGGGAGATTCGGCCGAAGGAGAGGGTCTGTGTGGTCGGGGCGGGCGGGCCGATGGGGCAAATGCATGTGATCCGGGCGGTGTGTTGCGGGGTGGAGGGGGTGGCGGTGACGGGAACGGACGTGGACGACGGGCGGATCGAGTCGTTGCAGAAGAAGGCGGGTCCGCTCGCGAAGACGAACGGAGTTGGGTTCAGGCTGGTGAATACGCAGAAGTCGGGAGCAGGGGGGAAGTTCTCGTACATTGCGTTGATGGCGCCGGTGGGCGTGCTGGTGGCGAATGCGATTCGGGACAGCTTGCCGGGGTGTCTGATCAACATTTTCGCGGGGATTCCGCTGCCGACGCGGCAGGAGGTGGACCTGGATTTGTACATTGCGAACCGGTGTTTCATGTTCGGGACGAGCGGCTCGGTGATTGACGACATGAAGATCGTGCTGCAGAAGGTGCACAGCGGGCGGCTGGACACGAATGTGTCGGTGGACGCGGTAAGCGGGATGGCTGGGGCGGTGGACGGGATTGCGGCGGTGGAGAATCGGACGCTGGCGGGGAAGATTCTGGTTTACCCGCAGTTGCACGAGTTGCCGTTGACGCCGCTGGCCGAGTTGGGCAAGAGTTACCCGACGGTGGCGGCGAAGCTGGAGCACGGCTGGTGGACGAAGGCGGCGGAGCAGGAATTGTTGCGTGTGGCGAAGTGATCGGCGCGAGGGGTTCTGGTGGCGACGATGGGCAGGATGTTCGTGGGGTTCGGGTTTGGGGCAATCCAGAGCGGGTTGTTCTTGTTTGAGGCGTTTCTGTCGGGGAATTTTTCGCGGTATGTGGTAGCGGAGGTGGACGAGGGATTGGTGAAGGCGGTGCGGGGAAACGGTGGGAAGTATGTGGTGAATGTGGCGAGGAAGGCTCGGATTGATCAGGTCGAGGTGGAAGGGGTGGAGGTGTACAACCCGAAGGTGAAAGAGGATCGGGCGAGAATCGTGGAGGCGATTGGGGCGGCGGACGAGATGGCGACGGCGTTGCCGAGCGTGAAGTTTTATGACGTGGGCGGGGAGGCGAGCGTGGCGGGGATGTTGAGGGAAGGGATGGAGAGACGAGGGGGCAAGAAGGGGGTGATTTACGCGGCGGAGAATCACAATCGCGCGGCGGAGATATTGGCTGAGCGAGTTGGGGGAGGAGGGGAGGGGGTGGTGTGCATTGGGAAGGGGGTGCAGGGGCTGAACACGGTGATTGGGAAGATGAGCGGGGTGATTTCGGATGGCCAGACGATAGGGAGGATGGGTTTGGCGGCGATGACGCCCTCGACGCCGCGGGCGATATTGGTGGAGGAGTTCAACCGGATTCTGATTTCGCGTGTGATGCTGGAGGGTTTTGCGCGGGGTATTGAGGTGTTTGTGGAGAAGGACGATCTGCTGCCTTTTGAGGAGGCGAAACTGTATGGGCATAACGCGATCCATGCGTTGATGGGGTATCTAGCGGATTTGAAGGGGCTAAAGACGATGGCAGAGGCGGGGAAGCATGCGGACATCCTGGATGTGGCGAGGAAGGCGTTTGTGGAGGAGTCTGGGGCGGCACTGATTCGGAAACACGGGGGATTGGGGGACGAGTTGTTCACGGAGGCGGGGTATCGGGCGTATGCGGAGGATCTGCTGGATCGGATGACGCGGGCAAACCTGAATGACCTGGTGGAGCGAGTGATACGGGACCCGGTGAGGAAGTTGGGTTGGGAGGATCGGTTGTTTGGGACCATGCGGATGGCACTGGAGGAGGGGATCGAGCCACGGGAGATGGCGAAAGGCGCGGCGGCGGGGGTTGTATCCATGATAAGGCATCCTGAAAGCGTGTCGGGCGTTTGTTCCCCCCTACCGCCGAGCGCGGCGGAGATGACGGAGGGGAAGTTGAGGGAAATACTGTGGGGAATTTGGGGAGAGAAGCGAGGGGAGCAAGCGGATAGAATGGTCCGGCTGACCTGGGACGCAATGCGGGGGCTTTGACCATGAGGGAGATCGCATATGGACAGGATCCTGATTGAAGACTTGCTGGCCAGGTGCATTATCGGGATCAACGCGGATGAGCGCAGAGAGAAACAGGATGTGGTGATCAACATTGCGCTGGACACGGATACGCGCGCGGCGGGGAAGAGCGATCGGTTTGAGGAGGCGGTAGACTACCGGCGAATCAAGAAGAAGGTGCTGGCGATGGCGGAGGGGTCGGAGTACTTCCTGGTGGAGGCCTTGGCGGAGAAGGTGGCGGAGATTTGCCTGGAAAATCCGAAAGTGGAGCGGGCAGTGGTGAAGGTGAGCAAGCCGTCGGCGTTGCGGTTTGCGAGGAATGTGAGTGTGGAGATCTCGCGAGAACATTCGGACCTGGAATAGACCGGGAAGACAGGAGTGCGGGAAGTGGTTTTCGGGAAGCAGAGACGGCTTCGGCCGGTGGGATTCACGGAGACGGTGGTCAGGAGAGCCGGCGATCCGATGTTTTGTGGATGGGATTGGGACGTTGCGTTCGGGGGTTGTGGCGGCGAGCCGTGATTGGCGGAGATCGAGATCCATGACGAAGGCATTCATCAGTCTTGGATCGAATATTGAGCCGGAGAGGTGTGTGAGGGAGGCGCTGCGGCGGTTAAGGAGGGCGGGGAAGGTGAGGGGGATTTCGAGCGTCTGGCGGACGAAGGCAATCGGGGGGGCAGGGCTGGCGGATTTCTGGAATGCGGTGGCCGCGGTGGAGACGGAACTGGGCGCGAGGGAGTTGAAGGGGGTTCTGCGGGATATTAAGGCGGAGATGGGGCGGAGGAGAGGCGAAGACAAGTACGCGCCGCGGACGATTGACCTGGACATTCTGCTATATGGGAATGGCGTGATTGAGGAAGATGGACTGAGGGTGCCGGACCCGGATATTGAGGAGCGGGCGTTTTTGGCGAGGGGGATATGGGAGTTGGAGCCGGGGCTGGTGATGCCGGGATCGGGCAAGAGGATTGGGGAGATTGTGGAGCGACTGGGTTGCGGGGAGATGGAAGAGTTGGTGGAGTAGACGCGGTTTTTGAGGGGGGAAATGGGAGACGGGCTGGGCTGAGAGCATCCGGCAGGTGTGGTGCGGGGCGGGTTGTGGATGCGGCGGGTTGGGGCGGCGGGAGTTTTTGAAGGCCGCGGTTGCGGGGGTGGGGGCGGTGATGATGGGGGAGGAGAGGGGTGGGGCCATGGCGGGGCCATTCACAAGCGAGGACTTTGAGAAGCTGGTGCCGGCGGACAAGAGATTGTCGGCGGAGTGGGTGAAGTCGCTGTATGATCGTGGGGAGCGGACGTGGCATCGGGGGAGGGAGTTGGAGTGGATTGGGATGCCGATTGGGGGGATTTGCGCGGGGCAGGTGTATCTGGGCGGGGACGGGAAGCTGTGGCATTGGGACATTTTCAATCAGCACATTGGGACTGGGGAGGGGCACTATGCGAGGCCGATGAAGCCGGGGTCGCCATTGTCGCAGGGTTTTGCGGTTCGGGTTGTAAGCGGAAGCGGAAGTCAGACGAGGACGCTGGACGGGGCGGGATTCAGGGACGTTCGGTTTTGCGGCGAGTATCCGATGGGTTTTGTGGAGTACCGGGATGAGGGGAGCGCGGTGGCGGTGGACCTGGAGGCGTTTTCGCCGTTTGTGCCGCTAGACGTGGAGGATTCGGCGTTGCCGGCGATCGTGATTCGGTACACGGTAAGGAACACGTCGAAGGAGAAGGTTGAAGTGAGCATTGGGGGGTGGCTTCAGAATGCGGTGTGCCTGTACAGCGGGAAGCGGGGGGCGAGGCGGAATCGGATCAGGCGGGGGGAGGGGATGACGTTTCTGGAGTGTGCTTTTGAGGAGGAGAAGCCGACGGAGTTGGTGCAGAGGCGAGAGGACATTCTGTTCGAGGATTTCGAGAAGGAGAGATACGAGGGGTGGACCGCGGAGGGAACGGCGTTTGGGGCGGGGCCTGTGGAGAAGGCGAAGATGCCGGCGTATCAGGGGGACGTGGGGAGCAAGGGAAAGGGGTTGGTCAATACGCACAATACGAGGCAAGGGGAGGATGTGGTGGCCGGGGATGCGCACGTGGGGTCGCTGACGAGTCGGGAGTTCGTAATTGAGCGGGGGTACATTGCGTTTCTGATTGGGGGTGGGGGACACGAGGGGAGGACATGCATCAATCTGCTGGTTGATGGGAAGGTTGTGGATTCGATGGCGGGGGAGAATGACAACCGGATGAAGCGGAAGGGTTTTGATGTGAGGAAGTGGGCGGGGAAGAAGGGGCGGCTGCAGATTGTGGACAACGAGAAGGGAGGGTGGGGGAACATTGGGATTGACGAGATTGTGTTCACGGATACACCGCCGACGCCGGAGGCGCCGCTGAAGGAGCGGGCGGACTATGGGACGATGGGCTTGGCGTTGTTGGGGAAAGAGGCGGGCGAATGGGGGATGGCGGGGATGGTTGGCGAGGGCGAGGCGGAGCGGATGTTCACGCAGGCGGAGGCGAATGAGGCGGTGAAGGGGGCGGCGGAGAAGCTAATCGGGGCGCTGGGCAGGAAGATGGAGTTGGGAGTTGGGGAGAAGAAGACGGTGAGTTTTGTAGTGACGTGGTGTTTTCCGAATCTGAAGATGGATGGGCTGGGGGACCATCAGGGGCGGCGGTATGGGAAGCGGTTTGGGGGAGCGCATGAAGTGGCGGGGTATGTGGCGAAGCACTTTGACTCGCTTGGGTGGCAGACGAGGCTATGGTGGGAAACGTGGTACGATTCGACGTTGCCGAGGTGGTTTCTGGATCGGACGTTTCTGAACACGTCAATTCTGGCGACGAGCACGGCGTACTGGTTCGGGAACGGGCGGTTCTATGGGTGGGAGGGGGTAGGGTGTTGCGCGGGAACGTGCGGGCACGTATGGCACTATGCGCAAGCGGTCGGGCGACTGTTCCCGCAATTTGAGAGGAACTTGCGGGAGCAGGTGGATTTTGGGCTGGCGATGCAGAAGAACGGGGCGATCCGGTTTAGAGGGGAGCACAACGATTTCGCAGCGGCGGATGGTCAGGCGGGGGTGGTGCTGAGGGCACTGCGAGAGCACCAGGTGTCGGCGGACGATGCGTTCTTGAAGCGGAACTGGGAGAAGATCCGGAAGGCGTTGCAGTATTTGATTGATGAGGATGAAAACGGGGATGGGATATTGGAGGGCAAACAGCACAACACGTTGGACACGGACTGGTATGGGCCGGTGGGGTGGTTGAGCTCGTTGTATCTGGCGGCGTTGCGAGCGGGGGAGGAGATGGGGAAGGAAGTTGGGGATGAGGCGTTTGCGAGGACATGCAGGGGGATCTTTGAGAAGGGGCGGAGGCGGATTGTGGAGACTTGTTGGAATGGAGAGTATTTCAATCATCGGCCGGACCCGAAACATCCGGAGGCCATGAAGGTCGGAAACGGATGTGAGATTGACCAGGTGATGGGGCAGGGTTGGGCGTGGCAGGTGGGGCTTGGGAGGGTGATTGATCGGGAGCATGCGCTTGGGGCACTAAAGGCGATCTGGAAATACAACTTCACGCCGGATGTGGGGCCTTATCGGAATGCGAACAAGTTGGGGCGGTGGTATGCAATGCCGGGCGAGGCGGGGACGTTGATGTGCACGTGGCCGAGGGGAGATAAGGCGGATGCGCAAGGGAAGGCGCCGGATTGGGCGTTTGGGTATTTCAACGAGTGCATGAACGGGTTTGAGTATCAGGTGGCGGGGCACATGATCTGGGAGGGGATGGTGCAGGAGGGTTTGGCGGCGACACGCGCGGTGCATGATCGATACGGCGCGACAAAGCGGAACCCATGGAATGAGGTGGAATGCGGGGATCATTATGCGAGGTCGATGGCGAGCTACGGGGTGTACCTGGCGGCGTGCGGGTTTGAGTATCACGGGCCGAGGGGGCGGATGGCGTTTGAACCGCGGATGAAGGCCGAGGATTTCAGAGCGGCGTGGACGGGTGCGGAGGGTTGGGGGACGGCCGAGCAGAAACGGAGCGTGGGTGAGCAGGTGAATGGGATTGTGGTGAAGTGGGGCAAGTTGAGGCTGCATTCGGTGGGGGTGCGGGTGGAGGAGAGCCTGGCACGAGGAAGAGTGAGTGTGACGGTGAATGGGAAGGAGGTGGAGGCAAGCGAGGAGAGAGACGGGGCCGGGCGCATTGAAGTGAAGCTGGCCAAGGCGGTGATATTGGGGGTGGGGGATCGGATCGTGGTGAGAGTGGGCGAGCAAAAGAAAGGTGGCGGAGTGTAATTGCAGGCTGGGGGCAGAGGATTGAGAATCGGGAGGATGTGAAGTAGGCTGATCGCGGGGAAACATAGTCGGAGCAGACATGGCTGAGAGCAATACAGGAGATCGCACGGCAGCGCAGGATACATCGGCAGACGATTTGGATGGTGGCGGGGCGAATCAGCCACACAAGCCGGCGGATGATCGGGAGGAGGTGTATTTTGAGGGTTCACCGCTGTTGAGGGGGGAGTTGGGCAGATTGACATTGGCGGGACTGGGGGCGGTGGTGTTGATCGCAGTCGGTTTGCTGGTGCCGATGAAGCAATGGGGACCGTGGTGGGTGGCGTTGATCCTTGTGTTGTTGGCAGCGGTGTTGGTGGTGGCGCCGATCTGGCTGATCAAGAGCGTGCGGTATCGGATCAGCAATTATCGGATCGACTATGAGCGGGGGATTCTGTCGAAGAAGATCGATACGTTGGAGTTGTGGCACGTGGAGGACATTCAGTTTCGGCAGTCGCTGCTGGATCGCATCCTCAAGGTGGGGAAGATCACGGTGATGTCGCGAGATGACACGACGCCGGAACTGGAGTTGGAGGGCATACCGAACCCAAGGCCGTTGTTTGAGTCGCTGAAGCAGCGGGTGATCGCAGTGAAGCGTCAGCGGGGAGTGGTGAAGATGGATCTGGGGTGATCTGCAAGGAAGGGGACGGGTTGTCAAGCGGACAGAAACGAAGAATCCCTTCAACGGCAGGTGAGCCGACGAAGGGATTCCTGTTATCCGATTCTGAAGTTGGACGATTAGCGGCGTTGGCCTGGCTGGAGGGGCAGTTCGCCGAACTGCTGCTCGTATCGCTTGACAAGCTGTCCGAGCGACATAGCAAGGCGTTTGGCGTTGATATAGCTCATGACAACGCGATCGGTGACTTTGAAGAGGAGCTGAGCCTGCCCGGCGGGCTGACCTTGGGTATTGGGGTTGGCCATATTGAAGCCGAGATCGATGACGACTTCTTCAGGGGCCGTGTGAATCCGGTAGGCGTTGGTGTAGACGGTCCGGAGTTCTCGTTCATCCAAGAGGACCTGGACTTGCTGCTGAGCGGGCTGCCCTTGTGGTTGTTCTTGTTGCTGATCCTGTACTTCTTCCGCCATAGTTGACCCTTTCGATAAAAAAGAGAGCGGGCATTATGCGCTTAATACGCACTTTGTCCACTCTAGAATCGGCGCAAATTGAGACGAAGTTGAGCGGATATCGGAAGCGACCCAAGGCAACGACTAATCACGGCGAACTACCCGTCCCGCAGCGACACCAGCCAAGAGAGCAAGACCTCCCCAGACCGATGCGGGCAGGGGGACGACGGGGGAATTGGCGGATTTGGTTGGGATGCCCAGAATGGGATCATCATCGCTGAGGACGCCGGTCTGCGCCATGAAAGCAGAATCGATCAGGAAGTAATCGTCGGCGTTGATGACGCCGTCGTAGTTGAAATCGCCATTGGGATAGCCGGGCAATTGGGAGATGAACCCGGAGTCGATGGCGAAGTAGTCGTCGGCGTTGACAACGCCATCCAAATTCGAATCGCCGGTCCAAGTATGTTTAACGAGGATGGCGTTGAAATCGACATTGTGGCCGTCAAAAGTCTCGAAGACGGGGAAGGACGAGCCAAAGTTATTGGCCATGACTGCGAGGTTGGTATAGGGCAGGCCGGAGCCGACGATACCGGTTCCTTCATTCAGGCCTTGAGCGACGAAGCCGGTAACCCAAGCCAGAACAGCGTCGCGGTTGTAGATATTTGCCTTGACAATCAGGTCGTGGCTGCCGAGATTGAGCGTAGTAGACCCGTCGAAGAAGACCCCATTGCTCAACAAAAGGCCGCCCTCGTAGACAGCAACGCTGTCGGCCTGAGCAGAAACGGCGGTGGCCAAGACCCCGGCAGACAACATAAGAGCAAGTTTAGAATGGCTAGGCATAAGGTGTTTCTCCATACCCACAAGCAAGGCAACCCACGAACGACTGACCCAGCGGATCTCATTATAGAAGCACAGAACCGGAAAACAAGCGAAAAAAGAAGAATCTGGCCGATTCCCATACATTATACGAATTCCGGGAACGCACTGGAGCGACAGAGTCAGGTATGCGGATGATACTGGTTGGTGGGTTTGGGGGGGCATTGCTGATGGGTTCGTGGCATGAATTGAATCAGGAATGTATTTGTGAGGGGTACAGAGGGAAAGCGGACGAGGCCGAGTTGGGACACCTTAACGGGTTGGATAAGCTGGCGATTCAGGACTTGTTTTGAGCTGGATGATTGAAAGGAATTTCAAGCAGGCGAGCTGTGCCATACTGGAAAAGGGCGGTTGACCGAGCAAACCTGACGGAAGGGCACAGGATCGCTCACTTGACATCCGGCGAGGCATTCTTAGGATAGGCGGTTCCTCTGATAAGGGGCGTTCGTCGAGAGGCTCGGCCGGAAGGCGAGAGGGTAGACGAGCCAAGCCGGATCGCGGTTTGAATCGGCTTGGGCCCCGAAGGATGACGTCCCGCGGATCGGTTTAGCCTTGATCTGGGCCTGCGAAAGCTTGGCGGATCGAGGACTGAGCTGCCATTCGGAATCCGTCACTCCTAGATAATTAGCGTTCGAGAAAGAAAATACCGTTGCCGCATCTGCTTTGTGGTGTAGAAGCGTGCGGGCGTGGTATTTGGCAGGTATTCGCACCGGGAGTGGTACGGTTTGGCCCGTCGTCCAACGGCAGGACACCAGGTTTTGGTCCTGGGTATCAAGGTTCGAATCCTTGCGGGCCAGTTGGTGGAGAATCAGTCGGTAGTCGGCAGGCCGAGAACAGAAGACGTATGTCATTGACTGCAATCATCTTGGCGGCGGGGAAGAGCACGCGGATGAAGACGAAGCGGCCGAAGGCGATGCATGAAGTGTGCGGGAAGCCGATGCTGCACTACGTGTTGAATGCGTGTTATGAAGCCGGATGCACGCGAGTGATTGTGGTGGTGGGTCACGGCAAGGATGAGGTGATGGCGGCGTTTGGGGAGGATGAACGGATCGTCTGGGTGGAGCAGACGGAGCAGAAGGGCACGGGGCATGCGGTGCAGGTTTGCCAGGCGGAGTTGAAGAATCTGCACGGGGACGTGTTCATTTTGGCGGGCGATGGGCCTCTAATTCGTGGGGAGGTATTAAAGACGCTGGCGTCGGCTCATCGAGAGGAGCGGGCATCGGCGAGCATGGCGACGGCGGTGCTGGATGACCCAACAGGGTATGGGCGGGTGGTCCGGGATGGAGACGGGGAATTTGTGGCGATCGTGGAGCAGCCGGACTGCACGGCTGAGCAGCGAGCGATCAAGGAAGTGTTTCCGAGCTACTACTGCGTGAGGGTTGAGGATTTGCTGTGGGCCTTGGGGGAGTTGAGGCCCAACAACAAGAAGGGGGAGTATTATCTGACGGACATTTATGGGCATTTGCGAAATGCCGGCAAGAAGGTGTTGGCATTGCAGGCGGTGACGGCAGAGGATGTGCTGGCGGTGAACAACCGGCAGCAGTTGGCGGACGTGGATGGGGTAATGCAGGAGAGGATCCAGAGACGGCATCGCGAGGCGGGGGTGACGGTAGTCAGTTCCGTGGGGACGTATATTGAGGATGGGGTGAGCATTGGGGTGGACACGGTGATTCATCCTTTCACGTTTATTGGGCGTGATTCGAGCATTGGGGCGGAGTGTGTGATTGGGCCGTTTGCGGTGGTTCCGCGGCAGGGACTTGTTCCGGAGGGCTCGACGTTATCCGGGAACATCACGCCGGACACTGCGACGCTGAAGGTGTAGTCATGGCCAAAGCAGATGCGGACAAGTTGAAGGTGTTTACGGGCCGGGCAAATCCGGCGCTTGCGCAGCGGATCTGCGATTATCTGCAGATTCCGCTGGGTCGTGGGCGGACGGAGTTGTTTCCGGACGGCGAGTTGATTGTGCGGGTTGAGGAGGACGTGCGGGGGCGTGACTGTTTTGTGGTGCAGCCGACGTGCCATCCGGTGAATGCGCACCTGATGGAGCTGATGATCTGGATTGACTGTCTGAAGCGAGCGAGCGCGAAGCGTGTGACGGCGGTGATTCCGTATTTTGGCTACGCGAGGCAGGACCGAAAGGACGCCGGTCGCGTTCCGATCACGGGGAAGCTGATCGCGAATCTGATTGAGCGGTCCGGGGCGGACCGTGTGGTGGCGGTGGATTTGCACGCGCCGCAGGTTCAGGGTTTTTTCGATGTGCCGGTGGATCATTTGTTTGCGGTGCCGGTGTTTTTGAACTGGATCAAGAGTCTGGAGTTGAGGAACGTGGTGTTCGTGTCGCCGGACGTGGGGAATGTGAAGCGTGCCCAGGGTTATGCCAACGCGTTGGGCGGGGAGATATGCATTATTGACAAGCGGCGTAAGAGCGGATCTGAGACGCAGGCGGTGCACGTGATCGGCGACGTGGCGGGGAAGAACGTGTTGATGGTGGACGACATGATCACGACGGCGGGGACGATGACGGAGGCCGTGAAGATCTTGCGGAATCACGGGGTGAGGGATGTGTATTTGTCGGCGACGCACGCGGTATTTGCGCCGCCCGCGATGGAGAGGCTGGCGCGTTGTGAGTTCACGAAGGTAGCGGTGACGGACACGATACCGTTGGGGAACCGCGCGGACGCGATCAGGGATCGGTTGGAGGTCTTGAGTGTGGCGGAATTGCTGGGAGAAGGGATCCACCGGATCCATCACGACCAGTCCGTGAGCGCGATGTTTGGGGAAGGAACGGCGGCAGGTCGTTAGCGGTGGGGGAAGTTGAGACAGGAAACAAAGGAAACGAGAATCGCGAGGAGAAGTTATGGCAGTCAAGAGCATTCAGATGGCAGTGAAGTCCCGTGGCGAGAGGGGTTCGCGCGCAAACAAGCGATTGCGTGACGCGGGGACGATACCCGGGGTGATCTACGGGCACAAGGAAGCCGTGGTGGCGGTGGCGTTGCCCGGGCGAGAGCTGACCCAGCATTTGACGAAGGGTGCACACCTGTTTGAGTTGAACGTTGAAGGGAAGGGGGAAACGGTGCTGGTGAAGGAGGTTCAGTACGATCACCTGGGAATCGACGTGATTCACGTGGATTTTGCGCGTGTGGACCTGCATGAACGGGTGAAGGTGACGGTTCCGCTGGAACTGAAGGGGACGCCGAAGGGCGAGGCGGATGGCGGCGTGTTGACGCAGGTGATTGCCCGGTTGGAAGTAGAATGTGTGGTGACGGAGATTCCGGACGTAATTCGGCACAACGTGTCCGAAATGGCGTTGGACGAGGTGCTGCACATCAAGGACATCAAGTTGCCGGAAGGGGTGACATGCCTGCAGGACGGGGAATTGATCGTGGCGACGGTGCGTGAGATTCTGGAAGTTGCGCCGGCCGAGGTGGCTGAGGCGGCGGGCGCGGCGGAACCCGAGGTGATTGGTCGCAAGCCGGCCGAGGGTGAGGCGGAGGGCGAGGCGGCTGCCGGCGGCGCCGCGGCCGCAGAGAAGGGCGCGAAGAAGGAAGAGAAGAAGTGATTGCGCGTTTTGTGATGGTTGGTTATCGGTTGTCGGCTGCAGTACTTGAGGAGCGATGAAGCTCGTTGTTGGGCTTGGGAATCCCGGGTCGCAATACCTTGGGACCCGACACAATATCGGGTTCGAGGTTGTGGACGCCTTGGCGCAGCGGCTGGGGTGGTTGCGAAGCCGGGACCAGTACGTGTTGCTGGCGAAGTCCAAGTTTGAAGGACTGCTGCTGGATGGACTGGTGGCGAAGGCATCGGGTGAGAGCGAGAAGGTCTTGTTGCTGAAGCCGATGACGTACATGAATTTGAGCGGTCGGTCGGTGCAGGCGGCGAAGGCGTTCTACCAGGTGCCGGAGCAAGACTTGATGGTGGTGCTGGACGATTTGGCGCTGCCGTGCGGGAAGCTACGAATGCGGCCCGGTGGAAGCAGCGGGGGCCATAACGGGTTGCGGGACATAGAGCGGGCATTGGGCACAAGCCAATATCCGCGGTTGCGTATCGGTCTGGATGCCCCCACGCCGCAGATCGCAGGTCGGGACTATGTGCTGGGCCGGGCGACGGAAGAGCAACGCAGGCGGCTGGACCCGGCGGTAGACCGCGCGGCAGAGGCAATTGTTGCATGGATGGAAAACGGCATTGAATGGGCAATGAGCCGGTTCAATGCGGGAGAGGAGAGCAGTAGTTGACAGAGTGTGGTCAACGACCGGACGTTGGTCGTTGGCGGATAGTGTTGAACAGTTGGTGGTACCCTGGCGGCCGGGTGAAACCGGCCAGAACCCATGCTTGGGAGGTTAGGATCGATGGAACAAGCGATGAATCAATACGAGGCGATGTTTTTGATGGGACCGAAGGGGACGGCGGAGCCTGAGGCGTCGATGGCGATGTGCCGAGGGATCATCGAGCGGCACGGCGGGAAGGTGCTGGTGCTCAAGAAGTGGGACGAGCGGAAATTGATGTATGAGATCGGCGGCCAGAAGCGTGGAACGTATTACATTTCGTTCTTCACGGCTCCGGGTTCGGCGGTAGCGGGGATCGAGCGGGACGTGAAGCTAAGCGAGGATTTTTTGCGGGTGCTGGTGTTGAAGGCGGACCATTTGAACGAAGCGGAGATGGCGGCGGTGGAGCCGCAGCCGATCCAGGTTCGGGAGGAGCGGCCGGCGTATGATCGGTCGCCGATGGGCGAAGGCGGTTACGATTCGAGGCCGCCGCGTGAGCCTCGGGAGGGCGGATATTCGAGGCCTCCGCGAGGTCCGAGGCGAGAGGAAGCGGACGCTGCCGAAAGGGAATAGCGAGGGTTGGCGGGTTTCTGCTCTTGGGTTCTCGGACCGGTGACCGCGGCGCGCTGGTCGAAGCGACAGGCGGAAGTTGAAAATCGAAGGGATCGGTCATGGCGAATTTCAACAAAGTGTTGTTGATGGGCAACCTGACGCGAGATCCGCAGTTGCGATATCTGCCGAGCCAGATGGCGGTGGCGGAGTTCGGGCTGGCGGTAAATCGGCGGTGGAAGGGTCCGCAGGGCGAGGATCGGGAAGAGGTGACGTTCGTCGATTGCACAGCATGGGGGAAGCAGGCGGAGACGATCAACCAGTATTGCCAGAAGGGCAAGGGGATCTTCGTCGAGGGCCGGCTGAAGCTCGACCAATGGGAAGACAAACAGGGAGGGGGAAAGCGGAGCAGGCTGACGGTCGTGGTGGAGAACTTTCAGTTCCTTGGCGGTCCGCGAGAAGGCGGGCAAGGCGGGGAGCATGAGCAGAGGCCTGCAAGGCCGGCGGGGAACCGATCGCAGCAGGCGGCGCCGCGGGCGGAGTCTCAGCAGTCGCCGCCGATCAGTGAGGAACAACAATTCAAGGACGACGACATACCGTTTTAGTTGGTTGTTGGCGCCTGGTCGGCTGTCCTTGGCGGTGCGAGATGGCCCGTGAGGGTCGGTGATGATGAGAGGACGATGGCCGGGATCAAGGAACATTTGACAGAACAGAAGCGTAATGTGGAAATGAGGATAAAATGGCTAGCACAGTGAAACTGCTCCTGA
>CAYVKG010000089.1:0-19400 GCA_964451955.1 uncultured Tepidisphaeraceae bacterium
GGCAGACCCAGCGACTCCGCCAGCCGCTGGCATAAACCACGGTCTATTTCACCTTTGCTCACGAATACCAGCCGCTTCAACGGCTCACCCGGAAAGTTCGTTTCGTGGTAATGCCGGCACATCTCCAGCTCATGTGCCAGACGGCTCGCGACCGCATCACAGACCTCGCCCGGCTTCGCCCCGGATGCCGATGACGACGCCATGCCCATGCTCCGCGCAAAACGCAATTGTGTCCCGGTTGCGATATAGAGCCTCGCGTCCCATAAACCGATGTCGATGAATCCCACCGTCTGGTTCGCCAGGGACTGCAACATTTTCGCGTAGCAGTCGATCATCGCCACGGGCTCGACGTCAATCCCCACCACGTCCAGTCGCGCGCCGGCGCCCGCCGCCAGCAACTGGTTCACCTGTTTCCGACGCACCGCCATCACGATCACCTCGTTACGCTGCTCGCCGTCCCGATGAACCTGGCCCGCCACGAGGTGCCGCAAAACCGCCTGCGACGACGAAAACGGCAATCGGTCCGCCGTCTCCCAGACCAGCGACTTGCGCAGGGTTTCCTCGTCCCCTTGCGGCAATTGCAGATGCAGGAACGCCGTGCTCGTCCCGGGCGCCGCCAGTACCGCCTGCCGACCCCGAAATCCCCCAGTGCCCAACAACTCGCCTATCGTCTGCTGACAGAATTGAGCTGCTTGCTGCGGGTCGCGCTGCACCGCTTCCGGAATCGGCGCGCTCGCGGCCGCCACCAGCTCCGCCGAGCCCTTCTCCACAACCGCCTGCGCCATGCGCAGCTCACCCGGCCCAAAGTCGATGCCGATGGGATTGGGCTTCGTCGAGAAAAGGCTGCCGATGCGAACCATGCGTGCTCCTGCTTCGTGCCATCCTCTGGCCTGCGCCTAGTGGCGCCTGTTTCCCTGTTTGCTCGCGGGGCCGTCGTCCAATAACCGACCGCCGCCTGCTTTGGCTGACGCAACAGACGATATGTTCTCCTTCGCGTCAAGTGATGAGCTTCTTATCCTGACACCCAATACTCTCCGCCTGCCTCGCTTCCCGCCCTATGCCTCAAGTCACCCCCCGATGCTTCCGATGTCCACTCACGAGGGAGAGATATGCCGCTTCTCGATGCTGATATCGTCTGGAAAGCCAGTCAGGAACAAGCCCTGGTGCTCGCCCAGGCCAAACACCACGGCCAAACGCTCAGTTTCCAGCTTCAACTGCAACCCAAATTACGCGGCGATCCCCAAGAAGGCTTCTGGGCAATACTCGCCGGCACAAGACGACCCCCCATCGCCGACTTCATCAAGTCGGCAACCCCCATCCAGATGTCCTTTCAGATCGATGGCGCCGTTGTCTTCTTCCAAACCGCGATCCTCAAGTCCCGGCATCTGCCCTGGCAGCCCTACTTTGTCCTGCTGAAAGAGCCCGATTCCCTCAGCATTGTCCAACGCCGCCAACATCCCCGTGAGTCAGTCCCCGACGAAGTCGAAGTCCACGCCACCGTCGCAACAACTCGCTCGGCATCAGACAAACACGCCCAGTTCCCCGCCGAGATCTCCGATCTCAGCCGATCGGGCATCAGCCTGATCTGTCCCCCCGACGCGCCTGCCAAGCAGATCCAAGTCGGCCAGTCGATCTTCCTCATCATCCACTACGCGGGGAAATCTCTCCCCATGACCGCGCACTGCCGCCGCCTCTCGACGCTCGACGACGGGTCCGTCCATCTCGGCGCTGAGTTCGTCGCCCTTGACGAACAACGCGACCCGCAGACCTTTTACGGATTCGAACGCCTCATCAGCGATCTCCATCGCCTCCACCTCCGCCGACACTTCCGCGTCGAATTGCGCGGACGCAACAGCTATGCCTGATGCGGCACGACGCCTGAACAGCCCCCCATGCCACCTCCGCGCAATCCCTCCTGAACAAGGCACTTTTCTGTTGCACGATCCGGGGCCCAGGATTACGATCCCCCCATGACTGGCGACGGATACGCCGGTTCGGGGGCCTTTTGAGGTGCAATTCCTCAGTTTTTGGGGCCCAGTGTTGCACAACGGATTCCAGGGGGTGTTCCATTGGCAGGCGAGGACCAACCGTGCCGCCTGCGGGGAATGGGGTGGCGCATGCTCAGACGCCGTGCCTTCACACTGGTCGAACTCCTCGTGGTCGTCGCCGTCATCGCCGTGCTCATCGCCATCCTCCTGCCCGCTCTCCGCCGCGCAAGGGAAACCGCCTATCGCGTCTCCTGCGCCTCCAACATGCGCCAACTCGCACTCGCCTTTCTACTCTACGCCAACGATCACCGGGGCTTCCTGCCTGCGCCCGGATGGTGGAAACAGGTCCGCGACGAAGACTGGATTCACTGGCAAACCGACCGCGATTTGAGGCAAAGCCGAATCCTCAAATACCTCGGCTCAAACCTCGCCGTCCTGCGCTGTCCCGCCGGCGTCCTCCAGCCACCGGAATCCTACCCGTTCAGCTACGGCGTCAACGTCCTGCTCACCGGCCGGGGGTGGAAAGACGACGGCAGCCAATTCACCGTGCCCTCCTGCAAACTCGCCAAGGTCGTCCAGCCTTCCCACAAGATCCTCCTCATCGAAGAAAATGCCGAACGCATCAACGACGGCGGCTGGAAACCCAATGAGTGGCTTCCAGTCAACCGCTACAGCGATGTCTCCATCCGCCATGACCGCGAACGCGAATACAGCACCGAAGTCGAGCCGCCCTATACCGTCCCTCGCGACAGCGTCGGCTGGACCAGCCGCGGCAACATCGTCTGCGTCGACGGCCATTGGGAATTCGTCGAACGCGCCAAGCTCATCGGCCGCGCCGAGTACTGGTGGGACCCCAACTACGCTGGCGGTCCCTGATGGTCACCCAGCCGCCGGTTACCGCAATGCCCTGCCCTTCTGCTAGCTTCATCGCAAAAAAACCGGCCGCTTCCACGCCATCTGCCTGCTAAACGAAAAAAAACACGCCCCCGCTTCGATCAGACCAACCGGCCAACCAGCATATGTATCTCCAGTAAGAATCGTCCACTATCGCATGGCCGGCAGATTCTATAGAAGTTGTCTGTGAGACATAATGGCAAACATAGATGTAAGTATAACTGTTCTCTTGCGTTAACGCACTTGCCATTCGTGTGTAAAAAGGATAGTCTGGTCTTTTGTTCAGGAGCGATCTGGTCCTTCTATAGAAGGAGTATCCCGTGTCCAGTCTGAAAATCCAAGCACGGATCAGGCATCAGGAAGAACTTGATCCGGATTTCGGCAAGAGTGTGGCCGCTTTACCCGGAGGAGAGGACCTCTCCCGGTGTATCCAGTGTGGCACATGCAGCAGCACCTGTCCGGTGAGCCTCTACATGGACTACACCCCCCGCCGAATCATCGCAATGACACGCGCAGGGTTCAAGCAGGATGTGCTCGCCAGCAATACCATCTGGCTCTGTGCCTCCTGTTACGAATGCACCGTCGACTGTCCCAGACAAATCAAGGTGACTGACATCATGTACGCCCTGAAACGCAGAGCCATGGATGAGGGCGTCTACCCGAAACGCTTCCCCACTCCTGTCCTGGCCAAGGAGTTCTTCAAATCGGTCTTCAAAACCGGCCGGAGCAACGAAGGTCTGACCGTGACGTGGATGATCCTGAAAACCGCGCCGCTTAACATGCTCAAGCAAATGGGCTTAGGCCTGAAGCTCCTGCTCCATGGGCGCATGGCGATGGGCGTCGAAAAGATGGAAGGCGACCATACCCAGATTCGCCGACTGATGGAGCAGGTCGAAATGGAAGAGAAAAAAACGCACTAGGTGCGTTCGATCGGTTGACGGGGGCTAACGGAGAACGAGGCGCTGCCATGAGGTACCTGTATTACCCGGGCTGTTCGCTCAAAGGGACCGGAAAAGCTTACGACGAGTCCTTGACTGCGGTGTTCGAAAAGCTGGGCATGGATTTCAAAGAACTGCCCGGCTGGAACTGCTGCGGGGCGACGGCATATATGTCCGTGGACGAAACCAAGGCCTTCGCCCTGGCCGCCAGAAATCTCGCCTTGGCGGAACAGGAGAACGGCGGCGAGGCGATCAATCTGATCGCCCCCTGTGCCGCCTGTTACCTGGTGCTTAACAAGGTGCAGAAGTATATGGGGGAATACGGACACCTCCGAGAAATCATCACCAACAGCCTCAGGGCCGTTGGACTCAGCTACAACGGCACCGTCAAAGTCCGCCACCCCCTCGATGTCTTCGTCAACGACCTCGGCCTCGACAAGATCAAGGCCGCCGTCTCGCACCCCCTCAAGGGCGCCAGAGTCGCCAGCTACTACGGCTGCCAAGTCGTCCGACCCTATGCCGACTTCGATGACCAGTACAACCCACAGACCATGGATCAACTCATGGTCGCCCTCGGCGCCGAGGCCATCGATTGGCCCCTCAAAACACGCTGCTGCGGCGGTACCCTCACCGGTACCGTCGAAGAAGCCGGCCTCCGAATGAGCTACATCCTCCTCAAAGAGGCCTGCAAACGCGGCGCAAACCTCGTCGCTACAGCCTGCCCCCTCTGCCAGTTCAACCTCGAATGCTATCAGGGCAAGATGCGCGGTGCCTTCGGCGATTCCGTCGATGTCCCTGTGGCTTTCTTCACCCAAATCATGGGCAAGGCGTTCGGCCTGGAATCCAAACGAATCGGCTTGCAACGGCTTTTTGTGCCGGTGTCAGCAGTGCCGGCAATGGCATAAGGAGTTCGGCATGATCATGGAAAACAAACCCTCGAATGGCGAAACGCCCCGCGTTGGCGTCTACGTCTGCTACTGCGGGATGAACATCGCCTCCAAGGTCGATGTCGAGGCGGTCCGGCAATTCGCCGAAAAACTGCCCAATGTCGTCATCTCGCGAACCTATAAGTTCATGTGCTCCGACCCGGGACAGGAATTGATCGCCCAGGACATCAAGGAGCACAACCTCAATCGCATCGTCGTCGCTTCCTGCTCCCCCCTCCTCCACGATGCCACCTTCCGAAAGGCCTGCGCCAAGGCCGGCCTCAACCCCTTCTACTTCACCATGGCCAACATCCGCGAGCAGGTCAGCTGGGTGACCGCCAACTCCGCCTCCGCTACAAAAAAGGCCGAGGCCCTCGTCGCCGCCGCTGTCGCCCGCGTCGCCAAGCACGAAGCGCTCGAAAAGAAAAAAGTCCCCGTTCATGCCGACGTCATGGTCGTCGGAGCGGGCATCGCCGGCATCCACGCCGCCCTCCTCCTGGCAAACGCCGGAAAAAAGGTCTACCTCGTCGAACGCGAACCCTCCATCGGCGGCCACATGGGACAGCTCGACAAAACCTTCCCCACCCTCGATTGCTCCGCCTGCATCCTCACCCCAAAAATGTCCGAGGTGAAGAGCCACCCCAATATCACCCTCTGGACCCTCTCCGAGGTCGAAGAAGTCTCCGGCTTCTCCGGTAACTTCAAGGTCAAGGTCAAACGAAATCCCCGATTCGTCAAACTCGAACTCTGTGTCGCCTGCGGCCAGTGCGTCGAAGCCTGCGTCTTCAAGGAAGGCCGCGTCCCCGATGAGTACAACATCGGTCTCTCCAAACACAAACCCATCTACATGCCCTTCCCCCAGGCAACCCCAGCCTCCGTCCTCATCGACCCCGACGCCTGCCTCAAACTCTCCCGAGGCAAGTGCGCCTCCAAATGCGTCGAGGCCTGCGATCGCGCCGCCATCGATTTCGACCAGAAAGTCGAGTACTCCGAGGTCGAAGTCGGCGCCATCATCATCGCCACCGGCTACCAGCTCTTCGACGCCAAGAAAATCCCCGAATACGGCTACGGCAAGTACCCCAACGTCTACACCATGATCGAGCTCGAGCGACTCGTCAACGCCGCCGGACCCACCCAAGGCGAAATCGTCATGCGCGACGGCCGAAAACCCAAGACCGTCGGCATCATCCACTGCGTCGGTTCCCGCGATAAACGCCATCACCCCTACTGCTCCGGCGTCTGCTGCATGGTCTCCCTCAAAATGGCCCACCTCCTCCGCGAACGCATCGATGCCGAAGTCTTCAACTTCTACATCGACATCCGAACACCCCTCAAAGGCTACGAGGAATTCTACGACCGCGTCCTCCACGACGGCGTCAACTTCGTCCGCGGACGCGTCGCCGAAGTCACCGATTGGGCCATGACCCCCGGCGAGGAAGGCAAACTGGTCATCCGCGTCGAAGACACCCTCATCGGCGTCGTCCGCCGTATCCCCGTCGATATGGTCGTCCTCGCCACCGCCATGGAGGCCCACGACAACTCCGAGGAAGTCCGCCGAAAATTCAATATCTCCTGCTCCAAGGAAGGCTGGTTCCTCGAACGACATCCCAAACTCGCACCCGTCTCCACCTTCTCCGACGGCATCTTCCTCGCCGGCGTCTGCCAGGGACCCAAGGATATCCCCGAGTCCGTCGCCCAGGCCGGCGCCGCCGCCGCCGAAGCCCTCATGCTCGTCGATAAGGGCTTCGTCGAAATCGAGCCCAACAGCGCCTGGATCGACGCCGATACCTGCAGCGGATGCAAAACCTGCATCCCCCTCTGCCCCTATCACGCCATCTCTCGCGACGAGGAGCGAAAAGTCGCCGTCGTCAACGAGGCCCTCTGCAAGGGCTGCGGCACCTGCGTGGGCGCGTGCCCCTCAGGCGCCGCTCAACAAAAACTGTTTACCGATGATCAGATCCATCAGGAAATCGAAGGGGTGTTGAACTATGTCTAATGTGAGTCTACCCCAGGCGTCAGCAGGCAACGGCGGCTTCGAACCCCGCATTGTCGCGTTCTTCTGTAACTGGTGCACCTACACCGCCAGCGACCTTGCCGGCATCTCCCGCATGACCTATGCCCCAAATACGCGAGTCATCCGCGTCATGTGCTCCGGCAGAATCGAACCCCAAATGATCCTCACCGCCCTGCGCAAAGGCGCCGACGGCGTCCTCATCGGCGGCTGCCACCCCGGCGACTGCCACTACCAGGTCGGAAACTACAAATGCCTCCGCCGATTCAAACTCCTCAAACGATACCTCGCCCAAATGGGCATCGAACCCGAACGCGTCCGGCTTGAATGGATCGCCGCCTCCGAAGGCGACAAGGTCCAGAAAGTCACCAACGAAATGGTCGAGCAGCTTCGAAAACTCGGGCCCCTGAAGCTCGCCGCCGTCCCAAAACCCCACGTCCAGTGCGAATGCCAAGCGGCCGCCGCCGCAGGAGCTGTGTCATGAGCAAGCCAAAAGCTGGTTTCTATTGGTGTGCGTCGTGCGGAGGTTGCGAGGAATCCGTCGTCGATCTCGCCGAGGACCTCCTCGGCGTCGTCGCCGCCGTCGATTTCGTCTTCTTCCCCTGCGCCATGGACTTCAAACGCGAAGACGTCGAGGCCATGGCCGATGGCGAAATGACCGTCTGCTTCATCAACGGCGCCATCCGCTCCTCCGAACAGTTCGAAATGGCCGAACTCCTCCGAAAAAAATCCAAAATCCTCATCGCCTACGGAAGCTGCGCCCACCAGGGCGGCGTCCCAGGCCTGGGAAACCTCTACGACCTCGAATCCATCCTCCGTTGCGCCTACTCCGAAACCGTCAGCACCGACAACCCCGCCGGAACCAGACCCCTGCCCCAAGTCACCGTCCCCGGCGGAAAACTCACACTCCCCACCCTCGATGACCAGGTCAAAACCCTCGATCAGGTCGTCCCCGTCGATTACTACCTCCCAGGCTGTCCGCCCCCAACACCCCTCCTCAAGGCCGCCGTCGAGGCCGTCCTCTCCGGAAATCTCCCCCCAAAAGGTACCGTCCTCGCACCCGATATGGCCCTCTGCAAAGAGTGCCCCAGGATCGATTCCAAACCCCAGGAACTCGCCATCACCGCCTTCAAACGACCTCACGAAATCATCATCGACCCCCAACTCTGCCTCCTCGCTCAGGGCCTGCTCTGCCTCGGCCCCGCTACCCGCGCGGGCTGCGCCGCCGCCTGCATCAAGGGCAATATGCCCTGCACAGGCTGCCTCGGACCCGTCAGCCGCGTCCACGACCACGGCGGCGCCGCCATGGCCGCCCTCGCCTCCCTCATCGAGGCCACCGACGACGATCAGATCCTCGACGCCCTCGACCGCGTCCCCGATCCCGCCGGAACCTTCTACCGCTACGGGGTGCCCGGTTCACTGCTCTTCCATAAGCAATCGACCTCTGGAAATGGAGACCATTGATCATGTCTTCCCATATCACTGTTGATCCAATCACCCGCCTTGAAGGCCACGGCAAAATCGATGTCATCCTCAATGACCAGGGCGACGTCGAACGCGCCTATCTGCAGATCCCCGAACTCAGAGGCTTCGAAAAGTTCGCCGAGGGCAGGCCTATCGAAGATATGGCCCAAATCACTTCACGCATCTGCGGCGTCTGCCCCATGGCCCACCATATGGCCGCCGCCAAAGCCGCCGATGACGTCTACAAAGTCCAGCCTACACCCACCGGCAAGCTCATCCGCGAACTCGCCTACAATACCTTCGTCTTCGAAGACCACGCCCTCCATTTCTATTACCTCGGCGGCCCAGACTTCATCGTCGGGCCCCATGCCCCAAAGGCCGAGCGAAACATCGTCGGCGTCCTCGGCAAAGTCGGCCTCGAAGTCGGCAAAAAAGTCATCGCTATGCGCCGCGAAGCACGCGATATGATGGCCCTCCTCTGCGGGAAAGTCATCCACCCCGTCTTCGGACTCCCGGGCGGCGTCGCCAAGCCCATCA
Source organism: uncultured Tepidisphaeraceae bacterium (assembly GCA_964451955.1). GTDB lineage: Bacteria > Planctomycetota > Phycisphaerae > Tepidisphaerales > Tepidisphaeraceae > JAPLNB01. The sequence continues at coordinate 8,759 of CAYVKG010000089.1, forward strand.
GCGCCGAAGAACAGAAAAAAGCCATCGAAGTCGCCGAAAAAGCCGTCGAATTCGGCCAGTTCACCCTCCAGGTCTTCGCCGATATCGTCCTCAAAAATCCCCAGTACGTCGAAGCCATCAAGTCCGAAGCCTATACCCACAGAACCTACTACATGGGCCTGGTCGACGACAAAAACCGCGTCAATTTCTACGACGGAATGCTCCGCGTCGTCGGGCCCGATGGCAAAGAGTTCGGCAAGTTCAAGGCCCAAGACTACCTCAAACATATCGCCGAACATGTCGAACCCTGGAGCTATATCAAGTTCTGCTACCTTAAACAAATTGGCTGGAAAGGCTTCGAAGACGGGTCCCAGAGCGGCGTCTATGCCGTCGCTCCCCTCGCTAGGCTCAATGCCTCTGATGGCATGCCCACCCCAAAGGCCAATCAAGCCTACCAGCAGTTCTACTCCACCCTCGGCGGAAAACCCGTTCATTACACCCTCGCCAACCACTGGGCTCGCGTTATCGAACTGCTCTGCGCCGCCGAATTGATGCTCGAACAGGCCAAAAACCCCGCCCTCATCGATCCCAATATCCGCAACCTCCCCCAAATGACCCCCTCCGAAGGCGTCGGCGTCGTCGAAGCGCCCCGCGGTACTCTCTTCCATCACTACGTCACCGACAAAAAAGGCATCGTCACCAAGGCCAACCTCATCGTCGCTACGCAGAATAACGCCGCTCGCATCGCCATGTCCGTCGACCGCGCCGCCAGAAACCTCATCAAGGCCGGCAAAGTCAACGACGGAATCCTCAACCAGGTCGAAATGGCGTTCCGCGCCTACGACCCCTGCCATGGCTGCGCGACCCACGCTCTCCCAGGCGACATGCCCCTCGTGGTACGCGTCTATGACCCCCGGCACCAATTGGTTCAGGAAATCCGCCGGGATGCCCAGAGACCACAATGACAAAGACGTTGGTCCTCGGGTTGGGCAACGATATCCTGGCTGACGACGCCGTCGGCGTTGTGGTCGCCGATCGATTGAAGCACGAACTGGCAGGCGCTGCCGACGTGCTCTCCACTGCCTTGCATGGCCTGGCCCTGCTCGACCTGTTCGTCGGCTACGACCGCGCCATCCTCGTCGATGCCATCCAAACCGGCAAAAACCCCCCGGGTACCATCACCGAGCTGTCCGGCGAAGACCTCGACAGGGTCCATGCGCCTACCCCCCATTACGCGGGCGTCCCCGAAATGCTCGACTTGGCCGAACAGCTGAATCTGCAGTTCCCTAAGCAGTTCCGGATCTTCGCAGTCGAAGTCCAGGATATGCACACCTTCGGAGGACCCATAACCCCCGCAGTCTACAATGCTATCCCCGTTCTCTGCGACCGCATCAAGTCCGCTGTCTCCCAAATAACTTGGGGAAAGCTCCGATAAGAGAGTGGAACGTATCTGCTAATAAGTATTTATAACTAAAAACCTCGTTTTCCAGTGTGCGGGCTCCTTGGCCGATATTACAGACACTGTCCCCGCGCCATCGGGCCCAGACAGGGCGTGCACAAACATTGGCTTTGCTCGATATCAAAGGACCACTCAATCCTCTGATCTTGCCTGCCACGCACACATATGGTATCATGCCGATACTTAGTGAAATTTTTCACATAATATGTGAACGATTTCACAATTTGCGGTGTGGGTTCGCGATAGCTTGCTTCACGGGTCCCTGACCTTCGCTTCGACGACCACCTGCCGACTGGAGATGATATGACCACCAACGGTTCGGCCGAGACGCTCGACCTCAGCCAGCTCGACCATATTCTCGAAGAGTTCCGTGGACAGAAGGATGCGGTCATCCCCATCCTCCAACGCACCCAGGATACCTTCGGATACCTGCCGCGAGAGGTCCTCAAGTACATCTCCGTCAAGGCCAAAATCCCCCTCAACCGACTCTACGGCGTCGCCACCTTCTACACCCAGTTCCACCTCAAACGTCGCGGAAAACACCTCGTCCGCATCTGCGATGGCACCGCCTGCCATGTCCGCGGGGCCCCCAAAAGCATCGACGCCATGGAAAAAGGACTCGGACTCAAACCCGGCGGCACCACCGAAGACTACAAACTCACCTTCGAAATCGTCTACTGCCTCGGCTCCTGCGGTCTGGCGCCCGTCGCACTCGTCGACGAGAAAGTCTACGGCCAGTTGACTCCCGATGTCCTGATCGAGCGGCTCAAGGCCCTGTCCTGAAACCCGCTCCGGAGATACCCATGACCAAAATCAAAAACCTCCAGGAACTCACTCGCGTCCGAGAACAGGCCAAACGCAATATCAAGCTCCGACAGGATATCGGTACCACCATCTACGTCGGCATGGGAACCTGCGGCATCGCCGCCGGCGCCCGCGAAACCATGTACGCCATCGAACAGGAACTTGCCAAACGACAGATCGACGCCCACGTCTCCAGCGTCGGCTGCATCGGAATGTGCATCAAGGAACCCCTCGTCGATATCCAGCAGGCCGGCAAGTCCCACGTCCTCTATGCCAATATCAAACCCGACATGGTCCCTCGACTCATCAGCGAGCACATCATGAAGGGCGAACCCGTTACCGAATGGGTGATCTGCAGAATGCCGGTTGAATAACTCCTCACGCCGCTTCGGGCGGCAGGTGATCCGATGAACGGTCCCAATGCTTTTGATACCCTGGCTGCTCAAGGACTCGATCAATACCGCGCAAAAGTCGAAGTCTGCGGCGCAGGTCACTGCGGCGACGGCAACGCCCTCAAAGTCCTCCATGCCTTCGAGGCGGAACTCCAGCGACGCGGAATGTCCCAGGAAATACTCCTCATCAGCGGACCTTGCCGCGGACTCTGCCGCTTCGGACCCACCGTCGTCATCTATCCCGACGGCATCCTCTATTGCCGCGTCCGACCCGACGACATCCCCGAAATCGTCGAGGAAACCCTCAACGAAGGACACGTCATCAAACGCCTCACCTACCAGGAACCCCTCGAATTCCAGGTGCTACCCCTCTATCGTGACCTCCCCTTCTTCGCCAAACAGGTCCGAATCGCGCTCCATAACTGCGGACTCATCGATCCCGACAGAATCGACGAGTACATCGCCCGCGACGGCTATCGCGCACTCGGAAAAGTCCTCGCCGAAATGTCCCCCGATGACGTTATCCGCGAAGTCAAGGAATCCGGCCTCCGCGGACGCGGCGGCGCGGGATTCCTCACCGGACTCAAATGGGAACTCTGCCGAAAATCCCCGGGCTCCGTCAAGTACGCCATCTGCAACGCCGACGAAGGCGATCCCGGCGCCTTCATGGACCGCTCCATCCTCGAAAGCGATCCCCATAGCGTCATCGAAGGAATGGCCATCGCCGGCTACGCCATGGGCGCCTCCAGGGGCTACGTCTATTGCCGCGAAGAGTACCCCCTCGCCATCCAACGCGTCCAAAACGCCATCGCTCAGGCCCACGAACTCGGATTGCTCGGCGACAACATCCTCGGTAGCGATTTCAGCTTCGATGTCGAAATCAAGGAAGGCGCGGGCGCCTTCGTCTGCGGCGAAGAAACCGCCCTCCTCTCCTCCATCGAAGGACGACGCGGCGAACCCCGCCCAAGACCTCCCTTCCCCGCCGTCAGCGGCCTCTTCGCCAAGCCCAGCAACATCAACAACGTCAAAAGCTATGCCATGACCCCCCAGATCCTCCTCAACGGCGCCAAGTGGTTCGCCTCCATCGGCAGCCCCAAGTCCCCAGGCACCGCCATCTTCGCCCTCACCGGAAAGGTCAACAACACAGGACTCATCGAAGTCCCCATGGGAATACCCCTCGGCGATATCATCTTCGATGTCGGCGGCGGACTCCCCAAGGGTAAAGCCTTCAAGGCCGTCCAGACCGGCGGACCCCTCGGCGGCTGCCTCCCCGCCTCCAGCCTCAATACCCCCGTCGATTTCGACTCCCTCCAGGCCGCCGGCGCCGTCATGGGTTCCGGCGGAATGATCGTCGTCGATGACGATACCTGCATGGTCGAACTCGCCAAGTACTTCCTCATGTTCGCCGCCGCCGAATCCTGCGGAAAATGCGTCCCCTGCCGCGTCGGCGGACAACGACTCCTCGAAGCCATCGACCGCATCAGCTCCGGACATGGCGCCGACCGAGACCTCCAAATCATCCGCGAAGTCTCCAACACCATGATGACCTCCAGCCTCTGCGGCCTCGGTCAACGGACCCCGGGACCCGTCATGGCTGCCCTCCGCTTCTTCGAAGACGAGTTCCAGGCCCATATCAAAGACAAAACCTGCCCCTCCGGACAGTGCAAAGCCCTCGTCCGCGCCAAGTGCATCAATACCTGCCCCGCAGGCGTCGATACCCCCGCCTACCTCGCCCTCGTCGCCCAGGGACGCTTCTCCGAAGGGCTCGAAATCCACCGCCAACGCAACCCCTTCCCCATGATCTGCGGCCGCGCTTGCCCCGCCTTCTGCGAAACCAAGTGCCGCCGCGGCGAAATCGACTCCCCAGTCGCCATCCGACATGTCAAACGCTTCATGGCTGAACATGAACTCCATAAACCCTGGACCCCCCAGCCCCTCGGAACCGACGAATCCCGAAAAGCCGCCGCTAATAAGAAAGTCGCCGTCATCGGCGCAGGGCCCGCAGGACTCACCGCCGCCCTCAGGCTCGCTCAACTCGGCTACAAAGTCACCGTCTTCGAAAAACTCCCCGCCGCCGGCGGAATGCTCAGCTGGGCCATCCCCGAATACCGCCTCCCACGCGACATGCTCTTCACCGAAATCAACAGCATCCTCAACGCCGGCGTCGAACTCCACTGCGGCAAAACCCTCGGCGCCGATTTCTCCCTCGATGACCTCCTCCAACGCCAAGGCTTCAACGCCGTCCTCCTCGCCATCGGCGCTCACAAGGGCCGCAAAATGGGCATCCCCGGCGAAGACAAGACCGGCGTCATCAACGGCATCGATTTCCTCCGCGAAGTCGCCACCGAAAAAACCATGAACGCCGTCGGACAATCCATGCGCGGCAACGTCCCCGACCTCAAAGGAAAACGCGTCGGCGTCATCGGCGGCGGGGACGTCGCCATCGATACCGCCCGCGTCGCACTCCGCATGGGCGCCCGCGAAGTCCACGTCATGTACCGCCGCACCGGAGACGACATGCCCGCCACCCACCTCCCCGAAGAAATCGAGGCCGCCCTCGATGAAGGCGTCCGCATCCATACCCTCGTCAACCCCATCGAAGTCCTCGGCAATGAACAGGTCAAAGGCGTCCGCGTCCAACGCCAGCGACTTGCCGATTTCGACAACTCCGCCCGCCGAAAACCCGTCCCCATGGAGGCCGAAGCCTATACCCTGCACCTGGACTTCCTCATCCCGGCCATCGGACAGGTCCCCGATCTCGACTGGATGAACGCCGGCGCCCAAGTCGAAGTCACTCGCAGCCAGACCTTCATCGTCAACGAGGCCTTGGCTACCAGCCGCCCAGGCGTCTTCGCCGCCGGTGACGCCGTCACAGGACCCGCCACCATCGTCCAGGCCGTCGCGCACGGAAACCGCGTCGCCGCCGCTATCGACTTCTGGCTCCGAACCGGACAAATCACCCACGCCCATTTCGATTCCCCGCGACATGACGTCGCCCCCGAACACCGCATCGAAGACTTCGCCGCCGCCAAACGCCCCGAAATCCCCAGGCTCCCCCTTGCCGAGCGCGAAGGCAATTTCCGCGAGGTCGAACTCGCCCTCTCCGAACAGGCCGCCTGCAACGAGGCCAAACGCTGCCTCCGCTGCGATCTCGAATGGCTGGACGTCATGGGAAAACCACGACCCGCCGGCAAGGAAGTACGTGTCACCGTCGAATAGATCAGGTGCTTTTCCGCGGCCAAGCCCCCCGCGACGCCGCACAGTTTCGATCCGATGGAGCTCATTATGGTTGCCGCTCCCCTTGTGAACATCACCGTCGATGGAAAAACCATCGCCGCTCACGCAGGACAGACCGTCATGCAGGCCGCCGCCGCCGCCGGCATCAACATCCCCTCCCTCTGCAATCACCCCCACCTCCGACCCGAAGGCTCCTGCCGCGTCTGCCTCGTCGAAATCGAAAAGCAACGTACCCTCCAGCCCGCCTGCACCTTCCCCGTCGCCGAGGGAATGGTCGTCTGGACCGAATCCCCCAAGGCCGTCGAATCCCGAAAGATGATGCTCGAACTCATCTTCTCCGAACGAAATCACTACTGCATGTACTGCCAGCAGAGCGGCACCGCCGAAAACACCGACTGCGAACTCCAAAAGCTCGGATACCGCTACGAACTCACCCATTGGGTCTATGGACCCAACCATGCCAAAGACTGGCCCGTCGACGCCACCCGCCCCTTCTTCGTCATGGACCACGCCCGCTGCATCCTCTGCCGACGCTGCGTCCGCGCCTGCCAGCAAATCGCCGCCAACCATACCCTCGGCGTCCAGCAACGCGGAGCCAAAACCATGATCTGCGCCGATGATGGCGTCAGCTTCGGCGATTCCTCCTGCGTCTCCTGCGGCACCTGCCTCCAGGTCTGCCCCACCGGCGCCCTCAGCGACCGACATAGCGCCTACCGCGCTCACGAAACCGATGCCACACGCACACGCGCCGTCTGCCTCGGCTGCTCTGTCGGCTGCGGCATCGAAGCCCTCACCCGCGATAACCAGCTCCTCCGCGTCGAAGGCGATTGGAACGCCGGCAACGAAGGCATGCTCTGCTCCGTCGGACGCTTCGAAGTCCTTGAACCCAAGCCCCAACGCATCCTCTGGCCCATGATCCGATACGAAAACTCCCTCGTCGAGACCAGCTGGGATAAGGCCCTCGCCTTCACCGCCACCAGGTTCCAACAAGCTCACCGCGTCGCAGGCCTCGTTTCCCCAAGACTCCCCACTCAATCCCTAGCCGCTTTCACCTGCTTCTTCCACGAAGTCCTCATGAGCAACGAAATCGCCCTCCTCTATGGCGAAGACCCCCACCTCGAACTCGGACATCCCGCTTCCCTCCACGATGTCGCCGCCTCCGACTGCGTCGTCATCATCGGCGGTAATCCCATGAAAGACCAGAAAGTCGTCGGCCACCTCGTCAAACGCGCCTACGACAACGACGCCAAAATCATCGTCGTCAACGACCGCCCCACAGAACTCGATTCCCACGCCCATCTCCGCCTCCAACTACAGGATGTCTCCTATCACACCGAGTCCCCCTTCGAACGCCTCAAAAACACCTACCACCTCCGTGGCACCGGCGTCTCCCAACTCAAAGCCGCCGTCGAAGCCGCCCAACGCCCCGTCGTCCTCTACGGCGGAGGCCTCACCACCACCGTCTACGCCGCCCTCCGTGCCCTCCCACCCAAGGTCCGATTCCTTCCCCTTATCAAGGGCACTAACTCCGCCGGCGCCGCTCGCCTCGGCCTCCGACCCCGACCCGTCCATGGCGACGCCCTCTTCGTCCTCGCCGGCGACGACGCCCCCGACGGCGTCCAACTCCCACAGCGACAGTTCACCGTCGTCCAGTCCGCCTACCGCTCCCCATGGACCGATACCGCCGATGTCGTCCTCCCCGCCATGATCTGGACCGAAATGAGCGGACATATCATCAACATCGAAGGCCGAAGCCTCCCCGTCCTGCCACTCCTCCAGCCACCCAAGTCCGTCCACGCCTGCTGGGAAACCCTCCTCCAGTTGTCCATGCGAATGGGCTACTCCCTCAGCTTCGACGAAATCTCCGATATCTCCAAGGCAGTTGTCTGATCCAAAACCACAAGACCCCGGATTTGTCCCCGGGATGCGACCGCAAGGAGTTCCCTGTATGGCAACCAAAGTCACCGTGGCGAGCGACTGGCTGGCTGGATGTGCCGGCTGCCACATGTCGTTCCTCGATATCGACGAACGAATCGTTGACCTCATCCAGCATGCGACCATCCTCTCCACCCCCATCACCGATCTCAAACACCCCCCGGCCTCCGGTGTCGATGTCGGTATCCTCGAAGGCGCCGTCAATAACTCTGCCAACGAGGCCGTCGCTCGCCAAATGCGACAACGATCCAAAATCCTCGTCGCCCTCGGCGATTGCGCCGTCTTCGGCGGCGTCCCCGCCATGCGCAACTGCCCAAAACGCGACGCCTGCCTCCGTCGCGCCTACCTCGAAACCGAGTCCACCGTCGATGGCCGCATCCCCGACGACCCCGAACTCGCCACCATGCAGGAAACTCGACCCCTCGATCAAGTGGTCAATGTCGATATCTACCTGCCCGGCTGTCCTCCCCCCGCGGACGCCATCTTCTATGTCCTCACCGAACTCGTCGCCGGTCGAATGCCTAAACTCACCGGCAAATACCTCGATTGGCATTGAGTCCCACAGACTGTGCTGTTAGGAGACCCCAAATGGGCCGTACGATCACCATCGAACCCGTGACTCGCATCGAAGGACATGCCAAGGTCACCGTCCAACTCGACGACGCCGGAAACGTCGAAAAAGCCCGATTCCACGTCAACGAGTTCCGCGGATTCGAAAAATTCTGCGAACGCCGCCTCTTCTACGAAATGCCCCAGATCACCGAACGCATCTGCGGCATCTGCCCCGTCAGCCACCACCTCGCCTCCGTCAAGGCCTGCGACCAACTCCTCGGCGTCGATATCCCCAGGCCCGCCAAGCTCCTACGGGAACTCATGCACATGGGACAGACCATCCAGTCCCACTCCATGCACTTCTTCGAACTCGCCGGACCCGATCTCCTGCTCGGCTTTGATGCCGACCCCGCCGTCCGAAATGTCGTCGGCGTCATCCAGGCCGATCCCCAACTCGCCCTCAAAGCCGTCAGCCTCCGAAAGTTCGGCCAGGAGATCATCGCCCGACTCGGCGAACGGCGAATCCACCCCGTCTTCGCCGTCCCCGGCGGCGTCAACAAAGCCCTCCCCGCCGCCGACCGCGACGCCCTCGCCTCCCAGATCCCCACCATGATCGCCTATGTCCAGGATGGCCTGGCTATCATGAAGGACTGGGCTGAGAAACATCAACAGGAACTCCAGTCCTTCGCCGCCTTCCCCACCGCCTATCTCGGCATGGTCGGACCCGACAACTCCCTCCAACTCTACGACGGCCAGATGCGACTCGTCGATGCCGACCGCAACGAAATCACCCGCTTCGACGGCCGAAATTACCTCGACCATATCGCCGAACATGTCGAACCCTGGTCCTACCTCAAATTCCCCTACTACAAGAAGCTCGGCTGGCCCAACGGCGTCTATCGCGTCGGACCCCTCGGACGCCTCAACGCCGCCGATCGCATCGACACCCCACTCGCACAAAAAGAATTCGAGATCTTCCGCCAGATCCGCGGCGGACAAACCCTCGATGGCTCCCTCTACTACCACTACGCCCGCCTTATCGAAGACCTCTACTGCGTCGAACGCGCCCAACAGATCCTCGAAGACCCCGAAATCCTCTCAAAGAACATCTTTGCCGCCGGCCGTGTCACTAACCGCCAAGGCGTTGGCGTCATCGAAGCCCCCCGCGGAACCCTCTGGCATCAATACTGGGTCGATGAACACGGCCAAATCGAAAAGGTCAATCTCCTCGTCGCCACGGGCAACAACAACTACGCCATGAGCCGCGCCGTCGAAGAAGTCGCCAAAAACTACGTCAAAGGCCCCGAAGTATCCGAAGGCGCCCTCAACCGCGTCGAAGCCGCCATCCGAGCCTACGACCCCTGCCTCTCCTGCTCCACCCACGCCCTCGGCAAAATGCCCATGGAAATCGCCGTCTACGACGCCGCCGGCAAACAACTCACCCGCAAACGCCGAGGATCCTGAACCCCTACCGCGATGTCCCGACCGGTGAATCCTCCGCCAACGCGTCCACGCGCCGATCGATAAACCAGATCGACGCCAACGCCAACGCCATTAGCACCGCGTACGCCACCATCACCCGCCACACCGGCCATTTCCGATGCGCCCGCCGGTCCGCCGGCGCCGCCGTTGCATCCATCTCGCTCTCGGTTCCATTCATGGCATCACCTCCCCCGGCCGCGTCGCCGCCCCCAAGTTGAGTTCCCTATCCTTCGGCGCTTCCCCCGTCAGCAGCAACCTCGCCACATATTCCCTCGCGAATTTCGTCCGCAACGCGCAAATGTGACTCCCCGCGCTCCCATACTGCCGCAGCCACGCCGGCCGGTAAGCGTGCGTCTCCAGCTTCTTGTACTCCTCCGCATCCGCCGCGTCCGGCCGCACAAAGCCCCTCAAACCCGCCGCCTCCACTCGCTGCCCGTCAATCGTCCCAAACATCTTCGTCCCCGTTCCCAGCACTATCGTGTCATACTTGCTCGGAAATACATACGCCTTCCGCTTCACATGCCCCAACGCCTTGCTCAAATCATAGTCCGGAGACAACGCCGGCGCAAACATCAGCAGACACTCTACCTGTACATCGTCCGGCAATAGCTCCAACGCCCATACCGCAAGACCACAACCCCCCGAATGACTCGTCACATAGATCGGCGACCCCGGATGTCCCCGAAACCGCGCCGTCAGCTTCTCCGCAATCTTCTTCGCTTCCTTCTCGTGCCGTTCTCGCCCTTGCAGTGCCTCGATTCCAATCTGCCCCCCCGTCCAGTCGTAAAACTCCACTTCCGCC
>CAYVKG010000090.1:0-18498 GCA_964451955.1 uncultured Tepidisphaeraceae bacterium
AGGCCCACGCCGCTTGAATCAGTCAAAGCCGATACACAGCTATTGACAATAGCTCTGTGCTGACCCGCGATCGACCATCGCCGTGACCGCCGCGCTCACGAAGCGCCTGGCTCGATGACGCGTCATTCCGCCCCTTGTACCTCGACGTTTCCAAGGTTTGTGCGCAACTCGGAGACCGTCTTATCGTCGCCAATAACCACAAAACCCGACTGATTCTTGATCTCGGTTTGTTTGGCATTGCCAACGCCGGCGATCTTGATCGACCCTAGCGAAGTGCTGCAATTAATACGCCCTGTGAATGACTTGCCCAGCACGAGTTTCACGGCCCCGTTGTCGCTTCGTATCTTGGCCGGCTTGTTGTTGCCGTCGGTCAGCTTCACCGTCACGCTGCCGTTGGAAGTGGATGCAGTTACGGCGGCGGCCGCTTCAACAACGTTGATCCTGCCATTGTGCAGACTCGCCTCCACGTTGCCCTTGACGCCGACGATCTCGATCGCACCGTTATCCGACTTCGCGGTAACCGGGCCATCTTGCCCGTCGACCCTGATCTCGCCGTTGTTGGTTTGAAGTCGGGCGGTTCCTGCCAGTCCACCCACCTTCAGTCTGCCATTTGAGCTCTCCAGGGTCACGCCCGTTGCCCCCGGCAACGTAATGTCGATGTCGCACGATTCATTGTTCTGGGGCCGACCACCCGGGAACCGGGCCTCAACCACCAGCACACCATCCTTGCGCTCAGCTACGATCCGGCACTCGGCTAGTCGTTCCTCGGAAATGCAGCCAAATTGGGCGACGATCTTCGCCTCGGTCACGTCAGCTTTGTGGACGCTGATGCCCCCGTTCTCAGATGTGACCCGTAATCCCGCTGTGGCCTCGTGCGGCGACGTGATCGTCTTGGTCTCTTTGAATTTCGCCTGAGGCGAACTCGCGGCAAAGCAGCCTGCCGTGAACATCCCACACCCAAACATCGCCATCAAAGCCCAAATTCTCTGCGCTGTGTTCACCATAATGGCTCCTTGGTTGATATTCCACCACCGTCGATGTCGTATGGAAAGAAAGACTATTGCATGGCGGTGATGGCCACACGCTGTCGCGCCAGGACGAATCGCTGACTCTTGCACCACCAAAATCTCACAAAAAAAGCCCGCCTGCCGTGGCGGGCTACCCCAAAGATGCGTTCCGGCCCGGACCAATCCGGATGCCTGATTTCTCAACTCCCTGCCCCTGACTTTCCCATTGGGGCACCCACACCCCAACGCTCCGATGGTGCAACTCTATCGCCGTAATGCGCACCTGTAAATGCAAAAAGTTGAAGATTTGTCGCGCGTATACCTAAAGAATTAGGGAAATTCCGCTGCCATGTTTCCCAAACTCCCTGCCTTGCCCGTTTTCGCTGCCTGCGAAGGTGCGGAATTCATCGGATTGCACTACAATCACGCACCATATGACCCAGCGCATCACAATTCTCGGCGATGGCGCGATGGCGACTGTCTGCTCGATCCTCTTAACTCAGCGGGGACACAGCGTTACCATCTGGGGTGCCCTTGAAGACTCCATTGAGCAACTCCAACAGACGCGCGAAAACTGCCATCGACTGCCGGGGGTCCGAATTCCGCCGCCCGTCCGGCTGACTGCAGACGAAAATGAGTGCTTCATGGATTGCAGCATGATCGTCAATGCGATCCCGACGCAGTTTATGCGCACTACCTGGCGGCGCATCGGTCCGCACGTCCCTGCGGGCATTCCCATCGTTTCGGTGACCAAGGGCATCGAAAACCAGACACTGCTGCGCCCCACGCAAATCATCGCCGATGTCCTGGGGGGCAAAAAGTCGGTCCTCGGGGGGCCGGTTTGTGATTGGCCGCTCGCGGTACTCTCGGGGCCGAACATCGCTGCGGAAATTGCGAGATACCTCCCGGCAACCTCGGTGGCGGCGGCCAACGATCCCATGCTGGCTCAACTGGTCCAGACCACCTTCTCGACCGAGTGGTTCCGCGTCTACACAAATGCGGATTTGCTCGGGGTTGAACTGGCGGGGGCTACAAAAAACGTCATCGCTATCGCCGCCGGAATACTCGATGGCCTCGGCGCCGGATCCAACGCCAAAGCCGCCTTGGTGACACGTGGATTGGTCGAGATCACGCGCTTGGCGGTCGCGATGGGTGCGCGTGAGGAAACTTTTTCGGGACTGGCGGGATTAGGGGACCTGATTACGACATGCATCTCGCCGGAAGGTCGCAACCGCCACGTCGGCGAGCAGATTGGCAAGGGACGCAAGCTCGATGACGTCTTGGCGGACATGTCCTCGGTTGCCGAAGGGGTGCCCACCACCCGAGCTGTTGCCGAGCTGGCCGGACGCCACGGGGTCGAAATGCCCATCACCGCCGCGGTGCATGCGGTCTTGTTCGAGGGAAAGGATGCGATTGCCGCACTGACCGAACTGATGTCGCGCGATCCGAAACCCGAACACCTCCAACCGGGATCGGCTGCTACGTGATGATTAATTCCGCACCGTCACCAATCCCTTTGTAAAGCATTCTGTGCCAATCGATTATGCATTTGCCGACGTTCTGTCTTCGGGGCATGCATATAACCATGTTAATGGTGTATAATGGTGGCCCGGAATTGACCTAGGGGGGGTGTTTGCCAGCAAGGGGTAATCGGTTTGTGGAGATGAACATGAAGTGCCAGTTCTCGGTTGTGGTAACGACCTCGTTGAGCCTTGTCCTTGCCTTTGGGGTGATGGGTTGCGAAAGCAAAGCCGGCACCGGGGCGCTGATCGGCGCGGGGGCTGGCGCGGGCCTCGGTGCGATTATCGGGCATAACTCCCATGGCCGCACAGCCAGCGGTGCCGCCATCGGTGCAGGCGTGGGGGCGATTTCCGGTGCGCTCATCGGCAATGAGATGGACAAAGCGGATCGTCGAAAGCAAGAGGCGGCTCGCCAGAACTCCGTGCGCAGTTCCCGCGAGCAACGGTACGAATCCCCGGCGGCTTCGGCCAATACCATCAGCAAGAAAGACATCATCCAGTGGACTGATCGCGGAACCAAGGACGAGGTCATCATCGACCGTATCGACCGCTCCGACACAGTCTTCTATCTGACCGCAGCCGACGAGAACGAACTACGCGACGCGGGAGTCTCCGAAGATGTGATTCGAGCTATGAAGGATACGGCGCGGCGATAGACACCGGGGGGGCTAGTCGATCCCCATTTGATGGCAGTGGAAGGCCAAGGCGTGCTGCACGTGCGTGTCCCAATAATCCCAATTGTGATCGCCGGGGTATTCCACGTACTCGTGGGCGTAGCCCATCTTGTTTAGCTGTTTGTGAAAAAAACGGTTGTGGCCCAGAAGAAAGTCCTCGGTCCCACAATCGAAGCTCAGGTGGGGAATCGGACCAGTGCGCCTGACTCTTCTGGCAAGATGGACAAGGTCGTGGTCCGTGGACCGGGGTGATCGGCCGAAAATCTGGGAGAATTCGGTTTCTGGAAGGTGTTCGTTTGGGAAGTTGGCCATGGCTAGGCATCCCGAGTGGCTGCTGGCGGAGATGAACCGCCTTGCGTGTCCCAACGCGATCCGGAAGGCTCCGTACCCGCCCATCGACAGGCCCCCAATCGAGCGCGCGCGACGCGAAGATCGGGCCGGAAACGTACGCTCTATCACCGTTGGCAGTTCGCAGGCGATGTAGTCGGCATAGGCCGGGCCGTTCCGGTGGTTGGTGTAGAAGGAGCGGTAGCCATCAGGCATCACAATGATGAGTGGCAGGTTCCGGGCGTAGTATTCAATGCGGGTGCGGCGGAGCCAGATGGAGTTGTCGTCCGAAAGGCCATGCAGCAGATAGAAGGTCGGGTAGGGGGGCTTGAAGTTGTCGGGAAGGATGACAGTTGTCGCGACCTGTTTCTGGAGCGTGCGGCTGAACCAGTGAAGTTGACAAAGAGACATCAGGGTAGTGTATCCGGCTCCCAAAAAATGGGAACTGTCGCCACTGGCCCCTTGGTGGCACGCCCTGGCCTGCCGCGAAATACCGGGCCCCAGAAAAAAAGAATACGTTGGCGAAATCCGGCCCGCCAGTTTCGCCCCTCTCAGAACTCGCATTAATCAAGACCGGCGGCCTTGTGTTCACCCACCTCTCCCTTCCCCCTTGCGGCGACATCGCTTCCCTCACCCGTGCCACGTCACCAACAGAACCCAGTGCAGCGGCGACAAACGCACTCGTGCACTGTATGTCGGAGCGACGATCTGATACAACAGCCCCTCTATTGACAGGAAAGCACAGACCATGATCGATCTTAAGGACTTACGCGAGAACCCCGACCTCTATCGTCAAGCCGCTAGCCAGAAACGCATCGATGTCGACATCGATCGCCTCCTCGATCTCGAATCCAAACACCGCGCCATCGAGATCGAACGCCAACGGCTCACTGCCGAGAAAAACCAGATCGGCAAGCAGATCGGCCAACTTGCCGGTAAACTCAAGAAAGCCCCGCCCGCCGAACAGTCCGCCCTTCAGGAGGAAATCAAGAGACTCCAGGCCCGGCCTACCGAACTCAAAGCAACGGAGCAGAAACTTGAGGCCGAAGCTGCTGAACTCGCGCCGCAAATTGAAGCCATCCTCCTTCGCGTCCCCCAGCCCGCTGACCCCGAAGTCCCCGTCGGAAAAGACGACTCCGAAAACGTCGAACTCCGCAAATGGGGCGCTGTTCGCCAGTTCGACTTCCAGCCCAAAGACCATGTCACGCTTGGAGCCAAACTCGGCATGATCGACCTGGACCGCGGCGTCAAGCTCGCCGGTACCCGCTCCTGGTTCCTCACCGGCCCGGGTACGCTAATGCACCTGGCCGTCCTACGCCTCGCACTCGACCTCATGATTGAACGCGGCTTCACCCCCATGACCGTGCCCGTCCTTGTCCGCGAAGGCGCCATGCGCGGCACCGGCTACTTCCCCCTCGGCCGCGAACAGGCCTACGAAATGTCCAACGAGGACCCCCAGAAATTCCTCGTCGGTACCGCCGAGGTCTCACTCACCGCCTACCACATGGACGAAATCCTCGACGGAAAGACCCTCCCACGAAAATACGTCGCCATGAGCCCCTGTTTCCGCCGCGAAGCCGGAACTTACGGCAAAGACACGGCCGGCCTCTACCGCATCCACCAGTTCGACAAGGTCGAACAAGTCATCATCTGCCGCAACGACATCGAGGAATCCAAACGCTGGCACCAGGAAATCCTCGCCAACGCCGAAGCCGTCCTCCAGAAGCTCAATCTCCCCTATCGCGTCGTCCACGTCTGCACCGGCGACCTCGGCCAGGGCCAGGCGGCTAAGTACGACATCGAAACCTGGATGCCCTCCCGAAACGCCTACGGCGAAACCCACTCCGCTTCCCGCTTCTACGAGTTCCAGGCACGCCGGCTTAATCTCCGCTACCGCGACGCCGACGGCAAAACCAAAATCTGCCATACCCTCAACAATACCGTCATTGCCTCCCCTCGTATCCTCATCCCCATTATCGAACTCTATCAGAACGCCGACGGATCCATCACTGTCCCCGACGCCCTCAGACCCTACATGCCCGGCATCGATCGTATTGCCACGTAGCCGAAATCAGGGCCCCGGCCGCTGCAACTGCACAAATCGCCTGGGCGATACGCCGAACACCCGCCCAAACGTCCGCGAAAAGTGAAACGGGTCCGCAAAACCCAACTCCCACGCGACCTCCTTCACCAGTACCCCCGCCTGCTGAAGTCGATGGGCCGCGTGCGACATGCGCAGTCGTGTCAGGTAATGATACGGACTCTGATGATCAAAGCGGGCAAACAGCCGGCAAAGGTATGCCGGATCGACCCGGCACGCCTCCGCGACTCCCCCCAGCGTCTGAACCTCCATGAACCGCGCCTCGATAAACCCCTTGCACCTCTGGTAAGTCTCAAACGCCAGCGTCCCCGCTGACCCCGGCGCCGCCGCCGTCTCCGCGATCTTCAGAATGATCTGCTCCGCCACCAGCGCGCAAATCCGCTCGCGAAACGGCCCATTCCCCAGCCCCGTCCGTATCAACTCGTCAAAAAGCGGCAGGATCTCATCCGGCTTCGATGTCTGCACGATCCGCCCCGGCGCTGGGGCCGGTGCCCGCAACAACCGCCTCACCGCCGGGCCCACAAAGTCCACGAAATACTTCACCAGCGACCGCCGAGGATCATTCTGAATCTCGTGCGATACCCCAGGCCCATAAGCAAAAACCATCCCGGGCATCAACGCATGCCTCCCCTCGCCAAGCCGCAGGGTTCCTTCCCCACGGGCCACAAACTCGACCGCATAATACGGAAAACCACCTCGGCTGATTCGGTAGTCGCTTGAACAGTGCTCGCATCCGCCCGTCACAACCGCCAACCCCCGTACGTGCCGCGGATTCAGATTCAGATAGAATCGCCTCGCTTCCGAAACCTGAGCGGAAAAGAAATCGGGCTGACACACACTGGGCTTCTTCATCAGAGATCAAAAATAGGCATGCCTCAGTCAACATTAGCTATTCTCCCTCGCCGGGTCAATGGATATAGTGCCTCTGAAACGGGGGGACGCTCCTTCCGGAACGAACACGACCGATCAGACGCATGCCTCTGAACCGGTGCGCCCGATCTGCCAATGCAGGAGACAATCTATGACCACACAGACACGAAATAAGACCGCCAAAACCTTCGGCCTCAAGAAAGACGACCTCATTGTCGTCACCGGCGCAGGCGGATTCATCGGCGGATCTCTCGTCCGCTATTTCCATGACCAAGGCTTCCACAGAATCCGCGCGGTGGACAAAAAGCCTCTGCCGTTCTGGTACCAGGTGCTTCCCGATGTCGAATCTCTTTGCCTTGATGTCAGTCAGGAGGACAACTGCAAACGCGCCTGCGAGAACGCCGTCGAAGTCTACAATCTCGCCGCGGATATGGGCGGCATGGGCTTCATCGAGCGATTCCGCGTCGAATGCCTCCGCAGCGTTCTCATCAATACCCACATGATCGAGTCGGCCTACCGGGCGGGCGTTCAACGGTACTTCTATTCCTCCTCCGCCTGCGCCTATAACACAGAGCTTCAGAAGGATCCAAACTGCCGCGCCCTCAAGGAGACCGACGCCTACCCCGCCATGGCCGAACGTGGCTACGGCTGGGAAAAACTCATCTCCGAAATGTTCTGCCAGGAATACTGGGCCGAACGTGGCATGCATACCGCTATCGCCCGATTCCACAACGTGTATGGCCCCAACGGCACCTGGGACGGCGGACGCGAAAAAGCCCCCGCCGCCATCTGCAGAAAAGTCATCGAAGCCAAATCCTCCGGCGATCACTCCATCGAAATCTGGGGCGATGGCAACCAGACACGTAGCTTTATGTACATCGACGACTGTACCTATGGCATCGACCTCATCACCCACTGCTCCGACCTCATTGCCACACCCATTAACCTCGGCTCCAGTGAACTGGTCTCCATTAATGAACTCGTCTCAATCGCCGAAGAGATCGGCGGCATCAAGCTCAAACGCTCCTACGATCTCAATGCCCCCAAAGGCGTTGCCGGCCGAAACAGCGACAACACCATGATTCAGCGCGTCCTCGGCTGGCAGCCTTCCACCCCCCTCCGCACCGGATTGGCCAAAACCTATGCCTGGATCGAGCAGCAGTTCCGCGACCGCAAGGCCGGAAAACGCACGGTGCGGGATACCATCTAGTCATCCTCCCAGGCACAGATCATGAGCATTACCGACGTCATTGGCGCTATACCCTATCGCATGGCCCTGGCCGGTGGGTGGATCGACCAGCCCTTCGTCTCTCGACTCAATCCCTCCCCCCCGGGATCCATGGTCGTCGTGGGCCTCAGCCCCACGTTCCGCTTCATGGACCGCGCGGGAATGGCCACCGGAACTCGCAACGTCGCCCTCAGACTCTGGAACAGCCGCCTTCCCGACCGCCCACCCTTGACGCTCGTCAAAGAACTCTACGACGCCGAAAACGCCAATCTTGCCGAACCCTCGGGTTCTCAAGATATGATCGGTCTCATCTACCCCGGCGTGAACCGCCTCGATTACCGCGCCGATCATGAAGGCGGCATCTTCCCAGTCCACATCGAATCCAACAACGACCCGGCCGTGGCACACTGGCTCGAGAAGGTGATCCACGTCCTACCCATCGCCCCACGCCCCCCCGGCTACAACCCCCTCCTCGAAAAGCAACTCGATCCCGCATGCATCCGGCGACTGGGGCAGTCTGGGAAAGACTGCTTCCACGCTATCGTCTCCAGAGACCTTGCCGCCCTCGGCGCCTCCATGAACGACTGCATGAAATGTTGGCAGACACTGCTGCCCTGCACCGTCCGACACCCCGCCGTTTCCCTCGATCTCGTCGCACTCCTTCGCTATTACCAGAACCACTACCCGGGCGCCATGTACTCCGGTTGCGGCGGCGGCTATCTCTACGTCGCCAGTGAACATCACGTCCCGGGCGCGTTCCATGTCCAAATCAGAATCTCCAAGGATCACACCCCATGACTGTCGCAGCCGTTTCGGGCAGTTTCGATGACCTCCGCTGCCACCACGTGCGATTCCTGCACGAAGCCTCACGCCTCGGCGATCTCCACGTATTCCTCTGGTCCGATCAACTGGTCCAATCCATCACCGGTCGACCGCCCAAGTTCCCCGTCGATGAGCGCACCTACTTCCTCCAGGCGATTCGCTATGTGCGGTACCTGACGATCGTCCACTCAGTTGTCCCCGATGTTCTGCCACAGCCCACGCCCGCTCTGTGGGTCATTGATACCGCTAACGATCGCCCCGAAATCCATCATTACTGCGAAGCCCACCGAATTACCTGCGGCGCCATCCCACAAGAGCAACTCCAGGGGTTCCCCATTCCCGACGCCATCTCCACCCCGGCCGCCAAGCGAGTCATCGTCACCGGCTGCTACGATTGGCTTCACACCGGCCACGTCCGGTTCTTCGAAGAGTGCTCCGAACTCGGCCAACTCCACGTCGTCGTAGGCCACGACGCCAACATCGCCCACCTCAAGGGTCCCGGACACCCCATGTTCCCCCAGGACCTCCGACGATATATGGCCGCATCTATTCGATACGTCCACCAGGCTTGGGTCTCCTCCGGCATGGGCTGGCTCGACGCCGAACCCGAAATCCGCCTCATCAAGCCCCACATCTATGCCGTCAACGAAGATGGCGACAAAACCGAAAAGCGAGAGTTCTGCCGCCGCAACGGCATCGACTATGTTGTCCTCAAACGCCTGCCCAAACAGGGTCTCCAACGCCGTCAGAGCACCACGCTCCGAGGATTCTGAACCGGCTCTTCAGGCCAACATCCCATTCTAATGTCGCCGCGAACCGGGCGCAATGCTCGATTGATCTCAACGCGGGCGCACGGTATGACTACTTCTTCATGCTCGCCGTCTGGTGTCGGGCGGGCATCCGACAACAGGGAGTACCCTATGAAACAGCTACTGATGTCCACCGTCGTTCTTGCGGCACTTCTCTCGGCCGGAATTGTCGCTCGTGCTGAGGTAAAGGTCACCATCGACCACAACCCGGCCGCTCAGGCGTCCTCCGCATTCACATTCAAGACCGTTCCTACTCCCTCCAATAGCGATTTTGCCACCAAGGCCCAGTTCAAAATCGTCGATGGCACCCGCGATCGCAACGGCGGCGGGCTCGAGGTGCTCACTGACGGCCGGCTGGCCAGCGAGGAAGACCAGCCCGCCAGTTCCTTCTTCTTTAACGCGGGCACGGATGGCGGTCGGCTTACGCTCGACCTGGGCAGCGCAGTGAATGTCACACACGTCAATACGTACTCCTGGCATACCGATACCCGTGCCCCGCAAGTCTATAAGCTCTATGCCAGCGACGGTTCGCCGCAGGGCTTTGACCCCGCGCCCAAGCGTGGTACCGATCCGCAGAAATCCGGCTGGAAGCTGATTGCGTCAGTAGACTCCCGCGGCACGGATCGGCCCGCGGGCGGTCAGGTTGGCGCCAGCATCTCCGACAGCACCGGCTCCCTGGGCAAGTTTCGTCACCTCCTCTTCGATATCCACCAAACCGAAGACGCCGATGCCTTTGGCAATACCTTCTACACCGAAATCGACGTTGTTTCCGACGCCCCGACGCCCGCAATTGCCGCCGCCCCCGCTGAGACAAAGGCAATTGCCATGGCAAAGGCTGGCCCCTACGAGATCACCATCGACTACACCGAAATGCCCGAACTAAAAGACTGGATCGTGACCAAACTGCAGCCAAAACTTGAAGAATGGTATCCCAAAATTGTAAAGGCTTTGCCGAGCGAAGGATACACGGCCCCGCAGAAGTTCGTCGTAGTCTTCAGAAAGGACATGCGAGGAGTGGCGGCAACGGCCGGTACACGCGTGATGTGCGCAGGTGCCTGGTTCAAGCAGAACCTCGATGGCGAGGCCGTCGGCGCTGTCGTCCACGAACTCGTGCATGTCGCCCAGCAGTATCGCGGACGCGGGAACCCCGGCTGGCTTGTCGAAGGCGTCGCCGATTACATCCGTTGGTTCAAGTTCGAGCCCACGCCAACCGGCACCCGGCCAAACCCCGCTCGCTCCAAATATACCGACAGCTATCGCATCACCGCAGGCTTCCTGAACTATATCACCAACAAGGTCGACAAAGACATCGTCATGAAAATGAATGCCGCCATGCGCCATGGCAGATATAACGCCGACCTTTGGAAAGAGTATACTGGCAAGACGGTTGACGAACTCTGGGCCGACTACATCAAGTCCGTGCAACAGCCGTAAGAAATGCGTTCGTACTGCGCGAAGAGGCCGTCGAATACTCCGCACGCCGGTGAGGGGCCTCCGTCTTGTCGTGTGACAGCGACTTGCCCGGATCGCCATACTACTGGCGACTGCACGGATACCCAAATAAGGCTGCTAACACGTCCGCCGCATTTTGCCTATAGATCCTTCGTTCCCCATTTTCTCAAAACCCCCTCGACGGAAACCCCTGATCTCGCATTCAGCAAGTACGACAAGGCCCGCGATGCTCCGAAGCAAATGACCGATGACAAGAATCCGCCCAAGGCACGGCATAATTGATTCTTCAAAAGACAGATGTGATTCTGCTTGTGAGCGATGTCGTGCCGTTGGCTGCGGCAGGATCCATACCCACGGCTAACGACAGCCGCCTGGGTTCCCCCACGATGAACTCCGAAAACCCCTCTGTGTTATCTTCGGAAGTTCGGGAATATTGGGAGACTTGGTTAATATGGGATAACCGTGTTCGGCAAATCGCAGAATCCCTGCGCAATCTGCCTCAGAGAGACCGGGGGAGCCTCTGTTCTCGAACGGGAGCTGGGACGAAAATTCATGTCTGCAATCAATATACAGCATTCGTCTGCCTGCATGAGGTGATCGTGGCCTGGACCCTTGTCAGCAGGTCCCTTGGTGTCTTCTGTGGGGCCAAATGAGCTCCCCCAAACCAGGTTCGCTCGCATTCTCGGCAGGGCCTGAGAATGGGCGTTGGGCCGTGCCTCGGCGGATGGTTGCAGCCCTCTCCGAGGGCCGCTGGACGGCAACCCCGATGCGGCCAAGACGGAATGGACTGCCCACCCCATTTGCTGTCTTAACACCCCGCATAAGAACAGGTTGCCCCCCTATAGAAGTGATCCGTTTGAGGACGGGTTGCGTCTTCTGATGCCACCACATCGGTCCTCATGTCGAGCCAGCGGAAATTCCGCATATTCGGGTTGCCTTTGTCAGATAACGTGGCAGAATGGTGTAGGTTAGTGCATGTTTGTGCGCGGTGCGGGAGCAACCGTCTTGCTCTAGGTGACTCTCTGTTGGGTAAGAGTGCCCGTATGTTTGGTGCGGCCCGGCAAGGCGGAAGGTGTTTGGAGGCAGCCCCCGCGCACCCGTTGTCTTGTCTGGAGTCTGCACGTCGATGATGGATCGAATCGGGTAGTCTTTTCGTTGCGCTGACGGCTCGCCAATGACATGCGAGCGGTGAGCGTTGGCGCGTGCGCGAGTGGGAGAGTGTTTATGCCGGCTCTGCTTCGCTCTAGGCTTCTGGCCCCTTCTTCAGGGTCCGAGTCTTTCCCTGCCTTGCCGGACCACTCCAATCCAATCACTCATAACACGGATAGTTCCAGTCAGGCGTGTGGGCCTGGCTTTGTGTCGTTATTGACGTTCACGTGGCATTTCGCCGAGTTTGGTTTCTTCTCCGCATTCTTTGGAGGAAGGAAGCACCTATGAAAGCTATTTTCAGTAATTCGAAACGTCGTAGGAATCAGTCGCAGCGGGCGATCTCCCGAGCTTCGCGGAGCGTGTTGCCGCACGTCGGCACCCTCGAAAGTCTGGAGCAACGCCAGTTGTTGTCCACTGTCCAACTGGTCGCCTCGGACGATGCCCATGTCCGATTCGGCACCAACTCGGGCAACAACTATGGAGCGGACAATTTCCTCCAGGTGAGGTATGCGGGCGACAGCGCCAACAACTCTCGCGAGACTTACGTCAAATTTGACACGTCAAGCCTGGTTGGCAAGACCATCGTCAGCGCTCAGTTGGTGCTCACCGGCAACGGCCCGGGCGATGCGGCCACAACCAATCCGCCTGCCGTCAACGGCTTCAACAACGGCGTCGACAACCGGATCGAAGTCTTCGGCGTCCCGAACACAAGCTGGACCCAGAGCACGATCAGGGCCAATAATCGCCCCGATCCGGCCAGCGATGTCAAACTCGACAGCATCCTCGCCCATACCGGCGATTACACCAAGTATGTGTGGAACGTCACCGACTGGCTCCAGGCTAACCTCGGCCAGACGGCCCTGCGAGTCGCTGAGGTCGGTCCCACCACCGGCTCCGGCCGACAGGACTTCCTCTCCAAAGAAAACCCCGCTCCGGGCAACACCGGCCCCGTGCTCGTTGTCAATGTCAACGACGGCGCCGGCTACGATGCTCTCGTGGTCGCCCCGAGCGCCGTGGTCCCCAACTCCCTCGTCGAGGGTATCGCCATCACCTGGATCGGTACCCCCAATGCCGCCAGCTACAACATCATGCGGTCCGAAGATGGTGGCTCCACCTACACGAACGTCGGCAATACCTCCGACAATAACTTCACTGACACCACCGTAACGGCCGGCATCAGCTACAACTACGTCATTCAGGCGGTCGGCGCCAACGGCACCACCCTCGACAGCACCATGTCCAACGCCGTGGTCGCCAGCAGCGTTCCCACCGGCTGGAAAACGATGGACATCGGCCGCGTGAATCTCCCCGGCAGCGCCAATGAGGCCGGTGGAACCTTCACCATCACCAACAGCGGCAACGACATCTGGGGCGGAAACGACCAGATGCGCTATACCTTCCTCGATGGCGCAGCCGGCGATGGCACCCTGACCCTCCGCGTTGTCAGCAACAGCGCCTTGGGCGGCTGGGGCAAGGTCGGCCCCATGTTCCGCGCTGGAACCGATCAGGGCAACAGCTACGTCTTCGCCTGCTCCACCGGATCCAACGGCCAACGCATCCAGGGCCGCCAAACCAACTTCGGCAGCGATACCTGGAGCGATGACTGGGATCACAGCCCAGGCCATGCCCCCGGTGTCGAGCCCGTTGACGTCTACGGCCCCGTCTGGCTGCGGTTGACCCGCAACGGTAACGTCTTCTTTGCCGAAACCTGCGCGGATGACGGCTATGGCAACCCCGCCGGCTGGGAACCCCTCGGTTCCATGCACAACGTCGACCTCGGCGCCAATGCCCTTGTGGGCATCGCCGTCGGCTCCGGTTCCGGTTCGTTGAATACCGCGGTCATCGACAACGTCACCTGGACCCCGGCTACCCCGCTGGCGGCCCCGGACGCCTTCCTCACCGTGAGCGGTTCGGCCTGGAAGGTCGAGTGGCCTGGCAACCCGGGCGCAACCGGCTTCGTCGTCGAGCGTTCGACCAAAGCCGACTTCTCCGCCAACGTCGTCTCCTTCAACGCCACCGGCACCTCCTACACCGACACCACCGTCGATCCGAAGACCATCTACTACTACCGCGTAACCGCCAAGAAGGGCGCCGCGTCCTCGGCTCCCTCCAAGGTCATCGGCGGCGTCCTCTCCGGCCCGACCTTCGGACGCCCCGTCCTCTTCGGTACGAATGCCGGCGGCGGTCTGACTCACTACCAGTACGGCCAGACTTGGCTCGGCGGCGATCCCATCCAGATCCGCACCCTCCCGTGGGTGAACTACGCGGATCAGAGCCGATATCCCGTCACCGGCCAAACTGCCAACGACAACCAGTCCTCCTTCTTCCGCGGCCAAATCCTCATCGATACCCCGGGCACCTACTACATCTACTCCAGCTCCGACGATGAGAGCCAGGTCTGGGTCGATGGCCAGGATGCCGCAAACAACGGCAACGGCGTCGGCGGTCACTGGCTCCAGGAACCCGACAAGGTCGGCGGCACCGGATACTACATCAACGGCCTCTATCTCACGGCCGGCTGGCATAACATCTACGCCTTCCATACCCAGGGCGGTGGCGGCTACGGCATGCAGCTCAAGTGGGCCAACACCGACATCGACTACAACCTCCGCACCATCGTCCCCGCCGATCACCTCCGCGCCGAACTGGCGGTCCCGGCGGCTCCGACCTACCTCTCCATCGTCAACGACCCGACCAACTGGGGTACCGAAGGCCTCGTCACCTTCTCCTGGTCCGACAACTCCACCAACGAACACGGCTTCATCCTCCAGCGAGCCATGGACGCCGCGTTCACCGACCCCATCAACGTCTCCATCGTCACCGGCGGAAACGGCTATAGCTCCGATGTCTCCGCCCCAACCCTCGCGGGCGACGCCCTCGTTGCTCCCAACACGACCTACTACTACCGCGTCGTCGCCGTCAACTACGAAGGCTTCACCTCCGACCCCAGCAACGTGGTCACCTGGACCTCCCCGGCCACCGCGCTCCGCCTGACCGCTCCATACACCGATGGCACCGGCGGCGCTCGCGCCTCCTACTGGAACGGCCGCGGCAGCTACGCCCCCACCGGCGGGCCACAATTCGTCCGCCTCGAATCCACCATCAACAACGACTACGATGCCGCTGGCGGTTCGCCCGATTATGTGATCGCCGCCGACAACTACTCCGGCCGCTGGACCGGCCGGCTCAAGGTCGCCACCGCTGGCGACTACATCTTCCAGACCTATACGGACGATGGCGCTCGCCTCTGGATCGACGGTAATCTCGTGATTGACAACTGGATCGACAAGGGTGGCTCCGACACCAACTCGGCGCCGGTCACCCTCTCCGTCGGCGAGCACGAGCTGTTCATGGAATACTACGAGAACGGCGGCGGTGCTCAGGCCAGACTGCGCTGGATTGAACCCGGCCAGACCACCTCCGTGACCATCCCGGACACGGTCCTCATGCCCGTGGCATCCGCCCCGACTGCTCCGACCAATGCGACCTTCGCCAAGTCCTCCACCAAGATCAAGGTGACCTTCACCGAAGCCGCCAAGAACGAAATCGTGACCTACGTCCAGCGATCCACGACCTCGACCTTCACCCCGGCTACGACCAAGACCGTCTTCACCCAGCCGCTTAACTACACCAGCGGCCAAGCCATCAGCTTCGTGGACACCGGCCTCACCCCGGGCGGGACCTACTACTACCGCCTGGTCTCCCAGAACTACGACTATCAGTCCGTGACCCTCAGCGGCGCGCAGACCACCCCGCTGGTGGACGTGGCCCCCGATGCGCCCACGGGCGCCAAGATCGGCGGGATCGGCAGCTACGGCACCCCGGGCATCGCCCTCTTCTGGACCGATGCCGCCTTCAACGAAGATGGCTACCGCATCCTGCGCAGCGACTCCGCCAGTGGCCCATTCACCACCGTCGCCGGTGGCGAAATCGCCGCGGACTCCGTCATGTTCATCGACCGGTCTGTGACGGTCGGCAATACCTACTACTACAAGATCGAAGCCTGGAACGGCACAGGCACCGGAACCAGCACCGTGCTGTCCGCCACCGCCGGTGCGGCGATCGTCGGCACTGGCACAGGGCTCACCGGCCGGTACTACAACAACATGATCTTCGAGGGTGCGCCCGTCGCCACCCGTGTTGACCCCACCGTCGACTTCAACTTCTACAACAACTGCGTGGCTATGCCCGCCGGATGGGCCCATAACTATGACAGCGTCGAGTGGAAAGGCCGCGTCCAGGCTCAGGTCACCGGTTACTATCTCTTCGCGACCGCCAGCGACGACATGACCGGCCTGTGGATCAACGACCAGGCTACCCCGATCGTGAGCAACTTCTACTGGCAGGGTGAAACCCAGCGCCAGAGTGGCCCGATCTGGCTCGAAGCCGGCCAGTTCTACAACATCCGCATGACGTTCGTGCAGGGCGGCGGCGGAACCAGCGCCAGGCTCCGGTGGCAGAATGCCGCCCAGGGCCTCACCAACTGGACCATCATCCCCGCCACACAGCTCTATACCGTCGATCCGACGGTGGCCCCGGCTGCGGTCACCAACGTCACCGTGGATGCCCGCAACCTCTTCAACTACGTCAAGCTCGAGAACTACGCCGCCGGTAACACCGCGATCAACATCTACCGCAAGGATTCGGCCGGTGGAACGTTCGTGAAGATCGGCACCTCCTACCCGGACAGCCGCGTCTACCTCGACTACGCGATCGAGGACGGCAAGTCCTACTGGTACATGGCCCGCAACGCCAACGGCGCTCTCGAATCCGCCGACTCCCCGGTCGCCTATGTCGCCGCCTCCTTGGCCAAGCCGCTTGCGGCTGGCTGGAAGTACGTCGACCTTGGCAACCAACCCGGTCAGATCGGCAATCCCGAAATCGCCGGCGATGCCCAGATGAACCCGGACGGCACCATTCGCGTTACCGCGTCCGGCCGCGACTTCTGGAACACCGAGGACCAGGGCGGATTCCTCTATCAGGAAATGCCCAACACCGACTTCACCATCACCGTCAAGGGCGATTCCCTCACCGACACCAACTGGTGGGCCAAGGGCGGCATCATGGTCCGCGATTCGCTCGCCGCCAGCAGCCGCAAGGTCATGGTTGCACGAACCCCGTACAACCACGGTATCACCGAAATCAGCCTCCGCCGCTACAACGGCCGCGACTGGGCGTCCTGGGGCAGCGGCGCCGATGGGTCCGGCCGCAACTTTAACGGCGTCGACTACAACACCATGCTCTTCCGGCTCGAACGCAAGAACGACATCTTCAAGGGCTACTTCTCGGTCGATGACGGTGCCACCTGGACGCAGATGGGCAACACCGAAGGCGAAAAGGTCGTCATGCAGGGCGAGAAGATCTACGTCGGTCTTGCCGTCACCTCGCATAACGACAGCAACGACGGTGGTCCCGCCACGCTTTGCACGGGCGTCTTCTCCGGCCTGACCTTCGAGCACACCAAGGACGACGGTTCGCTCGAACCGCTCGCCACCTATCTGGCGACCATCCCGAAGGCCCCGACCGGTCTGTTCACCGCAGACGGCGGCGGGTCCGGTTCGATCCAGTTGAACTGGACCGACGAGTCCGGCAACGAAGCCGGGTTCGATATCCTCCGTTCCACGACCCTGGGCGGCACCTACACCAAGGTCGGAACCGCTCCCGCCAATGCGACCTCGTTCATCGACCGCGGCCTCACCCCGGGCGGCACATACTACTACAAGATCCAGGCCGTCAACGCCGCCGGTAAGTCCGCCTTGACGAACCCCGGCGTCATGGGCACTGCCAGCACCTTGGCCAACCTGAACTTCACCAACTTCGTCGACACCAGCTCGCTCGTCCTGAATGGCACCGCTCAATCGATTGACAACGGCTCCGGCGCCTACGTCTTGCGCCTCACGCCGAACGTCAACGATTCGCGCGGAACCGCCTTCACCTACGACCCACGCGACATCACCTCGTTCACGACCACGTTTGATTTCTCCATCAACAACGGCAACTGGGCAGACGGGTTCACCTTCTGCATCCAGAACACCGACGCCGGCTATACCGCGATGGGTGGTGGCGGCGGGGCGATGTCCTTCCAGGACATCGGTGCTCGCAGCTTGGCGATCAAGTTCGATAACTACCCCAACGGCGCCGAGCGCACGTCCTCAACCGGCCTCTTCATCAACGGCGAAGCCGTGCAGGATTTCGACACCTGGCAGGTGGGTCTCACCTACAGCGTCAACATGCTGCCCGCCGGCATCGACCTCCAGAGCGGCCACACGATGCGAGTCCAGCTCGATTACGATGGCCGAACCCTGTACCAGACCGTCACCGACACCGTCACCAACGCCAAGTTCACCTGGAAGTACGATGTGAACATCCCGGTGCTCATGAACAGCGACAAGGCGTATGTCGGCTTCACGGCGGCCACTGGCGGCTTGAACCAGAACCAGGACATCCTTAGCTGGCAGTTCAAGTCCGAAATGCCCATCATCGTCACCGAGACCCCATGGGTCATCGACCTCACCGACGGCAACGACGTCGCTACCCTC
>CAYVKG010000091.1:0-18357 GCA_964451955.1 uncultured Tepidisphaeraceae bacterium
CATGCCCGCCAACCCTGCCCCCCCCGCCAGCACCGCCATCGTCGCCGGAGCAACCAACACGTGCCAGATGAACACCGCCCCCAGAATCCACGCGTGAATCGGTAGCCGACTCCACGTCGCTCGCGAATACACAATCAAAACAAACCCGAAAATCTGCAAAACCATGAAAACGGCCAGCAAGACACGCCAAGCCCCACCGCGAGCAAGCGGACCAAGCCTCCCATCCGCCCACCGCCACCACATCACGTCCAACACGATCAGCGAAAACAGCATTAACCAGAACACCATGCCGTCAGTGTAGGCTCCCAAATCCTCCTCCGCACGCCAACACCAGGCCTTTAATTCCCCGCAACCTCACCCTATACTGCTCCCTACTCGTGAGGAAAAGCATGAGAGTCGCAGCCATTATCGCTTGGGTCTTCTGCCTTGGCCTGCTCGGCGGGTGTGCGCAGCGCACCCTCACCATCAATTCCGAACCCCAGGGCGCTCTGGTTTTCCTCAACGGCGAAGAAATCGGGCGAACTCCCGTTGTCTACGATTTCACTTTCTACGGCGACTACGACGTCGTCCTGCGAATGGAAGGCTACGAAACCCTCAAAACTCACCAGAACATGAAAGAACCCGTCTACATGTGGCCGGGAATCGACCTCTTCTCCGAATTGCTCGGCGTCAAAGACCGACGGTCCTGGACCTTCCCACTCTCTCCCGCCACTTCCCAACCCGCCGACCCCAACGCGCTCTTCGCCCGCGCGGCAGAACTCAAAGGCGAACTCAAATCCAGCAAGTACACCAGAACCCCAACCACCTTGCCGACCACCCGCCCCACCACCCCACAATAATCCCCGCTCACGCCGCCAGCACCGGCAACGCGGACTTGTTGTTCGTCACCACCACCGTCTCCCACAAGTCAATGCTCTCCAGCTTGAACCGATAGTCAACCTGCATCCCCGTCCGACGAATCAGCTCCGGCAACGCCAGATCGCTCCGCCAGCCCAGACGCGTGCACAGCGGACACAACCACTTCTCAAACATCGCAATAAACCGATTGTCCGATTGAAAGTGATTCACAATCACTATCCGCGCCTCCGGCTTCGCTACACGCTGCGCCTCCCGAACCATCAGGTACGGATCGCTCACAACACTGATCACGTGACTGATGAAAACATGGTCAAACGAGTTGTCCGCAAACGGCAACCGAAGCGCGTCCGCCTGCAGCACCGTTACGTTGTCCAGACCACGTTCGATTATCTTCTTCCTTGCTTCCCGCAGCATCCCCCCCGACAAATCAATCCCGAAAATCCGCCCGCAACGCGGGTAATAATTCAACGACGTGCCCGTCCCGATGCCTAGGTCCAGCACCCGATCCCCCGCCGCAATGCTCATGTGCCCAATCGCTTGCGCAATCCGCCGCTTCACCAGACGCCCAAACGTCGCGTCATAGAAAAACGAGTGAAAATCATAGATGCTTCTGGTGGTGGCTTCCTGCATGGCGACCCTTCCCATTAACTCAACGAGACTGGGCTGACCGTCCGTCGCATCCAACACTGTAACTCCATCCCCCGGTTTTGCCAATGCGCACCGACGACCCGACACCCTTCCGCGCAACCGCCAACAGTCGACCTCCCAATTACCCCCCCCCAACCTCCGGCCAACAGATCCCATCTTTGGTCCCAACTCTCTGCCGCTCAATCGCCGGCTTTCGGCCCGCCGACACCTCTCCCCTCACTCATTCATCGCTCGCCATTTCCCCCTTCCTCATCCCCCATATCCCCACCACCACCAATAGATACGCCCCACCTGCCATCTCCTCCCACAAACGGTACCACACCGGGTTATGCGCAAACGGCACAAACAAGACCACGCGCAACAACGCAAACCCCAACGCCCCCACCCCAGCGCAGAACAACGCCTTGCTGTCCACAGCCCAATCCCTGCCTCCCACCGTCGCCGCAAGACTACACCCCAACAACAGAATCCCCACCACCGGCAGGTACCGAAACGAATGATATTGCTGCACCAGCGAATCCCCCAACACAACCACCTGCCCAAAAACCTCCGCTCGGTATGCCTCCAGCCTCATCGGCACGCACATCGGAATCGTCGCCGCCACGATCGCCACCGGAATAGACCGCCGCAAAAACCCGCTCAATCCCCACCGCGACAAACCCCTCTCGCCCCCTCCCTCCCCCGCCTCAAACGCTCGTCCCGCCTCGCCGAAACCAATCCAGCCCCGCTCCACCGCCTCCAACAACCCGAACGCGGCAAACCCCACCGCTATCGCCATCCCACATCCCCTCAGGTTCTCCAAGACCATCGACCGACCCGAAAACCACACCAACCCCGCAATCCCCAATACCTCCGCCGCCACAAACGCCGCCATACCCCACCGCAGTGCCGCCATCTTCCTCCCCCGCTTCGTGCACATCCATACCAGCGCCATCACCCCCAACAACGTGCATGTCGCCTTAACAGCCAAAAACGCCCCCACAATCGCCGCACCCTCAACCCCCGACATCCTCCGTACCCCCTCCTCAGTCGCCGGCCCCGCCGCTATCCACTCCTGCATTCCACCGGCAACGTTATACGCCTCCCCAAGCCCAGACTCATTCACCCTTCGCGTCACCCTCGCACTCTGAATCCCCGACGGACAAACCATCAGCATCTTCCGACCCGCCAACTCCCTCGGCAACTCCTCGCCTTTCATCGCCGCCCCGAACGGCCAGTTCACCGCCCCCGCCAAATGCCCCGCCGCATAATCCTCCGCCGGTCTCACATCCACCAACACCGCCCCCGCCTCCCCAACCATCCGCCAACCC
Source organism: uncultured Tepidisphaeraceae bacterium (assembly GCA_964451955.1). GTDB lineage: Bacteria > Planctomycetota > Phycisphaerae > Tepidisphaerales > Tepidisphaeraceae > JAPLNB01. The sequence goes on from CAYVKG010000091.1 coordinate 2,817, forward strand.
TCTTCCGCCTTCACCGTCCGCACACCACCCAACATCCCCCAGAATCCCACAATGGGCCCACCCACGACCAACACAATGATCCCCACTACCAACAGCCGAACCCGAACAACTCCTCTCGCCATGCCACCACCTCAACCCCAGGCCCTTCATCATTCCTCGGTCATGCCCGCTCGGCCAACAGCCATCCGCCCCGAAAGGTACCCCCGGTATCTCTCCATCATCTCCTCCGAAATATTCGCCGGCAGATGATTCCCAACCGCCAGAATCACCCCCCGGCAACCCTTTGCCAGTTCCAGCGTCCGGTCAATCTTCCGTCTCACCGTCTCCCATGTCCCGTACGACAAATCCCGGCAATCCACATCCGACCCAATCAGGCAGTGACTCTTCCCAAACCGCTCGGTCATCGCCCCCCAATCCGTCATCGGCTCAAATATGAAACCATCCGCGCCCGCCGCCGCCAGATCATCAGCAAACTGCGTAAACGTCCCGTCCGAACAAAACAACACCTTCTTCCCACACGCCTTCAGTTCCTTCCACATCTGCCCATACATCGGAATCAGCACGCGACGATACACCTCCGGATTCATGAAAGCCCCCGATGTCCAAACAAAATCGTCGTGCTGAATCACCACCCCCACCGACGTCCTCGCCCACGCGTCCATGTGATGCTTCGTAAACCGGAAAAACCTCTCCCACACCCGCTCCATCTTCCGCGCATCCGCCGCCGCCTCCAACAACATCTCCCAACCAAACGCCTCGATCGCACCCGACACCAGCGTCTTGTAGTATCCCCCAGTGATCAGTTGCCCGGGCCACTTCTCGCACATCCCCAAGAACCATTTCTCATACGCCGCCACCTGCTCCTCAAACCCCGGCAAACCATATTCCGCCGCTGGGTCAAATGCCCACACATCCTCCGCGCTCCTGAATGGCGACTCCTCCGCCAACACAAAATCGCCCCCATCCGCTGCGTACGCCGCGTGCCCCATGTTCGTCGCTCGTCCGCGATGCCTCCACCCGTCGTGCAACCCGTCATTCGTGCACCAAAGCAGGTCAATTCCCCACATTTCAAACAGCTTCCTCATCGCCCCCTCCTCGCCCGCCTCCATCCCCGTCATCCGCCGCACATAGTCCTTGTGATACTCCAGACTGTATTCCGTCCGCCCCCAACGACCATCCGATCGCAGATAAATGTTGTCCAGCGCGGTCTGCCTGCTCATGGTCCGTCCACCACCCCCGGCCAAACCCACTCCTGAGCCTACCAGACACCCCCCGAAGGTCAACCGTCCCCCGGCAACCCACCACAACACCCTCTCGCCAATCGCCGCAGCACCGCCCAAGTCCCTCGCGCAAATCCCCCCACCCTGTCTGCCCCTTGCCCCACCGCCACTTCTCGTCCATCATGCTCTTAGCCATGTCTCAGGCCGGGCACATCCAGTTCCTGCCCCCACCCATCGACGTCAATTTCGCTGCCGAGCCCGAACACCCATGCCCCTATCTGCCCACCCAGCGCATGCAATCCCGCTACTTCGCCGCCGCGTCCCTGCCCCCAGACCTCTACCACCGCTTCATGGACGCTAACTTCCGCCGCTCCGGCCTCGTCTTCTACCAACCCGTCTGCCCCAACTGCCAGGCCTGCCGACAAATCAGAGTCCCTGTCCAGTCCTTCACCCCCACCAACTCCCAGCGACGCTGCCGCCGCCGAAATCAGGATCTCATCATCGCCATCGACGCCCCAAAACCCACCGATGAGAAATTCAACCTCTATACCCAGTACGTCACTGAACGTCACGGCCTTTCTTTCGCCGAAAGCCGCGACGGCTTCGAATCCTTCCTCTATGCCTCGCCAGTCCACACTGTCGAAATCACCTACCGAACTCCCCAAGGCCAACTCCTCGCTGTCGGAATCTGCGACATCTGCTCCCTTTCCCTCAGCAGCGTCTACTTCTATTTCCACCCCAAACACCCTCGCCGAAGCCTCGGAACCTTCGGCGTCCTCCGCGAAATCGCCCTCGCAAATGAACTCGGGCTCCCCTACTACTACCTCGGGTATTGGATCCAAGCCTGCCCCGCCATGGCCTACAAAGCCAGCTTCCGCCCCGCCCAAATCCTTCAGCCCGACGCCACCTGGCAATTCCTGCCATAAAAAAGGCCCACGACATCATCGTGGGCTCACCGCATATCCAATAATGAAAAGCACTTACTTCGCCGCCACTTCAACAAACGCGGCTACACTGTTCAAGTCCTTCAACGCCTGCGGCGTGGCCTTGATGTTCGCCACGTCGCCCCGGCTCAACGACGGATGCACCTTGTTCGGACGCTTCGTCCAAATGCACCCGCCACGACGCTTCGGCAGCGGAATGAAATTGGCGGTCCGTGCCTTGATCGGCGCAGCTGCCACTTTGTCACTCATGAACAGCCGCCATAACGTCTTACGCGCGGATTCGCGGTTCACGGATTTCTTGATTGTCACCTGAAGTGTCTGTCCAGGTTTCGCTTCAATTGCCATATTCATACTCCAGCTCGCTGACCGTAAAGAGGCGGAGAGTATAGCCGCCAGACGCCCAAAGGCAAGCGCCATAAACTAATACTACTGTCCGCCCTTCGGGGGCTCCGCCACCTCCACCCCCCGGCTTGTGAACTTCGAGTACCCAAAGCCTACTGTCTCCGATGGCTTCGGAACGTATTTGGGCAAAGGCGATCCCGTCAGGAAACTCACGCCCAATTCCGGTATGTTCCGGTTCAGCACATCGGAAATGCTCTCATCCGCCTTCGCGCTCACAAAGAACTGCGCGTTGGATCCGGTCGTCTGACTCTCCCACGCAACCTGCCCGTCCACCTCAAAGGCAAGCCGAGCGTCAAATTCCGTCGTCTGAACCGTCTCATCTCCCAAACGCCCCATACGACGGTACTTCATCTCCTTGCCGCCTTTGGTCGTAACGCTCGCCACAAGCCGCACAGGCTGCCCATCCGCCACCGTCAACCCGTTTTCCTTCAGCCGCTTCACCAACGCATCCGTCACCTTCTTGCGCGTCGCCTCGTCGTTGCTCGCCGTCGATACCTCCAGCGTCACTTTCATCCCGGGCCTGACCGCCAACTCCTCAGCCCTCACCGCCCCAATCACCTTCTTCGCCGCCTCATCCGGCAACGCCACGTTCATCAGCCTGTCCTGCTCGCTTGTCACATACCAATATCGCTCGTCCCCGCCCGCCTTCACCGACACCCCAACACTCGGTCTCTCAAACCGCCAAACCACCATCAAACGCTCCAATTCCACAAGGTACTCCCGCCCCACCACCACATAACCCGAACTCACCCAGTCTATCCCGGGGTCGCGAAGCGCCTTGGGTAACATCACCTCCGCCGCCAACTTCCCACTCTTCAAGTCATACACCGACAGCACCCGACTCTGCCCCATCCCCTCCGAACACGCCAGCATCGTCCCCGCTGGGTTGAATGACAGAACCGACGTCCATGCCGCCCGATCTCCAAACTTCCCCATCGACTGCCCCGTCAACGCGTTGAACATCAACACCCCCTTCGGCGTCCCCACCGCCACATATCTCCGACCAACGCTCACCGCCGGAACCGAATGGCTTTCCGTCTTTATCGAATACACCGCCTGACATTGCGGAATCGTCCAAAGAACCACACGACCCTTGCTGCTCGACGTCAACAGGTGCGATCCATTCACAATCGCCGCCCATTTCACCTGCTTCCCGTCCTTCTCTTCCCCTTCGTATGGCCTGAACCCCACAACATGCTTCCCTGACCCCTCCGTCGACCACACATCCACCCGATCCTCCCCCACACGCGCCGCCACCATCTTCCCGTCAACGCTTGCGTCCAACACCTCAACCACTGGCGGCAATTCCATCGAACCCACCGCCGACCCCGTCCCTATATCGATCCGGTCAATCCACAACTTGCTCGCAGTCCGCGCTGAACCCAGGCGACCACTGTTCTTGTCCTCCAATGCGTTGATCACATACGCCTGCCCCAACGCCGCCGACGGTATCAACACACCCCGAACTCGATGCTCCAGCACACCGCTCGCCTGAGCGGCCCGCTTAAACACAATGCTCGACAGCGGCCGCTTCCCCCATGACGCCGCGCCATCCAACACCGAAATCCCCCTGAATCCTTCGGCCCCAATCGTCAACTCTTTCGCCCCCGTCCAGCTCGCCTCACTCAGCACAGGCAACATCGCATCAATCTGCTGCCCCCCCGCCCGAACCGTCTGCAGAGTCTTCTCAATCTCCGCCTTCGGAAGGACAATCGACTTCACCACAATCGACTTCCCCATGCGCGGCTTCGTCGCCAACAACACTTGCGTTGCCGATAGCATGCTCCGATGCACATCCTCAAACGTCGTCTCCGGCAACTCAAAATAGGCCTTGCCGCTCTGACGATCCACCAGGCTCCTGCCCGCCAGCCATCCCGAACTGTCCGGCAACCACTCAAACGTCGAATCCCGCACCCCCCGCAATTGCGAAATCGTCCCCACCTGCGACGATCGCCCCGTCGCCATGTCCCACACGATCACTCTGTGCCCGGCAAAAATGTCGTACACCCCCGCCAACTCCTTCCCATCCGGCGAAAAGGCCAAAACCCTCGGATCCCCCGATTCGTGAATGCTCATCTTCTCATCCACGCTCTTGGGAAGCTCCGCCAGCCCAACCTGTTGCCCCGTCGCGACCTCATAGACGCGCAAGACGCCCTTTTCACCCATCGCTACATATTTCCCCCCGGGACTAACGCCAACACCCCCATCCTCCATCTTCTCAAGCTCAAATGACGCCGTCTGCTTCCCGGTCTTGATGTCCCATATCGCCACCGCCCCCCTGAATCCTTTCCGATACGCGGTAATCACTCGATCCCCCACGCCAAAACCCACCACCTTGCACTCGGCACGCTCACTGTTCGTGTTAATGCTCTGTACCAGCTTCAGTGTACGTAGCGACCACACCTCGCAGATGCCGCTCCTGCCAAAATCCGACGCCGTGCCCGCAAGATACGCCCCGTCAGCACTCAACGCCACATTCTTCAGCTTCGGCCCCTGCAAACGCACCACCCGGCGGTTTCCATTCAGATCATACAGCTCGTACGCGTCCGCCCGGCCGCCAAAATCATTGTCCACAATCACCAAAAATGAACTCGGGCCCCTCGGGCGAATCACACCGCCTCCCGCTCTCACATTCGCCTGGATGTTCGCCACCGTCGGAAGCCTCAGCGGCGATGGCAGTGGGTCCGCTGACGCCCCCCAACCCGCAACCACCCCTCCAGACCCCTCCCCGCCACACGCCAAACCCGCAAAAAGCACTGTAGCCAAGATCACGAAACACCAACGAACAACCATGGCTGTCCTCCTGCCTGTTCCACCCTCGATGCCACGTGCAACCCGACCCGCTACTACATGGTATCCCATTCAGCACGAGTATCAAAAACCGGGCCCCCAACCGCCATCAAACACCCCTTCCTGAACAGCACTCCTCCCGCATTATTTGACCCCTAACTTGCAAACCGCCTGTCCGACCGATACAACGTGTCGCTTTACAGGCAACCCCGCTCGACTGCGGGTTGTGGAAACCACGTGAAGTTCTACCTCATTGACAAGATCGAGAGCGCAGACCCCCAACGCCTCGTCGCTTCTAAACACGTGACGCTGGCGGAAGAGTATTTGGCCGACCACTTTCCCACTTTCCCCGTCCTGCCAGGCGTCATGATGCTCGAAGCGCTGACACAGGCTGCCGGCTGGCTCCTCCACCTGAACCACAACTTCGCCTGCTCAATGGCTGTCCTCCGCGAAGCTCGAAACGTCAAATACGGCCGTTTCGTCCCGCCAGGCAGCTTCCTTAGAATCGACGTCGAACTCACCAAGGCAACCGAAGGCGGCGGCTCCTTCAAGGCTTCCGGCACCGTCAATCATGCAACCGCCATGTCCGCTCGCCTCGACTTGGCCTACTTCAACCTGGCTGACAAGCAGCCCGAACTGGCCGAAATCGATCGTCGCCTCCACGCGCATAACCGCAGGCGATGGGAGCTCATCGCCCCCTCGTCATCAACTGTGCCGATCGGTGCGTCGGCTGCCGGCAACTAACTCAAAACTACCGACAAAGGAATCCCTATGGCAATGTCGCGAGATGAAATCTACCAGAAAGTCCAAGGAGTACTCGTTGACGCCCTCGGCGTCGATGAAGATGAAGTCGTCCCCACCGCCACACTCCGCGGTGACCTCGGCGCCGAAAGTATCGACTTCCTCGATATTGCCTTCCGCCTCGAAAAAGCCTTCGGTATCAAAATCCCCCGAGGCGAAATGTTCCCCGAAGACGTCTTCAGCAACCAGACCTTTGTCAACGCCGGTCGCATCACTCCTGAGGGCATGGCCGAACTCAAAAAACGCATGCCCCATATGGACTTCACCGAGCTCGAAAAAGACCCCGACATCAACAAAATGCAGTTCACCGTCAACACCGTCGTCAATTACATCGAAAACAAACTCAAGGCGTGACGGGTAATACGCGCCACCTGAACCCCCTCCCCCACCCATCACGCAGACCCTGTCATTCATCATGAGATGGATCTGGATCGACAAGTTCACAGAGTTCACTTCGCGTGTATCGGCGACGGCCGTCAAGAACGTCTCCCTCGCCGAAGAACACCTCCACGACCTCTACCCCGATTTCCCCATTGTCCCCCACAGCCTCATCATCGAGGGAATGGCTCAAACCGCCGGAATCCTCGTCGGCGAAGCGTCCAATTTCTCCGAAAAGGTCATCCTCGCCAAAATCGCACGCGCAACATTCCACCGACTCTCCCGCCCGGGCGATACGCTGGAGTTCCACGCAACGATCCATAACTTCTCCGAGCAGGGCGCTTCTGCCGCCGGCACCGTAACCTGCGGCCAACAACTGGTGGCAGAAATCGAGTTGATGTTCAGCCACATCGACCAGAATATGGCCGGGTTGGAGTTCCCAAAACACAATTTCGTCTTCACCGAGCAGTTTACGGAGTTGTTGAAAACCTATCGCATCCGGGCCGACATCACACTTTGAGCAACACGTAGAGGACTAAAGAGCATGTTCGGTTGGCTTGTACTGCTGGCTGCGATCGTCGCAATGTACCGGATTGCCGAAATCGAGGGCAAGTCGGGCCTGCTCTGGGGAACCATCACCCTCGTCTTCTGCCTGACTATGGCATACGTGCTGCCGGGCTGGCCCTTGGTCAACGTGGCCTTGGGTGGCGTTCTGTCGTTCATTACCATGTTCATCTACAAGGTTGCCCGGGAATAGATTGCAGGGCGTTCTATCCATGCGACGAGTCGTCATCACTGGTATCGGCGTTGTCTCACCCATCGGCATCGGCGCCCAGGCCTTCTGGAAAAACCTGATCGCCGGACAAATCGGCATCCAGCCAATTCACTCCTTCGACCCCTCCGGTTTCCCATCACAGATTGCCGGCCAGGTCCCCGAATACCGCATCAGCGACTTCGTCCCCAAAAGCTACCGCAAAGCCACAAAGGTCATGGCCAGGGATATCGAATTGGCCGTCGTCGCCGCCGATGACGCCTTCAAAAACTCCGGCCTCCACTCCAAAGCCTACACCGACTCCCCCACCTTCGACTCCAAACGCTTCGGCTGCAACATCGGTGCGGGCTTGCTCAGCGCCGAACTCAACGAACTCACCGCCGCTATGCACACCGCCCGAAATGGTAATACCCTCGACCTCCAAAAATGGGGCAAGGATGGCATGGGCCAACTCACCCCCCTCTGGCTCCTCAAATACCTGCCCAATATGCTCGCCTGCCACGTAACCATCATCCACGAACTCATGGGACCCTCCAATACCATCACCTGCGCCGATGCCTCTTCGCACCTCGCCATCGGAGAAGCCTTCCGCACCATCCAACGCGGTGACGCCGACCTCGCAATCTGCGGCGGCGCGGAATCCAAAGTCAATCCAATGGGCCTCGTCCGACAGTGCCTCCTCAAACGAGCCACCTCCTCCCACAACCAATCCCCCGAAAACGCCGTCCGACCCTTCGACGCCGATGCCTCAGGCCTCGCTATCGGCGAGGGCGGTGGGCTCTTCATCCTCGAAGACTACGAACGCGCCAAGTCACGCCAAGCTAAAATCTACGCCGAAGTCGCAGGCTTCGGCGCCTCCCAGGATTCCTACAAAATCACCGACCCCGACCCCTCCGGACATAGCTACGCACAAGCCATCAAAAACGCCCTCGCCGACGCAAACGCCGAACCCCATCAGATCGGTTGCCTCGTGCCCCATGGCCTCGGAATCCCCGCCTTCGACCGCGCAGAACTCGCCGGACTCAAAACCGCCCTCGGCCACGCCCTCTCCACCATCCCCCTCGCCCCCATCAAGGCGCAAATCGGAAACCTCGCGGCTGGCTGCGGTGTAGATGCCGCTGCCGCAGTCCTCGCCCTCCAAACAGGCCAAGTCCCCCCCGCCATCAACACCCGAAAACCCATCGATGACATAAAACTCAACGTCGCTACTCAGTCGCGTTCAGCAACAGTTAACCTGTCCCTCAGCACCGTGTACAGCCTCGGCGGACAAAACGCCGCACTCGTGTTCCGCAAAGTCTGACCCCGGTTCCGGTACCTAACAACTCACAACGTCACCTATGAATCGAGTCGTAATCACAGGCATGGGTTGGATCACTCCGATGGGCCACGATATCGAGTCCGTCTGGAAACGACTGCTCAACGGCGAATCCGGTATCTCCCACACCACCCTCTTTGACGCGTCCACCTTCCCAACCCGCATCTCCGCCGAAGTCAAAAACTTCCGACTCGCCGATCACATCCCCAACCTCCAACAACATGCCGGCTCAGGCCGAAATACCCAGTTCGCCCTCGCCGCCGCCTCACAGGCATGGAACGCCGCCTCCCTCAACCACGCATCCCTCAACCTTGACCGCGTCGGAATCTACCTGGGCTCCGGCGAAGGATCCCTCGACTTCCAAGCCTACACAACCGCAGCACTCGCAGCCTGGCGAGACGGCGCCACCTCCCTCGACACCGTCCAATGGGCCAGAATGGCCTTCCAATTGATGGACGTCACCCGCGAACTCGAGCAGGAACCCAATATGCCCCTCTCCCATCTCGCCCTCCTCACCGGCGCCAGAGGACCCGCCTTCAACTGCCTCACCGCCTGCGCAGCCTCCACCCAGGCCATCGGAGAAGCCATGCAAATCCTCCGCGAAGGTCGCGCCGATGTCATGATCGCCGGCGGAGCCCATTCCATGATCCACCCCTTCGGCGTCACCGGCTTCAATCGCCTCACCGCCCTCTCCACACAGAACGATGCCCCTCAGCACGCCTCTCGACCCTTCGACGCAAAACGCGATGGATTCGTCCTCGGCGAGGGCGCGGGAATGGTCATCCTCGAATCCCTCCAGCATGCATCCCGACGAAACGCCAATATCCTCGCCGAAGTCGTCGGCTACGGCTCCACCGCCGATGCCTACCGCATCACCGACCAGCATCCCGAGGGCCAAGGGGCTATCGTCGCTATGACCGAAGCACTCCTCGACGCCAAACTCTCCCCGGCCGATATCCATTACATCAACGCCCACGGCACAGGCACCCGCGAAAACGACGGCAACGAAACCGTCGCCATCAAGGCCGTCTTCCGCGAACACGCCAAAAACATCCCCGTCTCCAGCATCAAGTCCATGATGGGACATCTCATCGCCGCCGCCGGAGCCGTCGAACTCATCACCTGCGTGCTCGCCATCCGCGACCAGATCCTCCCCCCAACTATGAACCTTCAAAACCCCGACCCCGAATGCGACCTCGATTATGTCCCCAACAAGGCCCGACATGCTCGCTGCAATGTCGCCATGTCAAATAGCTTCGGCTTCGGCGGACAAAATGACACCATCATCGTCAGACGCTTCCTTTCTTGATCCGCCTGCCTCACCTCCATTCTGATCCCGTTCATCCCTCAAGACCGGCATATCCGGCATAAATTCACGCCAAAACAAACGAGCCCGCCCAAAGCGCGCCTTTTCGCCAACCACGCCATTTCCCTTTCCGACCGATGAATTGTACGTCACATTCCGTGACATCTGTCCGAGTCGGAGGTGGTCCAATGATGCATAAACATTCCAAACGCGCCTTTACCCTCATCGAAATACTCATCGTCGTCATCCTGCTCGGCATCCTGGCATCCGTCGTGATCGCCATGTTCCGCCCCGCAACCACCGACGCCCGGCAGGCCGCCCTGAGTGAAAATCTGGGCATCCTCCGCGCTCAGATCCAGCTCTATACCCTCCAGCACAATGACCAAACGCCTGACCTTAGCGCAAATTGGGACGCGCTCATCACTACCACAACTGACCTCATGGGAAATCCCAGAGGCCCTTACCTCCCCTCCATCCCACGCAATCCCCTCAACAACAACTACGGCATCGCTATCGTCGCCACCGACCCCGCCTTCGGTGACCCCGTCAACGGAAACGGCATCGGTTATGTCTATAACCCCAACAACGGATTCATCTGGGGCACCAACACCGCCGGCGATCGCGTCTATAACGAAGGCAACCCCCAAGACGCCAACAACTAGCTCCGTCCACCAACCACTACGGACGTTACTGAGGCACGCAGGTCCATTCGGATTCCTCCTGCGTGCCTTTTTCTTCGCACCCCACCCGTTTGACGGCTCGTGCCCCTGCTGGTAGATTCTCCCCTCCCCAGACCTCGGCGCAGATGCGAACGAATCCCGTTTGCCGTCGTATCATGGCTCCCGTGGCTGGTTCTTTTGGTCTTTCTAGCAGGCAAACTGAGGTATCGCATGCGAGCAAGCGACATTCGTAGAGGCCAGGCCGTCCTCATCGACGGCAAACTGTTCGTCGTCACCAACGCCGACCACAACACCCCCGGAAACCTCCGCGCCAAGGTCCAGTTCAAGCTGCGCGACGTCATCAAGGGCACCATCATGGACAAACGCGTCGGCGCCACCGACGACATCGACACCGTTAACCTCGACCGCCGCCAGGTTGAATACCTCTATACCGATAACACCGGCCACATTGTCATGGACATGGAAACCTACGACCAGACCACCGTCCCCAAGGAAACCTTCGCCGACGATATCCTCTACCTCAAGCCCAATACCCAACTCACCGCCCTCTTCCATGACGGCAAGGTCGTCTCCTATGAACTACCCAAAACCGTCGATATGAAAGTCACCGACACGCCCCCGGGAATCAAGGGCGCCACCGCCACCAACCAACTCAAGGACGCCACCCTCGAAACAGGACTCAAAACCCGCGTACCCCCCTTCATCGAAATCGGCGAGACCATCCGCGTCAGCACCGAAACCGGCGAGTACCTCAGCCGCGCTTGACCCCTCTCTCTCAGATGCCCCAAAAATCAACGCGGAGAGGCCCTTCCGGACCTCTCCGCCTTCTTTTCTTCGCGTCCAGACTCGAATATCACCCCCCACAACAGCATGAACCCTTCGCCAACTGGCCATCTACCCCTTCGCGAACCGGTATCAATACCTTGATGATCGCCTCCAGAACCCGGATCGGACTCATCAACGCATCCACCGTCGCCACCTTCTCCTTCGGGTAGTACCCCAGCACCGGTTGCGTCTCCTTCGCGTACACCGCAAAACGATTACGGATAACGCTCTCATCCGCATCGTCCTTCCGGCCTTCCTTCAACGCTCGCTTCTTCAACCGCTCCACCATCTGGTCCAGATCGCTAACCTCCAGCGACAGAATCTTCAAAACATCAATCTTGTCCGACAGCAATTCCGCCTGCTTCACGCTCCGCGGAATCCCGTCCATCACCAGAATATCGCTCGCGGGATTCAGCTTCCCCGCGTCCACCAGCTTCTGCATCGACTGCGTCCACAAATTCACCGTGAAGTCATCCGGAACCAGCAATCCCTTCGATGAATACGACGCCGCGATCTTCCCCATCTCGCTGTTCTTGTCCAACGCCCTGAAAAGATCCCCCGTCGATGTGTGCATGAAACCCAGAATGCTGCCAATCACCTTGCCCTGAGTGCCCTTGCCGCTGCCCGGGGCGCCAAATAGAAGAATGCTCTTGTACTTCATGACTCCGATCATCCCTTCATTTCCATGCCTGCGACCCCACGGGGCCGCGAAAAGGCCGGCATTATACAGAATCACCCGCCCCCGTCAGCACTCAGACCCTCACCCCATCACAATTTGTTCCCTCTCCCGATCGAATTTCGCCACCTTGCTCTGACGATATGACCAGTATCCCATGATCAACGCCGTCTGCACGTGATACGCCAAATCCACCGGACTCAGCGTCTCCTGCGAACCCTTCCGACAGGCGCTCACAAAGCTCTCCCAAAACCCAATAAAGTCCTCCCGATGCCCAATCCCAAACTTCTGCGCCTTCTTCTGCGACCCGTCCGCCGGCGTGAACGTCACCTCCTTGCCCGAAAAAGTCAGCGTCCCTTCCCAACCCCGAACCGTCGGCAAACGACCCGGCGGACCCATGTAGTCGTTCCCCTGCGTCCCCAACACCGCCACCGATATCTTCTCCGGATACTCAATCAATAAATTGAACGTGTCCGGCACTTCACGCTCCGCATACCGATACATCCCGCCCGTCCCAACCACCACGCTCGGAAACGTCACCGGCAACATGCTCAGCAGCGGCGTCAGTATGTGCGGGTACAGGTCCGTCACAGGACCACCCGCATAGTCCTCGTACATCCGCCACCGAAAATACCGGCTCACATCAAACGGCCGCTTCGGCGCGTCCCCAAGAAACGCCTCCCAGTCCAGGTCCGCCCCGGGCTTCGCATTCGGATCGTCTATCGGCATCCCCCGCTCACCCCAATCCCCTACCCGAAAATACCCGCACTCCGCGTGAATCGGCTGACCGATTAAACCCTCCTTGATCAGCCGCTTACCCACGTGCCACGCGTCGTCCGACATGAACTGCGTCCCCGCCTGAAACGTCTTCCCGCTCTTCTTCACCTCCGCCGCTAGCTGCTTCATCAGCTCAAACTGCCGCCAGTGAGTCACCGGCTTCTCACAATAAACGTGCTTCCCAGCCCGCAACGCCTCCACCGCCGCATAACCGTGATGATGGTCCGGCGTCGCTATCACCACAATGTCCACCGCCTTGTCCGACAGCAACTCCCGATAGTCCCTGTACGACTTGCCCACCTTGAACGCCTCCGCCGCCTTCTTCAGCCGCGGCCGGTAAGTGTCGCATACCGCGACAATCTCAACGTTCACGTTCCGCTGCGTCTTCAGATAATGAACCGCGTCCAAATGCGAGTACGACCGCCCACCCGTCCCTATGAAACCAACCCCAAGCTTCTCGCTCGGAGCGCTCGACTCCCCCCCACGCGAAAGATGCGGCATCGCCGATACCGCCGCCGCCATCGCCGCCGATCCCAAAAACTGCCGCCGAGTCGCCCCCGTCTTCTCCAAACTCATATTCACTGCTCCTTCGCCTTGCGATCACCCATCTCAACCCACTTGCCGTACAACCGATCGATCGCCGATCCGTCCACCTGACCATCCCACACCGCAATCCCATACCGCAAATCCAGCTTCTCGCCCCCCTGCAAAACCATCGGCTCCTTCCACAAATTCAGCGTCGCCGATATGTACGAAAACGGCTGCGTCATCGTAAACCACGTCGCCGGCGCTCTCGCGTTCCCCGGATCATCAAACATCGCCACCGTCACATCCTTCCCGTCCACCTTCGCCGTGTACCCGCACCACGTCGCGCGAACCAGACGCTCGTCGCCTCGCACCACCACCGCCTCCGACTTCTTCTCGGGGTAAATCCACCTGCCCCCCTTGTCCATCGACTCGACAAAGCGGCATCCCAGCCCAAAATAGTGGCTGCCCGTCAGCTTCACCTCCGCTTTCCCCTCCGCCGGCTCCAGTACGCTCCGCCACGTCAGCAACGTCGCGCCCCCATCATCCCCTCGGTCCACGCGAAGATGCCGATCCTCCTTCAGCACCTTCTCATCCTTCCCGCTCACCCATTCCAGTCCCTGCGCTATCATCACCGCTTCGTGACCGTTACGCACGCTCCCCTTCCCCCCGTGATACTGCCCCGATAACTGCTTGCCGCACCCGGCCGTCTCCGCCCAGAAATCCACCCCCCCCGCCCCAATCGCAAACATCAACGCGTGGTGATGCAAATGATCGTGCGGCGCGTCCCGAAGCACGTTCACACCACCCGGCGAATACAACTGCTTCACATAGGGCTTGAACGGCACGCCTCCCACCTGATAGTGAACCAGCACCGATCGCCCCGAACTCACCGTCACCCCCGCCCCTTCCGTCTTCAGCTTCAGCGAACCGGCGCTCACCTCGTCCGCAACCGCCCACACGCCCCAATACATCGCCACCACCAGAAACACCATCACTTGACGCATATTCACCTCATCTGGCCGCCTTGTCCTCATCAACCGACAGGCCCGCCGCCCACACGCAGGCCCGCCTATACAACTCCCCAACCCCCTCCGCCGCAAATGCCTCCGTGTCATGCCCCAACACGCTGTGAAACACCCGCCCCTTGCCATATTCCACCACAAAACCCATCGGATAGTCCTTCTGATCCACCTTCGACTTCGCCGTCGCCAATACCCGAATCTTCGTGTCGCTCTCTCCCAGACACGTGTACAACTCGTCCACCGTCTCAAACGACTTCATCCCCTTCGTAATCGCGTGCTCCTGATCCACAATGTCCACCCTGAATCTCCCGTGCGGATCATGCGGACGAAGATTCGGATCATACACACGCCCCACCAGCTTCCGATACTCCGGCCAGTCCTTAAACGCCCCGCACGCAAAATGCACCAGCACCAGCCCCTTCCCTCCCGCCACAAACCGCCGCAAATTCTCCCTCGCCACCTCCCCGGGGTCCGGCGATTCCCAATTCATATAATGCAGCACAACCACGTCGTACTCCGCCAGCTTCGCGTCCCCCAAAAACCTCGGCTCCTCCTCAATCGCCACCTCCAGACGCTTGTCCTTCCGAAGTAGCTCCGCCAGCACCGGAGAAGTCTCCTTCCACTTGTGCCCGGGATAGTCGTTGCCCGTCAGGATCAACACCTTCGCCTTAACCCCCTCCGCGCCCTCCACCACCCCCACAAGACACGCCCAAAACAACAACACCGCTACCAATTGGTTCATAGCCGTGCCCTGCCTGCGAGTAGCCCCCTGACCGCTTATACGCAACTGCCTCCGCCAAGTTGAAATCGCCCACAACGCACCCCCTGACTGTAACCCCCCCACAGACGCAAATCCAGCACCGACTTGCCGCCACAGGCCAACCACGGTAGACCTGTTACACCCAACAAGGAGCTCGCCCCATCGACAACCGCCTGCTGTCCAAGATCCGCGATGAGATGCGAGCCCGACGCACCGACCAGCTTCTGGGCATCTGGGTCCAAAATGACCGCGATATCTGGTCCCCCGAAGCCTTCGACGCCATCCGAGATATCCTCATTGAACGCGGCGCCGGGCGGGCGCCCCCGGGGGGGGGGCGGGGCCCCC
>CAYVKG010000092.1:0-17587 GCA_964451955.1 uncultured Tepidisphaeraceae bacterium
GTATTGAGTGAGACAATGACGCGGCCTCCGGAACCGAAGGAAGTGTCGGCAGACCCGTCCGGGTTGTATCCCGCCAACGCGAATTTCGACTCGCACGTGACGCAGTCGTAGCTATACCCGGCAAGGACTATTCGACCAGCCGGCTGGAGCGCGACGGCGTACGCCTGGGCGCTGGTCGATGGGACGGAACTGACGAGCTTGCCCGACCCACCGAAAGAGGTGTCAAGCGAACCGTCAGGGTTCAGACGGATCATCGAAAAGGCATAACGTTTCTTGTTTCCAGCGTCGGTGAACGTGGCTGTGCCTGCAACTACGATCTTGCCGTCGGATTGAACCGCCAGAGCGTATGCCTGGTCAAAAGTGCCGCTGATATCAACGGTGGCGATGCCCGCGGAGGCGAAAGAAGTGTCCAGATTGCCGTCAGCATTGTACCGAACCACCGCAAAATCAAAGTCCGTGGCGCTGGAATAGGTAGAGCCGGCCACGAGGATCTTGCCGTCGGGTTGAATCGCAATCGCACGAGCCGTATCGCGCGATGAGCCTATGTCCGTCAACACCGTTCCCCCCGAGCCGAATGAGTTGTCCAGCAGGCCGTCGGCCGTATAACACGCAACGGCGAAGTCGTTGTTGCCGTTATTATCGGCTTGGCCGGCCAGCAGGATGGCTCCGCTGGGTACAAAAGCCATGCCACGCGCATAGTCGGCCAAGCCGGAGAAGTCGGTAACTGCAACCCCTGCTGTTGCGAATGAGGGATCGAGAACGGATGCCGCCAGCAGAACCCGCGTTTCCAGCGGCTCCAGCCGCAATGGCTTGGCCCTCCATGCCTTGTGGTGAATTCTCGTTTGGTGTGCTTCGGCCCGGCGAAGAAGACTCGATTTGAGGAGCTGCATGGCCTAGTCCTTTGCCACTGATCGACCGTCAGGCTCCTCACTCACCTCTTGGCTCAACTATGCTCCTACGATAAAAAAACGTGTCGAGCAAGTCAGAGTGGACAGAACATGCCTGCTCGCTCCCGTCCGTCATGGGTTCCCAAACAACCCAGGTACCCTGTGCCAGCATGGGACACGGCATACCGCCGGGGATGTGGGTGAAGGATCAAATCTTGGTGCGTCAAGGTGTCTGCCCGTGCCCCCGGATCGCTCGCTATGCCGCGTAAACGCATTCCCTTCCGGCTGCAGCATAGGCCGCCAGGTGCTCCACAGGCGTCTCGAAGAAATGATCGCTCAACGAACAGATGTATCCCCCATTGCCGCCCACCTTCTCGAAAAGCTCCCGGACTGTCGCGCGGATCTTCTCGATGGGTCCATCCGATACCACGTTGAACTGATCAACTCCTCCAATGAGCGCCAGGCGACCCCTGATCTTGTCCGCGAATTCCCAAGGCTCCTGGTTCCCGCCGATGCTCTTGGGCGCCAGTGTCTCCGACGCATCGCACCCGTTGGCCACGATCAGCTCCTCCAAACCGTACGTGCCGCCGCATGTGTGATAGGCCGTGAGGAATCCCAATTCGCGCAGGGCACGATGGATGATGCGGTCATAGGGCAGGCAGAATTCCTCGTGCATCTTCGGCGAGATGACCGTTGAAGATCCCGCTCCGCCTCCCGTTTCCACCAGATCGAATTTCGCGTCCTCCATCGACTCAATCCACTGCAGCTTCTTCTTGAGCAGAGCCTGCAGAAGCCGATGCACCCAGGCCGGATCATCCGCAGCCTTCAGGATAAGGTCATTCACGTCCATCAGACAGCAGGCATGTTGCCAACACCCCGCCTGGTCTCCCCAAACAAAGCCGCGCAAAATCCCCCGGTCGCCGAGCTGGTCATAGGCTTCAAAGACGGGCGCGAGTTCCAGTGTCGGAACAGGCATGTACTGGTCAATCAGATCGACATCCTCGTCTCGCTTGATCAAGTACTCCGTGACCCACGTTGTCTTGCGATTCCCGGCTGTCTTGTACGTCAGGTCTCCTCTTGGCGTGTGAATCGTGTGGAAGACAACCTGGTTGTCGGGATCGCTGCTGACGACCCTCGCTTCGTCACGCCACTGCCGATGCGAGAATCTGCCGAAGTCCTCCTCCACCCGCCAGAACTGTCCCATATCCTGGAAATACTGGATGGATGCGTCCATCCCGAGCCTCTCAAACGCCTCGAGCGCTGAGATACCCCCCATGTACGTCTGCAGGTGATAGGGCTGCCACTGATGCAGCGTCACCGGCATCCGATCAGGCCGTTCCCGATGCAAAGCCACCATCATGCGCTCTTTCGATGTCATGCCCGCGCTCCGCTCACTGCCGGTTCCATCTCGGACTACTGTTCGAACACCGTCCGCCCATTGCGTATGGCGTCGCGCCTCTTCCGCTCCGCCTGTTCGCGCTCGGCGCACTTGGCCTCCCGCCGCAGTGGCTCCAGTCCCGACGCCCAAGTGGCCTCAATCTCGTCGAGCCGCTTGAGAAACTCCTGGCCGCGAGGATACTGTGAACCGTACCTGGCCACGAGATCGCGCACGGCCGCCCGAATTTCGTCCGTCTCAGCGCCCGGGACGCTCGACGACGCCATTGCCGTGACCACCACGGCCAGCACCTGCAGAAACGTCGGCCTTCTGATTGCTTGATGTGCCGCTGATGCCGTGTTCCTCGTTCCCATCGGGTGCCGCGATGCAAGTAGATTCAGTCCCAACGGTAACTACGCCCGGTGCCGCCTCCCCGTTGTGCCGACAAGAGCCCCTCCGGCGGCCCGCCTCAGTCGGGCAGCAACCGCGATTTGCATCCGGCGTTGGCCCACGGGCGGGCTATGGTGCCGGCGACGCGACCTTTGAAGAGAGGCGAAACGTGAATGGGTTTATCAAATCACATCGAGTCTTCCGGCTGGCCTCAATCGCCCTGCTCTTCTGCGCCTTGGCGCCCGCGATGTCGCTCGCGCAGGGCCGGTTGCTCTACGAAGCCAACTCCGAATACAACGGCAAGATCATTGTTCGCGAGGATGAGCGGGGAATTCGCCGGATGCTGTTCGCTGAGGGAGCGCCCGCACAGACGGTTATCGACACGCGAGACCCCCAACGCCTCGTCGGGGCCTATTCCCGCGTCATCATGGTCAGTCTCGGAGTCATCACACAGCCACGAAACATGCTCATTGTCGGGCTCGGCGGCGGAGCCATGCCCATGTTCCTCCGGCGAAACTGCCCCGACGCCCGCATCGATGTGGCCGAGCTTGACCCGGCGGTCCTGGTGGCGGCCAAGGAGTACTTCGGCTTCAGCGAAGACGAGAAAATGAGGGTCCACGTCGGCGATGGTCGCAAATTCATCGAAAACGCCAAAACACGATATGACATCATCTTCCTCGATGCATTCGGGCCCGACAGCATGCCCCCCTTGCTGGCGACTCGAGAGTTCATGGAGGCGGTCAAGGCAAGACTGAGCGACAACGGCATCGTGGCCAGCAACGTCTACGCGGGACCCCCGGGATCAGGCTCCGGAAAGCTCTATCCCTCCATGGTCAGGACCTATCAGGCGGTCTTCGACGAACTGCACATCATCCGCGTCCCAATGAGCGAAAGCCGAATTCACCTGGCGTTTGGGCGGCCAGCCGGCTTGTCCAAAGCCGTCCTGATGGAAAAAGTCGCCTCCATCGAAGACCGTCTCAAACCGAAATTGGCCCTCCGGTTCCTGGTGGAGAGCGGCTACGTGGAGGTGGATCGCATCAAGGGAGGACAGATCCTGACCGATCGAAATTCGAAATGACTCGCCAGAATCCAATGACGAACCGGGCGGGGGCGTGTAAGCTGTCCTTGGGGATGGGCTCTTGCCATGACGGAGGATCGGGCTGATGTTGACGCGACGTCGATTCGTGAAAGGCGCTGTGGGTCTGGGAGCGGGATTGATGGCGGGGTGTGCCTCCGGACCATGGACCCGGCGGGAAGATGATCCACGCCCCAATGTGATCGTCATCATGGCCGACGATCTGGGCATCGAGTGTCTCGGTGCCTATGGCGGAGAAACCTACAGCACGCCCAATCTCGATCGCCTGGCTCGCGCCGGCATGATGTTCAGGCAGCACTTCGGAACGCCGGTCTGTTCGCCGGCCAGGGCGCAAATGCTCACGGGGCGATATGCGTATCGCAGCGGGTTCATTGACATCTTGGACCGCAGCGGCGCGGTTACGTCCCTGGATCCCAAAAAAGAAGTGACCCTGCCCGGTCTGCTCAAACGCGTCGGGTATTCGACCGCGGTCGCCGGCAAGTGGCACCTCGGCTGGGGCAACCAGCCAACGACCGGGCCCGCCGAGTTCGACCCGAAGCAGTATCGCCCGTCCAGCAATATCGCCGCCTGCGGATTTCAGGACCAGTATTGCTTCTCGGGACCGCACATCACCTATGGCCCGCCCGTTAAGGGAAAATACCATCCTGATCTCTATCAGGACTGGGCACTGCGATATCTGGAAGGACGACAGCGGAAAACCAACCCCTTCTTCTTGTACTATGCCACGGGACTGGTGCATTTCGATTTCGACCCCACCCCCCTTCACCCCGAAGGGAAACGGAACGACCGGAAAAATTTCCCGTACATGCTCGAGTATCTGGATATGCAGATTGGCGAACTCGTCGCCAAACTCGACGAGACCGGGTTGCGAGACAACACGCTCCTCCTGTTAACCTCGGACAATGGCTGCGACGAGTTCAAGTCCAGGCTGAACGGCCGCGAAATCGTCGGGGCCAAGAGCAGCATGAAAGACTCTGGAACCTGTGTGCCGATGCTGGCTAGTTGGCCGCGCACCATCAAGCCCGGGAGCGAGTGCGGCGAACTGACCGATCATAGCGACTTCCTGCCCACGATCTGCGAGTTGACCGGCGCCAGCGTGCCCGCCGATCGCGTCATCGATGGCCGCTCCTTCGCGCCACACATGCGGGGCCAAAAGGCCAATGGCAGGGAATGGGTCTTCGTGCGACTCGTCAATAAATGGTTCATCCGCGACAAGAAGTACAAGCTCCGCGAAACCGGTCGACTCTATGACCTCAGCGATACGCCGTTCCAGGAAAAACGCATTGAGCCCAAGGACGAAACCGCCGAGGCCAAAGAAGTCAAAAAGAAACTGGCCGGCGCGCTCATCGGCCTCCTTGCGGGGAACGACGCCTCGAAGCGGCCGGCGGCAACAGCCCGATCGAGCGGCAAGGCGGCCGCCGAAAAGGCCGAAGTCGAAATCAGAATGCCCATGGTCACCGCCAAGGACCAGGCCCTCCTGAGTGAACTCATCGTCAGAAACAGGGGCGGCAAAGAAATCACCGTCGCGCCAAACCCGGCCATGCGCGTCCACGACGTGCTGGGCGACTTGGTGCCTGCCAGAGTCGATCACATCATGCCTGATGCGAGAGTGGTGGCGCCCGGCAAAGACGCCAGAATCCGAATAGACCTTCAGAAAGCATTCACCCTCCAAAACGCAGGTCCCTACAGCATCACCGTGGAGGCCGAGGTCGAGGGCCAGGAGATTAGAGGAAAGAGGAAAATCACCATCGAACGCGTCGCGTTTGTGGTAAGCCAGTCATAAAACCCGATCAACTCCGGCAAAGGCCACCATGGCGACAAGAATCGCCTTCGCCAAGCCGGTCCCCAACAGCCCCGGCAAGCCCATGCACGCCGGGTGCGACGACGCGCCCGATATTTGCGCCTGCCTGGTCTTCTGCCGGTCCTAACACGTGTTCCGGTGGCTGAAATAGAATTCGATGGTATTCTGAACCCGTAATCAACGGTCGATCGGAGGATCCCGCATGCCGATGCGAGCACGAGTCTTTGCCAGTGACAACTACGCCGGGATCTGCCCGGAAGCGTGGGCCGCCCTCCAGAAGGCCAACGGCGGGCATGTCGTCTCGTATGGCGATGATGAGTGGACGGCCAAAGCCGCCGACCTCATTCGCGACGTCTTCGAAACACCCTGCGAGGTGTTCTTCGTCTTCAACGGGACGGCCGCCAATTCGCTCTCGTTGGCCCACCTCTGCCAGAGCTATCACAGCATCCTCTGTCACGAATTGGCCCACGTCGAAACCGACGAGTGCGGCGCGCCCGAGTTCTTCTCGCATGGCACCAAACTCCTGCAACTGAGCGGCCAAAACGGCAAGATCGACCCCGCGGCGATCGAACGCGCCGTCCGCAGACGCACCGATATCCACTATCCCAAACCCAAGGCCATCACCATCACCCAGGCCACCGAGGTCGGCACGGTCTATACCGTCACCGAGATCCGCGCTATCACCCAGATGGCCAAAATGCTCGGCCTGCGCGTCCACATGGACGGAGCCCGGTTCGCCAATGCCGTTGTCAGCACCGGTGCCCGCCCGGCTGACCTCACCTGGCGAGCCGGAGTCGATGTCCTCTCGTTCGGAGGGACCAAGAATGGCGGCGGAATTGGCGAAGCCGTCGTCTTCTTCAACAAGGACCTCGCGGGCGAATTCGAGTGGCGATGCAAGCAGGCCGGACAGCTTGCCTCCAAAATGCGCATGCTCGCCGCTCCCTGGGTTGGGATGCTCGAAGGCAACGCCTGGCTCAAACACGCCCGCCACGCCAACGACATGGCCGCCCTGCTCGAAAAACTCATCGCGGACGCAGGCGGCGCCAAAACCATGTTCCCCCGCGAAGCCAACGCCGTCTTCGTCGAACTGCCCGAGAATACGATCCGCCTGCTGCACGAAAAGGGCTGGAAATTCTACTCCTTCATCGGAAAAGGCGGCTGCCGCCTGATGTGCGCATGGGACACCACCCCCGACGACGTCGCCTCTTTCGTCGCCGATCTCAAAGACGCCCTGCGGCAAACCTGACCCCACTATTCCATCGCGGCCTCCGCCATCGCCTGCACATTCTCCGGCGCAACGTTCGGCAGCAACGCTTCGTGACTGGGACTTACGATCAAGCGAGGCCCCAGAATCCCCTTCACCCGACGCACCTCCGCCTTGATCTCCTCCGGCTTGCCTTTCACCAGCAACTCCTGGGTGTCGATTCCGCCCAGAAACGCAACTTTGCCCCGGTAGTCGCGGGCGAGCGTGATCGCGTCCATGTTGCGGGCCTTCGCCTGAAGCGGATGCAGACAGTCCACCCCGGCCCCCAGCAGCCGGTCGATCACACGGTGAATCGAACCGCACGAATGCAGAATCACCTGGTGACCGTGCCGGTGACCCTGCTCCGTGAACGTCTTGAACCAAGGCATGACGAATTCGTCGAACTGCTTAGGCCCGCAAATCAGGTCAAGCTGCGTGCCGAAGTCGTTGCCAAAAAAGAAACCATCCACGAGGTCGCCTGCGAGCCGGAAAAAAACCTCGTTCGCATCGTAGTAGAACTGGCAAACACGATCCGTCACGGCATGGACGATCTTCGGATTCTCGTACATGTTCGCCAGGTACGACTCCATCCCAAACAGATCCATCACGTTGTGGTAGAAACAGGTCCACAGGCCGCTGGCGCGATAAAACGGCCCGACGCCCTTCAGTCGCTCGATCGTCGGCTGAAAGTCGACGTACCTCACCTGCGGCCAGTCGTAATCATCCAGCTCGTGCGCGTCCTTGCAGTTGGCGAACGGCCCGGCTGAACCGTGCGACGTCTTGTGCGGAATATGAAACAGGGGCGTTCCCTTCGGATGATGGTAATCCCAGACCGGCAACCACCGAAAATCGTCCCAGAGCTGCAGCCGAAGCTCCTCCTCCGTCCGGGTGCCGAAATACGCGTGGTAAATCGGCCACGTATCCGCGTGCGGATTCCCAAGCCAGAAACCCATGCGGTCCGCGGGCTGCCCGGCGATGATGTTGCGAAGACGCTCACGCGAAGTCATGAAAATCTTCCCTGTATGAGTGCCCGTCGGCGGCCAGGCAAATCGCCAAGCCCGTCTCGTAACCGGAACGCATCGAGTCCGCTATTTCACGAGGACGCCTTCCGCGGCGTGGCTTCCGGGCCTTTCTATCGTAACCGTGAACCTCACCGCAGGCGACTCAACCTCGTACTCCCCCAGAAAACCGGTGAATCGGACCTTCCCGGTTTCATCGGTCCTTCCTTTGATCTCCTTTGTCCACCAGTCGTTCTTGACGAGCTTCATCAACTCTTCATACGCCGGCTTCGGCGTCATGTCCGCGCGCAGCAAACCCGCCGGTGCCCCCAACCACGCACCCCGGTCCGAAAAATCCCACCACGTGATCGCCTCCACCGCCGGATGCGAGAACAGGATCGTGTAGAACTCCGCCACCTGCTTCGCCTGCCGTGCCTCGTCTTCCGGCGTGCTCGGCCAGTCCGCATTCCTGCCTCGCCAGTTGATGTCCTGACGAACTCGACCGGAGGTGATCGTCAGCTCCGTGAAGTGCAGCGGTTTCTTGAACCTCGAAAACCGCTCCGCGACTTCCCATGTCTTCTGGGCGCCCCAATATCCGGTGTGTTGATGACACTGGATGCCGATCACATCGATCGGCACGCCCGCATCAAGGCACTGTTCAATCAGCCTCTCGTAATGGGCTGACGTGTCATAGTCGTTGAGGATCAAGACCGCCTTCGGATTGGCCTTCCGGGCCGCCGCAAACGTCTGCTTGATCAGCTCGATCGTGCCCAGCTTCTTGGCCAACTCGGGTATGCGCGTGGGCTCCTGGTTGTAGTTCGGCATCGAGACGGCTTCGTTCACGACATCAAACGTGTCGATCCTGCCGGCGAACATCGAAACATCGCGCGTCACCCGGTCTATCTGCAGCCTGTGTATCTCCTCCAGTTGCTTGTCCATCGCCCAGCGGGGAAACACCTGCTGCCAGCATAGGGGGTGGCCTTTGGTCTCAATCCGATGGTCCACGCACCATTGCGCCATCGCCGTCAGTCGCTCAGCCGAAGGCCGGCCTTCGGACCGCTCATACGAGCCCCAATAGAAGGGCAGGGTCGCGAAATTCAACAACTCCGAAAACCGCCTCTGATAAGCCCCCTGAAGCTCCGAACTCTCCTCAGGCCGAACGGCAAAAGCGTTGCAGCCAAAGAGAAACT
Organism: uncultured Tepidisphaeraceae bacterium; assembly: GCA_964451955.1. Taxonomy (GTDB): domain Bacteria; phylum Planctomycetota; class Phycisphaerae; order Tepidisphaerales; family Tepidisphaeraceae; genus JAPLNB01. The sequence continues at coordinate 8,981 of CAYVKG010000092.1, forward strand.
TGTGCCGGATCTGACGGATCGTGACCGAAGTGTTCCTCAGCGGCTGGCCATCAGCAGTCCGAAGCATCAGCTCCAAGCTGCCGGTCCGGTGTTGCACAATCCGATCCCGCATGGCGGCCGGCGATAGGGGCGCAATGTCGGCGGCCAGCAAAACGCCGTGCCGGAAGACAACAGCAGCGAGCACTGACGCAACCACACGCAACAACATGCAAGCCTCCTTGTTAGCCGGTCAACCGAAAAGGTATACCGGCAGCGTGCCAACCGAGTTGAATCGCGGTAAGCTCAATCCCGGAGACTTGCCATGCCCAACGCAACCGTGTCCGCGACAATGCTGGTGACCTTCGGTCTGTGTATTGCCTCCGCGGCGCAGACAACACGACCCGGCTTCCGCGTCGAACAAACGCCTGCCCGGTGGGTTATCGAAGGCCGTACCCGAATCGTCTCGATTGACACCACCTCTCTCGCAATCGCGGTCCAGGCTGGACCCGTCCTTTGGAAGATGATGCCGGCGGGAAACGGCGACCTGGCCGTGCAATCGGCCGGAAAACAAACCGCATTGTCCTTCCTCGATGCCCGGAAAACACGATGGCAGGAGTATCGCAATGGCTTTTTGACTGGCGTGAAAATCGAACTGGGCCAGTTCCCCGCGGCCCAAGAGCTGGCCGTCGCGCTCTGGATCTGTCTCGAATCCGGCACCGAAGACCTCATCTTCGATGTGCTGGCCCAGGAAGGGCAGACCGCCGTCAAGCAGTGCTTCTGGCCTAAACCGTTCGATGGGCGTGAAGTTGACCACACCGTCGTTCCCTATATGCAGGGGATGCTACTACCACGAAACTGGCCCAAAAAAGTCTTCCTCTACGACAACGTCTCCTACGGCCGCGGCCTCTACATGCCCTGGTGGGGACACCTCAAACCAGATTCGGCCGCCATCGTCATCCTCGATACCCCCGCCGACGGCGCCTGCCGCTTCGAGCACCCGGCTGGTGGCCCGACAACCATCCAGCCGCAATGGCTCCATTCCCTCGGACAATTACGATATCCCCGACGTCTGAGAATCGGTTTCCTGGACAAGGGAGGATATGTCGAATTGGCCAAACGCTATCGCAAGCATGTGATGGAGGCCGGAACGTTCGTCTCGTTGAACGAGAAAATCGCCAGAAGCCCGGTTGTCGCCGGACTGATTGGCTCGCCGGTGATTCATACGTCCATCCTCTCCCACATCCAGCCCGAATCCAGTTACTACGACAAAAAGGACCCCGCGAAAAACCACCAACTCGTCACCTTCGCCGCCAGGGCCGAGCAATTCAGGAAACTCGCCGAACGCGGTGTCCACAGAGCCTATGTCCATCTCGATGGCTGGGGAGTCCGCGGATACGACAACCTGCATCCCGACATCCTGCCCCCCAGCCCTGAAGCGGGTGGCTGGGAAGGAATGAGACTCCTCGCCGACGTCTGCGATCAGATCGGCTTCGTCTTCGCGGTCCACGACAACTACCGCGACTACTACCACGATGCCGCCTCCTACGACCCCTCCCTGACCGTCGTCAATGAAGACGGCGGCAGGTTCTTCGGACATGAGTGGTGGGGGGGCAATCAGTCAATCCTCTGCTCCAAATTCGCCCCAGGACATGTCGCGAAAAACCACCGCGAGATTCTCAACCACGGGATCAAGCTGCGCGGCGCTTACCTCGACGTGTTTGCCGTCGTGCCGGGAGATGAGTGCTACCACCCCGAACATCGCGCGACCCGCGGCGAATCCCTCAAATATCGGGGACAATGCCTCGATCTCATCCGCTCCCTCGAGGGCGTGGTCAGCTCCGAAGAACCCGCCGACTGGGCCATCCGCCATATCGACCTTGTGCATCATGCCCCATTTGCCCTCGATCCGAATCCGGGCGGCGGCGATGCCATGGGCATTCCCATCCCGCTCTACTCCCTCGTCTACCACGACGCCCTCATCGTGCCTTGGGCCTTGGGTAAAGGCGGCTGGGGAATCCCCAGAAATGACTCGGCGTTCGTCCATGGAATGCTCAACGCCGGCATCCCGTACCTCTCGACTCAGGCCGATGAGAAGGAACTGCAGATGGTCAAAACCATGTGTGCGCTCCATCGTCGCCTGGCTTTGATCGAGATGTCCAGCCACCAGATCCTCGCCGACCGCAAACAAATCACCCGCTTCGCCGACGGAACCACCATCACCGCCGATTTTGACCACGACCAGGTCAGCATCAACCCGCCTCTGACCGACGAAGAGATCCGACAGACGCTCCAGCCGGCACGCAAGGCTGACTGATCCGCCGACGAAACCCCCATACACATCGCCCTCCTCTTCCTTCTCCCGGCTTCCTTGGGCCGCCATGCCCTGAATGGGTCCAGTAATTCCCTTATTCGACAGGCACTTGTCCGCTGCCCACGCGGCACGGGCCGCGAGACGGTCAAATCCCCGTCATACCGCAACCCGCTACGCCGCATGGCATCGACTCGAATGCCTCGTCGATCCGCCCAACCGCCGTCGCCGCAAGCACCTCCGGGATCGAGTCCCCATCCCACGACCTCCGCGCCGCCTTCAATATCCCCCATGTTGTCGCGCGGCGGTTTCCGGCCCACTGGCGCAACCAACCCTTATGAGCCTGCTCTCAACTCGCGGTCCGATAATCGCCTACGCGGTACAATTGACGCAAATCGCGCAGTCAGCATAAACATCGTCAGGCCATCATTGTCTAAGAATAGGAATGCGACTCCATACCAGTCTTACTTACGTGGCCCTCACCTCTATCGTTCTCGCCCTGGCCGGCGGATGCCGTACCGCCCAGCAGCATCGTCGTGAAACCGACGACGCGGCCAGCAGTATCATCAAAGAAAAACAAGAGCAGACCCTCAATCGCGCAGAGCCGTTCACCATCGAAAAGCCCTCCGACACACTGCGCCGTCGCCTCATGCTGGCTCAAAACCTCCCCAACTCCGGTGGCGCCGCCTTGGGAACGTATGACCTCAAGCCTGTCAAGCATTGGCCCGACAACGATTATCTCGACCCCGCCAAGTCCCCACCCACAACCATGCCCGCCTATCGGAGCGGGCCGCTGCGTCTTTCCCTCGTCGATGCCCTCCAGGTCGCCGCCTACAACAGTCGCGAATACCAGACGCGGAAGGAAACCATCTTCGCCGATGCCCTCGTCCTCGAAAACCAGCGCGATTACTTCCGTACCACCTTCACCGGCGTCGTCAGCAATCGAACGACTGGCAATATGGGCGCCGATGACCCGACCATCGGTACCGTCACCACGTCCAATATCGGCGTCACACAGCGCTTCACCAACGGCGTTGTCGCTTCGCTACGCATTGTGATCGACTTGGCCAAGTTGCTCACCCAAACCCATAACGCCTCCCTTGGAATGGCGGTCGATGGCAGCATCACTGTCCCGCTCCTGAAAGGCGGCGAGGACGTCGTCATGGAACCGCTCATCCAGGCCGAGCGGAATGTCGTTTACGATCTGCTCGAGTTCGAGCAATACAAACGCCAGTTCGCCGTTAGCATCGCCAGTTCCTACTACGCTACCCTCCAGAGCTTTGACCGCCTGAAGAACCAGGAAGACAACTACAGGCGCGTCATCCGCACCACGCGCAACTCGCGACGCCTGACCGAAGAAGGCCGCCAGTCCGGAATCCAGTTTGACCAGGCGTTCCAGCAGGAACTGTCCGCCCGTGATAGTTGGATCGCTGCAATGCAGAATGCGCAACGACAACTCGACAATTTCAAAATGCTGCTCGGATTGCCGCCCGACGCCCTGATCGAACTGGACCCCGCTGAACTGCGGACCTTGCGAACTCAAATGATGCAGACGCTGAAAATCGCCCCTCCCGCCGCAGCAGGCCAGAATGCCGCAACCCAGCCTCCGAGCAACGACGAAGACGGTCAAGCCGCAACCCGCCCTTCCTCCACGCAACCGTCAACTACCCGGCCGGCAGAGAACGAACTCGACATTGTTCTCGTCCCGCCCTCAAGCGAGGGAGCCGGACCATACGAGCTTCCTGAACAGCAGGCCATCCGACTTGCCCTCGAGAACCGCCCCGATCTGCGCACGACCATTGGCGATGTCTATGACGCCCAACGCAAAGTCGTCGTCGCTGCCGACGCCCTCGGCGTCGGGCTTGACCTGACCGCCAGCGGCGCCTTCGGCAGCAGTCGCGGGAGCCCCGGCTCCGCCGTCCTTGAGGATGCCCGCCTGCGGCCCAGCAAGGGCACCTACTCCCTCGGCGCCAATCTCGACCTGCCCCTCGAACGAACCTCCGCCCAAAACGCCTACCGCAGCAGCCTGATCGCCCTCGAACGAGCGGTCCGAGCTGTGCAGCAGCTCGAAGACGATATTAAACTGGCCGTACGAAATGACCTTCGTACGCTCCTTCAGGCCCGAGAAAGCCTCAAGACCCAAAGCAGCGCCGTCAGCGTCGCTCGCCGCCGCGTCCAGAGCACACAGATGTCCTATGACCTCGGCCGTGCCGGGACCGTCATGCGCGACGTCCTCGATGCCCAGGCGTCCCTCGTCAGCGCCGAAAACGACTTCACTTCCGCACTCGTCAATTACCGCTTGGCCGAGCTACAATTGCAGCGAGACCTTGGATTGCTGCAGTGCAACCACGAAGGTCTTTGGCAGGAATACACCCCGAAAGGCGATACACAATGAATACCACCAACCGCTCTTGGCGCATCATCGGGGGAGTCCTCGCGGTCGTCATAGCCGCCGGTGCTCTGACCGTCTACGCCACGAAATCCAACTCCGCCAAGAAGGCGAACCTGGCCGCAATCCCGGTGGACACCGTGAAGCGGGGCCCATTGACCATCAGCGTCACCGTCTCGGGCACGATACGCTCCCGTCAGCAGGAGGTCATCAAGAGCGAGGTCGAAGGCATGCCCACCGTCCTCTTCCTCATCCCCGAAGGCACCCGTGTCAAGAAAGGCGACCTGCTGGTCGAACTTGACGTCAGCAAACTCCAGGACTCCAAAGTCAGCCAGCAAATCGTCGTTCAAAACGCCGAAGCCGCCGCCATCAGCGCACGCGAATCGCTCGAGGTTGCCAAGAGCCAGGCCAAGAGCGATACCGCCAAAGCCGAACTCGATTATCAGTTCGCGAAGGAAGACCTCGTCAAGTACCAGGAGGGCGATTACAAGAACGCCGTCAAGGAAGCCGAGAACAAGATCATGCTGGCCCAGAACGACTTGGCGCTGGCGCAAATCAAGGCCGAGTCGTCCAAGAAACTCAACCAAGAGAAATTCCTGTCCAATATGGAATACGAGGCGGACCTGCTGGCGATGAAGCGCGCCGAGTCCAGCCTGATGCTGGCGCAGAATGCCCACAGACTCTTGACGGAGTTCACCTTCAAACGCCAGATGACCACGCTTGGCGCCGCGGTGGATCAGGCGGCCATGGCCCTGGATCGCGTCAAACGAAAGGCGGCGGCGGATGTCGTCCAGGCCGAGGCGGCCCTTCGCGCCAAGGAATCGGAGTTCGAGCGTCAGAAGATGATCCTCGACAAGACCAACCTCATGATCACCAAGGCCAAGATGTATGCTCCGACGGACGGCTTGGTGGTCTACGCCACGACCGGGGGCGGCGGATTCCGCGGCGATCGCGAGCCGCTCGCTGAAGGCTCCACGGTTCGCGAACGACAGGAGATCATTTACCTCCCGACCGCCGATTCGGTCATGGCCGCCGTCAAGGTTCACGAATCCAGTCTCGACAAGGTCCGCCTCGAACTGCCTGTTCGGGTCACGGTCGATGCGGTACCGAACAAGGTTTTCATGGGTCGCGTCAAGAAGATCGCGCCGCTTCCCGATCAGCAGAGCATGTGGCAGAACCCGGACCTGAAGGTTTATAACACGGAGATCTGGCTTGAAGGAGACGGTAGCGATCTGCGCACCGGGATGACGTGTCGAGCGGAGATCATTGTGGATTACTATCCTGATGCGTTGTACGTTCCGATTCCGGCCGTGGTCCGGGTCGGAGGGCAACCCACTGTTTACATACCCGGTCCCCAGGGTCTTGTTCCGCGGGCGGTCGAGGTTGGGTTGGACAACAACAGCAGGATCCGCATTCTCAAAGGACTTGAAGCGGGCGAGACGGTGGCGTTGGCGCCGCCGCTGGCGGATGCCGCGGTGGTGAACGACGAACAGAACAAGGCGCCGCCGTTGCCGGCGGGGATGACTTTCCCGGCGACGCGTCCGGCCGGCGCCAGTGTTGGAAACGGGGATCGCGAAGGGCGTCAACCCGGTGGGCGTGGTGGCGGGGCGGGGCAGGGTCGCCGAGGCGGTTTTGATCCGGCGAACATGACGGAAGAGCAGCGGGCGGCGATGGAGGCTCGTCGTCGGCAGTTTGAGGCGATGACACCCGAGGAGCGAGAGAAGCTGAGGGAGCAGATGCGTCAAGGCGGCGGGCGGCCGCCGCGTTTGGGACCCACAACCGCTCCAGCTTCACCCAGCCCACTATGACACTGCAAACGGCTTTATCGGCGAAGGAGTTGACTTCCGACGGCCAGGACGTTGTGCGTTTCGTGAACGTGCGCAAGACGTACCTGATGGGGTCGGAGGTGGTCAATGCGCTGGCGGGGGTGAGCCTTTCGTTCAAGCGGGGCTCGTTTTGGGCGTTGATGGGGCCGAGCGGATCGGGGAAGAGCACGATGCTGAACATTTTGGGCTGTTTGGATCGGCCGACGTCCGGGCAGTATTTTTTGGAGAGCCAGGATGTGAGTTTGTTGTCGGACGACGCGTTATCGGATTTTCGGCTTCGGCATTTCGGGTTCATTTTTCAGAGTTTCAATCTGATTCCGCAGTTGACGGTTCGCGAGAACATAGAGTTGCCGCTGTACTATTTGGGGTGGGAGGCGGCGGCGAGTGCCGCGCGTGCCGAGGAGTTGGCGATGCGTGTTGGTCTGGCGGGGCGTCTGAACCATCGTCCGAACCAGCTATCGGGGGGGCAGCAGCAGCGTGTAGCGGTTGCGCGGGCGTTGGCGAATGACCCGGTGGTGTTGTTGGCGGACGAGCCGACGGGCAATTTGGATTCTGCGACGGGGGACCAGATCATGCATTTGTTGACGGAGCTGAACCAGCAGGGCAAGACGATTCTGATGGTGACGCACGAGCCGGACATTGCGGCGTATGCCCGGCAGCGGCTGCATTTGCGGGACGGCCAAATTGATCGTATTGAAGGAGCCCACTGATGCGTCAGTTTCGTCTTGCGCGTAATATTGCGTTGGGCATCAAGAATCTGCTGTTGCACAAGCTGCGTTCGGTGCTGACGATGTTGGGCGTGGTTTTTGGGGTGGGGTCGGTGGTGGCGATGTTGTCGGTGGGGGAGGGGGCGAGCAAGGAGGCGTTGGAGCGGATTCAGATGTTGGGTTCGAACAACATCATCATCACGTCGATGAAGCCGGTGGAGGAGGAGATCGGATCGGGTGGGCGATCGATGCGGATGAGTGTGTACGGATTGCTGTATGAGGATGAGCAGCGAATTCGGGAGACGTTTCCGGCGGTCAGCAACACGGTTCCGGTGAAGATTCTGCGGAAGGAGGGGCGGCTTCATGACCAGTCGCTGGAGTTGCGGATGGTGGCGACGACGGCGGAGTGGTTCGATCTGGTGCAGCGGCCGATGATTGCGGGGCGGAAGCTGACGGATCGGGACGTTCAGGACCGGGCCAACGCGCTGGTGCTGACGGAGCACGGTGCCCGGAGGTTGCTGGCGACGGAGAGTACGATCGGGCAGGTGGTGAAGCTTGGGGCGGACTATTTCGAGGTGGTTGGGATTGTGAAGAACGAATCGGGTCCCGCGGGCGGGGTTCAGACGCCGGACCAGGAGGTGGACGCGTATGTTCCGCTGACGCTGGCGCGGGAGCGGTTTGGGGACATCAATATTCGGCGGACGACGGGGTCGCAGGAGAGCGAGCGGGTGGAACTGCACCAGATGATCATTCAGGTGAAGAGCAGCGACGAGGTGGAGCGGGTTGCGGCGGGGATTGAGGCGATGTTGAAGCGGTTTCACAAGAAGGCGGACTACAAGATGTCGATTCCGCTGGCGTTGTTGCGAGAAGCGGAGGCGACGAAGCGTCGGTTCAACATTGTGTTGGGGTCGATAGCCGGGATTTCGCTGTTGGTGGGGGGTATCGGGATCATGAACATCATGCTGGCGAGCGTGACGGAGCGGACGCGGGAGATCGGGATTCGGCGAGCGATCGGGGCGAAGCGGAAGCAGATTGTGATGCAGTTTCTGATTGAGACGGTGGTGTTGTCGACGATTGGGGGGATGATTGGGGTGGGGATTGGGGTGATCATTCCGTGGTTGATTACGTATTTTGCCCATATGCCGACGGTGGTGCGGATGTACAGCCTGGTGCTGTCGGTGGGGATCAGCATGGGGGTGGGGATTGTGTTCGGGCTGTATCCGGCGATTCGGGCGGCGGCGCTGGACCCGATCGTGGCATTGCGGCACGAGTAGGCTGGCGGATGCAGGGGGAATGGGGCGAGGGTGGGGGGCGGAGAAGGTGGTGGCGGAGGGGGTGGGGGCTGTAAGGGGAGGATTGGCTGGGGGTTGTGGGATTTGAGGGGGTGGAAAAAGGGGC
>CAYVKG010000093.1:0-17301 GCA_964451955.1 uncultured Tepidisphaeraceae bacterium
CGGACCTGCTGCTGCTCGATGAGCCGACCAATCACCTCGATCTGAATGCCATCGAGTGGCTGGAACGATATCTGCTTTCATTCAAGGGCGCCGTCATCCTGATCAGCCATGACCGCTTCCTTCTGGATCGGCTGGCGACGCGGATTGTGTGGCTCCACGATCTGCACATCGACAGTTTCCCGGGGAACTATTCGGCGTTCGTGCAGCAGCGTGCAATGATCGAACTGACCCAGCAGCGGCAATACGAGCAGCAACAGGCGTATATCGAGAAACAGCAGGAGTTCATCCGGCGATTTGGCGCGGGGCAGCGCAGCAAGGAAGCGAGAGGCCGGGCAACTCGATTGCAGCGGATGATGAACAGTGACGAGATGATCAAGAAGGTCTCGGTCGAACGACACATGCGGCTGTCGCTGAACACCGACCGGCGGGCAGGGGACCAGGTGCTGGTGCTTCGGGATCTGTCCAAGGCGTATGGGGAGAACCGGCTCTGGCAGGATGTGGCATTGCTGGTGAACAGGGGCGAGCGAATCGGGATCATCGGCCCGAACGGCTCGGGAAAGACGACGCTGCTGCGGGTGCTGCTCGGGGAGGACGAGGCAGATGGCGGGACAATCAAATGGGGGGCGAATCTGAACATCGGGTATTACGATCAGAAACTCGACGATTTTGACCCCCAGAACACCATCATGGAGGAGGTGCGAGAGGGGCGGGATGCAAAAGAGAAGGAAGTTCGGGATGTGCTGGCGATGATGCTCTATCGGGGGGAGGACGTGCACAAGCCGATCGGGCTGCTGAGCGGCGGGGAGCGGGCGCGAGTCAGACTGGCAGAGCTTCTGCTGGATCGGCCGAATGTGCTGCTGCTGGACGAGCCGACGAATCACCTGGATATTGCGTCGCGAGAGGCGCTGGAGGGGGCGCTGAGCGGCTTTGGCGGGACGATCCTGTGCGTCAGTCACGACCGGTATTTTCTGGACAAGGTGGTGAATCGCATGCTTGTGCTTCGGCCGCCTGAAGTGACCGATTTCCAGGGCAACTACTCGGCCTGGGCCAAGAGACAGCAGGAACAGGCGGCGCGGGAGGCGCAACTGGCGGCACAGCAGGAGGCGGTGGAGAAAAAGGCGGCGAGGGAAACGCCCAGGCCGGCGGCAAAGGCGACGCCGCGAAAGGACAATCCGTACAAGCGCCCATTTGGCCTGTTGAGCACCGAACAGCTTGAAAGGGAGATCGGAAAAACGGAAAAAGAACTGCAGGAGTGCCAGGCGAGTTTCGGCGATGCCGAGACGTTCAGAAATCCCTCACGCTCCAAGGAACTCCAAGATGAATATGAGGAACTGACAGAGAGACTGCGGTTGTTGGAGGAAGAGTATTTTGGCCGTGAAGATCTGTAGGGATTCCCGGGGGCATCAGTAACCTTTGGGCTGTACGGGGATCAGCTTCCCCTTGACCTTCCTGTACTCGCCGAGGTTGTTCTTCATCCATTCCTCCACCTGGACCGTGCGAACCCTGCTGTTGGCCAGTTGTATCACGACGCGGTCGATGCCGGCGTTGATGATCATGCGCTTGCACATCCGGCAAGGTTCGGCATCGGGGACGATCTGGCCCGACGCGGCTTCGAGACCGACGAGGTAGAGGGTGGAGCCCATCATGTCCAGACGCGAGGCATGGATGATTGCGTTGGCCTCGCCGTGGACGGAGCGGCACCACTCGTAATGCTCGCCAGGCTTGGCGCCAAGCTGGTTGCGCAGGCAGGCACCGATGTCGGAGCAGTTCGCGGTGCCGCGGGGAGCGCCGCAGTAGCCGGTCGAAATGATCTGCTTGCTCTTCACGATGACGGCGCCGAACTTCCGGCGCAGACAAGTGCTGCGAGCGGCGACCTCCCGCGCAATGTTGAGGTAGTACTGATCCTCGGAGATGCGTTGGGGCTTTCGGGTCTTGGACATGCCGGGAATCTTCGCCTTGGGCACGGCGGCACGCAAGGTGGTCTGTGTCCTTGCGACGGCCCCGTGCCCGACATACGATTTCCGGTAAGAACCATCCAGGAGAAAGGAAGAACACCATGGCAGGCAAGATCAAGGGCGTCGTGCGCGTTGCGATCATCGGGCCGGGCGGAATCTCGCATGCCCACGGCAAGGGCTATCTCAAGCACGCTGACAAGATCAGAGTGGTGGCTCTCTGCGACATTAATGAAGCCAACATGAAGAAACGCAGCGAGCAGCTCGGAACCGTCGAATGGCAATTCACCGACTGGAAGAAGATGCTCAAGGAGATGGCAAACGACATTGACGCGGTGGATATCTGTCTGCCGCATCACCTGCATGCGCCGGCGATTCTGGATGCCTGCGCCTCCGGCAAGCACATCATCTGCGAGAAACCGATGTGCATGACGCTGAAGGAAGCGGACGCGATCGCCAAGGCCGTGGACAAGGCTGGCGTCACGTACATGTCTGCGCACAATCAACTGTTCATGCCGGTGGTTCAGGAGGCCAAGCGGATGATTGAAGCGGGCGAACTCGGCCGCGTGTTCTGGTTGCGCAGCCAGGACTGCTTCATCGTTGCGGGCAGTCGGGCCAAATGGGGCTGGCGAGCGGATTTCAAGACACAGGGTGGCGGCGAACTGATCGACACGGGGTATCACCCAACGTATCGAATGCTGCACTTGGCCGGGACCAAGCCGGTCGATATCAAGGCGCAGATGGGGCGATTCAACAACGAGATCGACGGCGAAGATATGGCCAGCGTCACCATGCGATTTTCCAGCGGCGCGATCGGCGAAATCTTCACGAGCTGGGCGATCAATCTGCCCGCGGAAACACATCACATCCATGTAGTTGGCGAGAAGGGCGAGATCTACGGATCGAATGACACGATGTATGTGCGGCCCAAGGGTTTCCAGACGGCGGCGAAGCGGGATTTCACCCCGGTGGACACATTTGAAGCCGAAATCGGGCATTTTGCCGACTGCCTGCAACGGGGTAAGCGGCCGATGCACAGCGTTGAGGAAGGCCGCGAGGTGCTGGAGGTCATTCTCAAGGCGGCCGAGAGCGCCAAGGGATGGGAGAAGACGGCGGTGCTAAAGCAATAGGGCTGCTCCGGGACTGCGGAAGTGACAAACCCTCGCCGACCAGACGAGGGTTCTTTCTCGTGCCTGGGCCGGGTAATTGGCAGGGTTTCTGCTGGACAGCAAACGCGCGGCGGCTAGGATGGGGGCAACATGTTGGGACTTGGTCACCAAATGGTGTGGTTAATCGTTTTGGGCCTGTTATTGGGCGCTTGGGGGTGCGGCGGCATTGGAGCGGGCAGAACGACCAACGCGGCGAGGAAAACGAACGCGGACAGCCCGCTGCGAGCGACCGAGATGCTGGACAACAGCCACAAGAACTACAAAGCGCCGGTGCGCTGATCGTCGGCGTTATTCAGTCCCGGGATCGGGATCGCACGTTGTCCAGCACGTTCATGAAGTTGATGTAGCTGTCGTACGGGCTTTCGTACGGGCTGAAGTACTTGTGCACGTCGCCGTCCGCCCAGTACTTGGTGCACATGTAGTAAAAATGGTCGCTGGCAGTCAACTTGCGCCAATCGGCCAGAAGCTGCGGATTGCCCTTTTCCTTCAGGATCCCTTCCAGCTTGTACAACTCGTGCGAGGCGTTCGACTGCATCGCATTGCCTAACCAGGCGGACAGATCGCGTTCGGTGTCCGCCCAGGAAATCATATGGGGCACATCAAGTTCCCCGACCGCCTCATAGCGGTCGATGATCTGTGACGGCGTGAGGAAATCATTGTCCGGATGCTTCAGAACCTCTTCCGGAAGATGCCGCATAAACTCAAATATGCCCGTGTCCGCCCATTGATGCTCGCCGAACGTCTCGTAGTCCATGAACAGGTTGCAGAGAAAACCGTTGCCGTTGATCTGGTTGATCCACCGGGCAAACTTCTCGGCCGTGAGCGGCCATTGGCTCCAGCCGCGGTTGGAGAATCGGAAGGCGATATCGTCGCTCAAGCGGTAATTCTTCAGCAGCAGCTTGAGCTTCGGGCAATGAGGCGGACGATACACGAAATTGGGACTGCGGTACCCGAGAATGTGATCAGCGCCTTCCGTGATGATGGCATCGAAACCCATGTGGCTGACGAAATGCGCCACATCATTGTTGTAAATCAGCTCGGTATTCCGAAAGACGCGGGATTCCTGATTGAAGAGCTTCTTGATGAGTTGACGGTGCAGTTCCACTTGCGCGCGGAACTCCTCTCGCGAATAAAGAAACGCCAGAGAGTGGTTGTACGTCTCGTTCAGAAACTCGACGTAGCCCGTCGCGGCCAGTTCCTGAAAAGTGTCCAGAACTTCGGGGACGTACAGCTGCATCTGCTCGATGATGTCCCCGGTCATGCTATAGGCGACGCGGAATCGGCCTTCGTGCTGGCGGAGAATCTCCAAAACCATCCGATTGGCTGGCAGATAGCACTTGTGCGCCACCTTCCGCATGATCTCAGCGTTCTTCTGCTCATCGAAATACAAGCGATCGGTGTCAAACACGCTGTATCGGCGAAGCCGAAACGGCTGGTGTAGCTGAAAGTAAAAGCAAACCGAAGCCATAGTTGTCCTGTTGTCTGGCGAGTACTCAACAACGACTTGCGGACCATTCTACACATGGCGACGGACGGGTCCATCCATATTATGTGGGGAAGATAGGGTAAATGGGAAACCGGGTGAAAAAAGATGATTGATGACCGCGCTGGCCGCGCCCCATACCCCAAAGAGCCGGGTAGAATGCACCCCCGACAAACTGCATGAATTATGATTGACCCGCGGACCATGACCGACGAGCAACTGCAAGCGCACTGCCGCTGGGAGGCATTCCGTGGGCCTGGGCCCGGCGGGCAGAAGCGAAACAAAACCAGCTCCGCTGTCCGCGTGACACACCTGCCCACGGGACTTTCCGGCGAAGCGGGCGAATTGCGGTCCCAGCATCAGAACCGCGCCCGGGCGTTGGTACGGCTCCGACACAAGCTGGCGCTGGAGATTCGCCAATCCGTCGATGTAACCAATTTCGTGCGACCCCCCTGGTTTGAACAGATGGTGGGTGAACAGCGATCGCTCCGTGTGTCAGTCAATAACGTCCGCTATCCAGTCGTCATGGGGTTGGTTCTCGATGTGCTTGCGGCGGGGGGATGGCGCGTTGCCGAAGCGGCCCGCCTCCTCGGGCTCTCAACCGGCGGACTGGTCCGGTTCCTCCAGAAAGACGGCAAACTCTGGGCGAAAGTGAATCAGATGCGCCCCAAGGCAGGCATCAGCGCTCTCCGTGTCAACTCCTAGTCGCCCGCTCCTGCCCCCCCCTCCGCGCCGCTCTCCGATGTCCCCGCCGGCGGAGTGGTCGGCACGACTGTCAGCGAAATCACGTTAGTTGGGCAGACCTCAACGCAATGGCCGTTCAAGTCGCAGCGGTTCAGGTTGCGGTTGTCCACCAGTGCCTTGCCGTCCACCATCCGGAGCACTCCGTGTTGACAGTGCGCCACGCAGATTTCACAGCCAATGCAGTCTCGGACGTCGATGGTCAGCGTGGCTTTGAAACCGTCCTGACTCTGCTCATCGTGCCGGACGAATCGGCCCACCGGCGCCACGTTCTCACGCCCAACGGCAACGTCAAAACCCGCCTCCAGATGGTCAAAAGCCGCTTGTCCCTTAACCTCACCGGGGCCGCGACGCCGCAAACGGTAGATCGGCTGGTTGCAGAGTTGACACACCTGCAGTTCTTCCAGTTTCTCGAGGTACTTGATGACGGTGCTAACGACCGTGGCGTGCGACCACGTCAGCGGGCTGACCGACAAAGCCTCGTTCGTGTAAGGATGCACCTGCTCCGCCAGTACTCCGGATTCCAGCGCGTGGCTGGCAGTCCACTCGAAGATCGGCAGCGCCTCCTTCAATTCCGCAGGCGTGGTTGCTCGGGTGACCAGATAATCCGCAAGCCACAGGGTGCACACAAACCATGGATTTCCCGGGACCGTTGCGATGTCGTTGCTGATGCGGTGGTAGCTGTCGTTCTCGTAGCGAGCCAGCCCCCCGACGGCTGTCTTCACCCAGAGTTCTTCCTCCACGGCTCGCATCGTTGACTCAACACGTGCGTCGGTTGCTTCAAAAAGGTGGAATTTGTAAATGCCGAAAAGCGAAGAATCGATGACCTCGTCAACTTCGAAAAGCTCCGGTTCCGCCCCACCGGATGCCGGCTCGCCTTCGACCGCGGCGGGCAACTCCAGCGGAACCAGCCGCCGCACGAATCTATCCAGTTTCTTGCTAAATAGGTATCTGGCGGCAGCGGCCTTGATTTGCTCGGCCGCGGCATTGTACGACTCGGCGCGGACCCGATCCCCGAAGCAGACGGCAAAATTCCGCGCGGCTTTCAGCGCGCCGTAGACCGTCGCGACGGTGAACGCGTGAATCCCCCATCGCTCTTCCCACAGATCATAGCTGGGCAGCGGCAGGCCCGTCCGCGGATCGCGGTACCGGACCATGAAATCGGCCGCCTTCTGCACCAGATCCACCCACAACGGTCGAACAAACTCGGTGTCGCGATAGCGGTGGTAGTGCCGCCACAGTGCCCACACCACCAACGCCGTCTCGTCTTCCTGGATCGGAAGCACCCGCTTGCCCTTCAGCACCCACGGATGCCAGGAAGACGCCGGCGAACCGTCGGGATTGTATTTGTGATGAAAATAACCTTCCGGTGCAATCGCGTTCTTGCAGAACGTGTAGAACCAGCGGGCCAGATCGGGAAACCCCGCCAAGTCCAGCGAATTCGCCACCAGAGCCCCGTCGCGAGGCCACATGTACGAATACGTGTCCCGCGAGAACTGCATGATGTCGGAATCGTTCGCGGCCAGAATCGCGCCCCCATTGTCGATCTGCGTGCGAACCACCAACAGAGACCGTTTGAATAGGTCAACGACCTTAGGCGGAAGGTTGCCAAAGTTGATCTTCGTCCCGCCAATCCACAGCCGCCAATAACTGGCCGTCCGGTCGATCACACCCTGCGGCGTGGTCTTTGATAGCCACCGATGCTGCTCAATCAGTTCTTCTCGTGATTCGCCGGCAATCATCACCATGTACACGGTCTGCTCGCCATCCGCCGGCAGTCTCAGGTGATGGGCGATCGTCGAGTCCACCGCGCCCTGCGAAATCGGGTTGCCCTGAAGATGACCGTCCTCGGCGTCCTTCCACGTCCCTTCGGCGCCCTGGAAACCACTCGTGCCGGTCGCATATTCGTCAATGCGCTGCTCACCCTCCGAATAGAATGTCACCAGAATGTACCGCTGCCCGCGATAGTGGACGATTGACCGCAGTTCCGGGTCGAAATAGGCCGTGTCGCCCACTTTCATCCCGAACATGTTGAAGTCCTGGTGATGGATGATCTGCACCAGCCGATCCCGGTTAATCAGATTCTTCACCTTGATCTTCCGCACCAGGATGTTCCGGTGAAAATCGACTGTGTCGTTGCAGTATAGCGATAGCCGAAGATCTTGATGCTCCAGCGCCACGCTGGTCGTCAGGGTCTCCCGCAAATACCGCTGCCGAATAGTCCACCCAGGGTCGCTCGTCCAGAACAAGCGGCTGCGGGGCCTGCCGGGAATGTCGGCGAAAATGCCAAACCGACACGGTCCGGCCCCGGCATGGTTCTCTTGGCCCACGTGCGGAAAATAGAAGTCGCGGATCTGATATTGGCTGTCGAAGGCGACGAGCAACTGCCCGTTCCCAACCGGAATGTCCCGGGGCATACAACTCCTTCACTCGCCGCGATTTCTGCGGCACCTCAAATCGGCCGGCCACAACGCATCATGACATCTGGCAGACCATCTGAGACTAGTTTCGGCTCATGCCGCTTAAATCTTGAGCGAAGCAAAATTTACGGCAGGATTGTGATGTTCCCGGCCATCCTTGGGCCACCGCCTCGGCACACACGAAACACACGCACGCCGCGAAAAAACAACTCGATCAACCGGCTCGCCTCCAACGGCTTCCACGCCGAACCTGCGCGACCCTATGACCAAGTCCCTCAGACCTTCAGCTCAACTCCCTGGCCCAATTCCGCTGCGTAACGCTGCCGGATCGGTTTCAGAACCTCTTCGACGAAGTGCACCGTCTGCTCCGGTGCCCGGCCCACAAACCGAGATGGATGCATCAGCTGTCCGAAATCAACCCCTTTGAACCTGCTGTCCGCCCGCAACCGGTCAATCAGATCGTTGGCTTGCCCGTGCAATTTCACCTGCTCTGCCGCCGCCATAGAGTGCCGGCGAATCACCTCGTGCAATTCCTGGCGATCTCCGCCTGCCTGTACGCCCGCCATCAGGATCTCCTCGGTTGCCATGAAGGGCAATTCCGCCATCACCGCCGCCGCGATCGTCTTGGGATAGACCACCAGACCCCTGGCAACGTTCACCACAATCTGCAGGCAACCGTCTGTCGCCAGAAAGGCCTCCGGAATCGTCAGCCGCTTGTTCGATGAGTCGTCAAGCGTCCGCTCAAACCACTGTTCCGCCGCCGTCTGCAGAACCGACGTTGCCAGGCTGATGACAAACCGCGATAAACCGGTGGCCCGTTCGCAGCGCATGGGGTTTCGCTTATAGGCCATCGCGCTCGATCCCACCTGTTCCGCCTCGAATGGTTCCTCGATCTGCTTCATCCCCGCCAGAAGTCGGATGTCATTGCAGAACTTGTGGACCGAAGTGGCAATGCTCGCCAGGGCGCACACGACCTGGCCATCGACCTTGCGCGGATAGGTCTGCCCCGTGACCGGAAACGACCGGGAAAATCCAAATTTCTCCGTCACCCGCCGATCCAATTCCTCGCACTTCTCATGATTGCCGTCAAACAGCGACAAAAACGATGCCTGCGTTCCCGTCGTTCCCTTGACGCCACGGAATTTCAGCGACGCAATCCGGTGCTCCAGCTCCTCCAGATCCAAGACCAGGTCCTGCGCCCATAGCGTGGCTCGCTTGCCGACCGTCGTGAGCTGGGCCGGCTGGTAGTGCGTGTAGCCCAGTGTGGGCAGGTCCTTCCATTTCAGGGCGAATGCGCCCAACGCGTCAACGGCATTGGCCAACCGCGCGCAGAGCAGCTTCATCGCCTCTCGCATGATCATGAGATCCGCGTTGTCCACAACGTATTGCGACGTCGCGCCCAGGTGCACAATCCCCTTGGCCGCCGGCGCCGCCTCCTCAAACGTCCGCACATGCGCCATCACATCGTGCCGCAGCCGCTTCTCCCAGTCGGCGGCTTTCTGAAAGTCAATGTTGTCGAGATTCGCCTCCATCTGCGCCAATGCCTCGGCGGTGATCCGGGCAATCCCCAATGCCCGCTCCTGCCGGGCCAGTTCCAGCCACAGCTTCCGCCACATCGAAAACTTGTGCTGTGCCGAAAACAGGCGAAGCATCTCGGGCGAAGCATTGCGGGTGGCTAGCGGAGATTCGTAGGTATTCGGGTTCATATCCGGCGATTCTAGACGGTCGGCAATCGTTTGGAAGAGCGCATCTGCCTCGACCCCCTCATGCCGGCAGGCCGTTTCCACTTTCGCCGCCTAGGCGTTATTGTTGCCCTGATGTCCGAATCAGCCTTCGACGACCTGACCGACGTCTATGAGGCAATCATCGACTGGCCAAAGCGCCTTGGCCATGAACAGCCCTTCTATCGCTGGGTTTTCGATCGCGTCCACGCCCGGCGCATCCTCGACGTTGCCTGCGGCACCGGCCGACATGCCGCCATGTTCCACTCGTGGGGGCTAGAAGTGGAAGGAGCGGACATCAGCCCTAACATGATCCGCCGTTGCCGGGAAACCCATGGCGAATCCGCCAGTCTGCGCTGGATCGTGCGGCCCTTTCATCAGCCCGTGCCGGTTCCCGGTTCCTTTGACGTCGCTATCTGTGTGGGCAACTCCCTGGCACTGGCGCCCGATTACCAAACCGTTGCCGCCGCCATCGCCGACATGCTCGCCGCTGTCCGCTCCGGCGGCGCTGCCGTCGCACACGTCCCCAACCTCTTTGCTTTGCCCGAAGATCAGCCGGTATGGCAGAAATGCGTCCGCGCCACACTGCCCCGCGGCGACTGCCTCATCATCAAGGGCATTCACCGAAACGGCAGCCGCGGGTTCGTCAACCTGCTCCTCGCCCGCCTCGATGCGTCCTCCACGCCAACACTGACCACCCAGTGCGTCCCTTTCCTAAGCCTGCGGCCCGAAGACCTTGAAACGGTCGCCCGCCAATCCGGCGCGTCGATCGTGGAGTTCTTCGGCAACTATCGCCGGCAACCGCTTGATATCAGAGAAAGCCCAGACCTGATCATGGTCTGCGTCAAGTGAGCTCATCAAGCCGCATCCCCTCTCTTGCACCCCCCGCTACTCGACGAACAGACTCAGCCCGTCGGCGCCCGTTGCCACCACTCGCCCAGACCCGGCGCCCGATTGGTAATCGTAAATGAACCCCGCCTTCGGCCCGGAAACCGCTTGGGTCACGTTCCCGTTCACCACATTGCTCAGGCCGTTCATGGGATTGACTGCTGGCGTCGCCATGTAGGGACCAACGTTCCGCCCCTTGTACGAGGTGATCTTGATCATCGAATCCCACCCGCCGGCCAAGTTCGGCAGCTGCCCATCGTGTTGGGTCTTGTAGAGCTCCACCATCGACCGTATCTGCCGCAACTGCTCCTTTGTCGCCACCTCGCGACTGTTGGCGCTGGCGTCCGAGTATCGCGGTACCACGATCGCCGCCAGGATCCCCAGAATCACCAGTACGATCAGTATCTCAACCAGCGTGAATCCTGCGCGACGTGGATTGTGGTTTGGCATAACCTGCTTCTCCATCGACCTGGGTGCCGCTGCGGGAACGCCGCAACGGTTCGGCCGCATCCCATTTCCCAAGACGCTCCGGTGTCCAATCACTATCGTCTCGCGATGCGCCGACCTTTAGTTGCCAAGAAATATGCTTGCACCACACCTGCTATTCCACGCATGAATCACGCAACTCTGCCAAACCCGCCAGTTGTCTTCGCCACTCGACCGGATACATTGGCCCTTCATGGTCCGGGAATGTCCGACCTTCACAAGGAGATGATCATGAGTAAATGGCCATCGGCAATTGCCGTCGTGTGTGCTCTCGCCTTTGTCGCCGCCGCGCGGGCCGAGAAGGCCGCCGCTGCTGATCCCGATAAAGTGGACGCCGACTATGCCTTCCAAGGTGAATACGCGGGCGATGCCCTGGACACCCAAGGCCGAACTCAAAAAGTCGGCGCACGTGTCATCGCCCTTGGCCAAGGCCGGTTCCGTGCCGTCGGCTACTACGGCGGACTTCCGGGCGACGGGTGGGATTCCAGCCGCCGCGTGCCCGAAGCCGATGGCCAACTCAAAGACGGCGCCGTCAACTTCACCACCGACACCGCCACTGCCACCATCAAGAATGGCGTCATGACCGTCAGCGACCTCCAGGGCCAAGAGATCGCCAAGCTCAATAAGGTCCAAAGAAAGAGCCCGACCCTCGGCGCTAAGCCCCCCGAAAACGCCATTGTCCTTTTTGACGGTAAGAACGCCGACCAATGGAAGAACGGCCGCGTTACCGAGGAAGGCTTCCTTATGGAAGGCACCGAAACAAAACGCACTTTCAAAGACTGCACCCTGCACCTTGAATTCCGCATCCCCTACGAACCCCAAAAACGCGGCCAGGGTCGTGGCAACAGCGGCTGCTATATGATGGGACGTTACGAAACCCAGATTCTCGATTCCTTCGGCCTCCCTCCCAAGGACAACGAGTGCGGCGGCATCTACACCGTCAGCGCCGCAGCGATCCCCATGAGCTTCCCGCCGCTCGTCTGGCAGACCTACGACATCGACTTCACCGCTCCAGTCTTTGACGCCAACGGCAAAAAGACCAGGAACGCAACCCTGACCGTCAGGCATAACGGCGTTCTCATCCAGGACAAGGTCGAAGTCCCAGGCCCCACGACCGCCGCCCCCTACAAAGAGTCTCCCGACGCAGGGCCCATCTATCTCCAGAATCATGGCAACCCCGTCCGCTTCCGTAACATCTGGGTCGTCGAAAAGAAGTAGCCTCTTGCCAAACCTGTCGCGGGGCACGACGCTTGCCGAACTTCTCTGCCCGGCAGGGCTCATTTTGGAGCCGTTCGCCATGGCCCAACTGATTGACCTGTCGCATCCTATCGAGCATGGCCAAAGGGTTTGCCCCGGCGACCCTGTGTTTGAAAGCCATCGACATGCCACGATCCGGTCCGATAAATACCGACTGACCAGGCTGGCCTTGGGCAGCCACCACGGGACGCATGTGGATGCCCCATCCCATATCTACGCTAACGGTCGTCCGGTTGACCGGGTCAATTTGGGCCAATGCTATGGCCCAGCGGTCTTCGTCGATCTGGTGCCCCATGCCGCGCTTTCCCATGGTACCCCCATCTCCCTCGACATGCTTCGGCCCCACGCCGCCGCCTTCCGCCCAGGCTCTCGCGTTGTTTATCGGACTGGCTGGGATCGATGGTTTGGCCAAAATCGCTTCTTCCACAACTACCCCTCGCTCACGCCGGACGCTGCGCGCTGGATCGCGTCACGCAAGCTCCGTCTGCTTGGCATGGACACTCCTGGACCCAGCTCCGATTGGCTTCCCATTCACCGCATACTCCTGGATACCTCCCCGCCCGTTGTTATTCTCGAATCGCTGGCCAACCTCAGTCGTCTGCCCCGGCGGTTTACCCTGTGCGCTTTCCCCCTGAGGCTGCAAGGCATCGACGGATCTCCTGTCCGCGCTGTTGCCATCGTGTGTTGACAGCATGTGTTAGCTGAAGGAAAGCCACCGGAATCGTCGATAAGACCCGGGTATTATCTGCCCGTTGCCCCTCTGGTTGCGGACGCCGGCCTGTTTCCTTCGATGGCGCCTCGCACAGGCGGGAGAAGACCGTGGATCGCATGCTCCGCTTTACCGCCCACACTTTCGTTCTGACTTTGCTCTCACTGGTCTTCTGTTTGCCGAGCTGCTCTCGATCCGAACCACCACTCCGCCACCAGGACCCGGCGTACAAAATCCCGGCCATGAAGGCCGCGGTGAGCGACCAGGACACGGGTGCCATTCCGATGCTAATCGACTCGCTCGACAGTGATGACCCCGCCGTCCGCCTTTATGCCATCATTGCGCTGGAGAAACTCAGCGGCCAGACCTTTGATTATGCGTTCTATGCCGACCGCGCCGAACGGCAGCCTTCCATTCAGCGATGGAGACAATGGCTCGCCGCCCAGAGACCCACAACACAGCCCGCCGCCACACAAGGATGACTCCCATGGTTGTACCCGAAAGCGAGAACATCCCCCGTTGTATCGAATTGAAGATTGATGGCCATCCGAAGAACATTGCCCCCACGCGTCGGGCGGTCGAGTCCTTTGCCTTGGCGTGCGGGTTCGATGAGTCTGCCCGGGGCGAGATCGGCCTCTGCGTCAACGAGGCCTTGGCCAATGTCCTGCGACATGCGTATCAGGGGGCGACGGGCCAGCCGATATCGATTAAGCTGGAGAACATGGTCGATGGGATCCGCATTGCCATTCGCGATTGGGGCCTGGGAGTGAATCCTCTGCTCCAGCCGCGAAAAGAGCCTGATCCGCTTCGTCCGGGTGGTTTGGGTCTTTTTCTGTTGCGTCAGATGATGGACGAAGTGCATTTTCAATCGCAAACGGATGGCATGCTCCTGACGATGGTCCGTCGCAAACGGGAATCCCCGCCATGTCGGCGGCGGGCCCGGGATTGCGGCTGATGTTTGAACCGACAAACCGCGGGTCCCATCAGGGCCCGCCTTGCTGACGATAGAGTCACCATGAGCGAACGCACTGGCTATACGAACCTCATCTCGTCCGTCCGGACGGATGGCGACGCCCTGGTCGCCAGCATCTCCGGGGAAATCGACCTGAGCAACTCCCCGATTCTGCGATCGAGCCTGATGGGACTGATCGCCCAGCATGCCCCTAAGCGACTCGTGCTCAACCTTCGGCAGGTTGCATACATGGACAGCAGCGCCATTGCCGTGCTCGTTGAGACTGTCCGCAAGATCGGCAAGCCCGGTCAGGTTTCGTTGACAGACCTCCAGCCTCGCGTCAAGGGGCTGCTTGAGATTGCCCGGCTTGACACGATCTTTCGTATTGCGGGAACGGAACAAGAAGCGTTGAAGTAACCAGTGAGCCGCGCTCGGTTTACAGGCCTGGCGCCGTAGTTGCACATGAGACTGTTGATTCTGCCGTTCACTCTTGCGGTTCGCGCTGTTGCCTCGGTTCTGGATTTTATAGGCGGCGTGGGATACCTCGTCTGGGACACCTTGCTGGCGACGCGTCGGGCATTGTTCGGCAAGCGTGGTCGTCGCCTTGGCTGGAACAACCTGTTTGCGCAGATGGACCGGGTTGGAGTCCGGAGCATCCCGATCGTCAGTCTGGTCCTCTTCTGCATCGGCTCGATCCTGGCCCTGCAGATGGCGCCGACCCTGCGGCAGTTTGGGCTTACCGTCACGATTCCGGACATCATCTCGATTGCCGTTTTCCGTGAACTCGGGCCGCTTGTCAGCGCGATTGTGCTGACGGGTTTCGCCGGTGCATCGATCGCGGCCGAAATCGGCACAATGGTAGTCTCCGAGGAGATTGAAGCCCTTGATGCCCACGCCATCTCTCCGATTCGGTTCTTGGTTGTTCCCCGTGTGTTGGCGACGACGATCATGATGGTCTGCATTGCCGTGCTGGGTGATCTGATGGGTATTCTGGGCGGCCTGGTTGTTGCCCAGTTCTTCCTTAATATCGGGTATGTCCAGTACCTTCAGCGGACCTTCGACATGCTCACGCTGCAGGACTTCTACACCGGTCTGATCAAGGCGGGCGTTTTCGGCATGCTGATCAGTTCGCTGGCGTGCTATCTCGGGCTGTCGGTGACGGGGGGCGCGCAGGGAGTGGGCAATGCCACGACCCGTACCGTGGTGCTTACGATCGTCGCACTGATCGCGGTGGACCTCATCTTCACCGCCGCCTTCTATTTGATGGGGTTGTAGGCCATGCCCGAACCCGCAATCCGAGTCATCGATGTCACGAAGATCTACGACGGTCGTGTCGTGCTCGACCGCATCTGTCTCGACGTGCTGCAAGGCGAGACATTGGTCATTCTTGGCGGCTCGGGCTCGGGCAAGTCGACCATGCTCCGGCTGATGATCGGGAATATCTCTTACGACTCCGGCGATATCGTCGGGCTGGGTCAAAGTCTGGCCAGGATGAGCGAACGCGAGCTCTCGGAGTACCGTCGATCGATCGGGGTGCTTTTCCAGAGCGGCGCGCTCTTCAACTCCATGTCGGTGGCGGACAATGTCGCGTTGCCGTTGCGGGAACACACCGACCTGCCGGAAGCGACGATCGACATCATGGTGAAGATCAAGCTCGAACTGGTTGGTCTTCGCGAACACGCGGACAAGATGCCGGCCCAGCTTTCCGGCGGCATGAAGAAAAGGGCAGGCTTGGCGCGAGCGATCGCCCTGGACCCGAAAATCCTGTTCTACGACGAGCCCTCGGCCGGGCTGGATCCGGTCACCAGCGCCGAAATCGATCAGCTCATCATTGATCTGAACCACAAGCTCGGGGTCACCAGCGTGGTGGTCACCCACGAGATGGACTCGGCTTTCCGGATCGCGGATCGGATGGTGCTGCTGGATCGCGGGAAGTTCATCATTTCGGGGACTCCCCAGGAGATGAAGGACTCGACCGATCCGCTCGTTCGCCAGTTTGTGTATGGACTGACGGAGGGTCCGCTGACCGATCGTCGCCGCACTGGAACGTACGAGTCGGATCTTCTGGGAGACAGCATATGAATTGGGCATCTCGGGGAAGTCGGAATCGCTTGCCGCTGGACCTTTCGCCCCGCAGCGGGGCGATGGAGGCTCGCCATGTCTAAACAACGCAACGCCATTCGCGCCGGCGTTTTCATTCTTTTTGCCGCCGGCATGATTTTCTTTGTTGTTGTCGCGACGAAACGAGGCACGAGTTTCTTTGAAGAGCGTCAGACGCGGACGATCGTGTTCTCGCTCAAGGACGACATCGGTGGACTTCGGGTGGGGGATGATGTTCGGATTGGCGGTTTCAAGGTGGGGCTTGTGAGGAAGATTGAGGTTTCGGATCGGGCGAAGCTGGCGGCGACGCAGCCGGCGGAGGCGGGGATTGTTGTTACGTTTTCGATGCCGTCGCGGTACAAGATTCACGCGGACGCGGTGGTGAGCATTCAGGGGACGGTGACGGGGCAGAGCTGGTTGAATTTTGAGAGTTTGGGGCAAGGGGTTGCTTTGTCGGAGGGGGAATCGCTGAGGGGTCTTCCGAGCGCGTTGAGCGTGGTGTTTGCGACGTTGCGGGAGGCGTCGCCGAAGATTGACCGGACGTTGGCGAACATTGAGCAGATCACGGCGGATGCGCGGGTGCAGACGTTGCCGCTGGTGAATCGGACGATTGAGAAGGCGGGGACGACGGCGGACACGTTTAGCCAGACGGGTCAATCGGCGACGTTGCTGATCAACGAGGTGAGGGGCCAGATACAGCCGATATTGAAGGCGTATTATGCGGTGGCGGATTCGGCGGTTCGGGCCTTGGACGAGATTGGGGACTTGTTTGGCAAGTCGAAGGGGGATTTCAAGGACACGGTTGCGAACTTGAAATCGGCGACGGCGACGGTGAGCGGGAAGCTCCCGGAGTGGGCGAAGCGGATTGACGAGGTGCTTGGGAACCTGAACTCGGCGTTGGTGGATGCGAACGCGGCGATCAAGGACGTTAAGGCGACGATGGCGACGGCGAACGAGGTGATAACGGGGAACAAGGGCAAGCTGGAGGGGATGATCAAGCACTTGAACGGCGCGGCGGCGAATCTGGAGTTGTTCACGGCGGAGGTGAGTGCGCGGCCGTGGCGGTTGTTGTATACGCCGAAATCGAAGGAAGTGGAGAACCTGGTGATTTTCAATGCCGCGCGGGAGTTTGCGCAAGGGGCCAGCGAGTTGAACGATGCAGCGAGGGCGTTGCGGGATGCCTCGAACAATCCGAAAGCGGATCCGGCGAAGCTCGAGAAGGCGAAGGAGCAACTCGACAAGGCATTTGAGGGATTCAAGGTGGTTGAGGAGAAGCTGTGGGAGCAGGTTCGGAAGCGGTGAGTGCTGCCGAAGGGGAGGCTGGAGAAGGCGCGTGACGGCGGGGGCAGACGCGACGGGCGCAGGGGGTGGGAGGCGGGAAACGTGGTGGCGCGGGGGGTGGGGGTTGGACGGGGAGGTTTGG
>CAYVKG010000094.1:0-17089 GCA_964451955.1 uncultured Tepidisphaeraceae bacterium
GAAGCAACGCAGGAGGTGGTGATGAGGATGATGGCGGGGGTGCGGGTGGAATGCGGCGGCGAGGGGTGATGAGTCCGTGGGGGGGGTCAAAGGGTGACGATCTGACGGGGGCTGAGGAAAACGAGATGAGCGGTGTGGACGGCGCGGAGGGTGATCTTTTCAATTGCGTCGCGGTAGAAACGGATTTGGGGCTTGTACTGTTCGGCGCGGTTGGCGACGGATCTTGGGGGAACTGCGTCGGTCTTGTAGTCGACGAGGGTGAATCCCCTTGTGTCAGGGAGGAGCAGATCGATGCGGCCACGGAGCATGACGCGGTCGAGCGGATCGGGGCTGGGCGGGGCGTTGAACTGCTCGGGCGGGAGGGAGCAGGTCAGTGGGAGCTCGCGCAAGAGGGATCGAGCGTGTTGCTGGAGGAGTTGTCCGACGGTGGTAGCGAGGAACCAGACGATCTGTGAGAGGTCGATGGACTGGGACTGGGCGGTTGTGAGGAGGCGGCGGTCGAGGAAAGAGGCGAGTTGGGATTGGAGGTCGTTGTTGGCGAAGTCGAGGTGACGGAGGAAGAGATGGACGGCTTCGCCTCGTTGCGCGGGGGAGAGGGGGGCGGCGGAGTCTTGGAGGAAGGTGGGGAGGCGGAGGGGGTTTTGGCTGGTTGATTCTTGATTGTCGAATGGTGGAACGGCGGGAGGTTGCAGCGCGGGGGAGGCGGTTTCAGTGGTCTGCTTGGTGAGATTGGCGACGGAGGTGGCTGCCTGGAGGGTGGTGAAGGGGTGATGGGGGTACTGGTATTGGAGGCGGGCAATCACGTCATCGGCGACGGGATTGGGAGGCGGCGTGGGCGTGAGCGGCTGGAGTTGAGCGAAACTGGAGATGCCGGCCTGGGCGTCCCGTCGAGGGGCGGGTGGCGTAAGCCAGCCTTGGATTTCCTCTGGTGGATGGTTATGGACTTGAACGCATGGGGGCTCGCATTTGGAGAGAGGAACGGCCAGCGGCCCGAGCCAGTCGAGGGCGTTATTGGCCGACAGGATTGTGTCTGCGGGGAGGGGGCCGATGTGCGAGGCGTACTTCTGCGACCATGTCAGCGGATTTTTGGGGTTGGTGGCGCCGATGAGGATCAGATGTTCCTTGGCGCGGGTCATGGCGACGTAGAGGATGCGGAGTTCTTCGGCGAGGGTCTGCTGCCGGAGTCGCTCGGCTATGATGGTGGACGCCAGCGAGGGATACCGGATTTGCTTGCGTTCATCGATTGCGGAGAGGCCGAGGAAGGCATGGCGGTCGGCGACGATATTGCCGTTGCAGCTCTGGAAGTTGATGTGTTTGCCGAGGGAGGGGAGGATGACCACGGGGAATTCGAGGCCCTTTGATTTGTGGACGGACATGATGCGGACGACGTTTTCGGCCTCAGACAACTCTGACGGCGGGGCCGGGTCGGTTTCCTCCTTGAGCGTATCGAGAAAGCGTATGAAACGGTAGAGGCCTTGCCGAGAGAAGGTGCCGAACTGTCTGGCCCGCTCGTAGAGGTGGATGAGGTTGGCGCATCGCTGTTGCCCGTTGGGCAGGCCGCTGCAGAAAGTGAGCAGTCCGGTATCCTCGTAGATGGTCCAGATGAGGTCGGCGACGGGGCGGTGGCTGGCGAGGGTTCGCCAGTGTGCCAGCCTTTTGAGGAAACTCCGGATTGTGGCCGCAATCGGATCGTCCTTATCGGCAGCGTATTGCATGACGGCAGTGGCGAAGGGGACGGGTGTGGGGTTAGCGGCGAGGGGGGGCTGTGGGGAAGCGAGGCGGATCTGTGCCAAGGCGTCGTCGGGGGAGGGGAGGCGGGCCAGAGGCGAGCGGAGGACGGAGGCCATTGGGACGTCTTGTTGCTGGTTGTCCAGCAGGCGGAGGAGGGCCAGGACGTCGTGGATTTCGGTGGAGTCGAAATAGCCCGAGCCGCCGGCATTGTAGACGGGGATCTGATGCTGGCGGAGGATTTCAGCGTATGCGTCCGCGTGGTATCGGGTGGCTCGGAGCAATAGGACGATATCTCGACATTCGATGGGGCGCAGTCGGATTGGGCAACCGGGCTGACGGTCGGCGATGTTCATGCGTGGGTGGCCATGCCGGCCCAGGAGGTCTTCGATGCGACGGGCGACGAGCAGAGCCTCTCGCTCGGTTCGCTCGAGGTCAAGGATTTCCGAACCATCGGTTTCGTCGGTGTCGATGGTGGCGGGAAGGAAATGCAGTTCGATGGGCGAGCCGGTGAAGGAAGGCGTCGTCTTGTCGGCGGTGGGGAAGGAGGCCGAGGGGTGGAGGCGGTGTGATTCGTCGTAGGTGATCTCGGTGGCGCCGCCGACCATCAGTCGCTCGAACAGTTGGTTGAGGGCATCGAGCAGCGGCCCGCGCGAGCGGAAGTTGTTTTGGAGATGAATCAGCCGGCCGACGGGGTTGGGCGGTCGATAGTGATCGGCGCGGGTGAGGAAGCGTTGTGGTTCGGCGAGGCGGAAGCGGTAGATGCTTTGCTTGACGTCGCCGACGGCAAACAGATTGGGGGCGAGGTCGGGGGCGAGGCATTCGTGACTGGCGAGGCTAAGGATGGCATCCTGCAACTCGTTTATGTCCTGATATTCATCGACGAGCACGTGCTGGAACTGCCGGTGGAGAAGGCGGGCGATGGGCGAAGGCTGAAGTTGGTGAGGTTGTTTTCCTTTCTCGTTTCCTTCGGAGAGCAATTGGAGGGTGAATCGCTCCAGGTCGTTGAAATCGAGGGCGCGGAGCGAGTTCTTCCGCTTGCGGAATCGCCGGTCAAAATCCAGAACCAGGTCGAGGAACACCTTGGCATGGGGCGTGATTGAGCGAAGACCGTCCTGGAGCTCCTGGCTGGTGAAACGGAGTGAGTTGATGAAAGGGCCTTGCTTGAGTTGCTTCTGGATAGTGGAGACGATTTGGTGGGCGGCCTCTTTCCCGGGGGTGTTGGCGCGGATGGAGGGGAGGCGGTCAAGGTTGGTTTGGGCGACCTGGGAGACGAGAGCATCGTAGCCGTTCTGTTCGAGGGTGGTGGTCCAACGAGCGAGTGTCGAGGAAAGGGATTGGAGATAGGCGACGTAGGAGTCGAAACCTTTGATGCGGGAGATAGCCGCGATGGCCGTCCGGGCATCTCGGTGGAGGTCGGCAAGACGAGAGCGGACGATGGCAAGGAATTCGAGACCCAGTTCTGATGCTGCGAGGGGTTGTTGGGCGGCGTTGGTGATGCGAGCGAGTGAACGATCGATCCAGGTGAGGGGATCGACGAGGCTGGAGAGCATTGCGTGTGTGTCGATGACCAGCGACATCAGGGACTCATCGTCGCGGCTGCCGCCATAGGCATCGATGAAACGGCAGAACGGCATGGAGTCTGTGCGGTCATAGGAATCGGCGAAGAGGTCGCGGACGATTTCGAGGCGTAGGAGGGTGGCTTCGTCGGCATCCATGACGCGGAAGTCGGGGTCGAGGCCGAGGTGACTGAAATGCTGGCGAAGCAGGCGATTGCAGAAGGAATGCAGCGTCGAGCAATGGATATGGTCGAGCAGTGCAAACTGACGGCGCACGTGGGCGTCATGGGGTGTCGTGGCGAGCCGGTCGCGAAGGGCCGACTCAATTCGCGATTTCATTTCCGATGCGGCGGCGTCGGTGAAGGTTACCACGAGCAGACTGGAAATGTTGCAACGGGGTTCGTCGCAGACGAGGCGGACGCATCGTTCGGCGAGGACGGCCGTCTTGCCGGACCCGGCGGCCGCCGAGACGAGCAGAGACGTGTTGAGGGACGTGATGGCGTCTTGCTGTTCTGGAGTCCACTGGCGCGAGGAGGAAACGCCGATCGTTGGTTGCGCGTTGCCGGTTGGCGCGGCCGGGGGGTGATTCACAGGGGGAATCTGGTTGTTGGCGGGTGGGGACTGGGATGGAGGCGGTGGTCTATTCGGCATCGTGCGCCTCCTGCACAACCTGCTTGAGGATCTGGTCTCGCGGCGTGTTCTGAATGTGGTTGTATGTGTTGATCGCGGGGTCAAAGCGACAGAGCGATCGGTATTCGCAATTGGGGCA
Organism: uncultured Tepidisphaeraceae bacterium; assembly: GCA_964451955.1. Lineage (GTDB taxonomy): Bacteria > Planctomycetota > Phycisphaerae > Tepidisphaerales > Tepidisphaeraceae > JAPLNB01. Next base: position 4,057 of record CAYVKG010000094.1, read on the forward strand.
GGGGGTCTGCGTGTTGATGCGGTACGGGGAGGCCTCAATATGTCCGGAGATTATGCGGTCGGCGAGTGCTGCGATACATCGGCGTGTGTGGGCGAGCAGGGCGGCGAATTCATCCGGCTCGGCAATATCAGTCTTGCTCTTGTTGCCCCAGAGGCGATCTTTTGTCTTTTGGGCGGAGACGATATCGGAGTTGTCGCAGTTGGGCGTGGAATCGATGAATTCGAAATAGTCGGTGTTCAGGATGCCTCGCCGCCTCCCGCCAAGTGCGAACCTTGGGTCGGAAGGATCGGGGGCATCGCTGGGGTGATCGACGCGTTCAAGCTCTCGCAGCAGGCGCACGTAAAACGCCGCAATGGGGGTGAGGGGTCGGCCGCAGAGACGATCGCCATGGGCCTGGAGCACCAAGAGGGCGGTCAGCAACTGAAGCGACAGTCCGTGAAAGGCGCGGGTGAGATTGAGGTCGGTTTTTGAAATGCGATAGTCGATGATAGCGGCAGCCGACTGGTTTTCGAGCAGGTCGATGCGGTCGATTTGTCCGGAGAGCAGGACTACATTGCTGTTTGGCGTTGTGATGGACAATGCCGGCAGGAGTCTGGAACTTGGCCCGAATCTTGTTGTGGGAAAGGCGGTCTGGAGGCGTTGGCGTTGGGCGACGGCCTGGTGGGAGGCGACAAGCTCGCGTAGGGATCGTTCAATGCGGGTCAGAATATAGCTGCTGCGGGGGTTGGAGAGCATCATTTCGCCGCGGAGAGTTGTGGCGACCTCGGCGGTGAAAGTGCGGATGAGTTGCTCCGAATCCTGGGGCCGCAGGTTTTGCCATCCAGTGTGACGTCGGAGCATCTCTCGCACGATGTCTTCGAGGATCCTGTGGAAAGTGCTGTCGAGATTGATGGCGAGAGTATCGGATTCGTCGCGGGTCTGGAGTTTAAGGGCGTAGCGGGCGAAATGGCGGAAGGGGCAAGACGCGAAAGTCTCGATCTGCGAGACGCTGACCGGCAGGGGAGAGGGGAATAACCGTCGGGCGATTGGCGGCGACAGAGACGCGTGGTTCTGGTAAGAGAGCGACTTCCATGCCTGTTGGCGAAGGACGTCGATGGCGTCGCCGATGGGCGGATGGGTGGTGAGGAATTGGTAGAGGCATGGAAATGCGCCGTCGGCCAGATCGTTGGGAGCGGAACGAACCCATCGCATCAGGGCGGTCAGCAGTTGTCCGGGAGTGGCGATGAGGGAAGGATCCGTCCGCTCGTCACGCGGCAGGCAGCGGACGGGCGAGGCGGGGAAGAGTTCCCGCAGGCGGCGCCAATAGGGCGATGGACCCGAAGGTCGCCCCGCGTCGTCGGAGATTGAGCGGCTGACGTAGAGGTGGTGGGACGAGCGTGTGAAAGCCACGTAGGCCAGGAGGTTTTCGTCCAGCAGCACTCGTTCGGTCGGAGGATCGAGAGAGAGCCCGCATTGCTCAAGTTCGGATCGTTCGGAATCGGAGAGGACCGAGGTCTGGCTGGGGGAGGCGGGGAAGAGGCCCTCATTGAGTCCGAGGAGGAGCATAACTTTGACGTTGGGTGTGCGGGTGCGGTCAATCTGTCCGACGAGAACCTGATCGGTGGTTGGGGGGGTGATGGCGAGGTCGAAGGTTTCCAGGCCAGACTCGAGGATGTCGATGAAATCCGGGAGGGTGACGCGCTCGGAGCCCAGCAGATCGACCAGTTCATCGAAGAGATCGACGAGGCTGTCCCAGGCTTGCTCGTGCTCGGCGGCCTGCTCGTGGTGAAGCGAATCGCGGGCCCGGGTGATCCATCGGCCGAGGGTGTCGGTTACGCCAAAACGGCTGAAGAGTTGGAATATCTCAACGACGATCTGGCGGAGCGGCATCGTTTTGTCCGGATCGGCGAAGCACGCGAGGAACGGCGCCAGCCTGTCGCGCACGCGGGCTCGGAGGGCGTCAATTTCCACGGGGTCGTCGGGATTGCTGGCGGCCTGGTCATGCGGCGCGGCGACGAATTGGTGGTGGTATGTCCAGGGTTCCGGCCGCTGCCAGATGTTCCCGCGCAGGTGGTGTTCAATCACGTAGTTTTCGAGGCGGTCGGCTTCATCGGAGGACAGAGATGCCAAGCCCGACTTGATCAGGAGCATGACCGCTTCGTGCGGCCAGTCATGGTTAGGGATTGCCAGGACCGCCCGGAGGAACTGGAGCAGTGGATGGTGGGCCATGGAGCGTCGGCGATCGGCGAAGTAGGGGATGCCATGTTCGCGGAAGGAGGCGGCGATGAGATCGTGATAGGTGTCGAGGTTTCGGACGAGCAGGGCGATATCGCGAAATCGCAGCCCCCGCATGAGGAATTGCCGAATGGTCCGGGCGGCGTGGTTGACTTCGGCGCGGCGGTCGGGGGCTTCGATGAGGTCGAGGTTGTCGGGGGCCGTTGGAGTGGCAAAGGGCGAATCGGCGAACAGATCTCGCTCGATGGTGGCCAAGGCGGGGTTTTCGAATCGGCGGATCTCACGAAAGAAGAGGTGTGGTTCGATGGCGACGGATTCTGCAGCCATGGCCTTGCGCAGGCGGCGATAGGTTTGTTCCGCGGGGTGGAAGAGACTCAATTCGTGCGGCGGCGTGTCAGGGTCGATCAGGACGGGACTGGCCGGATCGATCAGGAGCGAGATCTCGACGCGGCGAGCCGCTTTGGCGAGGCGGGCGACCACGCGAACCTCGAAATCGTCCAGTTTCGAGAACTCATCGACGTAGATGACCGAGTTGCGCACCAAAGGCGATGTATCGATGCTACAGAGCACCTGGTCCATTCGGCGGCGGGGATCGAGGCGATCCTGTCCAAGGTAGGCGGTGTACTCGGCATAGAGCCGTTGCAGATCCTGTATTTTGCCGAGGAGGGGGTTGGCGTCATGGGAGTCGGCGCGAATGTGGTCAAGGGCGGCAGCGAGTTGCGATGGATCTTTGCCTGCGCGGTCGAGTTCGGCAAATGCGGCTTCGAGTTTGGCTGCGAGGCCTGGCTGTCGGGCGGCCTTGTCGAAGAAAAGAAGTTGGCCTGCGAGTTTTCGGAGCAGGTGACCGAGGACCATCTGCCGACCGAGGCGGCTGATTGCCGGGGTTGCCGAGCCGCCGCACTCGTCGAGGAGATTCTGGTAGAGGGTGTCAAGGGATGAGACGTGGACGCGCACAAAGCCGGGCAGAGAACTGGCGCAAGCGAGGTTTCGCTCGGCGGTGAAGGTTGCCTGCCGAGGGAGAAGCCAGAGGATTGGCGGGCCGAGGGGTTGGTCCCGCAGCGCGGCGAGGATAGCATGAAGGCAGTATCGGGTTTTTCCTGAGCCGGCTCGGCCTATGAGGAATCGGGCGGGCATGGGATGATGATACCGGCGTGGGGAGCCGGGCAGAAGGGGCGACACTCAGCGATGAAGGAGGTTGTTCAGGCAACCCAAGCGTTGGGCGAGGCAGGCGGCGCCTGCCAGGACCAGGAGCGTGAGGGCGAGTTTGAGGAAACGCTTGAGGCGTCTTGGGATGAGCGATCGCCTGATCTGTCGTCGCAGGGCGGGGCGAAGGACCTGCTCTCTGGGGGTCAATCGCTGGTAGACCTGCCTCATTCGATCCGTGAGAGTGTTGAATGCGGGTCCGGCCAGTGGTTCGAGAACGCCTTGGGCGCCTTTGAGATGGAGTTCCGCGGCATGCGTGGAGCAGTCCATCGCGATTGCCAAAGTCCGCGGCGGAAGTTGCTCAGCGTGATGAAGGAGGAATGCTTCCCGCTGCTGATACGGCAGGCTGCGCAGTGCTCGGATGAACGCGACGTACGGCGCGTCATCGCCACCTGGCGCGATGAGCGAATCGCCTTTCGCTGGAGGCTGGCGTGGTGAGACGCGACGGCAGGCCAGGACCGTATGGTGATAGAACCACCGCTCGGCGGCATCGCAGTCTCGCCATGAGGGCAGGTGGCGTATCGCCTGCCTGACGATGAAAAGGACGACGCCATCGCCGACCTCGGATCGGCCGGTCAGGCCGTGTGCGATTCGATGAACCGCCGGACAGAAGGAGGCCAGAAGCGACTCGATGGCGGCAGGATTGAGTTTCCGGGCGAGATGGAAGGTGGATTCATCGAGAGGCATGGCGGGGATTATAGCTGGGAAGGTCGAATGAAGAACGAGAAACGCTGAATCATCACGAAGCGGGTAGAATATGGTCCATGTGCAGGAACGTGATCAGGATCGAGTCTCTGGATGATCCGCGCATTGCGCCGTATCGGAATCTGAAGGAAAGAGAGCTGGCCAGGGAAGGCGGCCGGTTCATTGCGGAGGGCGAACTGGTGGTCAGACGATTGCTGGAGAGCCGGTATCGCGTGGAGTCGGTGTTGCTGGCGGATCGGCGTGCCGATGAGATTGTGCCCCTGGTTGCCAACGACGTGGCCGTCTATGTGGGGCCCGCCGAAATGGTCAACAGGATCGTGGGTTTCAAGTTTCACTCGGGAGTGATCGCATGCGGAATGAGGGGCGAGCGACTGACCCTGGAGGCGGCGGCGAAGAACTGGGTCGGGAATCGGCTGACGCTGATGGTCTGCCCGGAAGTGAGCAACACCGACAACATGGGGTCGCTGATCCGGATTGCCAGCGCATTTGGAGCGGACGCGATGGTGTTGGGGGAGCTTTCGTGTGATCCGTATTTCAGGCAGTCGATCCGCGTGTCGATGGGGACGATTTTCCGGATGCCGATCGTGCGATCGCAGGATTTGATGAGCGACTTGCGGAGTTTGCGAGAGCGGTATGGTGTGCAACTGCTGGCCACGGTCGTGGGAGACGACGCCGAGCCGCTGGCGCGGGCCAGGCGAGGGTCGCGAACGGCCATCCTGTTTGGCAACGAGGCGCAGGGACTGAGTCGTGCGCAGATTGGCGCGTGCGATCGCAGGATAACCATTCCGATGGGTTTGGGGACCGATTCTCTGAATGTGTCGGTGGCGGCGGGGATCGTGATGTATCACTTTACGCAGTATGCGGAAGAGGCGGACCTCAGGCCGTGAGGTCGATGTGGGGTTCGTCGTCGGTCGGAGTCTGCTCCTTGGACTTAGGGTGGGGGTTGCCGGAGCGGCGGTGCTCCCGGTATGAATCGCGGCTGTCGTTGGTGGCATGGAGTGCGTCGGAGCTTTCGACCTCGTGCTCGAGCTGATCTCCCTGGAGGGCGGAATTTTTGGCCAGGTTCTGAGCGCGGCGGATCTGGCGATCATTGTCGGCGATCTGGCGGCCCGGAAGCTGGCTGCCCTGGATGATCGCACCTGTGAATGGATTGATCTGAGTCATGGTGAACGCAATCCGACGGCCGTCTTGTCCCACTAGCCCATATCGGCTGAAACCGCTTCGGGCGGCAAGCAAAAATGGGCGGGCTGCGCAGTATTTGCGGGCGGGCGAGCAGAATCGACTGGTGATGCAGATCAAACGGACCTGTGCGACGGGGGTTGCCGCACAGGTCCGAGTATGGCGGGGCGCTGATGCGATTGGGTTATTGATTTCCGGTCGTTGCCTGTTCGGATCGCTGTCCACGGAGGCTCGGCGGGGAGATCTGCGCTGAAATACCCCTGTTGACTTTGGCCGGATCGACGGCGACGACTTCGCTGGCGGTGACGATCTGCAAGCTGGTTTGCGGGTCGTTGCCGAGGTTGCCGCGAACTCCCACGAACTTGTCGAGGAAGTCGTTGAGCTTGGGGTCCGAACTGCGGACGTAGCAGAGCGAACGCCCGGTGGCCGGATCAGTCAGGCGGTAGAGCGTGCCCGAGCCGAACTGCAGCGTGGAGGCCTGAAGCGTTCCAACTGCGGCGTAGATCGAGACGCCGCTGGCCATTTTTTCCTCGATGGCTTTTCGTTCGGCCTGGATGGTTTGGATCTTCTGCATCGACTCCTGCTGCTGCTTGCGCATCGCAAGCAATTCCTGCTGAGCTTGGGCTTTGCTGCGGAGCCCGATAAGGCGGATTTCCGAAATTCGCCGCATGGGAACGGAGAGCCCGCCGGACTTGATAGCGGCTTCGTAGCCGGTGATCAAGTCGGTGACCGGTTGCTGGTCGAGGGGTTTCTCGAGAGCGGCCTTGAGGGCGGCCTCGAGCCGATCGAATTCGGCTTCGGCCTTGGCAGCGAGGCGTTCTGCGGCGGCAGTATCCGTTTGATCCGCGGCAACCGGGGCAGGTTGCGTGGTGGGAGGTTGCGTGGTGTCGTTCTTGGGGGGAGGCGTTCCGGCACCGGCGACGGCAATCGGTTTTTCGTTTAATTGCCTGACCGGGTCAACGTACTTCTGGTGGACGTACAGATAGGCGTCTGTCGGCGGCTTAATCTGGTAATACTCATCGACTTCGCCCAGGATTGTGACGGTCGCGCCTTTGCCGAGCATGCATTGAACGGTGGTTTTGAGTGTGGTGACATTGCTGCCAGCGCGAACGCGGACATTGTCGCCGACGACCGTGCCGGTCGTCGATTGTCCGTCGCGCGAGACGAAAGTTTTCGAGATAAGGCTGTAGCTGCCTTCAGGCGGGAGGATCTTCAGCCAGTCGAACTTGATTCCCACAACCGTGACTGGCGTGCCCTTGTCGACGCTGGCTGTGATGTAGTAGTTCTCGGAGGGACCCGAGCGGATCTTCACCGAGTTGCCGTTGATGACGCCCGCGAACTGGAAGTTTGAGTTCTCGACTTGCGGCTGGACCTCGACCCGCTCGGAAGGGGAGGCGGCGCGGGTCCGTGACGACGCGGCCAGCGCAAGGCAGGTGACGAGCAATACGGATAAGCGAGCGGCCATGAGGGCACCTCCGTGTGCGAGTGAAGAGATCCAAATACGCCGGCTGTCGCGCTGGCGCCTCTTACGGGAATCTGCCCCGAGCGAACACGGACAGACAACGTGACGTGTATGCCCGAAAACGGATCCGGGGAAGTATTATGGCTGGCGTTGATACGAAAGTAAAGCAGTTATTGCGCTATCGACATGGCGTGTTGTCGTTATCGGGCGTGTCATCTTGGGTGATGAGATGCGCGTGGCGTTGCTGGAACGGCCTGGGTGACGGATGCGGCCACCCCGGGAGGTTTCACCGAAGGGCGTTTGAAGACTCCCAAGGAGGTCAGAGGGAGGCTTGTCATTGCCTTCTGGTGTGTAAAAATATTTAAAATAACAGCTTATATCCGTGCCTCGGTCGCTTTTCCGTCATCCTCGAGACTCAGTGGAAGTGAAATGAACGATGGTGATGATTCAGCGGTGCTACAGATTGACCCATGCGTTGGTTTGTGCGGAAGATCTGGCGGCTTCGAGAACGCGCTGGAGTCGGATGCCGTCGGCGAGCGAGGGCTCTGGTGGTTTTGCCTCGGCGATGGAGTTGAGGAACGAGTAGAGGCAATGGATGTGTCCGCGCAGCCAGCCGAGCGTGTTCTTGGGAGCGGGGAACTTGTTGCCGGGGAAAGGGTATTTCTGCACACAGGCAAGCTGCTTCCATCCGCGTTGGCCGCCGAAGTCGCCGTCCGGGTGGCGGGCATCGTAGGTCTCAAGGAAATTTGGCTGCATGAGGTTGAATCGGATTGCTCCGTCGCGGCCGTGGATTTCGAAGCGGATTTCGTCCTCGGAACCGGTGGCGATCTTGCTGGCTTCAATTGTTCCGAATGCGCCGTCAGGCAGTTGGACGGTGATGAGGGCGGCGTCCTCGACATCGACATGGAGGAGGTTAGCCGGGTTATCAGCGGAAGGGCGTTTGGCCGCCCAGATGCGGCTGACGCAGTTGAGGCGCTGGAACGGCCCGAGCAACCAGGTCATGAGGTCAACGACGTGCGACGCGAGGTCGCGAATGACGCCGCCACCGCCTGCGGCCGAGGTTTTCCAGCTAACCGGGCGGTTGGGATTCACATTTCCGCTATGGAGGTAGAGAGCGCGGAAATGAGTGACCGGGCCGACGAAACCAGCCGCCATGAGTTGCCTGGCTCGCATGGTGGCGGGGAAGAAGCGGTATTGGAGGCAGACCTGTCCCAGGCCGTGGTAGCCGGGCAGGAGCGATTCGAGTTCTTCGGCCTCGGAGAGACTGGCCACGATGGGTTTGTCGACGTATATGTGTTTCTGGGCGGCGATGGCGCCTTTCAGGGCTGGCAGGTGTTCGTGATTTGGCGTGCAGATGTGAACGATGTCCACATCGGGGTCGTTGATGAGTTGTTCGGCGCTGGTGGCGACGCGGTCAAAACCACCGACCGTTTTCGCGATGCCGGCGAGACTGGCGTTGGCTCGGAACACGGAGACGAGGCGTGTGGGCATCGGCGGAGGGTCGTAGAAGAAAGGCATGGCGCGGTGGGCGAAGGCATGCGTTCGGCCCATGAATCCGAAGCCGAGCATTCCGACGCCGAGCGGTTTGGGCCGGCTCATACGTTCCCCCGGCAGAGGCGATCGAAACGGGCGAGGGCGGTAAGCGGGAAATAGAGGCGGTAGAGGTGGTATTTGAGATAGAACACTTGTGGGAAACCCGTGCCGGTGTATTGGTCTTCGACCCATTGCCCGTCGGATGACTGGTTGTGGATGAGCCACGCCACGGCGCGCCGGACGGACGGATCGTCGGCGCCAAGGGTGGCCATGAGCCCCATGGCCCCCCACGCGGTTTGGGAGGCAGTGGATTCGCCTTGACCTTTGAGCGAAGGGTCGGCATAGCTTTCGCACGATTCGCCGAAAGAGCCGTCGGGCTTCTGCACGGAGCGGAGCCAGTCGGTGGCGCGTTGGATGAAAGGCTGGTCCATGCGGATGCCGATAGATCGCAGGCCTGTGAGGACCTGCCATGTGCCGTAGATGTAGTTGACGCCCCAGCGGCCGAACCAGGCGCCCGATGGATCCTGGGTTGCCTTGAGGTACTCGACCGCCCTGCGCACCGGGGGGTGGAAAGCCGGGATGGAACAGTGGCCCAGGCACTCCAGGACTCTGCCGGTGATGTCAGGGCAGCTGGGGTCCTGCATGGCATTATGATCGGCGAAGGGCACGAGTTCGAGAATGGGCCGATCCTTGGTCTTGTCGAAGGCCGCCCAGCCACCGTCGTCGTTCTGCAGGGCCAAGAGCCAGTCGATGCCACGCCGAATTGCTGGTTCGCTATCGGGCCCCGCCGTGCGTTTCAGCGCCATGACGACCATCGCGGTGTCGTCGACGTCCGGATAGTGGGGATTCTGGAACTCGAAGTACCAGCCGGACGGTTCGACATTCGGGCAGTTGACGCGCCAGTCCGAGGCGACACGACATTCCTTGGCGACGAGCCAGTTGGCGGCGCGTTGGGCGCCGGGGTTCTTGTGATCGATGCCGGCTTCGGCGAGGGCGTGAAGCGCGATGCCCGTGTCCCAGACGGGTGAGAAACAAGGTTGAATGCGGATGGTGTTGCCTTCCTCGATGAACAGGTCCCGCAGTTGTCGATGGGCCTGCAATACGCGAGGGTGGCTGTCGGGATAGCCCAGCACGCGGAAGACGACGAGGATGTAGACCATCGGCGGGAAGATGGCGCCGAGCCCTTCCGAGCCTTCCGTGTGATCGAGAATCCACCTTTCGGCGGCCTTGATTGCTGCCTCGCGCGTGGGAGTGACCGATGTTTTCTGATAGAGCTTGAGCATTTGGTCCACGACCAGGAAGAAGTCGCGCCACGAGGTTGGGAGCTTGAGCTTGAATCCCACTCGAGGGTCACCGCCGGTGAAGAGTTCCGCAATTCCCTTCGCGGCCGGCAGGTTTCGCACCGGCCGGTGCGCGCTGACAATAGCCAGGGGCAGGATCATCGTGCGAGTCCACGCAGAGACCGCGTAGAGGTTGAAGTACATCCAGGTGGGCAGAAACACGATCTCGGGGGGGATATTGGGGCACGCGTCATAGCTGATTTGTCCGAGAGCGGCGAGGAAGAAGTTGGTGTAGCTGTTGCACTTTTCGGCGCCGCCCAACGATCGGCACACATCGCGGGCCGCCAGCATGTGGGGGGCGTTCGGGTCGTCGCCCAAGAGCTTCAGGGCAAAATAGGCTTTCACGGTACCGGACAGATCGGGTTTTCCGCCGGGAAAGAGCGACCAGCCGCCATGGGACTGCTGCAGACCACGGAGGTAATTGGCGATCTTGGGCAGGTGGGGGTCGTCCTCCTGGCCGAGTATGAACTTGAGCAGGATGTATTCGGATTCGAGGATGCTGTCGCCCTGGAGTTCCGCGCACCAGTAGCCGCCCGGCATTTGCCTGTCCAAGAGGGCCTGCTGAGCTCGCTCGATTGCGCGGCGCAGGGCGCTGGCGTCGATTGCTGGCACCACCAGAGCCACGGATGCCACGTCGGGTGATTGTCGTGTCGAATGGCCGTCTGTTGAAGTGCTGCCCACAGTCACTGCTTTATATTCCCAGTTAGAGGCTGGCCTTATCATATCACAGTTGGCTGAACGTGGGCAGAGGTACGGGTGTGCTTCCGTGATTGGGTTCCCGGGGCTGGCGGACTGCTGTGTTGTCGCACACGGGGGGAGACGGAACCGGGGTTGGTGCGAGACTCAAGCCAGCAGCATCCGTAGAGGGCTGTTGCGGAACTGTCTCGGGGGTTTGGGGACGGCACCGTAGATCGAGTGGTACGGGAAGCAAGCAACGGGTTCACTCAACGAGTTGGTGGTGACGATCCGCGATCGGCCGATTGAATTGGGGTAGCATTGGGGGCGGGCAAGTGGAGCTGAGGGTTTGACAGACCGGGCGGATTGCGTTTAGGCTTCTGAACCGAGCAGGCAGTTCTGACCAACTGGGGGCGGTCCTGACGGAGTCGGCCGCGGCAAGCGGCGAGCTCGGGTGTCGGATGCAAGGTATTTTTGGTCAGGCAGTTACGGTGACGAGCTTGCACAATGGATGAGATGAACGATAGCGACCAGGAGATCGAGAAGCTGCCAAACGCTTTGAGCCTCTTGGCCAGTGAGCGTCCGCGAAATGTGCAATGGAAAGGGGCCGCCGGCCTGCTCTTCGGAGACTGGGGAACCAGCAGGCTGTATGTGTTGGGGTTGGCGTTCCTTTTCGCGGGACGAACGAGCTTCTATCTCATCGCGATGATGAGCCTGCTGATCTTGGCCGTTGGGTGGGCTTACACGCAGATTTGCCGCATCTATGCGGACGGCGGGGGCGTGTATTCGGCGGCGCGGCATCGGAACAAGCTGCTGGGCGTCGTTGGTGCCCTATTGTTATTTGCCGATTACACGGTGACGGCGTCGCTGTCGGCGCTCGAAGCGTTCCACTATTTTGGGTTGGGCAACCAGGTTACCGCCGCAGTTGCCGAACCGCCTGCGGACGGCCAGGTGATTGCTCGCCGCGACGTGCACGAAGCCACGGCCGAGGCCTTGTTCTCGTGGCAAAGTCCCGGGTTATGGGCGATTGTGTCCATTCTGCTTATCGGGGCGGTGAATCTTCTGGGTCCGAAGCACACGGCGTCGTATGCGGTGTTTGCGGCTGCGGGGATGATCGCGATTACGTTGTTGGTGGTTGTGTTTGCGTTGCCGCAAGTCAATTGGAGAGGTTTGGATCTGGGGACCTTGCGTCAGCCGCCTCTGCAGCTATGGCAGGCCTTCGTGGGCATCATCCTGGCCCTGTCGGGGGTGGAAGCGATCGCAAATCTCACGGGCGTCATGGCCAAGCCCGTCTACAAGACGGCCAGCAAGTCGATCTGGACCGTTGCCATCGAGGTGGCGTTGTTCAACCTGGTGTTGGCCGTCTGCATGGTTGCCGTCGCGTCGCTGGGCCGGCATGCTCATACGGAGGACATGCTCGCGTTCCTGGCACAGCATTACGTCGGAGCGTGGGGCGAATGGCCCGTCCGTGTCGTTGGCGGGTTTCTCCTTTTATCGGCCACGAACACCGCGATTACCGGTCTGACGAGCATCCTGTACGTCATGTCGCGTGACGGCGAAATGCCGCGAATCCTGCAGAAGTTGAATGCCTTTGGCTCACCGTGGATCGCGGCGTTGATTGCGGCGGCGGCGCCCGCCGTGGTGCTGCTGTTCGCACACAACCTTGAGACGCTGGCGTCGCTCTATGCAATTGGAGTGGTTGGCGCCGTGTCGATCAATGTCACCTTGTGCGCGTTTCATCCGCGGCTGTACCGCTGGTGGCGAAAGGCACCAATGCTCTTGCTTGGACTTCTGATGATCGTCATTGGTCTGACCGTGGCGATCACCAAAGTGCACGCGCTGATCTTTGCCACGACGGTGCTTTTGGTAGGGTTGATCACCCGAAAGATCACGCGCTATCGCGCGTTGCTGCATCCCAAGCCGAGCCTTCTGCGTCAGGCGATCATGGAGCAGCTTACTCCCGAGGCCCTGGCCAGACCCCGACTGCTCCTGGCGACGGCCGGTTCGACGCGGCTTGCCGAGGTCGCGTTGGCCAAGGCGAGGGAGGAGGGGGCTTCTCTGGTGGTCTGTTATGTCCGACCGGTGGCTCTCTCCTACATGTTGCAATCGCAGGGCCGCTTGACCCTGGATTCCGATACGGCGGCACAAGCACTGTTCGTTGATTTTCTCGAACTGGGCCATCAGCACGGCGTCCCGATCATTCCCATGTACGACACCGGCACCAACTCGGCCGAGATGATCGCGGAATTGGCGGCGCTGAATGGGGTGCAAAGGGTGCTGATCGGGACGAGTCGGCGAGGCTCGCTGCACCAGTTGATCAAGGGTTCATTCCAACGAACCCTCGAAGTCCTCTTGCCGCCTGAGATTCCGGTTGAAGTGCTCTATCGCGAGGACGAAGCTCCCAAGGCGGAAGCGCGACGAGTCTAGCCCATTCAGGCCTTCGAATGTCGCAATCCGGGTGTTGGGTGTGGCAGCACAAGAGGCTGTCTGACGCCCTCACACAACGGGCGGGAACAAAAGGGGGCGTGCAGCGTCAAATGCCACACGTCCTGACGCCTGAATGAACTGGGCTTGCCAAGGGATCAGGATGGAGATGCTGGCGAATGGAGTGCCATGTTTCAAATCAGAGGCCTTGTCGTCATTGTGTTGGGTGTGGCAACGGTCGGTTGGGGCCGAAACGTCGATCTTTCGACCGTTCCGCGACGGCACACCGTGGAACTGA
>CAYVKG010000095.1:0-17072 GCA_964451955.1 uncultured Tepidisphaeraceae bacterium
GGGGGCCGAGTTGAGAGGGAACGGGTGTGGGGGGAGGGGGGTTTTCTGCGGGGGGTTGAGGCGGGATTTGGCTTTTTTCAGAGTCGGGGCTGGGTATGCCCTGATGCCGGGGCCGCGCACGTCGGGTCTGGCCGCTTTTGGGCTGTACTGGTCGGGTTTGCTTATCTTGGGACTCGGATGGAGGCTGGGATTCGGGTTGTGGTGGAGGTTTTGGGGCGTGAGTTGGGGCAGGGGGCGTGGCATCGCGATCGAGCAATTCGGAGACGTTGAGGGCGACGATGCGTTCGTTGTCGAGGCGGACCTTGACGAGTTGGGTGAGGATCATGCCCTCGACGACGGCGCCTTCGCCTTCCGGGGTGCGTACTCTGGCGCCGACCTTTGGGAGTTTGCGTCTCAACTCGTCATAGGTGGCATCTTCGTAGCGGAGGCAGCACTTGAGTCGCCCGCAGCGGCCTGAGATTTTGGAGGGATCGAGGGTGGCTTTCTGCATTTTGGCGGAGCCCATGGAGACGGGGCGGAGGATTTTGAGGAAGCGTCGGCAGCAGCAGGGCTGGCCGCAGGTTTCGAAGTCTGCGACCAAGCGAGCTTCGTCGCGTGCGCCGACCTGGTGCATTTGGATGCGGGTATGGAATTGAGAGGCGAGGCGTTTGACGAGGGAGCGGAAATCGACGCGGTGTTCGGAGAGGAAATAGAAGGTGGTCATCTCTCCGCCGAGGATGAGTTCGACATCGACGAGTTGCATGGGCAAATCGAGTTCTTTGATAGCGGCTTCGCAGGCGGAGAGGTAGCGGCCTTTTTCGGATTGGATGCGAGCCTGCTCCTTGAGGTCAGCCGGGGTGGCGATGCGGAGGACTCGGCCGTCGGTGGAGTAGGGATAGTCGTTGCCGCCGGACTTTTGGAGGTAATCCTGGATTTGCTGTCGGGTGAGGCTTTTTGGGGCTGGGGTGGGCGGGTTGGCGGTGGCGAGGACCTGGGCCAATTCTGTGCCGCGTCGAGTGCGGACGACGACTTTGGCATTGCAGTCGGGCCAGGAGGGGCCGTCATAGGGGAATTCGCCGACGAGGCCCATGGCCCCGTAGCGGACCAAGAGGGTCTGTGGGGAGGGGGGTGTGGTTTGCTGAACGGGGGTTTCGTCGATGGTCATGGTTTGGTCGTAGACCTCGCGTCAGATTAGCGGACAGGCGATTGCCGTGGCGTAGTCGAGGCGCCGGACTGATCGCCCAATGGTTTCTCCAATGTGACGGCGAGTTGCTGGAAAATCAAGGCGGTATTTACGTTGGAGTCGAGGTACTGTTCGGCGCGTGCTATGGCGTCGATGGCGGAACAGAGGTGTTCGAGTTCATGGGGTTGGGTGGCCGAGTGGAGGCGTTGGCGGAAGACTTGTGACATGAGATGGAGATAGAGGGCGAGAGCTTGGCGTGTTGCCTGGTCCTTGCTGGAGAGTTCGTCGCGTTGGAGCTGTTTTTGGGCGTATTGGTCTGCGGCGGTTTTGATCCAGTCTGGGAGGTCTGAGAGGGCATCCGGGGTTATGCGAGTGAGCATTTCACAGAGGTGTCGAGCGTTGGTGATGACCCCATCTTGAAGCCATTGAAGGGCTTGGCCGAGGGAACCTTCGGCAAAGGAGGCGGCATCGACGGCGTCGGCGTGCTGGATTCGTCGTTTTTCGAGTTCGCGGAGGACGAGGTCGCGGTGGAGGGGGAGAAAGGGGACGAGTTGGCAGCGGCTTCGGATGGTTGGGAGCAAGGCGTGAGGCTGATGGGTGAGGAGGATGATGAGAGTGCGGCCGATGGGTTCTTCGAGAGTTTTGAGGATGGCATTCTGGGTGGCGTGATTCATCAGTTCGGCCTGCTCGATGATGAAGACTTTTCCGCGTCCCATGGAGGATTTTCTGGCGGCGGTTTCGACAAGTTCGGGTCGGATGACGTGGATGGAGAGATCGACGCCCTTGGACTTGCCGGTTTTGTCATAAACGCGGATCAGCTCTTTGGTAATGACGTGGCAATCGGGGTGGTTGCCTCCGGCGAAAGTTATGCAGGCAGGACAATGGCCGCATGGATCGGCGGCAGCGGGTCGGTCACAGAGGAATAAGGAAGCGAGGGCGGCGGCGGTGGTTGCCTTGCCGACGCCGGTGGGCCCGGCGAAGATCAAGCCATGGGGCAGTCGGTCGGCGAGATAGGCCTGGCGGAGAGAGCGGATGGCGTGGTCCTGACCGAGGATGTGGCTGAAAGTCGTGAGTTTCATGGGGTGAACCAGAACCAGACGACGGCGCGATAGGCAACGTAGGCGCAGAGGGCAATGGAGGCGATGCCGAGGAGGACGACGCAGGCAGCGACGACACGACCGACGGCGGTAAGGAATCTGGCGTCGGCCGGGGAGAGCGTGGTGGCGGGCTGCTGGGGGGCGGGTTCCGGGAGGGCAGCCTGGGGGATGGGCTGTGACACGAGAGGTGGCGAATCAAGTATTGGTTCATCCTGCGGTGGGGGATTGTGGGGTGGTAATGGATCCATGTTATTCCTGAAGACAGAGGTTGTAGGGGAACCGTAGAGCAACGATTGATAAGGCCGGGGCTTAACCGGCGGGCATCTGGGTGAGGACGGCCCAGATATCGGCATGAACGGCGTCGGGAGTGCGGGCGGCATCGATGACGCGATAGTGTGCGGGGTCGGCGGCGGCTTGTAAGAGGTAGTTACGGCGGACCTGCTCATGGTATTCGGGAGGTCGCTGCTCGATGCGGTCCTTGGTCCGTTGGACGCGTGCAAAGGACTGGGTGATGGGGATGTCGAGGATGATGGTGAGGTCAGGCCAGCGGGATTGGATGGCGATATCGGCGATGGAGCGGATCTGTTGTTCGGTGAGGCCGTCGCCGCCGACCTGATAGGCGAGGGTGGAAGAGACAAAGCGATCGCAGATGACGGTTTGGCCGGCGGCGAGGGCGGGGAGGATGATTTGGGCGATCATTTGGGCGCGGGCAGCCATATAGAGGAGCATTTCGCAGCGCATGGTCATTTCGGCGTGAGCGGGGTCGAGGAGAATTGCGCGGATCTTCTCGCCGATTTGGGTGGTGCCTGGATCGCGGACGGCGAGGGGTTGGAGATGGTGTTTTTGGAGTGTTTCGACGAGGAATTTGAGCTGGGTGGACTTGCCGGAGCCTTCGGGGCCGTCGAGGACGATGAAGCGGGAACGGAGAGGATGGGGGTTATCGGGGGTCATGGTTGATGGCGACCATGGTACCGAAGTGGCGTATGGGTTCCAGAGGGGATGTTTGGCAGAGGCGGAGGGTAGTGGGTGTTTGCCTTGACCCTCTGGACAGGCGGTCATACATTCCCGGGCATGGATGCTTCGATCGACACGATCAAACGGCAATTTGCCGACATTTTTGGAGACCAGGACGGGTTGACGGTGATTAGAGCGCCGGGGCGGGTGAACCTGATTGGCGAGCACACGGACTACAACGACGGGTACGTATTGCCGATGGCGATCGACCCGGAGGTTCGGATGGTATGCCGGGAGCGGGATGACGGGCGGATTCGGCTGGCATCGACGGTTTTTCCGGGACAGCTTGTGGAGTTTTCTTTGAACGGGAGGATTGAGCGAGGCGAGCCGGCCTGGGCGAACTATTCGCGAGGGGTGACGGCGCAGTTGATGGCGGCGGGGATTCCGTTGACGGGGATGGACGCGTTGATTGCGAACACGCTGCCGGTGGGCGGGGGTCTTTCGAGCAGTGCGGCGATCGAGGTGGCGACGGCGTGGTGTTTTCTGGCGATGGGGGGTTTGGAGATCGATATTACCCGGTTGGCGGTGATCTGTCAGAAGGCGGAGCACGAATATGCGGGGGTTCCGTGCGGGATCATGGATCAGACGATTGTGATCAGCGCGCAGGCGGGGCACGCGATGCTGTTGGACTGTCGGGATCAGACGCGGCAGTTTGTGCCGATCGACGAGAAGGAGTTGCGGGTGGTGGTATCGAACACAATGGTGAAGCACGAGTTGAGTGGGGGCGAATACGCGATTCGGCGGAAGCAATGTGAGGAGGGTGTGGCGTATTTCAGGGGTGTTCAGCCGACGGTACGGGCGTTGCGTGACGTGAGCCTGAAGCAGGTTGAAGAGGCGAAGGAGAGGCTGGGGGAGATTGTGCATCGGCGGTGCCGGCACGTGGTGAGCGAGAATGCGCGGACGGTGGAGGCGGTGACGATGCTTGGGCGGAAGTCGTACGAGCGGGTGGGCGAGTTGATGTGTCAGAGTCACGCATCGCTTCGGGACGATTACGAGGTGAGTTGCGAGGAGTTGGACTTTCTGGCGGCGGAGGCGATGAAGGTGAAGGGGGTTTATGGGGCGCGGATGACGGGTGGTGGGTTTGGGGGCTGCATTGTTGCTCTGGTTCAGCCGCGGGCGGTGGAGAGTTTGATGGGTCATTTGGACGAGGCGTACAGGTCGAGATATGGGAAGTCGCCGAGCACGTTTGTGACGACAGCGGCAGCCGGGGCGGGTTTGATTCAGGAGGAATGAGGGTATGGTCGGCGTGCGGGTTGCCCAGGGGGAGCGATTGCGGGGTTTTGAAGGGTATTGGGCACGGGGGAGAGGTTTATCAGATGGCAACGACTGCTGCTTTGCGTGAGATATTGCTGAAGCTTTGCCGCCGGGAGGATTTGACTCGGACGGAAGCGCGTGAAGCGTTCATGCACATTATGTCAGGGGAAGCGACGGACGCGCAGATCGGGGGTTTGCTGGTGGGTCTTGCGGCGAAGGGGACGACGGTGGATGAGCTGGTGGGGGCAGCGACGGTGATGCGGGAGAAGGCGATTCCGATCAAGTGCGAAGGGGAGGGTGTGATAATTGACACGTGCGGGACGGGGGGCGACGTGCGGAGCACGTTCAACATATCGACAGCGGCGGCGATCATCGTTGCGGCGGCGGGGGTGCGTGTGGTGAAGCACGGGAATCGTTCGGCGACGAGCAAAGCGGGTTCGGCGGACGTGCTGGAGAAGCTTGGGGTGAACCTGGAGTTGAACGCGGAGCAATTGAAGCGGTGCGTGGAGGAAGCGGGGATATGTTTTGCGTTTGCGAGGTATCATCATCCGGCGATGAAGTTTGTGGGTGGTGCGCGGGCATCGCTGGGGATTCCGACGATATTCAATGTGCTTGGTCCGCTGACGAACCCGGCGCGGGCGAGGCATCAGCTGATGGGGGTATTTCGGCCGGAGCTGACGGATCGGTTGGCGTCGGTGTTACGGGAGTTGGGCAGTTCGCGGGCGTGGGTTGTTCACGCGGAGGATGGGTTGGACGAGTTATCGACGCTGGGCCCGACGCGGATCAGCGAACTGAGGGGTGGGGAAGTGTGGACGTGGAAGCTGGATCCTGTGGAACTGGGTTTGCCGTACGCGCGGTTGTCGGACCTGAGGATTGAGAATGTGGATCAGGCAGCGGAGGCGATGGGGAAGGTCTTGTCGGGAGAGCGGGGTCCGATGCGGGACATTGCGGTGCTGAACGCCGCGGCCGCGTTGGTTGTAGCGGAGGAGCAACCGGATTTGAAGGCGGGGATGAAGGCCGCCGGCGAGGCGATTGACAGTGGGAGGGGGAGGAAGACGCTGGAGTCGTTGATTGAGGTCTCGCAGAGGGTCAAAGGGGTTTAGGCGTGGGGGGAGCGGGCTGTGTGGGAGTGTTTTTGGGGGAGGGGACGGGGTTGGGATTCGAAAGATGGTTGGGGGTTATAATGCCGATTGCCATTCCCCGGGGAGGACAAGAGCGTACAATAGGGGGACCATGCTGAGACGAATTGCCATTTTGCCGTGGCTGGTCATATCGGCGGTGGCCGGCGCAGCGAGCGGGGCGAGCACACCCGGAGTAGTGGTGGCGCTCAAGGGGCCGATCAACGCGTACAGTCAGGGTGCATTTGTTCGGCAGTTTGAGCAGGCGCGGAGTCTGGGGGCGAAGGTGGTGATCATTGACCTGGACACGTATGGTGGCGCGGTGACGAGCGCGTTGGAGTTGTCGCATTTCATCAAGTCGCAGAGGGAGATGCGAGTGGTGGCGTACGTGAACCGGAAGGCGTATTCGGCGGGTTCGATGATTGCGGTGGCGTGCAATGCGATCTACATGGCGCCGACGGCGGCGTTGGGGGATTGCGCGCCGATCGCGGTAAGTCCGACGGGGGGTTTGCAGCCGTTGGGGCCGACTGAGCGAGCGAAGATCGAGAGTCCGATTCTGGCGGATTTTGAGGACAGCGCGTTGCGGAACGGATACGATCCGTTGCTGGTGCAGTCGATGGTATCGTTGAATCGGGTTGTACATTGGGTGGAGAAGGAGGGGACTCGTCGATTTGTGGATGGCAAGGGGTACGCGCAGCTTGTGGCGGAGGGGTGGAAGCCTGTGGAAGGGATGCGGGACCCGGTGACGGCGGCGGACGCGTTGTTGACGGTGACGACGGAGCAGGCGATCAAGCTTGGGCTGGCGAAGGGATCATTGGCGAGTGTTGCGCAGTTGGCGCAGACTCTTGACGTTCATGTACTGATGACATTTGAGCCTGGGTTTGGGGGGCGGATGCTGGGTTTTCTGAACAGCGACGGTGTGCGGTTGATTTTGTTGATCGCGTTTCTGGTGAGTTTGTACGCCGGGATGCATGCTCCCGGGCACGGATTAGCGGAGGCCGGGGCGGTTTTGTCGCTGGCGATACTGTTGGGGGTGCCGCTGATGACGGGTTACGCGCAGTGGTGGGAAATCGCGGCCATTTTGTTGGGGATTGGTCTTTTGGCGATAGAGCTGTTTGTGATTCCGGGTTTTGGGATAACCGGTTTGCTTGGGATTGGGTTGATTCTGGGTGGTTTGGTGCTGACATTCATTGCGCCGGAACCCGGGCGATCGCCGCTGTCGATTCCGCAGTTGGCGGTGACCTGGTCGGGGTTGAGGCAAGGGCTATCGGTGGTGGTTGGGGGTCTGATGGCGTCATTTCTGCTGTGCTGGTGGCTGAGGCGGTATTTGCCGCAGCTTCCGTATTTCAGCAGACTGATTCTGACGACGACGGTGGGGACGGAATCGGCGATGGTGGGGAGTTTGACGAACATTGATCCGTCGGAGCTTGCGCCGGCGGTCGGCGCGCATGGAACGGCGGTGACGGATTTGCGGCCCGGTGGTTCAGCGGAGTTTCACGACGCGGCAGGCGGGAGCCACATCATTTCGGTGGTGAGTGACAGCGGATTTGTATCTCGGGGGGCGGAGTTGGTGGTGCGTGAGGTTTCGGGGAATCGGGTGGTGGTTCGGCCGGTGCAATCATGAGCCTAGGCGAATGGTCCATTCTGATGTTTGCGGCAGGCGTGATTTTGCTGGTGGCGGAGCTGTTTTTGCCGGCGCATGGATTGATCCTGTTGTCGGGGGCATTGGCGGTGCTAGTTGGGTTGGTGTTGTGTTTTTTCATAAGCCCGTGGTTAGGCGCGACGGCAATGGTTGGCACGGCGGTGGGGGTGCCCGTTTTGTTTGGGGCGTTGTTGAAGCTGGCGCCGCGGACGCGTGTGGGCAGAGAGCTGGTGTTGCCCCCGGTGGAGGCGTATGTGCCGCCGGCGCTGGTGCAGATTGGGGCATGCGGGATTGCGGTGAGCGAGTTGAGGCCGATGGGTTATTGCGAGTTCGACGGGCAGCGGGTGGAGGCGATGTCGGAGCTTGGGATGATTCGGGCGGGGACGAAGGTGCAGGTTGTCAGCGTGAACAATCGGCAGCCGACGGTTCGGGCGGTGTGACGGTCGTAGTGAAGCGGGCGATTGGCAAGAGGGACCTTTTTTACGGGAGCGATGGACATGCCATTTGATAATCCCTGGCTGACGGGCATTCTGCTGGTGTTGCTGCTGATCATCATCATTGTGTTGTTTGTGATGCTGCAGTTCATCAATCTATGGGTGCAGGCGTTTTTCAGCGGGGTGAGGATCAGCTTTGTGGAGCTGATTGGGATGAAGCTGAGGAAGGTGCCATCGAGCGTGATCGTGAACGCGCGAATCCAGGGTTCGCGGGCGGGTTTGGAGATTACGCAGCGGGAGATGGAGTCTCACGTGCTTGCGGGCGGGGATGTTCAGCGGGTGATTAACGCGATGATCGCGGCGAACAAGGCGAACATCGACCTGTCATGGAAGACGGCGACGGCGATTGACCTGGCAGGGCGCGACATTCTGGACGCGGTGCAGACTTCGGTGAATCCGAAGGTGATTGACGTGCCGTCAGCGGCGATGAATCGCTCGACGATTGACGGGGTCGCGCCGGACGGGATTCAGTTGAAGGTTAAGGCGAGGGTGACGGTGAGAACGAACATCAAGAGCCTGGTGGGTGGTGCGACGGAGGAGACGGTGATTGCGCGGGTGGGAGAGGGGATTGTGAGTGCGATCGGCAGCGCGAAGGACTACAAGGAAGTGTTGGAGAATCCGGACCACATTTCGAAGGCGGTATTGGCGAAGGGATTGGATGCGAACACGGCGTTTGAGATTTTGTCGATTGACATCGCGGACATTGACGTCGGTGAGAACGTTGGGGCGAAGCTGTTGGCGGAGCGTGCGGAGGCGGACAAGCGGCGGTTTCAGGCGGAGGCGGAGCAGCGGCGTGCGATGGCGGTGGCGCACGAGCAGGAGAACGTGGCGAAGCAGGCGGAGAACCGAGCGGCGGTGGTGTTGGCAGAGGCGGAGGTTCCGCGGGCGATTGCGGAGGCTTTTCGGTCGGGGAATCTGGGGATCATGGATTACTACAAGTTCAGGAACATTCAGGCGGACACGTCGATGCGAGAGGCGATTGCGCGTCCTGGGGAGGGCGGGAAGGCATAGGGCAGCGACATGAGAGAATGGGCGAGCATATTGGGTGCCGGCGACGAGATCGAAGGGATCTTCAAGATCCTGATTGGATGTGTGGTAGCGGCGATCTGGTTGATTGGCGCGGCGATGTCGGCCAAGAAGAAGAAGCCTGGGGGTCAGCAGGAGAAGAGTTGGGAGCAGATTTTGAGGGAGCTTGGGGGTGAGACCTCGGCGCCGCCGCAGCAGCCGCCTGTGGTTCGCCGACCTGAGCCGCCCCCGTTGCCCCCGGCGTCGCCGGGTGGTGCGAAGGTTCGCAAGCCGATTCGGCGTGGTCCGGCGAAGAAGCCTGCGAAGCGTGTGTCGTCACCGGAGCCAGCGCCGATTTTGACGTCTGTGCTTGTGCAGCCGGAGGTTATTGTCAAGTCTGCCGGCGAAGAAGACGCGTTCGGCAAGGGGGCGATTTCATCGTCTGAGATTGGTGGAGCGAAGGGTCCCATTCAGATGTTGCCAACGGCGAGAGAGCGGGTATTCGGTGACTCGTTGACGTCGCGGTCATTGAGGCGGGGGTGGCTGGTGATGGAGGTTTTGAGGCCGCCTTTGTCGATGCGGGAGCCGGGCGGTTGATTTGTGGCTGGGAATGCAGGGGGGGAGGTTGAGGTCGGGCATGAGGGGGGCATTTGTTGGCGTGGTTTACTGTGCCCCGAGTTTTCGGAGGTATTCGAGGCTGAACTTGGCGGCTTGTATGGGGGAGACGTCGTAGCACTGGTCTTGTTCGACGACGCCCCAATAGATGTCGTATTTTTCGGCGGCAGCCAAGACGGCGGCGAAGTCGATGTCGCCGGTGCCGACAGCGGCGAAGCGTCGTTCGGGGCCCGGGAGCATGTCTTTGAGGTGGAGGATCAAGATGCGTTTGCCGAGTTTATGGATAAAGGGGAGGAGTTCCGCACCGCCATGCCGGACCCAATAGGTATCGACCTCGGCGCGGAGGAGGGAGGGGTCGGAGTTATCGAAGAGGATATCGAAGCCGGTTTTGCCGTCGAATTTCTCGAATTCGAAGCTATGGTTGTGATAGGCGAACTCGAAGCCGCGTTTTCGGCAGGCGGCGCCGAGCTTGTTCATGGTGACGGCGAAGTTTTTCCAGTCGGCGGCGGTTTTTCGGCGTTCTTCGGGGAGGTAGGGGACGACGATGTTGTTGGTACCGAGGATATGGGCCTCGTCGAGGGCCTTTGGGAGGTCGGTTTCGAGGAGGTCGATGGAGGCCATGCATCCGGAGACCTTGAGGCCGGCCTCATCGTAGACTTTTCGATCGGTTTTGGCTTTGTTGAGGTCGCCTGAAGCCGCGACTTCGATGGCGTGGTAGCCGATGCGTCGGATGTGGGTGATGGTACCCGCGAAGTCGTTTTTTATGAGTTCGCGGACCGTATAGAGCTGCAAGGACAGATTGATCTTTGGCATGGGTGGCTCCCAGCAGGAGAAAGCCTGAGGCGAAGCGGCGGACCAAGTCCCATAGGATCGTGGAGGCTGGGGCAATTTGCAACCTGGTGATGAAGCGAGGGGTGTCCGGAAAAATGGACAAGGGCGATGCAGTGGTTAAACCGGGGGCTGGAAGTGCCGATCTTAGTGATGTTGGCGGGCAGTATTCCGAAGGATTGCCGGACGAGCAGGCGCGACGATTGGAGCAAGGCCGATAAAATGGTGGCCGCTGGTTTGGCTGAAGAGACCGGGTAAAAGGCGTCATGTAGAATGCGAATAGTTGTGAGGCGAAGCAGAACTCTTGAGAGGGCGGTTCGTATAATGAAATAGGTCTCAGACACAATCCTCCTTCCCTTGGTGGCGTGGAAAGCCGAGAGGTCCACGCCACCTTTTTTTGGTTTTTGGGCGCCGTTGGATCAGGCAGCGGTTGAATAGCGAGAGTGTGATGGACCGGCTATCATGCGGCCCTGGTATGATGGGACGTGCAAGGGGATGATGGATACTGGGACCATGAGATCGTTGATTCTTTTGGCGTTGGCGGGTGTTTGGCAATTGGCGATGGGCTGTTCGGGGCATTTGGCGGACCCGCCGGTAAGCGAGGCCGAGCCGCTGGGGCTTCAGATGGTTCGGACGGAGGCACAGCTGAAGGGATACCCATTTCGGGCGCTTCTGGGATTTGAGGCGGAGACGGATGCGGTATTTATGAAGGTGGATGGCCAAGGGGGGATGAATTCGGGGCAGCAGCACACGGGGAGGGGGAGTTTTGTGATAGAGCGAGGGAGCAGGGGTGTGGGCGTCAAGCTGGGATCGCTGTTCAGCGGATCGGAGTTTCCGGGGCGATGGGTCTTGGCGGGAGCGTATTTTTACGCGGAGCGTGCGGAGCGTCTGACGGCGGTGTACGAGGTGGACGGGGTTGGATTGGCCAGTGCGCATGTGGAGATTCCCGCGCGGCAATGGACTCCGGTGATGTTGGACATCGCGGCGGTGACGGACGGCAAGCGGTTGCCGATCGGGACGCTGAGATTTGGGTTTGACGCGCCGTTGGCACAGAGGGTGTGGTGTGATGACGTTCTGGTGATAGACAACAGCCAGGTTCATGTGAATTCGGGGTGGGTAATTCGGGAGAGAGGGTTTGGCTTCATGATCGAGAAAGCGGGGGTTTTCCGGGAGGTGCTGAGGACTCCGGAGGCAAGCGAGCAGGGGTGGGTGCTGGAGGAGGCGAGCGGGCTGCGAGCGAGATTCAGGTCGCGGGGATCGGCGAAATGGTGCACGATTTATCCGGATGGCCGTCGGATTGTGGATGGGAAGATGAGCCTGCTGGGGGGGGCGAATTCGGCGGCGATCGATCATCATGTGAACCCCGGCGAGGTGACGATCGCAGCGGAGTATGGGCGGGTGGAGCGGAATTCCATCGGCGACAGCAACAATGACGGATACGCGGAGTTAAGCGGGTCGTACCAGATTTTGGCGATGTCGCCGAGGATTGAGTTGACGCTTTCGCCACGGGGCAAGGCGCTCTATTGTCCGGTGCTGGAGGTTTGCGGACTTGGAGCCGGCGGGGTGTTGGTGAATATGGAAGGGCGGGTGGTGGAGAGCGTTGCAAGGCTGGCGGATGGTCGGGTTTTGGTGGTGCTTCCGGGGACGCTGGTCCGTCCGACACTGGTTAGTCTGCGTGTGAGTCAGTGAAAGGGGTATAATGACCGGGGAATGGAGTTACCTGGCTGGAGGCACGACATGGCAACCAAGCGAGAGCTGCTGCAGCGGACGATTGAGCACATTGACATCACAAAGCATGACGTAGTGGGGATGGTGGAAGCGATGGGCCGGATGTCGTACACGGCGAGAGATCTGCATCGGGCGGCAGAGATCTACGATCGGATGGTGCGAGACCCGGACTGCGGGATCATCTTGTGTTTGGCGGGGTCGCTGGTGAATGCGGGGCTGAAGAGGGTGTTTGTGGACCTGATACGCAACCGGATGGTGGACGCGGTTGTGAGCACTGGGGCGAACATGGTTGACCAGGACTTTTTTGAGTCGCTGGGTTTTCGGCATTATGTTGCCGACGACTCATTCAAATCGGGAACGCGAGACGGGGAGTTGCGTGAGTTGATGATTGACCGGATTTACGACACGTTTATTGATGAGGAAGAGTTGCGGATATGCGATGACACGATTCGGCAGATCGCCGACGAGCTGGAGCCGAGGCCGTATTCGTCGCGGGAGTTTTTGAGGGAGATGGGGGCCTGGCTGGAGAAGAAGGGGAAGACGGTGGAGGGGATTGTGCTGGAGGCGTATCGGCAGGAGGTGCCGATTTTCTGCCCGGCGTTCAGCGATTGTTCGGCGGGTTTTGGCCTGGTCGCGCACCAGCATGGGCGAGGCGATCAGGCGAAGGTGACGTTGGACAGCGCGAAGGATTTTCTGGAGCTGACGCAGTTGAAGATCAAGAGTAATCAGACGGGTCTGTTCATGATCGGGGGCGGAGTTCCGAAGAACTTTGCGCAGGACATTGTGGTGGCGGCGGACATTTTGGGGACGGAATCGCCGATGCACAAGTATGCGATTCAGGTGACGGTGGCGGACGTTCGGGATGGGGCGTTGTCAAGCAGCACGCTGAAGGAGGCGAGTTCGTGGGGGAAGGTAGACACGACGTACGAGCAGATGGTGTATGGAGAGGCGACCGTGGCGGTGCCGTTGATCACGGGGTACGCGTATCACAAGGGCGGATGGCGTAACCGGCGGCAGCGTCGATTCAGCCGGTTATTTGAGCCTGTGTCGGTGAGCTGAGAGGGTTGGAAGGGGGTGGTTTGAGGGGTTGTGTAGGTCGGATTTCAGGCAGGTGGAGGAGGGTTTGGGGGGCTGTGTTGGTGTGAGGGTGGAGGTTGGAGGAGGTTTGGGGCGTCCGCATCGCTGAGGAACCGGGTGACCAAATTGTTGATGGTGTCGGCGGATCGCTCGATTTCGAGGAAAGAGTCTTTGGAGGATTCGGCATCTGATTGTCTGCGAAGGAGAGCACAGGAGAGTTTGATGGTATTCAGGCAATTGCGGATGTCATGCCGAAGCTGGGACAGAGTCATCGTGGGGTTCTGTCGCCCGCCTGTCGATGGTGCCGTCTCAGCCATATGGTGTTCCTGATGGAGGTACGAAGAGAGAGTCTAGCGAGGGATTTCGGGGGTGCAACGGTAGGGTGGATGTATGGGCGGATGGAGATTGGCGGCTGTTGGGGGAGTGTGAGGCGGGGAATGGAGGGCCTGATGGCGTTGCTTGGGATTAGCCCGAAGGGGGATATTGACGTATAACGGTGGATGGGGAGGACGAGTGCGGATGCGGCGCATGCCGCGATGGAGCCGTGTGATGTCTGAAGCGTCCGAATCGAAGGGTTCAAGGGCGAAGCGTTCTGGGCGTTTTGACTACCGCAACCAGAGTCATTTAATGGCGCATGCGAGCGATCCGGGCGCGTCGCAGCCGATACCGGACCACCCGCTGATTCCGAAGACATCGCCGTCGCTGATTGGCACGGCCGGCGAGTTGGCGGAGTTGATCGATCACATTCGGGTGGTGGGTGCATTTGCGTATGACAGCGAGTTTATTGGGGAGATGAGCTATTTGCCGAAGCTGTGTTTGATTCAAGTGGCGACGGCGGAGCGTGTGGCGTTGGTGGATCCGTTGGCCGGGCTTGATCTCAAGTCATTCTGGAGACTGATTGCGGACGGATCGGTTGAGAAGATTGTGCATTGCGGGCAGCAGGATCTGGAGCCGGTTTTCAGGGAGGTGAGTTTGCCGCCGGCGAGGGTTTTTGACACGCAGATTGCAGCGGGGTTCATCGGGTTGGCGTATCCGGTGGGATTGTCGAAGCTAGTGCGGGAATTGGCGGGGGTTCATCTTGGGAAGGGTTTCACGTTCACGCATTGGGACCAGCGGCCGTTGAGCAAGCTGCAGTTGCGTTATGCAGCGGACGACGTGAGGTATTTGCCGGCGGTTCGGTCGGCGATTGGGGGTCGTTTGGAGCGATCGGGGCACGTGGGGTGGGTTGATGAGGAGTGCGCCGTGCTGTGCGATCCGTCGTTATATCGGATGGACGAAGCGGCCGACTTTTTGAGGATTCGTGGGGTGAACTCGCTGTCGCCGCAGGAGCTGGCGGTATTGCGGGAGCTGTACCTCTGGCGGGAGTCGGCGGCGAGGAGGCAGGACAGTCCGCCGCGGAGCTATCTGAAGGACGAGATACTGATCAACCTGGCACGGAAGCCCGCGAAGAGTCTGGAGGATCTGGCGAAGGTTCGCGGGTTGCCTCGGCCGGTGGAGATTGAGGAAGGGGGTCGGATTGTGGAGGCGACGCAGAAAGGTCTGGCGGTTCCCGAGGCACAGCGACCGGTGGGCAAGCAGGTTGAGGAGACGCCGGTGGAGCGATTCGGGATTGACGCGTTGTGGGCGGCGGTACAGGCATGGTGTGCTGGTCAGGGTGTGGACCCGTCGTTGGCGACGAGCCGGGCGGAGGTTGCGCGGTGTTACCGCGGGTTTTGTTTAGAGGGCAAGCTGGAAGAGGGTTGCCGGCTGATGCGAGGTTGGCGTGGCGAGTTGCTGGGCCGGAGGCTGCAGGAGTTCCTGCGAGGCAGTTTGGGCGTGCGGTTGAATTGGGTGCAGGGCGTGTTGCGGAGCGAGGCGATGCCAGGCGCGTGATAGTCGGCGGTGCATTGGGATCCGGGCGGGCGAGAGGGGTATCAGCGGTTCATTGCGAGCAATCTCTGGAGTTGATCGCGGTCGGTGATGACGTCAATGGAGTACTGGTATCGCTTGCGGCCGCCGGGGCGGAGTGTCTGGAGGATTCCTGCGGCGCGGTCCTTATCGCGGCCTTCGACGCTGCCTGTGGAGGGTTCGAGAGCGGCGACGTATTCGTGTTTTCCCCAGTGTTGCCAATTGGCGCATCGGGTGAATTCTTTGGTGCTGTACCGGACGGCCACGCCGAGTCCGAGTCGGCGGTTGACGACGGCCACGGTGGTAAGGCCGTCGCGGGTGGCTTTGGGATAGATGTACCCGACGAAGGAATTGGGGCCACGATGTTGGGGGAGGGGATTGGGGATGCGTTTGTAGTTATTGCCTGGTTTGAAATAGTCGGCGGAGGTTTCGCTGCCGCCGACGGGTTCGACTTTTTGTGCGTCATAGCAGAATTCGGCGCCGGCGTCGAGGAGGGGATAGCCGAAGTTGATATGGAGAAGCCACGCGTGTGGGACGGGGGTATTGGCGGCATTGTAGAAGTCGTCGGTGACCTGGATGGTATTGATGCCGAGGGTTGACCGGATGGTGCGGCGGAGTTCGACGCACGGGCCGTAGAATGCGCCGTATCGGAGGAGACCGACGATGGTCATGTCGTTGCGGCCGGCGTGAGGATCGGGCTGGATGACCGATTCGATGGAGGCGGCGGTATTGGAATGAGGGCCATGGAGGCCGAGTTCTTCGCCCTGATCGACGCAGGGGGAACCGATGTTGCAGGGTCCGCAGCTGGTGAGCAGGCCGCAGGGAAAGCCTTTGAGCCAGTCGAGGCCGCGGTCGAGTGAGCGAGTCGGCGAGGTGACGCCTTTATGGGAGAGGAAGGCGAGGCTATGCTGATTGTGGAACGCCTGGTCGATGTCGAGTCCGCGGTCGACGAGGACGCGATAACGAAGGCCGGCGCCGGTGTTCACGGTCAGCGTGCGGACGCCGCGTGCGGGCCCCTCGTCGATGACGTAGGCATCGATGCCGCCGACTTGAGAAGCGGATATGAACTTGTTTGTATCAAAGGTTTGGGCTGTTCTTGGCATGATTCCTCCGACAGAGGGTGAGTGACCGTTGTTTTCGAGCGAGATTCGCAAGGGCTGGGCGTTCTGTTCAGCCCGGCCGAATGGATGCTAGAATAGCCAGAGGAACGCAGCCGACAAGGAGTCAGCAGTGCCGATTTACGAGTATACGTGTCAGGAATGCCGGGAGAAGTTTGAGAGACTGGTGAAGACGATGGATGGGAGGACGAATCCGGCATGCCCGTCGTGCGGATCGAAGAAGACGGAGCGTGCGATGAGCGTGTTTGCGGTGTCGGAGGGTCAGTCGAAGAGTCCGCCGTGTAGCGGATGTTGTGGAAGAACCTGCCCGATGCAGGAGTAGCGGCTTGGCAAGAACGATTTCAGTTGGTGGCGGGAGGGTGCCGTGGTGTTCGGGGCGCGGTTGGATTCGAACACTCAGCGGATTCCTCGGGAAATCGCTCTCTTTCCACCCAAGGCGGCACAGAATCCGGCACACTCACCCCGACGCCCGCCCGAGCACCCGCGGCGACGCCGGCCCTGCCGCCGGACCTGGCAGGGCTGATTCAGGCGTGGGCGACCATGCCGCTGGCCATGCGGGCGGGCATCGCGGCGATGGTCCAGGCCGCCAAGGGCACCAGGACGGGGGAGACGACCTGAGAGGCGCCTACAGCGCCTACGCCTACACAACCCCGCCAGTGACGCGCAGGCGGGGGTTTCGTAGGCGCGGGCGGCACCGGCCAGGGGGTAATGTAGGCGCCTTGGCCGCGCCCTCCGCCCTTGGCCTTCCTCCCCTCCACCCTCAAGAGGTACTACCGACGTGAGACGTTCTTCACTGCCTGCGGGAAGGGCTATGGTACAGGGTTTTGTTTGTTTCCGGTCGATTTGGAGTAAATGCCCATGACCACCGAGCGTGATGTATGGACCAAAGCAATACCCAAGTTGATCAACAGGCTCGGAGCGGACCAGCGGAACCACGTGATGCTGGCCAGCCGGTGGGGCCGCGCCATCCATTGCATGGGTCAAGTCCAAATTTGTCTGTAAACACGGCGGCCTGAATCAAGCGGCAAAGAGG
>CAYVKG010000096.1:0-16843 GCA_964451955.1 uncultured Tepidisphaeraceae bacterium
GCGGCGGGCCCGGGCCCGCGGGGTCGGCTCCGGGCCGCGGCTCTGGCGGGGGCTCATCAGGAGGCGGTGATGGCGTTGTGGTCGCCGCCGACGAGCATTGAGTTTGCGTGGTCGCGGTACAGAGGGATGGGGGAGATTTACTGGACGGACGGGACGAGCATTCAGGTGGCGGATGAGAATGGTGGGGGGATGAAGGTGCTGTTGGGGGGTTTGACTGATCCGTGCGGGATATCGGTGGATGTCGCGGGTGGGAAGATGTACTGGGCGCGTCGCCAGGGGGATTATGATTTACCGGCGGTGCAGCGGGCGAATCTGGACGGGTCGGAGGTTGAGAAGCTGGTGGTGGGGTATGCGGGTCCGACGACGGGATTGGCGTTGGATGTGGCTAGGGGGAAGATGTATTGGGGGTACGTGGATCCGCACATTGACTCGCTGTATGCGGGGTTCATCATGCGGTCGAACCTGGACGGGACGGAGGTGGAGGCGGTGCAGAGTGGTTTGATGTTGCCGATGGGGCTGGGGCTAGATCCTGTGGGGGGGATGCTGTATTGGTCGGACACGGACGCGTTGTATCGAGGGAGGGTGGATGGGACGGAGCGGGAGGTGATAGTGAGGGGGCTGAGGTTCCCCGGGGGTGTGGCGGTGGAGGGGACGGTACCGGAACCTGGGGTGTTGACGGTGTTGGGGGTGGGGTTGTTGATGTTGAGGCGGGGTCACTGAATTTCGAGAACGAGGACGTCTTCGGGATCGAGGGTGAGGTTGACGCGGTTGTTTTGCCAGTTGAGGGGGAGGTGGTGGAGCAAGTCATTTTGGCCGCGTGGGGCGAGGGACTGGAGGGTGATGGTAGCGGTTTGGGTTTGTGGGGAATCGTTGAAGACGGTGAGGTAGTTTCGGCCGAAGCGTTCGAGGAGGATTTTGTTGTTGTTGGAATGGGCGAGGGTGACGGGTTGCCAGCCGGACTGAGCGAGGAGTTTGCAGAGGGGGATGTATTTTTTGAAGAGGGGCCGGTCGCGGTTGTAGAGTTCTGGGCGTGAGAAGTAGTGGCCTGTGGAGGCGTCAGCGGAGAAGAAGCCTGGGAACATGCCGTAGGCGAGGCAACGTTTCATGAATTTTTCGGTGAGGTTATAGGAGAAATTGTCGAAGTTGGTGTTCATGAGGAAGCAGTAGGGTTTGGGGCCGCAGAGGACTCGGCGGTAGAGCAATTCGTCGTCGGTCATAGGTTGCCAGCGGTTGGCGGGGTTCCAGTCGGTTTCTGTGCCCATGACGTCGAGGAGTGGGCTGAGGAAACAGAGGCTGTTGGGGGTGGAGTTTGCCATGACGAGTTTGTTGATGGTGTGGAGATCGGAGGAGATGGCGCGGACATATTCGAAGGCGATCAAGCCGCGGTAGATAGCGGGTTTGAGGGAATCCGGGTCGAAGGTGAGGGGTGTTTGGGCGTGGGTGAAGTGTTCGCGGCGGAAGTTGTATTGATCGGTGACGTATCCTTCGGCGGAGTCGATGTATTCGCCGTCGAGGTCGGCTTTGCGGTTAGGGCCGTAGAGTTGGGATTTGAGGGTGGGGTTCCACTTGTTTTGGAAGTCGGTGACGTTGCCGGGGAGGTGTGGAGAGGAGTTCATGCTCCAGACGGCGCCGTCGCACCAGGGCGTGTCGAGGAGACGAGCGGGGAAGTTGGCGTTTTGGTCGTGGTAGCCGGTGGCGAGGAGAGCGAGGGCGTTTTTGTCGCCTTTGTCGGCCAGGGCCTTGGCGTGAGCGAGGGCGGCATCGAGAGTTCTGGGCAGGTCTTTTGGCATGGGCATCCACCAGGTCAGGGGTTCGGTGTAGCGGAAGGTGGAGATGTTGTGAGCGTCGTCCCAGGCGGTCTGGTCGTTGCCTTCTTTGAAGGCGAAGCCGAAATCCTCGTGGTTTTGGACCTTGCTGATGCTGTAGAAGGGCATCCAGACGCCTTGGCGGGGTGTACGGGAGTGGAAGTAATCGGGGAAGGCGTCGTACATGGCGGCGACGGCGGCGCGGAATCCCGAGGCGGGTGTGAAGGTGGTGGTAGCGAAGCGGATATTTGCGGAGGGTTTTTCGGTGGTGAGGGCGAGGTCGTAGGCGATGTAGAGTTCGCTGGTGGCGGCGGAGAATCCGACGCGGAAGACGGCGGGCTGGAGCATATCGAGGATGATGGCGTGGCCGATGTCGGGAGAGGCGACGGCGGCGAGGGGATAGCGAGAGAGGCGGCCTGAGGAGAGGGCGTGGTAATCGCGAGGGGACTGTGCGGGCTCGGAGGAGCGTGGTCCTGGTAGCCAGAGGTAGTTGGCGTTGGGGAGAGCGAGGGTGTAGACGAGAGTGATTGCGCGGTCTTTGCCGGTGGTGTTAGTGAGGTGTGCGGAGATGAAGGTGGGGCGGGTTGTGGGGGAGGATTGGGATTCGAGTTTGAGGCCGAGGGCTTGGCCATTTTCAAAGGGGACGAAGTCGGAGTCGGCGGCGACATCGCGAACGGCGAACCCTGTAGCGGGGGGTGTTGGGGAGACGGCGAGGCCATCGAAGGGGAGGGTGCCGTTGGGGAGGTTGAGTTGTATGAGGCGTGGGTCTTTGAAAGAGGCTTTGCCGGCGTGGTGGCGGAAGAGGAGGTAAAAGGAGACGGACTGGATGGGTTTAGGGGGTAGGACGCGTACGGTGCGGGTTTGCCAGTCGTGGGAGCCAGTGTCGAAGGGTGCGGATTGTCCCCAGAGGTGTGAGCCGTCGGTGAAAGTGAGGTCGAGGTAGAGGGAGTAGTCGGGGTCTTTGCTGCCGGAGACGTTTTCGGCTTTGCTGTAGGCAGAGGCGAGGATGGGTTGAGGGGTGGTTTGGTTGAGAGTGACGGTTTGTGTAGCGCCACGGGTTGCCGGGGTGTTGGGGTTGTCGCAGATGAAAGTGTTGTTGTCGCGGGTGAAGCCTTTTTCGTAGGGTTTAAAGAGGGTGGGTTTCAGGAGGTTAGTATCGTTGGGGTCGAATCGGACGAGGGATTTGGCGGGAGCGGCGATGGAGGGGAGGGGATGGTGAAGGAGAAGGGACGCAGCGAGAAGGCAAACGAGTCGCATGGGCGATCCTCCGCGTAAGCGGCGTTTGTGGTGAGCGGCTAACGAGAGGATATAGGATCGTCAGTGGGGCGCAGGACGCAAGTGGGAGGGGTGGGGTTGTTGGGGAGGGGAGTGAGGAATGTGTTCAGGCGGCTTTAGCGGAGGGCAGGAGTGCGTGGGAGACGCGGTTTCCGCCGGCGTTTTTTGCCTGGTACATGAGTTGGTCGGCAGCGGCCATGAGTTTATCGAAGGGGGCAGCGGCGGCCCTGGGAGGGAGAGAGAAGAGTCCTGCAGAGACGGTGAAGGTGGCTTTCAGTTCGGAGGTAGCGGGAATAGTGGATTGGGCGATGGTGGAGACGATGTTCTGGAGGAGGCGTTGGGCTTCGTCCTGAGAGCATTCGGGCATGAGGATGGCGAACTCATCGCCGCCGAGGCGTCCGATGCAGGCATTGGGTCGGAGGATTTTTTTGGCGGTGGCGACGAGGTGTTTGAGTGCGGCATCGCCGGCGGCGTGTCCGTAGGTATCGTTGAGTGTTTTGAAGCGATCGATGTCGAGGAAGGCGAGGGAGAAGCCGGTGCTATAGCGTGTGGCGGTGGTGAGGATGTCTGTGGCGGCGCGTGTGAAGCCGTCGCGATTGAGGGCGGAGGTGAGGGAATCGTGGAAGGCGGCCTGTTCGAGGCGATTCTGGTCGGAGAGGATCTGGTGGATCTGTTTACCGGCGTTGGCGGCTTCCTGGAGGAGTGTTTGGACGGTTCCGACGAGGCGTGTGGTGCAGTCGGCGGCTTCGCGGGTGGCGATTTCGAGGAGTTCGGTGAGTTTGATTTTGGTGGACTGTTCGGGTTCGAAGTAGGCGTAGAGCTGGTCGTATTCTTTCTGGACGCCTGCGAGGTAGGAGGGGCAGTCGAGCGGCTTTTGGGCGGTTTCGGTGGCGATGAGGCGTTGGAACTCGTTGACGTCGTCGGGATTCCAAGCGACGAGGAGGTGAGGGAAGAGCGAAGCGGCGTAGATGGCGTTGGCGAGGACGGGATTTCCGATGAATTGTTGGAGGTTTTCGAGATTGTGGTGGAAGGCGACGGCGTCGACGAAGATTTCGGGGAGTTCGAGTTTTTGGGCGACGATGCGGCCGATTTCGGCGTGGTCGAGGTGGAACAAGTTGCGTTGACGTTCGAGGTGGGTTTTGAAGTTAGCGGAGGTATCCTGGAGGGAGTTGAGGAAGTCTTGTTTGGCGACGGCGAGCATGACGGGCATGGCGAAATCCTGGAAGAGGGCGGCGGTGAAGGCTTCGTCGGCGCACTTGGGTTCGAAGTGGGCGGCGTACTGTTTAGCGGCGACGGCTTTGCAGAGAGAGGCGGCCCAGAGCATGCGGGATTCTTCGGGGGTGAGGCGGAGTTCGCTGTGGAGGCCTGTGAGACAGAAGCTGATGGCAAGGGTGCGGACGGTGCCGAGTCCGAGGAGGTTGACAGCCATTTGGGGTTTGGTGACTTTATTTCGGACGCCGAACCATGAGGAGTTGGCGAGGGCGAGGAGTTTGGTGCTGAGGGAGGGGTCGGAGCTGATGACGGTGGCGTATTCGGAGGGTTCGGCCTCGGGGTTTTTGCCGAGTTCGACGAATTTCATGGCGACGGCGACGGTGGTAGGGAGATAGGAGAGGGACTCGATGCGTTTGCGGACCTGTTGTTCGAGGGAGTCGGAATCGGCGGATGACGGAGTGATTTGCAGGGCCATGTTCGACGTCCTGTAAATAGGCGAGAGATGGAGGGCGTTGACGCGCGCCGCTCGCAGGGGAGATATCGAGAAAGGAGGGGAGGGACTTGATATGAAGAATAGGCAAAATTCGGATGAGTGGTATGCCGATGAGAGGGATGCACTGTGCTGGCGGACTACGGGGATGTGTAGAGAGATCGGGTGGCCGTGCGGCGGCGCAGGGAGCAGTTGATATGAACGCGCTGGCCATGAGGGCGGGCGAGGTTCTCTGGGTGGGCTCGGTGGAGGCGCCGGCGTCGCTGCGCGAGCTTGTGGGTCGGCAGGGATGGGGTAGCCGATGGGCGGGGAGCGCGGTGGAGGCGTTGCGGTATTTGCGGGGTCATGGCGAGGTGGATTTGGTGGTGGTGGTTCCGGGGAGGGAGTTGGGGGCGTATACGGAGCTATGTCGGGGGATTAAGTTTGACAAGCGGACTGGGTTTCTATCGGTGGTATTCATTGTTGAGCAGGGTGATTCAGCGGAGAAGCAGAAGGCATTGAATGCCGGGGCGGACGACTGGATTCCGATGGAGGCGCCGGAGGAGGAGATCGCGTTGCGGCTGAGGCGGGCGATGCGTTTGAAGCAGGCGACGGATCTGCTGGAGGATGCGTCGGCGGTGGTGTTGGCGTTGGCGAACGCGGTTGAAGGGAAGGACGCCTATACGTGTGGTCACGTTGAGCGGGTGGGGACGTACTCGGTGCAGATTGGGAAGCGGATGGGTTTGAGTGAAGACGATTTGTCGGCATTGCGGACGGGGGGTGCGGTGCACGACATTGGGAAGATCGGGATTCCGGATCAGATTTTGAACAAGCCTGGGAAGTTGACGGAAGAGGAGACGCAGGTGATGCAGCGTCATCCGATGATCGGGTATGACATTTTGAAGCCGTTGCGGACGTTTCAGGCGGTATTGCCGATTGTGCGATGGCACCATGAGAAGCCGAACGGTGGGGGATATCCGGACGGATTGAAGGGGGAGGAGATACCGTTGTTGGCGCGGATAGCGGCGGCAGCGGACGTATTTGACGCGTTGGCGACCGATCGGCCGTACCGAGCGGCGTTTCCGATAGCGAAGTGCGTGGAGATATTGAGGGAGTTTGTGGGGAAAGGGGAACTGGACGAGGGGGTTGTGGGGGTGCTGGTGGGGATTCTGGAAGAGGGGATGATGGTGGGGAATTTGGAGCGGGCGGCGTAGGGGGTTGTGGTTGCAATCACACCTGAGGGCGATATTCTGCTGAGATTGCAGGCGGCTCTGGCGGGTCGAGGGGGCCGTGTCGCGTTGGGGCCGGTGGTCACATCCGCGCGGATGGGACGAGGAATCCCGTTTTTTTCGGGAGGGACGATGAAGCTGGCGGATCGGATGTTGTTAAGCGGCGACGAGGCGGTGGCGTTGGGCGCGTTGGACGCGGGGGTGGAACTGGGCGCCGGGTATCCCGGGACGCCATCGACGGAGATATTGGAGGCGTTTAGCGTATTGGGGGGTCATGCGCAGTGGTCGCCGAACGAGAAGGTTGCGATGGAGGTGTGTCTTGGGGCGGCATTTGGAGGGGGTCGGTCGTTGGTGACGATGAAGCACGTGGGATTGAACGTGGCGGCGGATCCGTTGTTCACGGCGGCGTACACGGGGGTGAGCGGGGCGATGGTGGTGGTGGTGGCGGATGATCCGGGGATGTCATCGAGCCAGAACGAGCAGGACAGTCGGCGGTACGCGGTGGCGGCGGGTGTACCGATGCTGGAGCCGTCGGATTCGCAGGAGGCGTACGAGTATTTTTTCAAGGCGGTGGAGCTATCGGAGAGGTGGAAGATACCGGTGATTTTGCGGATGACGACGCGGGTGTGTCACTCGAAGACGGTGGTGGTGCGGAAGAGGAGGGAGGAGTTGGGGAAGCTGGGTGTAGGAGGGGGATCAAGGGATGGGCGGAGGTTTGAGAGGGACATCAAGGGGCGGGTGATGATTCCGGCGTATGCGAGGCCTGCGCATCGGAGGTTGAGGCAGAAGCTGGGGGAGATAGAGGCGTGGGGGGAGGTGAGCGGGTTGAATTGGCGTGTGGAGGGGGAGAAGAAGTTGGGGATCATTGCGAACGGGATCAGCGTGATGCACGCGATGGAGGCGGCGCCCGGGGCGAGTTTATTGAAGTTGGGGATGATGTATCCATTGCCGATGAAGCTGATTCGGGAGTTTGCGGGGAGTGTGGAGCGGTGTGTGGTGGTGGAGGAGGGGGATCCGTATGTGGTGGAAGCGGCGAGGGCGGCGGGGGTGTTGGTGGAGGGGAAGGCGGAGATGTATCGTTTTGGGGAGTTGAGCGTGGAGCGGGTGGGGCGGATTTTGAGAGGGGACGAGACGGCGGAGGGGGCTCCCCCGCGGGGGAAGCCGCCGCAGTTGTGCGCGGGATGTCCGTATCGGACGGTATTTGAGGTATTTAGGAAGTTGGACCTGATTGTGGCGGGGGACATCGGTTGTTACACGCTGGGGGTGTTGCCGCCGTTTGAGGCGATGGACACTTGCGTATGCATGGGAGCGAGTTTGGGGGTGGGGTTGGGATTGCGGCACGTGTTGCCGGATGTGGAGGCTCGTCGTGTGGTGAGCGTGATAGGGGACAGCACGTTTGTGCACAGCGGGATCAGCGGGCTGGTGGAGATGGTTTACAATCCGCCGAAGACGGGGCACATGCTGGTGATTTTGGACAACGGGACGACGGCGATGACGGGTCAGCAGGAGCATCCAGGGACGGGTCGGACGTTGGGGCATGATCCGACGGGGAAGGTACGGATTGAGGAGTTGGCGAGGGCGTTGGGGGTGAAGCACGTATTGGTGGTGGATCCGACGGCGGATCCGGAGGGATTTGAGGGGATGATGAAGGAGCGTCTGGCGGGGGACGAGTTGTCGGTGGTGATTGCGAGGCGTGCATGTTTGCTGGCGGCGGGGAAGATCCGGGAGTATGAGAAGGCGGCGGCGGAGAAGTGCGCGAGTTGTCAGGAGGGTGGGGGGTGCGGAGGGGGTGGGCATTGAGGAGGTGTTTGGGTGAGCGTGGTGTTATCGGGCGAAGCGGGATGGATGTGGTGAGGTGGAAGTATGGGCGAGTTTGTGTGTGAGAACCGGATTTGGGACCGGGCAGAGGTGATGCCGGAGGGGGAGCGTCGGGAGTTGCAGCTGGCGAGGCTGCGGGAGACGGTTGCGCGGACGGCGGAGGTGCCTTTTTACAAGGCGGCATATGGGAAGGCCGGGGTGAGTGCGGAGTCGATTCGGTCGTTGGATGACATTCGGCGGTTGCCGTTGACGACGAAGGAGGACTTGCGGCAGCATTATCCGTTGGGGTTTGTGGCGGTGCCGCGTGGGGAGATTGCGCGGATCCACGGTTCATCGGGGACGACGGGCAAGCCGACGTTTGTGGCGTACAACCGGGCGGATTTGGAGACGTGGTCGGGGCTGTGCGCGCGGTTTCTGGTGGCTGGGGGATTGCGTAGCGAGCATTTGGTGCACATTGCGTTTGGGTACGGGTTGTTTACGGGTGGATTTGGGTTGCACTATGGGGTGGAGCGGGTTGGGGCGGGGATTGTGCCGGCGGCTGGTGGGAACACGCCGAGGCAGATCATGCTGATCACGGATCTTGGGGCGGAGGTGCTGATATGCACGCCGAGTTACGCGTTGCACATAGCGGAGGTATCGAGGCAGCAGGGGATTGATCCGAAGGCATTGCCGTTGAAGTTTGGTCATTTTGGGGGTGAGCCGTGGACGGAGGAGATGCGGACGGCGATGGAGCGGGAATTCAGCATGCTGGCGTTCAACAATTATGGATTGAGTGAGGTGATGGGTCCGGGTGTGAGCGGGGATTGCGCGGCGCGGAAGGGGATGCACATTCAGGAGGACCATTTTCTGGTGGAGTGTTTGAATCCGAAGACGCTGGAGCCGGTGGAGGAGGGGGAGACTGGGGAGCTGGTATTCACGACGTTGACGAAGCAGGCGATGCCGGTGATTCGGTATCGAACGCGGGACATAGCGTCGTTGGATCATTCGCCGTGCGTGTGCGGTCGGACGACGGTGCGGATGAGTCGAGTGGTGGGTCGTACGGACGACATGTTGATCATTCGGGGGGTGAACGTATTTCCGTCGCAGATAGAGGAGGCTTTGTTGCGAGTGGAGGGGACGGCGCCGCACTATGTGATTGAGGTGGATCGTCCTGGGACGCTGGACGACGTGGTGGTGCGGGTGGAGATGAGGCCGCAGGACTTTTCGGACAAGATGGCGCAGATGCAGGGATTGCGGGAGCGGATAGACCGGGAGATTCACGCGATCACGGGGATTCGAGTGAAGGTTGAGCTTGTGGATCCGCACACGCTGGAGCGATCGATGGGGAAGGCGGTGCGTGTTGTGGATCATCGGAAGGAGAAGGGGAAGCTGTAGGGGAAGGGGCGAGGCAACGGCGGGACGAAGGGAGCCCATGATTCGGCCTATGGACGAGCGGGATGTAGAGGGGGTGTACGGGATCATCAACGATGCGGCGGAGGCGTATCGGGGGGTGATACCCGAGGACCGATGGCATGAGCCGTACATGTCGATGGAGGAGTTGCGGGGTCAGATTGGGGAGGGGGTGGAGTTTTGGGGGTATTCGGACGGCGGGGCGTTGACAGGGGTGATGGGGATTCAGGATGTGAAGGACGTGACGCTGATCCGGCACGCGTATGTGAAGACGGCGAGGCGTGGTCAGGGGGTTGGTGGTGAGCTGTTGGGTTTTTTGCGTGGGCTGACGGAGCGACCGGTGCTGATCGGGACGTGGGCGGACGCGGTGTGGGCGGTGGGTTTTTACGAGAAGCACGGATTCAGGAAGGTGACGGTGGAGGAGAAGGATCGTCTGCTGAGGAAGTACTGGCGGATTCCGGATCGGCAGGTGGAGACGTCGGTGGTGCTGGGGGATGCGCGGTGGTTTGCGCGGGTTTCGGTCGGCGAAGCGAGGTAGCGGCGGGGAGGGTGTGCAAGGGGCGGGGTACGTGAGGCGAGGGGGTCAACGCGGGTGGGGTGGGGGTGTTAATCTGGATAGAGACAACGGAAAAGGAGCGCACCCGGTGAAGATCACAGCATTGGTGGTGGTGGTGTTGGGGATGGTGTTGGGGATAGCGGGGCCTGTGATGGGGGCCGAGTGGGTGTGGCTGGAGGGGGAGAAGCCGACGTCGATCAATGTGAAGGCGAACATGTCGGGTTGGGGGAAGAAGGAGTTCTTATCGGAGGAGAAGTGGCTGCACTTGAGCATTGATGCGGCGAAGGTGGAGAGCGAGGTGCCGGCGGAGGGCGTGCTGATCGCGTACGAATTCGCGGTGGGGGTGGAAGGAAGATACGAGGTATGGAATCGGATCGGTTTTGAGTTTGCGAGGTCGGCGTTTGAATGGCGGATGGATGGTGGGGCGTGGGTTTTTGTCGGGCCGGAGCAGTTGACATGTGACCTGATGGAGATTGATTTCTGGTGCGAGGTGGCGTGGTTGAAGCTGGGGGATGTGCGGTTGAGCAAGGGGGGGCACAAGTTGGAGATACGGTTGCCGAAGGCGAAGGATGAGAAGGGGAAGGTGGGGCGGATTCTGTATGCGTTGGACGCGATATGTTTGTATGGGGGCGAGTTCTGGCCGAATTCGAAGTTCAGACCTGGTGAGGCGTATCGGGATGAACGAGACGCGAAGGCGAGTGAGCAAGTGTTTGATATTTCAGAGGGGAAGGGTGAGGGGGGTCGGGTGGTGGCGCGATTAGGGGGGTTATGGGAGGTATGTCGGCATGACGAGCAGATGCCTGGGGAGACGGCGGAGGCGATGAAGGATTTTCCGAAGGAGCCGCACTGGAAGGCGATCGAGGTGCCGGGGGACAAGAACAAGTTGAGGCCGGATTTGGTGTTTGCGCATCGGCTGTGGTATCGGACGCGGGTGAATATGCCGGCGAAGGCGGCGGGGCGGTCGTTTTACATTGTGTTTCCGCAGAACAATTTGAACACGACGGTGTACGTGAACGGGGTGTACTGCGGGTTTGACAAGAACCCATATGCGCGTGTGCAGATTGATGTGACGAAGGGGATGAAGGCGGGGGTGAATGAGGTGTGGGTGGGGATCAAGGACGCGTGGTACGGGTATTCGACGAATCCGAGGAATCCGCTGAAGCTGAGGAAGACGTTCAACTATCCGTTGTCGGTGACGCAGCGGGGTTTTCAGGATTTGGCGTATCCGATCTGGAACGCGTTTGAGTCGGGGATATTGGCGACGCCGGAGTTGGTGATGGCGGGTAGGGTGTATACGTCGGACGCGTTTGTGAAGACGTCGGTGGAGAAGAAGCGGATCGGGGTGGATCTGACGGTAAGGAACACGGGGAGTGGGGCGGTGGAGGCGTCGGCGGCGCTGGAGGCGGTGGATGAGCGGACGGAGGCGGTGGCATGGAGGGGGGAGTCGCGGTTGATGCGGGTGGATGGAGGGGGGGAGGTTTTGGAGCGGATGGAATGGGGGTGGGGTGACGCGAAGTTATGGTGGCCTGACGATCCGCAGATGTACAAGCTTCGGGTGACGCTTCGAGTAGGCGGGGAGGTTGTGGACGTGAGCGAGACGCCATTTGGTTTTCGGGAATGGACGAGCGAGGGGAGGGATTTCAAGCTGAACGGGATTGTATGGCACGGATGGGCGGACTGTTTTACGGCTCGTGGTGCGGAGGAGTGGCTGGGGTTTTACCGGAAGAGCAATCAGAAGATGATGAGATTGTGGGGGACGAGCTGGCAGGGGATGTCGCCGGGGGCGGCGCTGGATTTCTTTGACAGGAACGGGGTGGTGGTGAGGCGGTCGGGGATGCTGGATGGGGAGGCGATCGGATACAACGCGGTGGAGCATGATCCGGATCTGAAGAAGGAATCCGAGATCAAGATGGACCTGATGCGGAACTGGCGGGACCAGATGGTGGCGCAGGTGAAGGGGGAGCGGAACCACCCATCGGTGATGTTGTGGTCGATTGAGAACGAGTGGTTGTACATCAATTGTCTGAATTTGCATGGGGGCTTGATGGATCAGTTTGAGGCGGAGGTGAGGAAGGTATCGGAGGCGGTGAGGGCGGCGGATCCGACGCGGCTGACGATGACGGATGGAGGAGGTGCGAACAAGGACAACTCGATGCCGGTGCACGGGAACCACTATGTATTTGGGGGTTATTCGAGGTACCCGACGTTGGCGTACGAGGTGAATGCGGAGGGGGGAGGCCGTGGGAGGTGGGTGTGGGACGAGAAGAGGCCGAGGTTTATCGGGGAGGACTTTTTTGCGAATGGGATCAATCCGTTTGACTACTCGTATTTTGGGGGTGAGGAGACGTTTGGGGGCAAGGCGCAGTCGCGTCGGGCGGCGGGTTTGATTTACCGGATGTTGACGGAGGGTTATCGGTGGTCGGGGCAGGGGGCGTGGCATTTCTGGATGGGTCAGCACGAGGCGGTGGGGCAGTACGGGTCGAACGCACCGATCGCGGTATTTTGTCGGGAATGGGATTGGACGTTTGGTTCGGGGCAGACGGTGAAGCGGACGTTGCGGATATTCAACGACACGCGATATGAGGAACCGATCACGTTTTCGTGGGTTTTGACGGTGGGGGGGAGGAAGGTGGGGGGTGAGAGGCGGGAGCATCGTGTTGGGGCTGGGAAGAGCGAGGGGGTGGAGTTGTCGTTGGCGATGCCGAGGGTGAATTCGAGGGTGGAGGGGGAGTTGGTGTTGTCGCTGGAGGTGAAGGGTGTGGAGGTATTCCGGGATGTGAAGGGGTTGTCGGTGCTTGGGGGGATCAGGAAGTCGGCGGTTTTGGGTGGGATGACGAAGGGGGATTTGCTGGTGTATGATCCGCGTGGCGAGGCAGGCAGTTTTCTGGAGAGCCTGTCGATGCCGTTCACCGCGTTGGGCGATTTGAAGGTGTTGCCGGACGCGGGGAAGGTGCTGATTGTGGGTCGGGACGGGTTGGGGAAGGCGGAGAGCACGTCGAGCAAGTTTCTGGCATATGCGTCGGGGGGTCGTAGCGTGATAATTCTGGAGCAGGAGAATCCGCTGAAGTACCAGGGGATCTGCGCGGAGATGGAGCCTGAGGCGAACGCGGGGCAGACGGCGTATGGCGAGGATTTGGATCATCCGGTGTTTGTGGGACTGAAGCAGGGGGACTTTTTTGCATGGGGGCGGGGCGAGGTGGTGTATCGGAACGCGTATCGGAAGCCGACGCGTGGCGGGAAGTCGCTGGTGCAATGTCACGAGCGGCTGGAGAACACGGCGTTATGCGAGATTCCGGCGGGGAAGGGGATTGTGCTGTTGAGTCAACTGACGATCGGGGAGAATCTGGCGAGCAGCGCGGTGGCGAGGCAACTGCTGGCGAACCTGATCGGGTATGGGGCGGGGTATCGGTTGGAGCATCGGCAGGTGGTGTTGTGCATGGCGGATGCGGGGGAGCTAGGGAAGGTGTTGGATGCGGCGGGTGTGCAGTATTCGAAGGTGGAGGATGCGGTTGGCGCGGTGGAAGTGAGCGGGGCCGGGATTGCGGTGATTGGGGGGTCGGCGAGGAACCTGAGGGCGCTGGCGGGGAGCATGGAGAAGGTGGAGGCGTTCACGAGAAGAGGGGGGTGGATTGTATTGAACGGGGTTGGGCCGGCGGGTCTGGAGGATTACAACCGGATAGTGGGGGTGGAGCACATGATTCGGCCATTTGGGAGGGAGCGTGTGACGTTTCCGGCGGTGCGGAACCCGTTGACGGCGGGTTTGACGACGGCGGACATCGTGATGCAATCGGGGAAGCGGATCAACACGTTCACATCGGACGTGTACCTGGCGTCGGACGTGTTCAGCCACGTGGTGGACTATGATGAAGTGGCGGCGTTTGCGAGGTTTCCGGAGGCGGGTCATTTTGGGTATACGGATTCGGGGAATGACCACAATCCGCGGAACATGGTGAACGGTTTTGTATCGGCGGACGGTTGGCAGTACATTTTTTCGATTCCAGTGGGGAAAGGGTCGCCGACGTCGTTTTCGCTGGTGTTTCCGAGGGAGCAGGAGTTGACGGAGTTGGAGTGGATTGGGAACGCGTTTTACAACGTGGTGACGAAGGTGGAGTTGACGTTTGACGGGGGAGAGAAGGTGGTGTTCGGGACGCAGCCGAACAACGAGGCGCAGACGTTCGCGATAGAGCCTGCGAGGAAGACCAGGGAGTTGACGATCAACCTGGCGGGGTGGGAGAAGGTGAGTCGGACGGAGGTGATTGGGGTAGACAACATACGTTTGAAGGCGAGGCGTTCGGCGGAGTTTTACCGTACGGTGAAGCCGATGCT
Organism: uncultured Tepidisphaeraceae bacterium; assembly: GCA_964451955.1. Lineage (GTDB taxonomy): Bacteria > Planctomycetota > Phycisphaerae > Tepidisphaerales > Tepidisphaeraceae > JAPLNB01. Next base: position 14,080 of record CAYVKG010000096.1, read on the forward strand.
GAACATTGGTGCGATGATGCAGTATGTGAAGGGATCGGGGGGCGTGGTGTTGTGCAATATTTTGTTTCAGGAGACGGAATCGGTTCCGGAGAATGGGGCGAAGAAGCGAGCGATTCTGTCGGCGGTGTTGCGGAACCTGAAGGCGCCGTTTTCCGGGGGGAGCACGGTATTTGCGGGGGCGGATGTTCGATACAGGCCGGTGGACATTTCGAAGTGGGCGAATCAGTATCGAGATGAGCGGGGGTTTTTCGGGGACCGGAATGCGACGTTCAGGGACATGCCGACGGGGCGGCAGGTCTTTGGGGGGGTGCCGTTTCAGATTTACGAGTTTCCGACGTCGCCGGTGCCGACGATTGTGATGTTGAATGGGCCTGGGATTCCGAACCGGTTGGCGGAGGAGGTGAGGGGGATTGAGGTGAATGGGATGGCGGATGCGTTGTTCTTTTTGCATACGGCGCGGATAGACGCGCGGATGAACGGCGATGAGGTGAAGCGGAAGAAGCGGTATGAGATGATGCGGTACGTGGTGAGGTATGCAGATGGTGAGGCGGTGGAGGTTCCGATTTACTCGGAGGTTGACGTTGATGATTACCGGCAGAAGGAGCCGAGGGCGATACCCGGGGCGCAGATAGCGTGGGTGAGGGCGTATGAAGGGAGGGGAGAATGGGCGGTGGCGTACTGCAAGCAGTGGGACAATCCGCGGCCTGGGGTGGAGATCAGGACGATTGATGTGGTGTACGGGAAGGATCGTCGTGGGGTGCCGGCGGTGTTGGCAATCACGGGTGCGTCGGCGAAGTAGGGAGGAAGGGCGGGGGAGGTTGAGAGGGGTGGAGGGGTACAACTACTTGTGTTGACAGGGGTTTGGAGGCGGTTTAGGCCCCAGAGGTTGGGTTCTGGGGTGTTGGGGTTGATGGCGGTGTGAGTGAGGCGTGGTCTATCACATTGTCAAATATAAGCTTGCACGTCGGGGATGGCGTGGCATAATCTGAGGGCAGAGGACGTCGAGATTGCCTGTATTAACAGGTAGCGGACGCGGTGTGTGCTGGAGAGCGGGTAGTGTGCGCACCCTTGGCGGTTGCAGGTGGCCAAGCAGACAATTTGGAAAATGCACCAGGAGTAGCGATGCCGAAAGTGCCTTCTCGCTCGCGTTGTGTTCGCCGAGGGTCAGGCGGGCAAGCGTTTCGATTTCCGATTGAGGTGTTGGAGCCGAGGCAATTGCTGGCGGTGGATTTGGTGATTTCCGAGTTCATGGCCAGCAACAAGACTACATTGGCGGATGTGGACGGGGATTACTCGGACTGGATTGAGATACAGAACCGCGGGACGACGGCGACGAACCTGCTGGGATGGCACCTGACGGATGACGCCGGCAATTTGACGAAATGGACGTTTCCGTCGCAGCCGTTGGCGGCCGGGGGGTACGTGGTGGTGTTTGCGTCGAGCAAGGATCGAGGGGTAGCTGGGCAGGAATTGCACACGAATTTCAATTTGAACGCGTCGGGGGATTACCTGGCGCTGGTGTCACCGGACGGGGTGACGGTGCAGCACGAGTATGCGCCGGAGTATCCGTCGCAGACGACGGACATGTCCTATGGGATAGGGACGGCGGTGGATGATCCGGTGTACTTCACGACGCCGACGCCGGGGAAGGCGAATCAGTTGATATCGGTCACGCCGAAGTTTTCGGTAGCTGGGGGCACGTTTGTGGACACATTCACGCTTGTGCTGACGTCGAGCAATCCGAGCGCGGTGATTCGGTATACGACGGATCGGAGCAGTCCGAGGTCGACATCGAAGCGTTACACGGGTCCGATCACGATCTCATCGACGACGGTGGTGCGGGCGAGGTGCTACACGAGCAACCTGGCGGCGGGCGCGATTGTGAGCGAGGCGTACATTGCGTTGGACTCGACGGTTTCGGGTTTTCGGTCGAATTTGCCGGTGGTGGTGGTGGATTCGTTCGGCGCGGGTCTGAATGACACGACGCTGACGTATTCGTCGGCGGTGTTTATTGACACGGGCGATGACGGGTACGCGGATTTTCTGGATGCGGCGAATTTCTGTGGTCCCGGTGGCGTCCGGTATCGTGGGCAATCATCGCAGGGTTTTCCGAAGATTGCGTACGCGCTGGAGACTTGGGACGAGAGCAACAAGGACAAGTCGGTTTCGATACTGGGTATGCCATCGGAGTCGGATTGGATTTTGTACAATCCGTATTCCGAGAAGTCGCTGATGCAGAATTATCTGGCGTACGAATGGGCGAATCGAATGGGGCAGTACGCGGTGCGGACGCGTTATGTTGAGTTGTTTGTGAATCTGAACGGGGACAGCAAGATCAACTATGCCAGCGATTATGTAGGCGTGTACATATTTATGGAGAAGATCAAGCGGGACTCGGACCGTGTGGACATTGCGCCGCTGACGCCGCAGGACAACACGGAGCCGGACGTCACGGGGGGATACATATTCAAGAAGGACAAGTTTGACGGGACGCCGGACGAGAAGAGTTTCACGACGAGCCGGGGTCAGACGCTGCTGTATGTGGAGCCGAAGGGGAATGAGATTACGACGGTGCAGCAGGCGTATCTGACGGGGTACATCAATGCATTTGAGGCGGCGTTGTACGGGTCGAATTTCAAGGATCCGGTGGAGGGGTACGCGAAGTACATTGATGTGGATTCGTTTATCGACAACTGGATTCTGGTGGAGATGACGAAGAACATCGACGGGTTCCGGCTGAGCACGTATTTTTACAAGGACCGTG
>CAYVKG010000097.1:0-16197 GCA_964451955.1 uncultured Tepidisphaeraceae bacterium
GTTGGGGGTGGGTGGGGTGTGGGGTGGTGGGTTTGGGTTGTTGGGGGGGGGGGTGGGGGGGGGTGGGGGGGGGTTATTATGTGGGGCGGGCGTTTGTGACGGGGGCGGCGCCGGAGTTGAGATTTGAGGTGCGGACGTCGCCGCGGTTGCGGGGGATCGACTATGGGTTTGAGGAGCAGACGGCGAGGGGAGTGGCGTTATTTGGGAGGTTTCCGGAGTTCAAGTTAAGCGATCGGCGGATTCACGTATCGGGGCCGTGGTATGACAGCGAGTCGGCGAACGGGCATTTTTCGCACGGGATAACGACGATAGAGGCGATGCCGCGGTTTCGGCAGGGTCCGACGGACGTTCGGAGGTTGCCGTATGACCGGAAGTGGCACTTATTGACGGATCCGACGTGGTGGGGGCATGCGAATCGGTTGGCGGATCGTTTGGAGAAGGCGGATCCGAAGGATGAGCGAGTGGCGGCGTTGAGGACGTTTGGTCGGGACCACCGGTTTGTGAGGCATGAGGGGGCGATACGGGAGCTGGGTCGGGAGTTATGGAGAGGGGAGCGGATAGCATCGGACGCGGAGGGGAAGGGGGTGATGTATCCGTCGATAGACATTGAGTGCACGGAGGGTTGGGAGATGGGGTTGATGAGGGATTTTTGCGGGTGGTTGTATTTGGGGATGGCGGAGGAGGCGGCGAAGCATGGGGTGAAGATTGTGCCGTGCACGTATGGGCAGTGGACGTTTTGCGTGGGGGCGGTGGGGATGTCGCCACGGGTTGGGGGTAAGGGTGATCCGGAGTATTTGTTGGCGGACCGGGATTTTCTGGCGGGGGACGATCCGACGATTCGGGCGTGCAATGAGAATGGGGGGATGCTGGCGATGGATGGTTACATGAGGGCGATCTGGGGGAAGGAGCCTTTTTATAAGAGGAAGGCGGACGGATCGCCGGTGTTGGTGAACGGGGAGCCGGTGTTCAATGATGTGAGGAGTACGAGGGCGTACGGGTGGACATTGGCGTTGGAGAAGGGAGAGGCGGAGCACACGCTGAGGGATTTGTATGGTCAGGCGACGCGGATGTATTTGATGCATCATCGTCGGGCGGGGCAGTATCCTGCGGAGAGCGAGATGTGCAAGGGGACCTTGAGGAACACGAAGATCAGCGCGTGGTCGCGGTTTACGAACGAGGGTTTGGAGGGGATCGAGCAGAATGATCGGCCGTTGCCGGGTTGGGAGTTGGAGATGCTGGTGGGGATGTATTTGATGACGGCGGACGACATTGTGATGTGGTCGTCGGATTTCAACTGTGAGCCTGGGGGTTTGGGGGCGGACTACACGAAGACCTGGAAGTACAATGCGCACGGGGTGGTGGAATATTTGGTGAAGGCTGCGCACCGGTACAGCGCGTTGGATGCGATTCATCGGGGGCCGTTTCGGTGGTGCTGGTTCAGTTTGCCGATGGTGAACAACGCGAAGACGGAGGGGGATCGGTACATTGAGAAGCCGATTGTGATCGGGAAATTGCGGGAGTTGGAGGGGAGGACGTGGTTGGAGTTGTACGCGGCGTGGCCCGGGTTGGACGGGCAGAGCGCGGAGATGGTGGTGTGGGTGGAGAAGGGGGGTAGGAGGTCGGTGGAGTACCGGATTCAGTTAGCGGACGGGCGGAGTTATTTTTATGACGGGTGGCAGTTGCCTGAAGAGATGAGGGATTTGGAGGGGAGGGACGTGTATTTGAGGTTTACGGATCCGTTGGGGAAGACGCGGACGTGGCGAGGGGATTGGCGGGAGAACGGCAGGCGGTGAAGGGGGAGTGGAAGAGGGCGGAAGGAGGGGACTGGGGAGGGGGTATGCATATGGGGGTTGTTGGGGTAGTGGTGGTGGATAAAACTCACGGCTGGGGCGGGGATGGACCGATAACTAGAAGGCCGACAGGGTTGTCGGGAGCCGGAGTGCGTATGAAGGGAATGCTGCTGAATCAGAAGATCTGTACGCGGGAGCAGCTATTGGGGATTCGGGAGCGAGCGAGGGAGGCTGGGCGGACGGTGGTGCATTGTCACGGGTGTTTTGACATTATTCATCCGGGGCACATTCACTATTTGCAGTATGCGCGGAGGCTTGGGGACGTGCTGGTGGTGACGGTGAGCGCGGACAGCCAGGTGAACAAGGGGGTGGGGAGGCCGCTGATACCGGACGAATTGAGGGCGGGGAGCGTGGCGGCGTTGGAGTGTGTGGATTGGGTGTATGTGAATCCTGAGGCGACGGCGGCGGGTTTATTGGAGGAATTGCGGCCGGACGTGTACGTGAAGGGGAAGGAATACGAGCAGAATCGTGATCCGCGATTTCTGGCGGAGCGAGAGACGGTGGTACGGCACGGGGGCCGGGTGGTATTTTCGAGCGGGGAGGTGATTTACTCGTCGACGGCGTTGATTGGAGGGCTGGATCGAGGGGGTTGGTTTGACGGGGAGAAGGTGAAGCGATTTCGGCAGCAGTATGGATTGACGGGAGGTTTGCTGGAGGGTTTGGCTGGTCGGATACGGGGTCAACGGATGGTGGTGGTGGGGGATTACATATTGGATCGGTATCACTTTTGTGAGGCGACGGGTGTGGCGGCGGAGGCGCCGGTGATGGCGTTGCGGGAGGTGGCGGCGCGGGAGTATGACGGAGGGGCGGCGGTGATTGCGTTGCACCTGGCGGGTTTGGGAGGCAGGCCGGTGTTGGTGGGGGGGTTTGCGGATGACGGTTTTTCGTCGGAGGCGAGGCGTAGGCTGGAGTCGAACGGGGTGGAGGTGGTGGCGATCGAGCACAGGCGGCAGGTTGCGACGAAGCATCGGTACCTGGTGGAGAATCAGAAGGTTTTGAAGGTGGATGAGGGTCATCGGAATCCGCTGGATTCGGAGATGGAGGAGGAGGTGGCGGAGCGGATCGGGGTGGTGGCGGCGGGATGTGCGGGGGTGGTGTTTGCGGATTTCGGGTATGGTTTGATTACGGAGGGTTTATTGGGGCGGATTCTGGGGCCTTTGCGGGAGGCGGCGCCCGTGTTGACGGCGACGGTGAGCGGGAAGCAGAGCAATTTGAGGCGTTTTTTCGGGGTGGATTTGCTGTGTGCGACGGAGCATGAGGCGAGGGAGAGTCTGCACGACTATACGAACGGGTTGACGGCGGTGGCGTGGAACCTGATGAGCGACACTTCGGCGCGGCAGCTGATTGTGACGCTGGGGAAGCAGGGTTTGGTGTTATGCGATCAGCATTGTGCGGGGGAGAAGGATGATGCGTGGGAGCGTAGACTGCGGCAGGAGTACATTCCGTCGCTGGTGGCGAGGCCGGTGGATCCGCTGGGTTGTGGGGACGCGTTGTTGGCGGTGTGCAGCGCGGCGTTGGCGGCGGGCGGGTCGGCGCAGGCGGCGGCGTTGATGGGTTCGGTGGGCGCGGCGTTGCAGGGGATGGAGTTGGGGAATCCGGCGTTGACGCTGGAGCGGTTGTTGAGCGGTTTGCGTGAGCAGTCGGGGACGGCGTGTGTGCAGCAGATGGTGTCATGAAGGAGCCAGCGGATGGCGGTGGAACGATCAGGGCGAGGAGTGATGCCGTTGCGGAGTTTGTCGGCGCGATTTGAGGCGAATTGCGCGGCGTTGGAGAGGTCTGGGAAGGTACTGGCGGGTGATTTGAGGGGATATAAGCCGGCGGGGGAGTATTGGATCGGAGTGGAAGGGGATCGGATCGTATTGAGTCGAGGGAGGGATGGTGAGGTGGAGGTGTTGGGGAATCCGGTGACGGCGGCGGTGGCGGCGCGGACGGTGGGGGCGGCGTATCCGAAGGGTGTATGCGACGAACCGATGCTGGTGGCGGGTCTGGACCAGGGGTGGCTGTGGAGCGCGGTGTACGGATTGCCGACGGGGGTAGCGGCGTGGCCCGGGTATCGGCCGCCGTTGTATTTTTTGGCGCGGGAGTTGGAGCGTTTGTGGGTGGTGTTGCACATCCATGATTGGGGGAAGTTATTGAGTGACGGGCGGGTGCGGTTATTTGTGGGGTCGGACGCGGTGGAGCGGTGTCGGCGGGAGCTGGTTGAGAAGCCGGAATTGAAATGGCCGAAGTTGAGCGTGACGGTGGATGAGGGGATTTGGCCGAGGGGAATGGACCATCAGGGATTGATCAACGAGGTTGGGGGGATTTTGACGGCGGAAGCGGAGGGGAACATGAAGCGGTACGGGGAGATTTACCGCTGGGCGACGGCGGGGGCGTTGGCGGCGAAGTTGCGGGGTGGGGGGCGTTTGCGGGTGATGGGGATCACGTCGCGGTACACGACATTTTTGCAGTATTCGATGCGGGATTGGTTGTCGGCGTTTGAGGGGATGGGGCACGATGTTCGTCTGGTGATAGAGGGGGCGGATCACGAGTTGGTGACGCGGTTGATGTACAGCAGGGCCTGCGTGGAGTATGAGCCGGACGTGATTCTGATGCTGGATCATTATCGTGGGGAATCGCCGACGTTGCCGAAGGAGCCGTTGTGCGTGATGTGGGTACAGGATGGTTTGCCGGGGATTTTGAACAAGGAGGCGGGGAAGCAGCAGGGGGAGCGGGATTTTGCATTGGGGTATGGTCGGAGCGAATGCGTCGGGGAGTATGGATATCCGGGTAGGCGGTTCATGGCGTCGCGGATAGGGGTGAACGAGAGGCGGTTTTCGCCGGGAGGGGTGAGTGGGGGCGAGTTGGAGCGGCATCGTTGCGACGTTTCGTACGTCAGTCACGCGAGCGTGCCGGCGGAGTTGCTGGTGGAGGCCTGGTTGGGCGAGTTGTCGCAGGCGGAGGCGCGGCGGGGTTTGGAGAGGGCTTTTGAGCGGGTCCGGGGGATGTATGAGGCGGGGGGGGCCATTACGGAGCAGAATCTGCTGAGCCGGGTGATTGAGGAGGCGTTTATTGAGTGTGGGGTGGGGTTGGGGGAGGCGGAGGTTGCGGACATCACGGGGCGGTTTTTTCTGACGGTGAACAACGCGTTATTTCGGCATCAGTCGTTGCTGTGGCTGGCGGATGCGGGGCTGGATTTGCGGTTGTATGGGAGGGGTTGGGAGAAGCATCCGCGGTTGGGGCGATATGCGCGGGGCGTGGCGGACAACGAGTCGGAGTTGCGGGCGATTTATCAGGCGAGCGCGATCAACTTGCAGGTGACGCCGCACGGAGCGGTGCATCAGCGGTTATGCGACGGTTTGGCGGCGGGTGGTTTTTTCCTATTGAGGCGTTGTGGGGCGGACATGCTAGGGGCTTATTGGCGGGAGTTGTGGGAATGGTGTGAGCGAGAGGGGATAGAGGATGGTCGGCAGTTTTTGGAGCGAGCGACGGCGGAAGTGGAGGAGCGATTTGACCGGCAGCAGTGGTTATTGCGTCGTCCGTGGGCGCGGGATGGGCGTTGGTTTGTGGACTGTCTGGCGGAGCACGCGAGGGGGGGGTTTGGTCGGATGCGGAGGGGGATTTGGCCGGAGGGGTCGGACTATGTTTCGCTGATATACAAGCCGATATGGGAGTGGTGCGAGCGGTGTGGAGTGGAGAGGGACGGCGAGCTGTTGGCGAAGGCGCCGCCGGAGATTCTGGCGAAGCTGGGGCGAATGCGGGCGATGCTGGAGGAGGACGTATCAGCGACGGGAGCGCGTGTGCTGGAATGGGTGCGGCAGAAGCGGCTGGAGGGGGAGGAGGCGTTTGCCGGGAGCATTTGGGGGGAATATGGGGAGGTTGCATTTGGCAGCGCGGGGGAGTTGCGGGAGAAGGCGGCGTATTTTCTGGCGCATGGGGAGGAGCGGAGGCGGATAGCGGAGTCGATGCGGGGCGTGGTATTGGAGAGGTTTTCGTACCGGTCGATCAACGGGCGGTTGCTGGAGCTGATGGCGAGCGAGTTGGAGAGTCTGGAACGGAGGCAGGCGGCGGCGTGATGGGTGAGGAAGACAGAGCAAGCGATGATCGTTGGAGTCGACACGAACTGCGTGATTCCGGGGCGGGTTGGGGGCATAGAGGGGTACGCGCTGAGTCTGGTGAGGGCGTTGTCGTGTCATGCGGGTTGGGTGGAGGGGGTGGTGTTGTTCACGCGGGAGGAGAATCACGGTTTGTTTGGGGGGCTATGCGGGGGGAAGTGCACGGCGCGGCTGGTGGAGCGTCCGGCGATTGATGGTCGGCGGATCGAGAACTGGGCGGTGGTATTGCGGGAGGAGCCGGCGGGGGGTCGGCGGCTGTTGGGGGAGTATCAGAGGAGGAAAGTGGAGGCGATGCATGCGAGCGGGGTGGAGGTGGTGCATTTTCCGGGGAACACGATCAATCCGTTGGATTTGGATTTGCCGGCGGTATTGAACCTGCACGATCTGCTGTACCGGCACTATCCGCAGTATTGCACGAAGGAGGATTTGGAGAACCGGGAGAGTTACTGGACGGCGTCGGCGCGGCGGGCGGATGCGATGCTGGCGGTGACGCGATTTGTGGCGGAGGATCTGGAGCGGGAGTTGGGGGTTGAGCGAGCGAGGGTGTTTGTGGCGCACCCGCCTGTGGACGAGTTCTATTATGGGTTGGCGACGGAGGAGGAGAAGCGGGAGACGAGGAGGCGTTGGGGTTTGGGCGGGGTGGTATTTGTATATCCAGCGGCGGCGTGGCCGCACAAGAATCACGAGCGGTTGATTCGGGCGTTTTTGCGGGCGGGGATAGCGGATTCGCAGTTGGTATTGACGGGAGGCGGGCAGGAGGAGTCGGGTCTTGGGGGTTTGGTGGAGTCGTTGGGGGCAAGGGAGTCGGTGAAGCTGCTGGGGCGGGTGGGTCAGGGGGAGTTGCGGTGTTTGTATCAGTTGGCGACGGCGCTGGTGTTGCCGAGCGAGTATGAGGCGTCGAGTTTTCCGATCATGGAGGCGATGGCGAGCGGTTGCGTGGTGGCGAGTTCGAACGTGACGAGCCTGCCGGAGCTGGTGGGGGATGCGGGACGGATCTTTGATCCGCGGGACGTGGACGCGATAGCGGAAGCGATGAAGCGGCTGGCGGGGGATGGGGAGTTGAGGAGGGAGCTAGCGGCGCGTGGTCGGGAGCGTGTGGGGGAGTTCACGATGGAGAGTTATGTGGGGGGCCTAAAGCGGGCGTATGATTGTGCCTTGCGGCATTTTTCGATGAAAGAGGCGGCGTGAGATGCGGGTTCGGATCGTGGATTTTGTGGGGAACAAGGGGGGTGGAGTGCGGTACGTGGTGGAGTCGGTGGCGGCGATGATGCGGGAGCATGCGGAGTCGGGGTATGAATTGGTGAGTCACGGGGAGGCCTTGGAGAGGTATCGGGTGGCGTTTTCGGCGCGTGGGGTATGGCTGAAGCTAGTGGACATTGAGCCCGGGGTGGAGGGGTCGCGGTATGACGTGCCAGTGGAGGCGGTGGCGGGGTGTGACGTGGCGTGGTTGCCGTGGATGCATCGGCATCGGCTGGCGGAGGGTGCGGGTGGGAGCGTGGTGGGGACATTTCACGATGCGATAGCGTTTGAGTTTGCGGAGTTGCTGAGGGACGTATTGCCGGCGGGGATGCTGGCGGATGAGCGGGAGACGGTGGGGATGTGGTTGGAGTCGAGGCATCGGGTGGTGGTGAGTTCGCAGGCGACGGTGAAGGCGATGGGGGAGTTGTTTGGGGTGGAGGCGCGGCGACTGGACGTGGTGCCGATATCCGGGGAGCATGCGGCGGATGGGAGGAGCGAGGCGTTGCCGGTGGAATGGGATTGGGCGGTGGGGAGGTATCTGATATGTCCGGCGAACATTTCGCCGCACAAGAATCACGAGGTGTTGTTGCGAGGGGTGGGGGCGTGGGGCGGGGGCGTGCCGCTGGTGTTGACGGGTGAGGCGACGCATTTGCATTTGTGCAAGTGGCATCGGGCGGTGGCGTTGCGGAAGGTGGCGGAGGAGAGCGGGCTGGTGTTGGGGAAGTCGCTGATCACACTGGGGTACGTGAGCGAGGGGATTCTGAGTGGTTTGATGCGTGGGGCGTGGGGGCTGGTGATGCCGACGCTAGCGGAGGGAGGGGGGAGTTTTCCGGTGGCGGAGGCGTTGCATTTGGGGGTGCCGGTGATTTGTTCGGACATTCCGGTGATTCGGGAGCAGATGGAGCGGATGGGTGGGCAGGTGATGTGGTTTGATGCACGGGATCCGGGGGATCTGGCGAGGCGGTTAAGGGAGTTGGAGGAGGGCTACGGAGGGATCAAAGCGAGTGCGGAGTCGCAGGTGGGGAGATTGCGGCGGCGTTCATGGGGGGATGTGGCGAGGGAGTACTGGGGTTTGTTCTTGGGGATGGTGAATGAAGGAAAGGGCGCCCATGGAAACGATACCCGTCTCGTGGCCTGATTTAAGCGGCAACGAGGAGAAGTACGTGGTGGAGGCGATCCGGAGTTCGTGGATTTCGTCGGCGGGTCCATTTGTGCAGCGGTTTGAGCGGGAGTTTGCGGGATTGTGCGGTGCGCAGTCGGCGTTGGGGGTATGCAACGGGACGGTGGCGTTGCATCTGGCGTTGTTGGCGTTGGATGTGAGGCCTGGGGACGAGGTATTGGTGCCGTCGTTGACGTATGTGGCGACGGCGAACGCGGTGAGGTACGTTGGGGCGGAGCCGGTGTTTGTGGATGTGGATCCTGAGACGTGGTGCATAGATCCGCGGCTGCTGGAGCGGAGCATGACGCGTCGGACGCGAGGGATCATACCGGTGCATTTGTATGGTCATCCGGCGGACATGGATGCGATCAACCGGACGGCGGCGGTGCACGGTTTGTGGGTGGTGGAGGACGCGGCGGAGGCGCACCTGGCGAAGTACAAGGGGAGACCGGTGGGTAGTTTGGCGCGGATGTCGACGTTTTCATTTTACGGGAACAAGATATTTTCATGCGGGGAGGGTGGCGCGGTGACGATGAGCGATCCGCATCTGGAGTTGCGGACGCGGACGCTGCGAGGGCAGGGGGTGGATCCGCAGCGGCGTTATTTTTTCCCGGTGACGGGTTACAACTTTCGTTTGACGAACGTGGCGTGCGCGATTTTGTGTGGTCAGATCGAGCGGCGGGAGCAGATTGTGAAGCGGCGGCGGGAGATTTTCGCGAGATACCGGGAGATGTTGAGTGGGATTGACGGGATCGGGTATCAGCCGTGTGCGAGTTGGGCGGAGCCGGCGCCGTGGCTGTTTTGCATAACGGTGGATCCGCAGGTGTATGGTCACACGCGGGATGAGCTTGCGGCGCATTTGGCGAGTGAGGGGGTGGACACGCGGCCGTTTTTCATTGCGTTGCACCAATTGCCGCCGTTTCGGGAGGAGTCGATTCGTCGAGGGGAGAAGCTGCCGCAGACGGAGCGTTTGTCGGGGACGGGTTTGAATTTGCCGACGTATCCGGGATTGACGGAGTCGCAGATGGTGCGGATTTGCGGGGCGATACGGCGATATCGCGAGTAGGTCATGGGATTGTTGAGAGTGATTTTGTGTGGTTATCACTGGACGGGGTGTCGGGTGTTGGAGCACCTGGTGGGTCGTGGGGATGTGGGGGAGGTTGCGGTGTATACGCACGAGGGGCCGGGGCATATTCCGGACGTTAGGGAGGTGGCGGCGCGGCTTGGGGTGAGGTGTTCGACGGAGGATGTGAGCCGGGCGGAGTTGCCGTTCAAGCCGGACATTGTGGCGAGCGTGTACTATCGGAACATTATTCGGCGGAATGTGATTGAGGCATGTGGAGGGCGGATATTCAATGTGCATCCGTCGTTGTTGCCGCGGCATCGGGGGTGTTCGTCGATTCCGTGGGCGATCATTGAAGGGGATGCGATGGCGGGGGTGACGCTGCACTATATTGATGAGGGGATCGACACGGGGAACGTGATCGTGCAGAGGGCGATTGGGATAGGGGAGAGGGAGACAGCGGCGGAGTTGTTTGAGCGGTGCATGCGGTTGGGGGTGGAGGCCTGGCCGGAGGCGTTTGAGTTGGTGAAGGGTGGTTATGGGGGTGTGAAGCAGGAGGGGTCGGGGACGTATCACAAGCGAGGGGCACCGTATGGAGGGGAGATTGACGGGTCGTGGGATTTGGGGAAGGTTGAGCGGTTCATTCGGGCGATGACGTTTCCGCCGTACGCGTATGCGAGGTACAAGGGGCGGGAGGTGAGGACGTTGGAGGAGTATGAGCGGATGAGGGGCGATCAGGCGGCGGCGGTTTGCTGAAGTGGGGTGGAGAGGATTTGGTGGAGGAAGCGTTCTTGCCAGAAGGGGCGGCAGTAGTTGGCGGTGAATTTCTGGATGATGGTGTTTTGGGTGGAGCGGAGGTGATTGATGAATGGGGCGTCGTTGTCGAGGTCGCGTTGGATTTTATGGCGTGCTTCGTTGGTGGAGTCGCAGGCGCCGGGCTGATCGGGTCCGCCGAAGGATTCGAGGAGGCCGCCTTTCATGTAGATGACGGGCATGCCATAGATCATAGCTTCGACGGGGTGGTAATGGAGGTGTCGGGGTTCGCGGCTGTGGTAGTACATGACGCGGGAATTGCGGTAGAGGGTTTCGTACTGTTGGGCGTTGAGGAAGCCGAGGACGTTGGGGTCATTGACGGGTTTGGGTTGTGCGCCGGCGATGAGGTGTGGGAAGTCGCCGAAGTCGCGTTTGAAGTTTTTGTAGATTCGGCCGTAGTAGTAGGGGTGGCTGGCGATGCGAGGGCAGACGAAGAGGAGGCGGGGGTCGGCGCCGGTCCAGATATTTTGGCGGTTGTAGAGGCGGTCGGGGAGGCCGAGTGGGAGGACGACGGAGCGATTTCGGATGAGGGGATCTTCGATGAGAGGGATGGGGTCGTAGCAGGGAGCGAGCCAGAAGCGGTTTTGGATGGGCTGGATGCGTTCGAGGATGTTGTTGCCGGCGTAATGGCGGAGGAGTTCGGTGTAGTTGTAGGGTGCTTCTCGGCCGAAGGCGCGGAAGAGGAGTCGGCCCTTGTAGTGTTGGACGAGTTGTGAGACGGTGTGTTTGAAGGGGATGGCGATGACGGCGGCGAAACAGGTGTTGAGGATATTGGCGACGTCGGGGGTGATTTTGGCGTCGTAGAAGTTGTGTTGGTTGAGGCAATCGAGGGCGTTTTTGGGGAGGGAGGAGTGTTGGTCGTCGGCGTAGTCGGCGGAGGCGCTGCCGAAGTCGGGGTCGTTGGAGAGGAGCTTGGTGGTGTAGACTTCGAGGCCGAGGGATCGGATGAGTGGGACTTCGAATTCGCGGAGGGTGGTATGGCTGATGATCCAGGCGACGCGGCGTTGAGCTTGGGTGTTGGGCGGGAGCATGTATTGAGTTTCCTTTGGAGTGAGGTTGTTGGTGAGAGGGGTTAGAAGAGGGAGATGAATCTGCCGAGTTTTTTTTCTTCGGCGGCGAGTTTGAGGTCGGCTTCGACCATCATTTGGACGAGTTGTGAGAAGGTGGTGGTGGGATGCCAGGGGAGTTTGGCGGCGGCTTTGGAGGCGTCGCCGCGGAGGGCGATGACTTCGGAGGGCCGGACGTAGCGTGGGTCGGAGCGGACGAAGTCGCGGAAGTCGAGGTCGAGGAGTGCGAAGGCGGCGTGGCAGAATTCGCGGACGGTGTGCATTTGTCCGGTGGCGATGACGTAATCGTCGGGGGCATCTTGTTGGAGCATAAGCCACATGGCGTGGACGTATTCGCCGGCGAACCCCCAGTCGCGAGCGGCGTCGAGGTTTCCGAGGTTGAGGTGTTTTTGGAGGCCCATTTTGATGCGTGTGGCGGCGCGGGTGATTTTGCGTGTGACGAAGGTTTCGCCGCGGAGAGGGGACTCGTGGTTGAAGAGGATGCCGTTGGAGAGGTGGAGGCCATAGGCTTCGCGGTAGTTGACGACCTGGTGGAAGCTGAAGACTTTTGAGCAGGCGTAGGGGCTGCGAGGGCGGAAGGGGGAGGACTCGTTTTGGGGCGGGGGTGTGCTGCCGAACATTTCGGAGCTAGAGGCCTGGTAGAAGCGGCAGGGTTTTTTGAGGCTGCGGACGGCTTCGAGGAGGTGGATGGTGCCGGCGACGTTGTCGAGGACGGTGGTGGCGGGGTTTTCGAAGGAGATCTGGACGTGGCTTTGTGCGGCGAGGTTATAGATTTCGTCGGGTTGGATTTCGTGGACGACTCGCATGAGTCCGAGGCCGTCGTGGAGGTCGCCATAGTGGGCGAGGAAGGTTTTTTCGTGGACGGAGGGGTCGTTATAGATGTCGTCGATGCGGGCGGTGGAGAAGGTGGAGGTGCGGCGTTTGATGGCGTGGACCTCGTAGCCTTTGGAGAGGAGGAGACGGAGCAGGTAAGCGCCGTCCTGTCCTGTGACACCAGTGATGAGGGCTTTTTTCAAATGGACCTCTGTGGAACGTGCGTCGGAAGGTATATCGGCGTGTTGGGGTAGGGTCCCATAATTTTTCAGGGGGCGGCATGGGGAGAGCCGATAGAGGGAGATGGGTCTGTGCGGGCCACCCGGTCGGGGATGATGTAAGGGAGCGCGAACATGATAGAGTTGTCGATTGTCATCCCGACGTGCAACCGGGCGAGCATGCTGCAGCGGTCGATAGCGGTGGTATGTAACGGGACGGGGTGTTCGTTTGAGTTGATCGTGGTGGATGGTGCGAGCACGGACCGGACGGGGTCGGTGTTGGCGGCGGCGCGGCGGAAGTTGGGGAAGCGGTTGCGGGTGATCGAGGAGGATAGGCGGGAGGGATTCACGAAGGGGATCAACAAGGGGTTTCGGGCGGCGCGGGGAAGGTACGTGACGTGGATCAATGATGATGCCAGGCCATTGCCGGGGGGTTTGGACAATGCGGTGAGGCAATTGGACGTGTCGCCGCCGTCGGTGGGGATGTTGGCGATGTTTCACCATGTTCAGACGACGTGGAACGTGGCGTATACGACGATTCGGAACGGGACGGAGTACAAGTTGTTGCACGTGCGGGGGACGCTGTACGCGAATTTCGGGGTAGGACGGCGGGAGTTATTTGAGGAGCTGGGGTATTTTGATGAGCGGTATTACGTGAAGGGGTGTGATCCGGATTTTTCGTTGAAGGTATGGAATGCCGGGCTGAGGGTGATGCCGGCGTATCAGTCGCTGATCGACCATGATGAGACGGAGGACGATCGACGGTTGGCGGATTCGGCGCGAGGGCGTGAGGACAACGAGAAGCTGTTCCGGAAGTGGCGGTTGCCGCCGCGGAATCTGAAGGTAAACGATTTTGATCCGATGAGGCCGTGCACAGTGGAGGGGCTGCGCGAGTCGGCGGTGGTGGCGGCATGAATTTCTCTTTGGGCACAATGCCTCGGATCAGTTTTGTTCTCTGCACGCACAATCGGCGGGCGGTGGTACTGGAGACGTTGTCGCAGATTGGGAGGTGTGGTTTGGATGGGGGGGAGTACGAGATTCACGTTGTGGATGATGCGAGCACGGACGGGACTGGGGAAGCGATCGCGGAGCGGTTTCCCGGGGTGCGGTTGATCCGGCAGAAGCGGAACCTGGGTCCGGTGTCGAAGAACGCGGCGTTGCCGTTTGTGAGGGGGGAGTATGTGGTGTTTCTGGATGACGATTCGTATCCGTTGCCGGGGTCGGTGGCGCGGATGATGGAGCATTTTGGGGCGGAGCCGGGATTGGGGGCGGCGGTGTTCAGGGTGAGCTTGCCGGAGGGTGGTGAGGAAAGCAGCGCGTATCCGAACGTGTTCATTGGATGCGGGACGGGATTTCGTCGGAGTGCGTTGGAGGAAGTGGGGGGGTTGCCGGACGATTTTTTCATGCAGGCGGAGGAGTACGACCTGTCGTTGCGGCTGATGGAGGGGGGCTGGCAGGTGAGGCGTTTTGAGGATCTGCGGGTGCGGCATTTGAAGACGGGGGTGTCGCGGGTGAGCGGGCGGACGATGGCGTTGGACGTGCGGAACAATCTGGTGCTGATCGGGCGTTATTTTCCGAGGCGATGGGTATTGCCGTTCGCGGCGGACTGGATGCGGCGTTATCACATGATTGCTGGGAGCAATGGTCAGGAGGGGGCGTTTTGGAGGGGTTTGGCGTGGGGGATTTGGCGATGGGTATTTGGATTGAAGCGGCGGCCGGTGAGTGGTGGGGTGTTCGAGTCCTTTGCGCGGTTGGGGGAGACGTATCGGCGGATGCGGCGAGCGCAGGCGAGGTTGGGTTTGCATCGGGTGGTATTTGTGGATTTGGGGAAGAACGCATTGGCGTACTGGTTGGCGGCGCGGCGGTGCGGGTTGGAGGTGGTGGCGGTGGCCGATCCGAAGCTGGGGGGTGGTGGGAGGAAGTACCATGGGATTCCGATTCTGAGGGATGAGGAAGCGAGGCGGAGGCAGTTTGACGCGGCGATCATTGCCAACTTGTCGCCGGTGCATGCGCGGAAGAGGCGGGAGGAGTGGCGGAAGGAGACGGGGAAGCCGGTGGTGGATTTGTTTGCGCCGGCGGCGCAGGAGAGGTCGTGCGGGAAGGCGGCGTGAGGGGGTTTTCAGGCGAAACGGATCCAGGCGAGGTTGCCGGCGCCGTAGTAGCCTCGGAAGACGAGGAAGAGATGGTGCACGCCTTGGGGCGGGGGCGTGATGGGGGTTGATTGGGTTTGGAAATCCTCCCAGCCAGCGGTAGGGGAGACGGTGAGTGTGCCGATGAGGGGGCCATCGAGGGCATCGAGGCGGATTTCGATGCGTTGGCCGGCGTTTTTGGGTGGGACGGCGATGTGGGCGAGGAAAGTGGTGGGGCCGGTGCCGAAATCGAGTTGCGCGTATTGGATCCAATCGCCGTCGTCGAGTGATTCGAGGCGATGTTGGGCGTTGATGGCGCCGCGTTGGGCGTCGTAGTCTACGGCGGGGATGATTTGGCGCGCGTCGCGGAGGGAGCGGGTGGGGGGTGGAGGCGTTGGGGTAGAGGTTTTGAGTTGGATGGGCGAAGAAGAGGCGGAGGCGTTGTAGGCGGCGAGGTTTTGATGGAGGTTGGCGAATTGGGACTGGGAAGGGGGTGTTGGCGGGGCGGTGATTTGGAACCAGAAGCTGCTGCCGCCGACGCCGAACTTGCCGGCCATGAACTGGGCGAGGGGTTGGGGGTTGACGAGTTGGTGATAGGTGGTGCCGAAACAGACGCGGGTGCGGGGGTTGTCGAGGAGCCAGGCGTGGAGGAGGTATTGTTCGGTCCAGTACTCCTGGCGGTCGAGGAGCCATTGTTTGGGGTAGCTCATGGGGAGGAAGACGTCGTGGACATGGACGGTGAGGCGGGATTGGAGCTTGGGGAGGACGCGGAGATAGAGGTGTACGCAGTCGTTGCCGGTGTTGACGGTGTGTGTGGAGTCGATGAAGAGGATGTCGCCGTCGTGGAGGAGTTGGTCGTAGTGTTCGAAAGGGATGGACTGGGCGGGTTGTTCGATGAGGTGGAGGTGGTTGGGGGCGAGTTGTTTGAGGAAATCGCGGGGGTAGGGTTCGATGCAGGTGACATGTCCGAAGCCGTTTTTTGCGACGGCCTGGAGAGCGACGAGGGTGGAGAAGCCGCTGCCGATTTCGAGGATGTGTTTGGGCTTGAGGAGGCGGAGGATGGAGTAGTAGGCCAAGGCGTCGCAGCCGGAGAACATGGGGTTATCCCAGAAGAAGGCATCGGGTGATCGGCGATTGCCCTCGACATTTGGGGAGAATTCGGAGGAGAACGGATGGAGTGAGGAGAGGAAGGCGGCGAGGTGGGCGTGATCGAAGAGGGAGTCATCGGGGAAGGGGATGGAGCCGTCGTATTCGAAGGAGGCCTCGATCTGGGGGACGGAGGGGATGGCGGAGTGATAGCCGGCGGGCAGGAGATGGACGCCGGCGTCGTTGAAGAGTTTGCGGAGGGAGGGTGGGGAGTTGGCGTGCTGTTTGAGGAGGGAGATGAAGGAGGGGAGGTTGTTCATGAGGGTTCCTTAGTGGATTGGACGGGTTGGTTGAGAGCGGCGGCCATGGTGTGCCAGGGTAGTGTGGCGCATTTGATGCGGGTGGGGAGGCGGTGGAGGCCGGCGAGGGTGGCGAGTTCGCCGTCGATGGGAGAGGCGTCATTGGGTCGTGTCAAGAGGTTGTGGAAGGACTGGAAGAGTCGTTTGGCGTCGTTGGGGGAGAGGCCTTTGAGTGCGCGGGTCATCATGGAAGCGGAGGCGGTGCAGATAGGGCAGGCGGAGGCGGTGAAGCTGATGTCGAGGATCTGATCGTTGGCGAGGCGGAGGTAGACGGTGATTTGGTCGTTGCAGAGTGGGAGCTGGCCTT
>CAYVKG010000098.1:0-16025 GCA_964451955.1 uncultured Tepidisphaeraceae bacterium
ACTATCTGCTAAAAGTAGCCCTCTCTTGAGCTTCCATCAAACGCAATCGCCCTGGCCCGCGACCTTCCTTAACCTCGATCCGGCTTGCCCATCCAACACCATTCGCTGCAATCACGCCCCACCGGGGTTCCACCAGCAGGGGCCCTTGTCCGCTATCGCCGCCTCCGCGTGCCGCCGGATCGTCTGCATTGCCTCGGGCGGTAGGGGGGCTATGAAACCCTCGGCTGCCGCGAATGCGGCGTCCTGCTCGTTCGCAAAACTCAACCCCAACAACGCCACATCGGGATTGCAGGTCAGCGTGTATTGCACGCACTCTGATACCGTCAACCGCGGCAAAAACGATCCGCTTTCGGATAACCCGCCCGAACTCAACTTCCCCCTTGGACGATCCTGCAACGGCTGATTGTAACCCAACGTGTCCCCCAGCAGCTTCCCAGCCCCGAATGTCTTGAAACACACTGTCCCAACCTTCTGCCGACGTGCCAGCGGCAAAATCTCCTCAACATACCGCCGATCAACATATGGCCCCACCGGGAACATCACCACGTCGCATAGCCCCGATGCGATTGCCGCTGCCAGCGTGTCCGGATCGTGGCTCGATATTCCCCGGAATCTCGCCTTCCCCGCTTTGATGCACTTGTCCAACTGCTCCATCCCGCCTCCTGGCGTTGTGAGCTTGCCCCACCCCTCCGGCGACGAAACGCCGTGAAAGACAAACAGATCCGCGCAGTCAATCTGCAGCCGCCGCAGCGATTCCTCCATCTGCCCCGCGACAGGCTCATCATGGCGGTCGATCTTGTCGATCACGAAAAGCGACTCCCGCCGCCCCTTGATCGCCTCACCCACTACCTGCTCACTGTAACCATCTTCATACCCGGGGGCGGTGTCGATGACGTTCAGGCCAGCGTCCATCGCTCGCCGCGCCGTCGCCACCAGCTCCGCCGGCGCGATGCGCCGGTCCGCAAGATCCCCAATGCCCAGCACCGTCGCCGAGAAACCCGTTCGGCCCAATTCACGCGAGGGAACAAATCGCTTCATATCCCCGGATCATAAACCCCGGACGACATCTCATGAAGCTCTCAACTCCACTATCGCCCCCTGCGCGATCGCCTCCCACATCCCAGAACCAGCCAGCCGCAAACCACCAAAATCGCCGCCGATGGCTCCGGCACAATCACCGCCGCCGTCGCCACCGTCCCGACCACCGCCCGCACCACGTTCGTCGCAAAATCATACTCGTATGTGATCCCGCTCCCGTTGTTTGGGTCATTCGCCAGCCGATCCGACGCGTCGTTGAACGTGTGATAGTACGCGTTCGTCCCGCTGTACCAGATCTCGTTCGCCGTGTTCTCCGCGATCATCAACGCCGGGTACAAATACCCCTCTTCCATCTTCATGAATGGTCCCTGATCGCTTGCATACCACTCGTAATAGTCCCGCTCGCTTCCATGGGTCACCGGGTTCACAATCAGATCCGGCGCATACGTCGCCGCCCCGGCTCTGAACGCGCTGGCCCATTCCAGGCACCCGGGCTTCTCCCACCGGGTCCCAATGTCCAGATCCTTCACATGATCCGGCTGAGAGTCCCACCCGGGACGCAAGATCATGTCCATATTCAGAACGCCCACCACATTCTCGTGATCCGGATCGCTGTTTTGCTTCACCACGCTCCGAACATAGTCCCAACTCCCCAGCATCCACCCCTCCTCGCCACCCCACGCGATGAACCGAATCGTCGACTTGAACTGGTATTGGCTCAGCACCCTCGCCGCTTCCAGAACGCCCGCCGTGCCCGAAGCATTGTCGTCCCCTCCGGGGCAATCCGTGTTATAGGACGGATGGTCGTAATGCCCGCTGATGATGTACACCTGTTCCGGATTCTCCGTGCCTCGCAGTTCCCCCACAATGTTGCTGTACGCGCCCTGCTCGCTTACCGAAAGCCCCATCCCCGCCAACTGGTCCTTCAAGTACAGCTTCGCTTCCAGAAAACCTAGGCTCGCGCTGGCGGGACCTCCCGAGTTGTACCGATTGCGATACCCTTGGTCATAGCCCGCTCCCCCGTACAGTCCCAGCCCCATGTCTTGCAGGCTCAACTGGTAGGCCGTGTATTGTGCCTGCGAAATCTGTTTCACCGGATCCCATGGCGTGATCTGCCCCAGGCACGGTGCCCATCCCGCCGCCAACAAGCCCGCCACAACTCCAACACAATACGCTGTGTACGGCAGACCCTGCTGCCTCCTGACGCGACTGCCCATCATATGCCCTCAATTCTGCCCCACCAAGCTAATCTAGCCCACGTTTCCCTCCCCGGCAACTTATCCTCCCGAAACGGCTTACAATCTCCTCCTCTCTATTACCCGTACACCACCCTCTCCCTCGTATCCGCTCCATCAAAAACCGCTCACCCCCAATCCATGACCATTGCACCCGCCCCGCTTACAATGGCGACAGTGCAGGACCGACAGATCCAGATCCACTCGATCCCCAGCCTCTGGCCGCTCACCTGGCCCATGGGCCTTACCTTTCTGCGCCTCCTGCTGCTCCCCGTCTTCCTGTGGGCAATGCTGGCCGAAAGCCATCGCTCCGTCCACCGTCCCAGTTGGCTTGCCGTCGCCGTCTTCGTCATTATGGCCATCACCGACAAGCTCGATGGGTACCTTGCCAGACGACTCAACCAGACTAGTAAACTCGGCGCCGTCCTTGATCCCGTCGCTGACAAACTCCTCGTTGCCTGCTCGGTCATAGTGCTCAATTTCGAGTGGATCGCCCCGGAGCATTTCGCCATCCCAATTTGGGTCGTCGTCGCCGTCTACGGCAAGGATCTCCTCATTGCCGTCGGCACCCTCACTCTCCTCGCCCTGGCCGGCAGGATCACCATCTGCCCTCGCCCTTTGGGAAAAGCCAGCACCGTCGTACAATTGTCCATGGTCATTGCCGTCCTGCTGGCGCCAAGCCCGGCAACGCCATGGTTCGCATTCTGGATCGTGCTCGTCCGCTCGCTTTGGTGGGCGGTATGCATTCTGGCAGTTGCCTCTTGCCTGGATTACGTCACTCAGGGCGTCGCCCAGTTGCACGAAGCCCGCGCGTCCAGACAGGACCCTAACCCCCGGTGAGAATTGGAGTCGAATTAATGCCGTTCGTGAGTATTCCAGAGGCCGTCGAAGAGCTGAAAGCGGGGCGACCCATTGTCCTGGTTGATGATGAGGACCGCGAGAACGAGGGCGACCTCGTCTACGCTGCTCAGTTCATCACCCCCGAAGCCATCAACTTTATGGTCACCCATGGCAGAGGACTCGTCTGCCTTGCGCTCACCGCCGAACAGTGCGATCGCCTCCGACTCCATAGCCAGACCGAATACAACACCGCCCAGCTCGGAACCGCCTTCACCGTCACCATCGATGCCGCCAAACGCTTTGGTGTCACCACCGGCGTCAGCGCCAAAGACCGTGCCACCACCATCAAGGTTGCCATCGCCGACGACGCCCAGCCCCACGACCTCCTTCGCCCGGGACACGTCAACCCCCTCCGCGCCAGAGACGGCGGAGCACTCGTCCGCGCCGGTCAAACCGAGGGCAGCGTGGATCTCTGCAGAATCGCCGGCCTCAAACCCGCCGCCGTCATCTGCGAAATCATGCGCGAAGACGGCGAAATGGCCAGACGACCCGAACTCGAAGTCTTCTGCCAGAAGCACCGCCTCAAAATGTGCACCATCGCCGATCTGATCAGCTACCGCCTCAAACGCGAACAGTTCGTCAAACGCATCGAAGAGGTTAACCTCCCCACCAAATGGGGCGACTTCAAACTCTTCGCCTACCAGAGTGCCGTCGACCCTCAACCTCACCTCGCCCTCTGCAAAGGCGGCGTCGGAAATCGCGATGCCGCCGGAAATACCATCATCCATGACGATCCCGTCCTCGTCCGCGTCCATAGCGAATGCCTCACCGGCGATATCTTCGGCTCCGGACGCTGTGACTGCGGCTCCCAACTCGAAAACGCCATGAAAACCATCAACGCCGCCGGAAAAGGCGTCCTCGTCTACCTCCGACAGGAAGGCAGAGGCATCGGCCTGGCCAATAAACTCCACGCCTACGCCTTCCAGGAAAAAGGCCTCGACACCGTCGAGGCCAACGAAATCCTCGGTTTGCCTGCCGACAAACGTGACTACGGCATCGGCTCGCAAATCCTGCGAGACCTCGGCCTCCAGAAGATCCGTATCATGACCAACAATCCGAAGAAGATCTATGGCATCGAAGGCTACGGCCTCACCGTCGTCGAAGAAGTCCCCATCATCGTCCCGCCCGGTGAACACAACCGCAGATACCTCGAAACCAAGAAAACCAGAATGGGACACAAACTCTAGCTCTCCCCCTTCGCCTGCCCCCACCTCGCCTATCATGCCCCATCCTCAAAGCTCGTGATCCTCAACCACCGGCTGCGTCGCCGGCGGAACGTACCGGAAGTTCTCGTCTATCATCATCTCCCGAATCCTCTCCAGCGACTTCTGCGTCTTGTGCTTCAGGTAAGCCCGAATGTCCGCCGGCACCTGCGACGTCGGCACCAGAACCTGGATCCCGCTGTCCAGTTGAATCATCCCGATCACCGGGTCGCGAGCGCCAGCCGCCGGCGCCACCGGCCCGGGCAGCGAGAAATGCACCTGGTCTCCTCGAAGCTCATACGCCAATCCCGCCGCTGCCGATATATTGCTCAATATCTGCAGCCCCGATACGTTCTCTATCACCCCCCGGATCGTACGGGCTTCCACCGGAATCCCTTGCATCATCCCCGGCTGATACTCGAACCCAACCCCCGTACGCGACGCCACCTCCGTCAGCACCTGCAACAAATCCGTGCCGTTCGGACCGACACGAATCGTCAGCGACTTGCCCAACAACGCGCGCGTCCGATCCTCCTTGGTCACCACCAGAATGCTCTTGCCCCAGGGATACCACGTCGCCTTCGTCTCCTTCGGCAAACTCTCCAACGCATCCAGCAACGATACGTTCCGCGGCAAGAACACGCTCTTGGACTGATCCACCCACTCCCCCAGCCGATTCTCGATCGCCAGGTCCGCGTCCTTCGACGCCGCCAGCCGCAGATCGATCGTCTCCAGCAATTGCCGGATCGTCGGACGATCCCCCAATATCGGCTTGCTCGGATCCGCGTTCAGCGGCGTCGATGCCAGCAGATCCAACGCCCGCAACTCCACCACCGTCGAACGCTGACCCAGCCGCTTCAACGCAGGCATCGGTTGTATCTCAATCGCCTCGTCACGCAACACAAACGTCAAACCCAGCTTCCGTGTGATGAACGTCAAGGCCTCCCGGAGCGTGTGATTCTCGATCTTCGCCGACACGTTCGTGTCCCGGCCCCACGGCAGTAAATCCCACACCGCCGGCGATGCTTCGATCCGCACACCCGTCTGCTTGTAAATCGCCTCCATCGCATCCGGAAGCGTGGCGCTGATGTTCAACTTCTGCTGCTCGTCCAAAGCCTTGTTAATCAGCGCAGAGGTCTCCTGCGCAAATGCCATCGAACCGACCAGCCACGTCAACATGCCGATCAGAAAGAAAAGCTCCCTACGCATAGACGTCTCCAATGCTGAATCCAACCAGACTGCGCCCTATTTGAAAGTCAACCCCCACCAACGTCAATGCGGATCCGCCCGGCTGCCGCCGCCGGCAACTCGCATCACTGTTGAAAGATCGAACCCTCCGAGCCGGTCCTCTCCTCGCGAGCCATCGTCGTGATGCTCAGCCTCCCGGCCGATCGCCCCACTATCTCCCCAAAGGCATACCGGGCGTCCGCAACCTCACTGGCCGCCCCGATGCTGATGTCCGCGACGGGCCTGCCCACCGGTCCGTCCGTAATAAATGCCTCGATCTTCGCTACCCGCTCCACCTCCCGCCCACCCCATCCATCCGTCCCAGGACCATGCGACGACAACATCCGGTACGCCGGCACACCCAATACCACCGCCAGGCATGCCGCCGCCGCCACTTCAACCGCCCGCCTCAGCCACACCAGCGAATACCGCTCCCGATCCGCCGCCTCTGACACCACATCCGACAAATGCCCCGCCAGCCTCTCCCAATTGATCGCCGGCAACGCCCACACCTGCCTCAGCAAATCATTCAGCGAAGCATACTCCCGCGCGGCCCGACGTGCCGCCTCGCTCCTCTCGATCCGACCCTTCACCTCCGCTTCGCGAACTCCGCTCAACTCCCCATCAACGTATTCCGTGATCGCCAGCTCCGTCTCCTCATCCAGCTCCTCTCCTCCCACCACATCCGCATCAACCGCCGCCGATATCCGCTCCGACAAACCCTCATAATCCACCGCCGGCGAAACACCCGACCGCTTCAGAGCGGCATCCAGTCGCCGGTACTCCTCCAAAACCCGCCTCGCCGACGCATCCGACAACAATATCCGCTCAAGCTCCGACCGCTCCTCAGGCGGCAAAGTGCCGTCCAGGTATTGGCTGATCGCAAACTCGAGCTGCTCCTGCGTCATGTTCACCCGCCGTTATCCGCTGGTTGCCATCGCCCCTAAAGATAGTCCTTCAATAACTCCTTCAGTCTCTTCCGCCCCTGAAATACGTGCCACTTCACCGCTTCCACCGTGCATCCCAATGCCTCCGCTACCTGCTTCTGCGGCAATCCCTCGATCGTGAACATGATGATCGCCAGCCGCTGCTTCTCCGGTAACTGCGACATCGCCTTCTTCAACGCTTCCCCCATCTCCTCGCTCTCCAACCGGTGCATCGGGTCGTCGTTTCTCGCCATCCATTCGCTCGTCTCGCTCTTCTGCACATCCGTCGGACCCAGCAAATCGTCCAGCGGCAACTGCGACCGCAACTTCCGGCTGCGACGGTAATTCAGCGACAGGTTCGACACGATCCGCATCAACCATCCGCCAAACGCCTCCGGCTTCTGCAGCGTACTCAGGCTCCGATACGCCTTCAGAAACGCGTCCTGCGTCACCTCCAACGCGTCCTGTGCGTTCCCCAGCAGGCGATACGAAACCGCCACCGCCTGCCGCTGATATCGGGCTATCAACACGTCGAAGCTCCTGCGGTCGCCATTAAGGCACTTCAACGCCAACTGCCCGTCGGAGGGCAAGACTCTCGACTCGTTCCCCGCTGAATCAACTTGTCTCGCCTCACCGTCCATAACTCAGACACTCTTAACACGCCCGGGTTAGACGAACCGTCGATAATTCTAAGCACCCCTTCGCCAATTCCAATTCAAACCACGGCCAATGCGCAACTTCCACTGAAACAATATCTTACCTGCTCTTACCGCACGCTTGACAACAGCTCCCGGCAGTAGGTCTCCAATGCCTCCGCGATAACCCCCGGCGGACTCCCCAAATGCTCCTTCATCCGCTTTACCAACGCGCTCCCAACGATTGCACCGTCCGCAAAACCCGCCAGCTGCGAAACATGCTCCGGCTTCGACACGCCAAAACCCACGCACACAGGAACTTGCGTCATCCTCCGAAGTTCCCGAACATTCCGCTCCAAATCCGCCGGCAACGCCTCACGCGCTCCCGTTATCCCCGATATCGACATGTAGTACACGAAACCCGACGACAGCCGCGCTATCTCCTCCCGACGCTCCGCAGACGTCGTCGGCGCCACCAGTAATACCGTCTCCAGTCCCGCCGACTGAACCTTCCGACAAACAGACTCCGCTTCCGGCGGCGGGAGGTCCGGCACAATCAACGCGCCAAAACCCGCCGACCGGGCATCAACCAGAAAACGATCCAAACCATACCGGTACACCAGGCTGTAGCTGATCATCGCGATCAGCGGAATCCTCATGCTCCCCCGAACGGCACCCACCGCTGCAAATAAATCCTTCAACTTCAGATTGCCCGACAATGCCGTCGCAAACGCTTCCTGAATCGTCGGACCGTCCGCAATCGGGTCCGAAAACGGGATCCCAACCTCGATCGCGCTCGCCCCACCTCGCTCCAACGCCGGCAATACCGCCTCCGTCACCTCCAAACTCGGGTAACCCCCGGGAACAAATGGCAACAAACCGATCTGCCCGCGCGATCGAAGATCCGAAAACGTCTGCTTCAGGGTGCGTGTGTCTTTGGTCGTCACGATCCTGCGATGATACGAGCACGCACAACGCGGTCAAGCTCGTCCCAAAAACCCTCCCCCCGCCTGCTCCCCACAACAAAAAAAAGACCATCCACTTCTGGATGGTCTCTTTCTCCTTCCCTCTCTTTGCCCATCCGGGCCTAGATCACAGGCTTATACGCCTTGGCATCCTTCACAGTCTTCGCCGCCGCCTTCGTCCCCGCTGATTTCTTGACGCTCTCGCTATCCTTCGACGGCATCGCCTTCTTCACAACCGTCGTCGTCTTCTTCACCGGCGACACCTTCTTCGCCGTCATTGTTGTGTGCTTCCTCGCCGAAGCCTTCGCCGCCACTGCCTTCTTCGCCGCCGCCTTCGTCGCAGTCAGCTTCGTCTCCTTCGCCGCCGGAGCCTTCTTCACGCTCCCGGCCACCTTCGTCTCCTTCGCACCAACGCCCTTCTTGGCGACCGTGGCTTGCTTCATGCCAACACCGTGCTTCACAGACGCCACGCCCTTCTCCTCGCTGCCCAGCCGCTCGGCGGCGGGAGCCGGCGTCGTCCGGCCCGTCGTCTTCGCCTCCTCCTTGTCCTTGCCTTCCCTCGCAACCTTGCCCGCCGTTGTTAGCTTCTTCCCGGAGTCAGCCTTCTTGGCCGTCAGAGCGAACACCGGGGTGGCCAACCCGATCGCGGCGACGGCTACCCACGTCAAGAGACTTCGTCGAAACATACCTGCTCCTTCTTTGCCTGAGACTCCCATCCCTGGGCGATTGTCTTTATCACGCTTTCAGCGGTGGGGTGTGT
Organism: uncultured Tepidisphaeraceae bacterium; assembly: GCA_964451955.1. Classification (GTDB taxonomy): domain Bacteria; phylum Planctomycetota; class Phycisphaerae; order Tepidisphaerales; family Tepidisphaeraceae; genus JAPLNB01. Next base: position 8,889 of record CAYVKG010000098.1, read on the forward strand.
CTTGGTTTGGACCGTACAACCATGCACGATCCTTCAAAACAATATCGGGCGTTCCTCCTCTCCAAGGTTAAAAATGCCAAACCCCCGCCCCCATCCCCCCTTGCCAAACGCTGTTCCCGCCTCAAACCATTCTGGTATCATCTGAATCGAATTCTGGAGCCCCTAGATGCGAATTTACCAAGGATTGGACGGATTGACCAAAATCACCCCGGGCGCGGTGCTCTCCATCGGCAACTTCGATGGTTTGCATCGCGGCCATCAAGAAATCCTCCGAAAAGGCCTCGAAACCTGTAAACGTCTGGGAAAGCGTGAATTAGTAGTCGTCACCTTCGAGCCCCACCCCCTTACTGTCCTCCGACCAGGGGCCGCCCCACCGCGTTTGACCCCCGCTGCCGTCAAAGAAGAGCTGCTCCGCCAGGCGGGCGTCGATTGCACAGTCGTCCTGCCCCCACAGCGTGAAGTCCTCGATCTCACTGCCGAGGCCTTCTGGTATCTCTTACGCGACCAAGTCAGGCCCGCCTGCCTCATCGAGGGTGCCGATTTCAACTTCGGCAAGGACCGCGGCGGCACGATCGAGCGACTCCGCGAGTGGACCAACGCCAGCAACGTCACTCTCGACATCGTCCCTCCCGTTTCCGCCGTGCTTGCCGACCTTTCACTGGTCCATGTCAGCAGCACTCTCGTTCGCTGGCTCATCGGTTATGGCCGCGTCCGAGATGCCGCCATCTGCCTCGGCCAGCCCTATGTCCTCCAGGGAACCGTCGTCTTGGGATACCAGCGAGGACGCACCATCGGCGTTCCCACCGCCAACCTCAACTGCGCCGACCAGCTCATTCCCGCCGATGGCGTCTACGCCGGTCGATGCCAACTCGACGAAACCGTCTGGCCCGCCGCCGTCAGCATCGGCCGAATGCCCACCTTCGGCGAATGCTCACGACAGGTCGAGGCACACCTCATCGGTTTCGATGGTGATCTCTACGGCAAAACCATCCGCGTCCAACTCCTCGACTGGCTCCGAGAACAACGCAAATATCCGAATGACCAAGCCCTCAAATCCAAAATGGCCTGCGATCTCCAAGAGGTGGCCGCCAGGGCCTCCATGATCCCCGAACGCCAGATCGTCCCCTCCAACACGTGATTCCTCCCGCCTCCCCCGTTAACATGCCGCCATGAAAGACGCCTATCGCCAAGTCATCGACGCACTTGCCGACTCCAAACGCGTTCTCATCACCACCCACGTCCGACCCGACGGCGACGCCCTCGGTTCCGCCGCCGCTTTGGCCCTCGGTCTCAGGCGCGTCGGCATCCACGCCGAAGTCCTCCTGCTCACCCATCTCCCACGAAAATACGCCTTTATCTTCCTCGAAAACAACATCACCTATCACGACGTCGAAAAAGAATGGCCCCAACCCTATCCCATCCACGCCTTTGATGCCCTCCTCGTCGTCGATACGGGAACCTGGTCTCAGTTGCCCGGCCTCAAAGAACGTGTCGCCGGCTGGCACGGCAAGAAAATCGTCATCGACCACCACCTCACTCAGGAAGATTGGGCCGATGTCAAACTCGTCGTCAAGGATGCCGCCGCCGCCGGCGAAGTCGTCGCCGAGTTGCTCGATGTCTGGGACATCACCATCGACGGCGGAATCGCCACCGCACTCTATGTCGCCCTCGTCAGCGATACCGGTTGGTTCCAGTTTGCCAACACCCGCCCCTACACTCTCCGCCTCGCCGCCACCCTTATGGAACGCGGCGTCCAGACCGATCGCATCTACCAAACCATGTACCAGAACGAAAGCGCAAAACGCGTTGCCCTCGCAACCCGCGCCCAACAATCCCTCGAACTCCTCGAAGGCGGCAGACTCGCCGTCATGACACTCCGACGAGAGGATTTCGAACAAACCCAGGCCGGTGTCCCAGATACCGAAAATCTCATCAATATCCCACTCCAAATTGCCACCGTTGAGGTGTCGATATTTGTAGTGGAACCGAAAGAGCCAGGTCCCATAAGGATCAGCCTCCGCAGCAAGGGCGGCGTCGACATGGCTAGGTTCGCCGAGGCCTTCGGCGGCGGTGGTCATGCCCGCGCTGCCGGCCTCAAACTCGATGGCGATCTGGAGAACGTCCGCAATCAGGTGTTGCAGGCCATGGTCACCGAATTGAACCGCCATGCATCTTTCGGACCGCCCGAACCGTCGCCGACCGCCTAAATCAACGGTCCCCCGGGTGGACACGACGAATCATTCTGCGGAAGTCACGTGGCCCTGAGGAGTTGGCATGAATACTCGCGTACTGTTGTCCCTGTTGTTTCTCGTCGGATTCGTCCCGGCTGGTAACGCCCTTGCCGCTACCCCCGAAGAAGTCGATACCGCCATCAAAAAGGCTGTCAACTACCTCTATGCCAAGCAACGCGGCGCCAACTGGGAAATCGTCCAGACCCGCGACCGACAAAAAGGACCCCCGGATATCGACGGCGGCCAGTGGGGGGGCCTTACCTCCCTCGTGACCTGTGCCCTGCTCTACGCGGGCGAAAGCCCCCAAAAACGCGAACTCCGACAAGCCATCGACTGGCTTACCCAGGCCGATATCGTCGGAACCTATGCCCTCGGCTTCCGCTGCCAGGTCTGGACCATGGTCCCACCCTCCGATGCCGTCAAAAGAGCCGCCTCCCGCGATGCCCTTTTCCTCATGGATGCCAACATCAAGGACGGAACCGCCAGAGGTTGCTTCCCTTATTACTTCGAAGACGGAAAGGCTCGTCCCAATTCCCACGACGCAGACCACAGCATCAGCCAGTATGGCATGCTCGGCCTCTGGGCCTGCTCTCAACTCAACATCGAAATCCCCACAGGCTTCTGGGCCGAGATGGAAAACATGTGGAAGTCCCATCAATACCCGGAGGGCGGCTGGTCCTACCGCTACAAAAATGTCGATCCCAACGCCTCCAAACAGACCATCTCCATGACCGCCGCAGGCGTCGCCTCCCTCTTCATCACCCAGGAAACACTCCACGCTATGGAAGGACTCCTCGGAACCGGTTACTTCCCCGATGAAAGCCTCGACCGCGGACTCCATTGGATCGGCGAGCATTTCTCCGACTTTGAACATCACTGGACCTTCTACTCCCTCTACGGCATCGAACGCGTCGGCGTCGCCAGCGGTTACAAGTACTTCGGAAAACTCAACTGGTACGAACATGGCGCCGAGTTCCTCGTCAGACGACAAAACCCCGATGGCGCCTTCGGCAACGGCGTCATCGACACCTCCTTCGCCCTCATGTTCCTCGCCCGCGGCCAAGCCCCCGTCCTCATGAACAAGCTCCAGTACAACGTCAAACAAGTCGGCGCAAAACCAAAGGGACCCCCCTGGTGCCAGAGACCTCGCGATGCCGCCAACTTCGCCCGCTGGCTTGGAAAACAACTCGAACATGACCTCAACTGGCAAATCATCAATCTCCAGGCCCCCGTCGACGAGTTCCACGACGCTCCCATCCTCTGGATCGCCGGCAAAGAGCCCCTCGCCTTTACCCCCGAAGAAGAGGCCAAACTCAAAACCTTCGCCGAACAGGGCGGCCTTATCGTCGGAAACGCCGACATGGCCAGCAAACCCTTCTCCGACAGCTTCAAGGCCCTCGGACACAAACTGTTCCGCTCCTACGAATTCCGGGAACTACCGGTCGGACATCCCATCTACACTTCACAACAGTACCCCCGCTCCGAGTGGCAACAAAAACCCAGCCTCCTCGCTCTCGGAAACGGCGCCCGAGAGTTCATGCTCCTCTTCCCCACTGCCGATCCCTCCAAGGGATGGCAGATGCAAAGCTTCTCAGCCGGCGACCGCGGACCCGTCGCAAGACTCATGGCCGACATCTTCCAGTACTCCGTCGACAAGAAAGGCCTCCGAAAGAAAGGCCAAACCTATCTCATCAAACCCGACCCTGCCAAAAAGCCAACCCAAACCATCAACGTCGCTCGAATTCAGTACGCTGGCAACTGGGACCCCGAACCTGCCGGCTGGAAACGCCTCGCTGCCGCAATGCTCAACGACTTCTCCGTCGCCCTAACCACCGACACTGTCACACTCGGCGCAGGCAAACTCAACAACCGCTACAGATTCGCTCACCTAACCGGTACCTCCCCCTTGGCCTTGTCCCAAAAGGAACAGACCGAACTGCGACAGTGGGTCGACGCCGGTGGCATACTCGTACTCGATGCCGCCGGCGGCAGAGTCGAATTCACCGCCACTGCCGAAAAAGTCCTCGCTGAGGTCTTCAAGCCTGCTCAAATCAAAGTCCTCCCCATGGAACACCCCATCTACAACACCGGCCAGAGAATCACCCAGCTCCAGTGGCGACATTTCGTCCGAAAAACACCCGGAAAGTCCGCCAGACTCGCACTCCGCGGCATCGAAATCGGCGGCAAAGTCCGCGTCTTCTTCAGCCCCGCCGACCTCTCCGTCGGACTCGTCGGTCAGCCCGTCGATGGCATCGATGGCTACGAGCCCCACATGGCCCTCTCCATCATGCAAAACGCCGCCCTCTATGCCATCAAGTGAACCCCCACAACCGGTGACTCAGGACCCGCCCTCGCCACCTCCCCTCGCCTGCACCTTGTCTTCCCACCCTCCAACGCCACCATTGGACTTCCCGCCGTAACCGGCGATAATCCATTGCCCTGCCGCCTCGGGCCTCACGCCCGCTCGGCTGGCGCAGATGCTCTCTTGAAAGTGAAAACCCGGCTATGACCGCTCAAGAATACTTCAAAAATATCTACGACAACATCAAGTCGATCACCATTGGCCTCAGAATCACCCTCAAATACTGCTTCCAGAAGACCGCCACCGTCCAATACCCCGAACAACGACTCTCCCTCGCACCTCGTTACCGCGGCATCCACGAATTCGACGCCGATCTCTGCATCGCCTGCGACCAGTGCGCCAAGGCCTGCCCCGTCGATTGCATCTACATCGACAAAACCGCCCCCAGAAAACTCGACAAGACCACCGGCAAAGCCGTCGGCGGAGAACTCCTCCGCTATGCCATCGACTACTCCAAGTGCCTCTTCTGCGCTCTCTGCACCGAGCCCTGTCCCACCGATTGCATCCACATGGGGAAACTCCACGACTTGTCTTCCTACTCCCGTGACGACGTCGTCGTCGAGTTCGTCCAACTCCACAAGCAGGGCCTCCATACCCCCGTCCCACTCTGGATGGACCGCAATCACAGAAAAATCCCCTGGGTCAAAGACGAACACGACCGCGTCAAGGCCGGCCAACCCGCCACGCATGCCGCCGATATCCCAGCTGTCAAATAGAACCCCTCCCCCCAAAGTCGCCTTCTTGCTTGCTCCCTCAATCCTTCGGCGCGTCCTTGTCCAACAGCACCGAACCCGCCTCCTCCGATGCCGCCTCCGTGTACCCGGCACGAATGATCCCCGACAGATACACCGGCGGCTTCAACCCTTCTTCAATCGCCTTCGCCTGCTCAATCAACTTCTCGCTCGTCAAACCCATCTTCTCCGCCCATGCGATCACAATCCGGTTCTGACTCAACGGCGCCCGGATAATGTGAACCTCCCCGAATACCGCCAAGTACGTCGTCACCATCGAACCATACAACCGGTTCGACGCCGAACCCCACACGTTGCTCACCACAATCCCGCCCGCGGACAACTTCCCCCGAACCGCCACCAGAAACTCCCGCGTCGCCAGCAGGTACGGAATGCTGTCCGACCCGTACGCGTCCAGGTAAATGATGTCGTAACGATTCTCCGTCTGCTCGATGAATTTCCGACCATCCCCTATGTGCACCTTCATCCGCGCATCCTCGCGGAATCCGAAATACTTCACCGCAACCGTAAATACCTCCCGGTCCAACTCCACAACGTCAATCGTCGCCTCCGGCAGATTCCGCCGCAGAAAAGTCGGCATTACCCCGCCTCCAAGACCCACGATCAATATCCGACCCGGCTTCGGCTTCACCGCCAGCGACGACATGATCGCCCTCGCGTACGCGTGCACCAGCCGTGTCGGATTGTTCATGTCGATCGTCGTCTGCTCCGCCCCATTCTCCTCAAACAGCAGGCTCCGCATGCCCTCCCCGTCCTGCTTCACGATCACAACGTTGTACTCGGACTTCTTGCGGTACAGCACCCCCGGCTCCGCCGCCACGCATAGCCCCGCGTCCAGGCACACCGCCACCAACATCAGTCCCATTACCAGTCGCCGGCTTCGCGCATTCATCGGCTCGTCCCTCTGTGATTCCCCACCATGACTCACCCTTCCTACCGCCCCCTCGTCGGCGCGTTGCACCCCGCCATCGCCACACCCCCCATTACCCAACTTACGCCTCCCTCCACCTCAATACCGGCTTCCTCGCCGCACCAACTTCGTCCAGCCGCCGAACCGATTGCCCCACCGGCGATTCCTTCAAACCCCGCACGTCATGCTCGCTCTGCTCCGCCATCGACAACAACGCCTCCGCGAATCCGTCCAGCGTCGCCTTCGACTCCGTCTCCGTCGGCTCGATCATCAGACAGTCGTGCACCGGAAAATGCACGGTAGGGGGGTGATACCCCCGATCAATCAACGACTTGGCCAAATCCATAATCGTCACCCCACGATTGATGATCGATCGAGGCACCGTGATGAACTCGTGCGCGCACGGATTGCTCGCCATCGGCTTGCCCTCCTCCGGACCGAATGGCAAACCGTATACGTGCTTGATCCGCTCCGCTACGTAGTTCGCCGCCAATACCGCCGTCTCCGATACGTTCCGCAATCCCGCCGCCCCGCATGCCCGAATATACGCGTACGCCCTTACCAATACCCCTATCTGCCCCCAGAATGACCTCACCTTCCCGATCGACTTCGGCCTCGCAAAATCCCATCCATAACGCTCCCCATGCTTCACCACCTGCGGCACCGGCAAATACGGAGCAAGCTCCTTCCGCACCGCGATCGGACCTGCCCCCGGTCCCCCGCAACCGTGCGGCGTGCTGAACGTCTTGTGCGTGTTGTAATGCATGATGTCCACCCCAAAATCCCCGGGCCTCGCTATCCCCAGAATCGCGTTCATGTTCGCCCCGTCCAGATACAGCAACGCCCCGGCGCCATGCACCAGCTTCGCCATCTCCGCGATCA
>CAYVKG010000099.1:0-11960 GCA_964451955.1 uncultured Tepidisphaeraceae bacterium
TCGGGATGTTCCCGACGGATGGGGTGCACGGCGCGCCGTCGATGTTGGGGGATCAGGCGGGGATGTTGGGGGGGGTGGCGCTGGCGATGCGGGGTTCTTGCCAGGGGTGACACGAAGAGTCGGCATCAGGAGAGAGATGGTTATGCAATACACATGTGCTCAGATTGCGAAAATGATCGATCATTCGCTTCTGAACCCCGTGATGACAGAGGGGGAATTGGAGGCAGGAATTGATGTGGCGCTCAAATATGATGTGGCGAGCGTGTGCATCATGCCGTATTACCTGAAGCGATGTGCGGAGAGGCTGCGCGGGAGCACGGTGAAAGCGAGCACGACGATTGGGTTTCCGCATGGGGGGCATGTGACGGCGATCAAGGTGGCCGAGGCGAAACTGGCGCTGGAGGAGGGGTGCGAAGAACTGGACATGGTGATCAACCTCAGCAAGGCGCTCAGTGGCGACTGGCATTATGTGGAGGATGAGATTCAGGCGATCGTGGAACTGGCGCATGGAATGGGGCAGAAGGTGAAAGTCATCTTCGAGAACTGTTTCTTGAAGGATGAGCAGAAGATCAGGCTTTGCGAGATATGTGGGAAGGTGAACGCGGATTGGGTGAAGACCTCGACGGGGTATGGAAGCGGCGGGGCGACGGATGAGGATTTAAGGTTGATGAGGAGGCACTCGCCGGCGCATGTGCAGGTGAAGGCCGCGGGGGGGGTGAGGACGCTGGATCGATTGCTGGAGGTGGCGGCCATCGGCGTGACGCGGGTGGGTGCAAGCCGGACGGTGGAGATGATAGAGGAATGCAGGAAAAGAGCCTGATCGTCGAGGTTGGAGCTCCAGCCAGAGGGTGTGAAAGCTCAGGGAGTTGACTTCGGGGCAGGCGGAACTGCATAATCGGCATGGTTTACCGACGATTTGGACGCACGGAACTCGAGATGCCGGTATTGAGTTGTGGGGGGATGAGGTATCAACACAAGTGGCAGGATGTGCCGCTGGAGCAGGTGCCGGCGGAGAATCAGAGAAACCTCGAGGCGTGCATCAGGCGGGCGGTGGAGCTGGGGATCAACCATATTGAGACGGCGCGGGGGTATGGGTCGTCGGAACGGCAGTTGGGGGAGGTTCTGCCAAACCTGCCGCGGGAGAAAATGATCATTCAAACGAAGGTGGCGCCGACGGCGGAAGCGAAGCAGTTTGTAAAGGACTTTGAGGATTCCTTGGGGCGACTGAAGCTGGGGTATGTGGACTTGCTGGCGTTGCACGGGGTGAACGATCGGCAGACCCTGGAGTGGTCGATCGGGGCGGGGGGGTGTCTGACTGCGGCCAGGGAGATTCAGAAGCGGGGTCTGGCGAGGCACATCGGGTTCTCGACCCACGGGCCGACGAGTGTCATCCTCGCGGCAGTGCGGCATGAGGCGGACGGGGGATTCGATTATGTGAACCTGCACTGGTATTACATATTCCAGAAAAACTTCGTGGCGATCGAGGAGGCCCACCGGCGGGACATGGGGGTGTTCATCATCAGCCCGTCGGACAAGGGGGGAATGTTGTATGATCCACCACCGAAGATGATCGAATTGTGCAGGCCTTTGCATCCGATTGTGTTCAATGATCTGTTTTGCCTCTCGCGGAACGAGGTGCACACGCTGAGCGTGGGGGCGGCCAAGCCATCGGATTTGGATTTGCATTTGGAGGCGGTGGGGATGCTGGATCAGGCGGAGGGGTATCTGCCGGGGATTGTGCAACGGTTGAGAAAGGCGATGCGGGATGCGGTGGAGGCGGAGTTCCTGGATCCTTTTGGCATGGGGTTGCCGTTGCCGGACCAGACGCCGGGGCACGTGAATCTGCCGGTCATATTGTGGTTGCGGAATCTGGTGAAGGCGTACGACCTGAAGAAATATGGGCAGATGCGGTATAACCTGCTGGGCAACGGGGGGCACTGGTTCCCTGGGCAGGGCGCGGAGAATGTGGACGAGGTGGCACTGGTCAAGGCCCTGGGCGAGCGACCTTGGGCAGGTCGGATAGTGGCAATACTGCGCGAGACACACGATATGTTGAAGAAGGAGAAGGTGAGCCGGTTAAGCAAGAGCTAGGGGGCGGGCTGACGGGGTGGAGGCGAGGTTCTTGGAGTATAATGGGAGAATGTGTGACGGATCGCTGCCAGGGCTTGGGGTTCTGCGCCTCCACGGTCATAGTGGCAGGGAGGCGGAGCGCATCATTCATCAGGCGCCTTTGCGGCGGGTGATGGACTTTCTGAGGTGTTCGATCGACGATGTCATAAACGATCCGATGGTGCGGTGGCAGGTGGCGGGGTACTACCGGCTGCAGAGGGAGGTGGATCGGTGGTGTGACGTGGTGGACTTGGAGCGGTGGTGGAACGGCCGAGGCATTCTGGGGCGATGAAGGTCGCTGGGGGAACTCTGGGCTCGCGTGGACGTCAGAGTGGCTGGGCAAATAAGGAGTTCGCATGGTACGCAGCTGGATTCTGCTGGCGGTCGTGAGTGGCATGTTGTTGGTCATGGGGCGCGTTTTTGGGGCAGCGCCGGGAGGGGGCATGGTGACTTTGCCGTACCATGTGAACGATGGTCAGGGCAACCAATGGGTCTTCTACCAGTATGGACAGTTTCAGCAGCAGGGAAACATGCCGGTGTACGGGCAAGGTGGGATGCTGCAGATATCGGGGCAGTATCCGCAAGGCAGGCAGAACCAGGCGAAGATAGATGAAAAGACGGGGGAGCTGGTTCTGGAAAACATGCCGGCGAACCTGTTCACGGTGACACGGCGAATCCTCCTGAACAAGGAGGAAGGGGTGGTGCGGTACGTGGACATTATCCGGAATCCGCAGAACAAGGATCAGACGGTGAACCTGGTCCTGTCGACGAACGTCAACTACGGGATACAGGGGACGAGCATGGTGGCGGACCCCAAGCGGAGGGAGCAGAACTTGGCTTGGGTGGCGGCGACGCATGCGAACGGGCGGGTCGTGGTGGAGATGTTCGGCGGGAAGGGAGCCAAGACCATTCCGACGATCAATTACGTGGCCAACAACAACAATGTTCAGGCGTCGCTCTCGTATGCGGTACCGGCGGGGAAGGAAATTGCGCTGATGCACCTCCATTACCTGACGACGAGCGTAGACAACGGGACGAAGTTTGTGACGGGCCTGAAGGAATCGAAACTGATGGCAACGATTCCGCCAGCGATCCGGAAACTGATCATCAACTTTCGCGGGGGCGAGAACTTCGTTGGGGACTATGAGATATTGAGGGGAGATATTCTGGACGTGATCGAGTTGCGATCTGGGGATCAGTTAAAGGGGACGATTAAGGAGAAACAGTACCGATTGCAGACGTTCTACGGACCGGTAACGCTATCCGTGGAGAAAGTGGTGGGCATGATCAATGTTGGGGAATACCGGCCGAGGCAATTGCTGGTGACGGCGGATGGGGAGATTTTTGGCGGGAATCTGGAGGTACAGAAGCTGTCGCTGGAGTTGTCGAGCGGACAGGTGATGGAAGTCCCGCTAAGCCAAATCGGCCGGATGGGATATCGGAAGCGACCTGGAGAGCCTGACGAATGGGTTTTTGACAAGCCTCTTGTGTTGATGCGGACCGGTGACCGAATTGGGGTGCAGACCCCGTCGGGTGCGATTGAGGTGATGACGCGGTACGGATTGTTGAAGCTGGCTGCTTCAGCGGTGGCGGCGATTGACTTTGAGACGGAAGAGCATGGGGTGCATGAGGTCTTTCTGACGGACGGCAGCAGATTTGCAGGGCTGGTGATGGCGGAGGCGTTCGAGATGAAGTTGGGTGATGCGGGAGTGGAGCAGGCGGTCAAGTTCCCGGCATCGAGTGTTCGGCGGCTGCAATTGAGCGGGAAGATCGACGACCTCGAGGATGATCAAGCGACGCTGACTCTGGCCAACGAGGATGTGATGGTGGGTTCGATCACGGGGAATCTGAAACTGGACACGGCCTTCAGTACCATGGCGTTGACGGCGGGGGAGATCAAGCGGATGACGCGCACGGCTGGTTCGCCGTCGGATGTGCAGGTTGTGTTGTGGGACGAGACGACTGTGAGCGGACAATTGCAGGAGCAGGAGTTGATGTGCCGCTTGAAGAGTGGTGTGACGATGAAGGTTCCAGTGGCGCTGGTGGCGGAGTATGTTCAGCCGCGCCCGGTGCCGTCGCCGGCGGTGGTGGAGGGAATCAAGGGCTTGGTGGTGGAGTTGGGTGCTGATGACTGGAAGCAGCGTGACCGTGCCCAGGAGCGATTGACGGCGATGGGTGCCGCGGTGATATCGACGCTGAAGCAGTTGCGTGACCAGCAGAGTCCGGAGGCCCAGCAGCGGATTGACGTGATACTGAATGCGTTGGAGAAGGAAGGGACCAAAGAAGGCAAGGGGCGTGGATCGGCCGGGGCGGGGTTGACGCCCCCCGTTCCGGAGGTGGAGATCGACGCGATCCCGCAGCAGATCATGGAACCGCAGGTGGCGGGAGAGGATCTGTTGGGAATTGACGGGCCCATGCCTGCGGAAGTCGTGAAGCCGCTATGAGGCTGCGCGGGGGGATTCGGTGTCGAGTTGGGCGCACTGCTGAACGGCGTTTCGCATGACTTGGCCGTCGTGGGTGCTGCCGAGGATTTCGAGAGCTTTTTCCAGGCTGTCTAGTTCGTCTTTGCTGATCATGACGCATTGTGCGCCATCGCGGCCGGTGATTGCGATGCGGCCTTTGCAGCGAGCGGTTTGCTCGAGGAGGGAAAGCAGATTGGCTTTGAGGGAGTTGGGGTCGAGTTCGAGGAATAGGCTGTTCTTGTGCATGTGCATTCGTTCCCGGGATGTGCGGCCAACTCATTATCGAGCGCGGCGAGAGCGGCCGGCGTTGTCCAACTAATGATATGTCTGCACCGGGAAAAAGTTCGTTGGATTCGCGCACAGGCGACTCGGTTGTTATTAAGGTCACGGTGTCCAGACATGGGTGTTAGACGCCTTACGCAATAGGGGATGGGGTGGCGAAGCTCGGGCTATGAACCTGTCTAGCGCGGCCGACGATTCTGTTGAAAGATCGGATTGCGTGCCAGAGGACGAGGCAGGTCAGCAAGAGGTAGGCGAGGCCGAGGCAGGAGACGATGGCGTAGAAATCCCCGACGGAAACATGCCGGAAGACCGGGATCCACACATGGGTGGGGTTGCTTCGGTTGAGCATGTCGATGGCGGAACACAGATAGGCATACGGGGAATAGAGTCCGACGATTTCGAAGCCTGTATCAGAGTGATAGAAGACACCGCCGATGATCCCGAGGACGACGACGGCGAATCCGTAGAGGGCGGTGGGGCCACAGAGGTTGAGGATGACGGCTAAGGTAACGGTCTTGAGTCGGAGGGACAGATAAAGCCCTGTGGCGACCCAGATCAGGTTGGTGGAGAAGATGAGGAAAAGGATGATGGCAACGGTGGTCCAGTTGAGAACACCGCCAAGTCCGAAGAAGAGAAAGTGGAGGCAGATGAGGATAGAAGGCCACATGAAACGTCGCAGGAGGCCGGCGAATTTGCCGAGGACGATCTGGCGGGGGCTGAGAGGCGTGGAGAGCAGGAGGGTCCACGTATCGGATTCCTTTTCTTGTGCAATGGCAGTAGCGGAGACGACGCATGTGACGAGTGTGAGCAGCCCGCAGAAAATGCACGCGAAGGGCATTTGCCAATCCTGCTCCGAGAGTTCGTCATTGACGGCCATGCAGATGTAGAAGAAAAGGAGGGTTCCGACGAGGAAGAGAGAGAGGAGGATGGCCTGCCAGCGTCGGGCAACAAGCGGGCGTCGCAGTTCTCGCCAGAGTACGGGGTTGTCGGATACAGGGGCGGGGCGTTTGCGGGAGTATGTGGCGGGTTGGACGTGATGGGACAGAGGAGCAGCGACGGGCAGGGGGCTTGAGCGATCGGATATGGCGACCGGGAATCCGCCCGGAAAGCTCGGCGCGGGGGCAGGCGGTGAACCGCCGTCATTTTCTTTCTTTGCCATGCGGCGGAGCACAAGGCTGCTGAGCAGAAGCAGTGCGGCGGCGGCGATGAGGTGGAAGGATGCGCAGTAGATCCAGGACGAGGCCTTAAATGGCGCGCCGGGGACAACGATGACCGCGGTCATGAAGAACGGGTTGGTGAAGTTCATGAAGCGGTAGAAGAGCATCAGGCCGGCGGGCATGCCGGTGGGTGCGCTATTGCGGAAGATGGTGGAAATGATAATGCCGAGGCCGGCGGGGAGAAGGGCATAGAGTGAGAGCATTGTGCCGTAGCTAAGGAGGATGACGGAGTAGGCGCGGTTCATTAGAGTGGAGAGGAAGAGGCCGATAGCGGCGCCAAAAATGACAATGGCGACCGAGAGCCCCAGGATGCCGATGATCTGGTCCGTTTCGACGCCGCCCAGGAGGCGGACCACGGAGAGGGCGGGCAGGGTGAGGCCGATGAGGGTGAGGGCGATCAGGAGGCGGGAGAAGAGTTTCCCGGAGACGATCTGCCAGGCGGTGATGGGTGTCATGAGGAGGACGGCGAGAGTTTTGTGAAGGCGTTCGGAATTGACGGCGGTGGCGGTGAGAACCGGGCCGATGAGGGCCATGGAACTGACGGTGAAAAAGGCGAATATCCCGAAGAAAACGGCGCCCATTTCGGCGAGTTGTTGGGACTGGCGGACAGCGCTGCTGTGCTGGCCTCGCATATTCAGGCCGGAGACGACGAAGAAGAAAAGCATGATGGAAAAGAGGATGGCGAGGTAGACGAAGCGGAGGACGTACGTTCGCTTTCTGCGCGCGGTGGAGCGGAGTTCTTTTCCGAAGATAGGTCCGAGGGGGCTGTAACGGCGGAGACCGGCGAGAGTGATCGTCATGTAGAGAGAGTAAATCGGAAAGGGGAGAAGTCAAAGAGCAGGACGTGGCGTGGCTCGCGGTGGGTGAGCCGTTGGTGCGTGCTAAAGGGATTTGCGGAACTTGACGCCCATTTCGTGGCGGCCATTGGAGAGTGGTCGTGAGCGAACGACTTCGCAGAGGTGTGAGGCGAGTATGCCGCCGTTTTGCATATCGATACGGCAGAGTTGGCCGACGCCAAGGGGATCTTTGAGGAGGAAGGAGATGCCGGATAGGGACAGGTCGCGGGTCTGGACGTCGTAGGCGCTGCCCGCACCGGGACCGTCGATGATGGTAAGGGTGGCTTTGCCGGTGATGGGTCGTCGGGGTTCACGCCGACGTTCACGGGCACCGAGCAGGATCGCGGACGCGGGGTATGCGTGCTGTTCGCGGGATTGAGAGGAGTTGGTCATATTGCCCAATATCGACGTGCCCTGAGGCGCAGCTTCAGTCTGTTGGAGAGGGGGGGAGCGGCAGGAAGTATCAGCATCAAGGCGGAGAATACGAACACATGCGGAGTTTATGGTGTATAATACATTGCGAGGGCCGTTGCTAGCTCCACGGTCGGGGGAGCCGAACTGCCAAGCCAAAATCAAGCTTACAGTGACTGACCCCGCAGGAGGCAGAACAGGACGGGAGGCATCTGCTGCCGCTCGGGACCGGAACGATGGTGGGCCTGTCCTCGGGGCCGGATGGAGTGGGACCATGAGTGCCGTATCAAGTTGGGTTGGCGGGAAGCTGCATCGATTGCTCGGGGATTTCTGTGATGTCTACCGGCTGGGGTGGGTATTCCCGGCGGATATTGGGTATCAATGTTGTCGCGGAAAGGACGGAATTGTGAGGCGGCCGGATGTTTCATTCATTCGGTTGGGAAGGCTGCCCAACGAGAACCTGCCGGAAGGGTACATCGGGATTCCACCGGATCTGGCGGCAGAGGTGGTATCGCAGAACGATCTGGCATATGACCTGGATCGAAAGGTGACGTGGTATTTAAGGGCGGGGGTGCTGTTGGTGTGGGTGATCAATCCGGATCTGCGAATGATCAGGGTGCATCGGCTTAACGGATCGGTGTCGGCGTTGGCTGAGGCCGATACGCTAAGTGGAGAGGAGGTGGTTCCGGGCTTCCGCTGCAGCGTGGGGAATCTCTTCCCCCCGATAAGTCCCAAGGAGGTGGTATGTGATGCACCGAGAGAAGACGCTGGTCACTCCCGGGCTCGGCGTCACGAGTCGGGTGCGGCTATATCCACTGGTCGCGAATTAGAACCAACTGCGCCCAGTCAGGCGGTGTAATCCAGTCGGGACAGGAGTTTCCGGCACCCATGATCTTGGCGAAGAACTCTTCCGCTTCGTCTTCGATGAGGTCTCGAGACTGACCCATGCTGAGTCTGGCGGCGTAAAGGTCATCCTCGCGGCTGGCGATGCGGAGGGCCTCCTGACCGGCGTGCTGGCGGACATACTCGGCAAGTTGCTGGTAGAAGGCGGCGACCTCTTCGTCGGCGGATGGGGGTGGTTGGCAGTGGCGTCGAATCACATGCCTGAAGTACTTTAGTTTCTCTTCCCATGGAAGAGCTTCGTTGAGCGCGAGAGTGATGTACTGTCCAACTTTGGCGGCCTCATGGGCGTGAACATCGCCGGCCTGATCGGCCTCATGGGCAGCCTTGGCATAGAACGACTCCGGCCGACCTATGGGTGGCATAGACGGCAGTGGACGTGCCTGTAGAACCATGTTCACCTCTCGACAAAGCCGGTACGGACGGCAAGTGATGTGATGAATGCCGGACCGACCCAGAACTGTAACAGGAGTGTACCTGCAGCAGGGGTTGTGAAGCAAGGCAAAAGCGGTTTCTGGGCATGCCTGACGCGATTGCTGAACAGGGATCGCCGTGGGGATGATGTTGCGGCAGCGAGCAATCAAGAGATGCGATCCGTGGGGTGCCGGGTGTGGCCGAAGCGACTGGGACGGGATCATCGGACATCATATAAGTCATTTAGATGCCGTGTTATGCACGAATTGGCAAATGCACGGAAAAAGATGCGAGTGGACTTGCGTAGCATGAAACAGGTCTATAAGATGCATTTTGTGCAGGGCTTCCGGACGATCGCGAGCCATTTTGGCGGCACTAGTGTCCTGACAGGGATTGCCGACGGGCAAAGCATTGTCAGGCAGGTACATATCGCCGTACACGTTTGGGCATATCAGAGACCGTAATGGCTGGCAGGTTGAAGGAAGTGCTGTGGGATGCTGGCATCAACGAAGCGCCGCGTGAGGTGGGTGAACGCGGCGTCGAGTTGTAAGGTCAGGCATCTGGGACTGGACAACTTGGTGCGAGTTATCTCTGGAATCCAACAGGCGGCCTCTCTGTCGCCTGCGAGTGTTTTTCGGGCTCGGGAGATCGGCAGTTGAGGGTGCACCGTGACAGCGAACGGGACCCCGTGGTCTTCTGTAAGGCTCCGGCGGTGGAGGTGACATCTCTCCGCATGGTGTAGGCCCTTTCTAGCAATGGCCCGTGACCCGGGCTGAGAGGAGTTCCATGGATCGGCAGGGAGTAGCGGAAGCTCCAGTTCTTACGGATGCAAGTGAGCCAGTGCGTAACCTTGGGTGGCGAGTCACAATAGCTGGTCTGGGCATCAATTTGGCGTTGGGGGTTCTGTATGCCTGGAGTGTGGTGAAGGCGGCGATACCGGCGGACTGGAGGTGGACGGATTTTGAGAAGACTCTGCCGTATTCCGTGGCATGCCTGGTGTTTGCGATTGTGATGGTGCCTGCGGGGCGGGCCCAGGATCGATTGGGGCCGAGGTGGGTCGCGTTGGCGGGGGGATTGACGGTGGGGGTAGGGCTCATTCTAGCCAGTTTCACGACATCGGTTTGGACGTTCGTGCTGGGTTTTGGTGTCATGGCGGGAGCGGGTATCGGGATGGGGTATGCGGCGGCAACGCCGGCGGCGGTTAAGTGGTTTCCGCCGCAACGGACGGGGCTGATCGCTGGGCTGGTGGTGGCGGGTTTCGGTTTGGCGCCCGTGTACATTTCCCCTGTGGCGAAACTGCTAATTGGCCATTTTTCGACAGGGACATCGCCTACGATCAACAAGGGGCCTGGGGTGCAGATGACGTTGTTGATCTTCGGCATCGCATTTCTAGTGATTGTTGGAATCCTGTCGCAACTATTAGCGATTCCACCCGCCGGCTGGAAGGCAGCCGCACCGGCTGGAGCAAGAGCCGCGTCGACGAAGGCTAGCCGGGATTACACGTGGCAGGAGATGTTGGGGACGCCCCAGTTCTATCTGATGTGGATCATGTACGCGTTTGCGGCGGGAGCGGGTTTGATGATCATCGCAAACCTCTCGCCGATCGTCAGTTTGCAGGCGGGCGTGAAGGACGCGTTCCTGTTTGTGGCGTTCATGGCGGTGGGCAACGCCTGCGGTCGGATTGTTGCCGGGACGTTGTCGGACAGAATCGGACGTCGGGCGACGATGATGATCGTGTTTCTGTTTCAGGCAGCATTAATGTTCATGTTGCCCGCCGTGAAGGCAGTGTGGGCTTTTGTGATTCTGGCGGTGCTGCTGGGAGCGAACTATGGCGCAAATCTGGCGCTGTTTCCGGCGGCCACCAAGGACTATTTTGGTTTGAAGAATTTTGGGGTGAACTACGGGTGGGTGTTCACCGCGTGGGGGGTGGGTGGTCTGGTGCTGTCGCAAATCTCAGGATACGTGTTTGACGCAGCCAAGGCGGCGGACAAGGCTAGGCTCATGTCGGAAGGCATGGCGGAGGATTTGGCCTCGAAAGCCGCTGTCGGTAACTACAATCTGGCGTATTTGATAGCTGGGGGCTGCTTGGTGGCGGCGGCGTTGATTGCTCTGGCGCTGCGGCCTGTGGGGACGAAGGCGGCGGATCAGTAAGAGGTATGCAACAAACCGCCAGGGCGACGAGTTTCGCTTCAGCGGTTCTCGTGTTAAGGGCTTGGTTCTTGCGGGAGCGTATTATTGAGGTGTGACGTCTTGGTTTTGCCTCCAGTCAAGATCGAGGCACGGTGGCGATCGAGGATAATTCCCCCGGCCGCCGGAGGTCACACCATAGATATTCAATCATTTGTTCTGGAGAAGGAGTATCGTGAATGACTACTGCGACTAACACCGGCACCGCACAGGCTGCAAATGAGGGACGGCTGATTCCGCCGCCGCCGGCGCTTGCCGCGAAGGCTCATGTGAGTTCGATGGAACAATACGAGAAAATGTACAAGCGGTCGATTGAGGATCCGGATGGTTTCTGGAGCGAGATCGCCGAGGGTTTCATCTGGAAGAAGAAATGGGATCAGGTGAGAGACTTCAGCTTTGGCAAAGAGGTCTACATCAAGTGGTTCGTGAACGGAAAGACGAATATCTCCGTGAATGCGCTGGACAGGCACCTTGAGAAGAGAGGCGACCAAACCGCGTTGATCTGGGAAGGCAACACGCCGGGCGAGGATGCGAAATTCACGTATCGGCAGATGTACACGGAAGTGTGCAAGTTCGCCAACGTGCTCAAGTCGCTGGGTGTGAAGAAAGGCGACAGGATCTGCCTGTTCCTGCAGATGATCCCGCAGTTGCCGATCGCGATGCTGGCGTGCGCCCGGATCGGGGCCATTCACTCAGTGGTCTTCGGTGCGTTTTCGGAGGATTCGGTGCGCGACCGCGTGCAGGATTCGACGTGCAAGCTGATCATCACACAGGACACGGCGCTGCGCGGTGCGAAGAACGACATCCCGATGAAGACCAAGGCCGACGCGGCGGCGGCGCAGTGCCCGAGCATCGAGCACATCGTGGTTGTTCGTAGGACAGGGCACCAGGTGCCGATGACTGCGGGTCGGGATATCTGGTGGGACGAGGCGATGGCGAAGGCACCGGCGACATGCGAGCCGGAGTGGATGGACGCGGAGGATCCGCTGTTCATCCTTTACACCTCCGGCTCGACCGGCAAACCGAAGGGCGTGCTGCACACAACCGGCGGGTACATGGTGTATGCGGCTACGACGTTCAAGTACATCTTCGATTATCACGAGGGGGACATCTGGTGGTGCACGGCGGATATCGGGTGGGTG
>CAYVKG010000099.1:11970-15857 GCA_964451955.1 uncultured Tepidisphaeraceae bacterium
ACGGGTCATACGTACATTCTGTATGGCCCGCTCCTTACGGGCGCGATCTCGGTGATGTTCGAGGGCGTGCCGAACTATCCTGATCCGGGCCGTTTCTGGGACGTCATCGACAAGTACAAGGTGACGCAGTTCTACACGGCGCCGACGGCGATTCGGGCATTGATGAGAGAAGGCGAAAGCCACATCAACAAACGCAGCCTCGCCAGCCTGAAGTTGTTGGGTTCGGTTGGTGAGCCGATCAATCCGGAAGTCTGGCTATGGTATTGGAAGCACATCGGCAAGGAGCGATGCCCGGTCGTCGATACGTGGTGGCAGACGGAAACGGGCGGGATTCTGATCACCCCGCTGCCCGGAGCGCACACCCTGAAGCCGGGAAGTGCGTCGCGGCCTTTCTTCGGTGTGGAGCCCGTTGTTTTGGATGACAACGGCAACGAATGTAAGGCCGGAGAGAGCGGAAAGCTGTGCATCAGGCGGGCTTGGCCTGGGATCATGCGGACGACCTGGGGGGATCACGAGCGTTTTGTGAACACGTATTTCAGGACGTACGAGAGCATGTATTTCACCGGTGACGGATGCCGGAAAGACGCGGACGGCGACTATTGGCTGTTGGGTCGTGTGGATGACGTGATCAACGTTTCCGGGCACCGGCTGGGGACGGCTGAAGTGGAAAGCGCGCTGGTGTCGCACGCGGCAGTGGCCGAGGCGGCCGTCGTTGGATATCCGCACGATCTGAAAGGGCAAGGCATCTACGCATATGTGACGCTCAAGAGCGGATTCCAGGCATCGGATGCCTTGAAGAAGGAACTGGTGATGCATGTGCGCAAGGTGATCAGCCCGACTGCGACGCCAGACGTGATTCAGTGGGCGCCGGGTCTGCCAAAGACGCGATCGGGCAAGATCATGCGCCGCATCCTCAGGAAGATCGCGGAGAACGAGCCCGACAAGGTCGGTGACACGACAACGTTGGCGGATCCGAGCGTCGTGGAAGATCTGGTGAAGAATCGCCACCGGTTCTAGCGAGAATCAGGGGGTAACCAGTTGGCGCAGAAGAGTAATGCCCCGAGACTCGCGTCCCGGGGCATTCTGGTTTAGGGAGTGGTTCAGTGGAAGATCGCGACGGCGTTCGAGAGGAGGTTCGGAAGGTCGTTCTTGACCAGTTCGACGATGGGCATCTCAAGGCCCACAAGTGCGAGGTCCGCCGATTCGAACTGCTGGTTGGCGGCTGTGAGAGGGAAACCATTGCCGGCCTGACAGCAAAGGGTATCGGCGACGTGGACTAGCGTGACGAGGAGGCGATTGTTATGGTCGATCGCCGTTGGACGATGATGAAAGCCTGCGACAAGCTGGCAGGAGCGTGGAAACTTCCATTGTTCGCACAGGGCAACACCGAGCCGCTGGTGGTCAGTGCCGAGGCACTGGATTTCGATGTCGATGAAGGGTTCCGGAGTGTTCTTGGCACGGTCGCAGATTTCGGACACCCGATCCGGAAAGACCTGGAGAGCGACGAGGATTCCGATGTCGTGAATGATCCCGGCAAGAAACGCTTCGTCTGCGAGGGGCAGTCTCATCTGTCTGGCGAGTTCGCGCGCAACGACGCCGACGCCAATGCTGTGGATCCAGAGGTCTTTGGCGGAGTAGCCGTCACAGAGCTTAACGCCACGGAACATCTGTCCGAGGCTGGCGGCCAGAGCGATGTTCTTAATGGCATTGAGGCCAAGGAGAACAATCGCCCGTTCGACGGAGGCGATTTGTCCGGGGAGGCCGTAGAAAGCGCTGTTAACGACTTTGAGGATGCGCGTCACCAGGGCGGGGTCGTGAGAGACGATGTGGTGCAGCTGCGAGGCGTTGCTCTTGGGGTTTTCGACGGTTGCGATGACCTGGGAGGTGATTTCGGGGAGGCAAGCGATGGCGGAGATCTTCTTGACAGCCTGTTGAGCCAAGATCTGGGGGTCTGACGCGATTACTGCAGTCATGGTACCACCTGGACAGCTTTGAGACCGCTTCGGGCACTGGCGGCGGGGTACATCCCGCCAGACGGACCAGCGATCTCCTATGGGTGGTTTATCGAGTCGATGGCTTAAGGACTTAATAGCGGATCAATTTGGCCAGAAGCTGAGGTCCGATGTCCAGGTGAGCGAGAACCTTGGCAATGCGACGTCCGGCACCTTGGGTGCCGTACATGTTCAGTGAGGGTTGGCGAGGGCTTGCGAGGGCGAACCGAAGCGAGCGAGCTATGGCGGAGACGGTGTAATTGCAGTGGAAGACGTTGCTTCCGCGTTCTCGCCCGGCTTGGCGGGGTCCGATATCAAGAACGGGAGTATTGAAACTCGCAGCTTCGATGATTCCGCTGGAACTGTTCCCGATCAGCACTGCAGCGTGGCGGAGCAGAGCGAGGAAGATGCCTCGAGGCAGATTTGGGCATACGATGAAGCGAGGATCCTGGGCCAGTTCTTCCCACAGGCCGATAATGCCGGTTGAGCCGGGATCATTATTGGGATAGACGACAACAACAGGATTGACCGAGGATTGTCGGATGGCCTGGAGCACTGCTTGCGCATATCGTCGTTCTACGAAGGGATCAGGCTGGACTGGGTGGAGGACGAGCAGGGCAAACTGCCGCTTGCGCAGAGAGGGGAAGGTGTTGTGCAACTCTTTCCATGACGCTGCGGACTGTCGAATGGCGTCGTTGCCCGGGGAACCGACGAGATGGATGTGGTCCGGGTGTTCCCCGAGACGCTGAATGCGTTTCGCACTGCGAGGTGTGGCGGGAAAATGGACGTGGGCGAGTTTCGTGATTGCATGGCGGAGGCTGTCATCCGTTTGCCCGAGCGCGCGGTCGCCGCCGTGCACATGGGCTACGACCCGATGGGAGAGATGCGCAGCGGCCGCGGCGGCAAAGGCTTCGACGCGGTCGCCCACGACAAGCACGACGTCGGACCGCAGGCGCTCAAAGACTTCGGCGAGCTTGGCAAATGCGAGGCCGGTATTGGCGGCGTTGATCGATGGGGAACCGCTGGACTGAGGGGACCAGGGAACAACCGCGTCAACTCTGAAACGGTGTCGGCGTATATCGGCTAGGCCGTCGCCATGTCTTGGGTCGAGGTGCATACCGGTGACGACGAGTTGGAGGCGGAGTCGGGGGTGTTGTCGAATGGCGTGAAGCGTGGTGCGCATGAGGCCGAACTCGGCGCGGGTTCCCGTAACAAAGCAGATGCGTCGCTTTACCGTGGGAGGAGTTATCATGGGGCACAGCAGTCATTTGACTGGAAAACGAGCAACCGCACAAGATTGCCGGCGCAAGGCCTGACGTCACCGATGCTCCGCGATCATGACGTCCGATCTAAACCGTTATCATTCGCCTTTTGATGTCCGGTTTATCAGATTTCCTCTTAGAAGCGGCCGTCAACACTGACCGGTAGGGGGCGACGAGGGCATTTGTCCATTGCCGCGAAGTTCCTGAGCGTCTGTCGGCTGCGAACTTCTGTATGTCTCCGTGCGGTTGAGGGCGGGAACCTCGTGGACGATGTTCGTTTTCGTTTTGATCATGCTCGTGTTCTCTGGTCTCTCTGGCCGTTAACGTGATGGACACAAGGGCGAGGTTTCCGGAAGATGACCTTTCCCCCCTAAACCCGATGCACCTGGGATGTGATATTCTTCGGGCGGATCGAGGAGGATCCAGGCCATGAGCAGGAAACGTCACACGACCGAACAGATCGTCAACCAGCTGGGTGAGGCGGATGTGGAACTGGCCAAGGGCCAGAGCATTGCGGCCGTTTGCAGGCTGATCGGCATCACCGACCGGGCCTGCTTTCTGTGGCGGAGGGGGGTGGGGGATGTAAGGGGAGGGTTGGCCGGGGGTTGGGGGATTTGAGGGGGTGGAAAAAGGG
>CAYVKG010000100.1:0-15653 GCA_964451955.1 uncultured Tepidisphaeraceae bacterium
GGTTGGCCCAGGTGCGGCGATGGGCGACCGATTGTCAAGGCCCATCGCCGCATGAACGCGACTGAATTTGAGCGTTTTCTACTGGGCGAAAGGGGCGGAGCGGATGTGTTTTAATCCCCCCTCAAGAGCGTTAACTTGCGCGAAGCGGAAGACCGATTTCACGGGATGCGCGTAGGAAGGCGGCCTCCCCCCAACGGAGGGCTACAGCAAGAGAAAGTGAATTGCGCCGGAGTTGAGGGGGCGGGGGGAGGGGAGATGAGGCGGGGGTTAGTTGCGGAGATGCCTGCGGGGGGTTGGGGCGAATGGGGGTTGGGGGTTTGCGAGCGTGTGGGGGTGAGCGTTTGGGGAGGGGCGGGCGAGGACGTCAGTAGAAGAGGAAGACCCACCAGTTTTTCATGGGTTTGCCGGCATCGTCGAGGGACTTGTTGTCGAGGCCGGGCATGCATTGTCGCCAGAAGACGACCCAGGGTCCCATGCCGTCGGGTGCGAGGTTGTTGTAGGGGGTGAACTTGGAGGAATTGAAGTCGAGTGGGAGGTCTTTGCCGTCGGGGCTGTTGCGGCGTCGCCAGTTTTCGATGGTGGACTTGACGGTGAAGGGGCTGTCGAGGTCGT
The DNA here is from genome assembly GCA_964451955.1 of uncultured Tepidisphaeraceae bacterium. GTDB lineage: Bacteria > Planctomycetota > Phycisphaerae > Tepidisphaerales > Tepidisphaeraceae > JAPLNB01. The sequence continues at coordinate 613 of CAYVKG010000100.1, forward strand.
AGTGGTGTCGGCCGCCCGGGGGGAAGTGGACGTTGCCGCCGGCGGCGATGTAGGGATCGATGGAGTAGGTTTTGTCGCGGCGGGTGATTTTCATAGTGGTGGGGGAGGGGTATTCGACTTTGTCGTTGCGGCCGCCGATGGCATAGAGGGATTTGAAGGGGAGTTTGAAGCGAGAATCGAGGTTAAGTTCGGCGTATTCGTCGAAGTATTTTTTGTAATAGGCGATGGAGTTGGAGTTAGCGAGTCCTTCGAGGCCGTGGCCGAAGTTTTCCATGGCGCAGCCGATGCCGCGGTGAGGGTTGAAGAAGGCCATTCGGAAGGTACGTCCGGACCAGGGCATGGTGTCGGAGTGACCGTTGCCGGCCCAGCCGTATCGGCCGGGGATGGGCTGGCAATTGTCGTCGTAATACTGTTTGAGTTCGATGACTTCGAAACCGGGCCATCCATCGGGGCCGTGGATGGCGTGGAACCAGAGTTCGTGGACGATGCCGGCGTTGATGAGTTCATGGAGATTGAGGAAGCGGGCGGGGTTTTTGGGGTCTTGGAAGCCGTAGTGTTTGGCGAACTCGTCGGTGTAGAAGGCGGCATAGTCGCAGTAGAAGTCTTTGGGCGGGTTTTTCTGGCGTGGGAAGAGGGAGCTGGACTTATGGGCGAGTTCTTGGGGGACGGGTTTATCGCGGAGGTCGATGTATTTGAGGACCTGGTATTGGAGGAATGGGGGTGCGTTGGGGTTTTCGAAGCCGTGGTAACGGGTGGCTTCAGCGAGGGCCTTGATGAGTTGGTCGGTATGGGACTGGATGGCGGGCATGTCGACGTCGTTGGCGAAGTTAAGGACGAGGACGCGGGGCTGCATTTTGCGGATGCGGTCGTGGTTTTGGATGAGCCAGGGGTCGGAGTTGGCGGAGGAGAACTTGTTGGGCCAAACGGTGGGGTCATCGGGGAGAGTGGATTGGGCGAAAAGGGGTGCGGCGAGGAAGATGAGCAAGATGGGGAGGGTAATGGCGGAGGGGCGGATGATGGAGGCATGGGCCGGGGTGTTGAGGCGGGCGTTCATGGTGCAGCTCCTATAAGAGGTGAGCGGGGGGTTCTGTGAACGTCAGTAGGCTAGTGGTTGGGAGCGGGAAGTCAAACGCGTGGAGGGATGCAGTGGACTACCCACTTGAGGTGATAGTGGATATGCTTTGCGGCCAGCGGCGATTGATGCAAGGCGTCAGGGTTCCCGGGATGCTGCGGCGGGCGAGGCCCGGCAGTGGTTGTGGAGTGATCGATGGGCGGGTTTGCGCCCGCGGATCGAGGCCGGGACAGTCGATTGCCGCCCCATGTGGAGTTCGAATGCACATCCGATCACTGATACTGTCATTTTGTTTGGGGATGTTGTCGCCGGCGGTTTTTGCCGCGGACGAGGGTCGTTTAGCGGATGCGGCGTTGGGGATGCGTTTCTGTGAGCTGGCGCAGCAGGTGGCGGCGCCTGATGTGGCGCACATGCGTCAATGCGAGGCGTTTTTGGAGGCGGCGAGACTGAGCGACCCGGGCGAAGCGCGTTATGCGAGGCTGCTGGCGGACGCATTGCTTCGGCTGAACGATTCGGATGCGGCGATTGGGGCGTTGGAGGCGTATCGGAGGTTGCAGCCGGGGGACCAGGTGGCTCAACTGGAAGTCATCGGGCTGTACGTGCATCGTCTGCAGTCCGCGGACGCGAAGTTCAAGTATCTTCATGATCTGCTATCGCGGGAGTCGATTCCCCGGGAAGTGCGGGCGGTGATCGCGGCGCAGTGTGGTCAGATACTGCTTGAGATAGGGAAGGACGAGTATGCGCGGGAGATGGTGGATCGTTCGCTGGCGTTGGACCCGTTGAATCTGCCGTCGTTGGAGATGAAGGCGGGGATGCTCAAGAGGGCGGCGCCTGGGGAGCGGGCGGCGGTTCTGGTTGCGATGCTGCGATCGAATCCGGCGCAGCCGGACGCGTTTTTGTCCGTTGCGCGGATTGCGGGGAGTGTGGGTCTGTTGAAAGAGGCGATCGACTGGTACACGCGATCGGCGTATCTGCGTCCGTCGCCGGAGCTGACGCTCGAGGTTGCCTGCGCGCTTTTTTTGAGCGACCAGCTGTTCTCGGCGAGCGATCAAGCTCCCGGGGCGGCGAGAGTTCTGGATCATCTGATTTCGGAGGACGCGGAGAATTACCAGGCGATGACGTTGCGTTTGCTGGTGGAGAAGCGAAGCGAGAAGCATGATGGGCATCTGGTTGAGAAACTGGAGACGCAGTCGCGCAACTATCTGGTGAATCGGTTAGCGGCGATTCGTCGTGTTTTGGGGGCGGTGAACGCGACGACGCGTCCTGTGACGGATCCGGCGATCGCTTTGCCGGAGATGGGGGATGATGTTGAGCGATGGAGAAGATCGGAGAACGCGCGGGCGAAGGAGGAGTATTTGCAGACGCTTGCGGGCCTGGCGTTTCACGAGGTTTACGTTGCGAATCGGCCGGACGAGGCGGAGAAGCTCTTGGGCATCTATGCGCAGTTGGCGTCACCGGCGGATGTTGTCTTGGCGCGTATTGCCGGGTGGATATTGTTGGCTCGGGATCGTCGTGAGGAAGCGAGGGTGAAGTTATCGGCGGCGGCGAGTGCGGCGGACGCGTTAGCGGCGTTGGGTCTGATTCGCAGTTACGCGTCGTCAGCGGAGGATCGGGACAAGGCGGTGGAGAGGGCGCGGCAGCTGATGGCGGCGAATCCCGCGGGTCCGCTGGGGGCGTTGATTTACGATGGGGTGCGTGATCTTGGGGTGAAAGTGACGGCGTCGGCGGACGCGGCGGCGGTGAAAGCCGCGTTGGATGCTTTTCCGGGCGATTTCATGAACATATTAGCTAGGCCGCAGCGTTTCTACTCGCTTCGTGTGGAGCCGCTGAAGGTTTCGCACGCTCTTGGGGAGCCCATACTGGCTCGGATCAGTGTGCAGAACACGAGCGAACACGATCTGACGATTGGCGCGAATGGGGTGATAAAGCCTGACGTATGGGTGAACGTGCAGCTTCAGGGATCGCGGCGTGGGGTGATCAACGGGGTGTGCATTGAGCGTCTTTCGGATCAGTTGGTTCTCAAGCCGCGCCAGACGATAACGCGGACGGTGCGTGTGGATCAGAACGCGCTGTTGGAGCAATTGCGGCAGAATCCGACGACGGCGATGCTGATGTCGATCGAGGTGCGGACGAACGTTGCGTCTCCGGAGACGCCTGAGGTGAGTGGTCCGTGTGGGTATGCGGCAGTTTCGGCGAAGCTGGTGGAGCGGTCCGGTTTTGCGCCGACGCCGGCGGCGATTGAGAGGCTGTGTGCCTCGGTGGTATCGGGTCCGAGCGAGAAGCGGATGCGCGGCATCGAATTGCTGGCGTTGGTCAACTATTATGCGCAGAATGACAAACATTCGGGTTTCAGCGCGTCGGCGCCGGCGATAGTCGAGGCGCTGCGCAAGGCACAGTCGGATCCGGTGGCGGCGATACGGGCGCACGCGTCGTATCAGCACCTGTTTACGTTATCGCCGGCGGATCAGGCGGCCGAGATTGATCGGATGCTGGCCGACTCGGCGTGGCAGGTGAGATTTCTGGGGCTGGCGGCGGTGACGAATTTGCCGACGGTTCATCCGATGACGATGGACCGGCGGAAGGCGATCCTGGCGAATGCCGCGGAGAAGTCGGCGGAGCCGTTGTTGAAGAGGTTTGCGGCGGCGTCGCTTGAGACACTGGTGAACCGAGCGTCAACGCAGCCTGCGACTCAGCCGGGCGTGGGTGTGAAGTAGGCCGTGGTGGAGGTTGTGGGCGTGGGATGATCATGTGGTGTGGCAGGGGGTGGGGGCGGCGTGTATTTTTGGGAGACGGGCGGTTTTTGGGGAGGCGGCGAGGGCATGGGGGATTTGTGGGTCGTTGGGGTTTTCGCTAGAGCGAGGTGTGGTGGTTTTGGGGCGGTTGATCTTTGGGCTTGGCGCGTGTATGACCATGTTGATGAATGGCAGCTCTGAGGGAGCTGAGACGACCGGCCGAAGGACGCCGTGAGCGAGACGAGTTCAAATCCGCCTGTTGTTCCCACTTCGCGGGACAGCTTTTTTGACGATTTTCGCCGCTTTTTTGTGCGGGGGCTGGCGGCGTTGATGCCGACGCTGATCACGATTCTGTTGTTGGTGAAGATTTGGGAGATACTCTGGGACTATTTAGGTCGCCATATCATATGGGCGATCAAGCAGTTGAGTGTTGGTCCGAACCGACCTGTGCCGGTAGTGAAGTCGCTGTGGGACTATGAATTGCCGCTATGGCTGGTGGAGTTGATCGGGGTGGGTTTGGCGATTGTCGCGGTGTATGTGGTGGGTTTGGTGGTGGGCAATTTCATTGGTCGGACAGCTTGGCGGCTTGCGGAGGCGGGTCTGATGCGGGTTCCGCTGATTAGGGCGATATATCCTGCGGTGAAGCAGGTGACGGACTTTGTGCTGGCGGATCGGAAGCGTCAGCTTTCGGGTAGCCGGGTGGTGGCGGTGCAGCCGCACGCCTGTGGGATCTGGTCGGTTGGTCTGGTGACGGGACCTGGGATTCGTTCTCTGGCCGATTCGACGGGTCAGGAGATGGTGACGGTGTTTATTCCGTCGTCGCCGACGGCCTTTTCGGGATATGTGGTGGTGGTGCCGCGTGACCAGGTGGTGGATCTTCCGTTGACGGTGGAAGAAGCGATGCGTCTGTTGTTGACGGGGGGCGTGATGACGCCGGGGCAGTCGAAGGCGACTGCGGGATTACCGGGTGATGTTCAACGGCAGGAGTTGCGGGGTGGTAGCGGTTCGCTTTCGGTTTCGCCGCCTCCCTGAACGATGCAGGATGGTGGCGCGGTTGTGTTGATGGTCGATTTGGCGGCTATTCGGGGCGGAGATGCGGTTGTTTTGCGGGTTTTCCTGTACAATGGTTGTAGGATGCACGAGCAGCCGGCGATGGAAGGAGCGAAATCGTGATCGTGACTGTATCTTCGCGTCACATGGATGTTTCCGCGGCCCTGAAGAGTTATGCCGAGGAGAAAGCAGGCAAGCTGTTGAGGTATTATGATCTGATTCAGGAGATTGAGGTTGTTTTTGATGCGGCGAACAAGGGGTCGATGCAGGTGGAGATGATGGTGAACGCAGAACACAAGAGGATGTTCATTGCGACGCACGAAGGGACGGATGCATACGCCTGCATAGATGGATGCATGGATAAGCTTGAAAGGCAGTTGACGGAGCATAAGGATAAATTCAGGAACCGGAAGCACAGCGGCGGCGAGGACAAGCGAATGAAGGTTTGACTGCGTCGTGGTTGTGAGACTGGCCCGCATGGCGTAGCGGGGACAGTTTGCCCCGGGGTTCTGTGTATGCCAGGGGTTGTGCTGTTCGGTGAGATTGCCGGGCGCATTGGCCTCACCGACGTGTTCAGGAGTGTTGATACTCATGAAGTTCAGCGAATTCATTGTTAAGGAAGCGATCGAACCGGATTTAAAGGCGACCGACCGAGATGCCGTGTTGGCGGAGCTGGTCAACAAGCTGGCGGACGCTGGGGCGTTGCCCAAGTCGGCGGTGGAGGAGGTTGTTGCGGCGTTGATCAAGCGGGAGAAGAACGGGTCGACGGGATTTGGGAAGGGGGTGGCGGTGCCGCACGTGAAGCACCCGAAGATCAAGCAGATGGTTGGCGCGCTGGGTCGGAGCGCGCACGGGATAGACTTTGCGTCGCTGGACCATCAGGCCGTTTACATTGTGGTTCTGCTGCTTTCGCCGGAGAATCAGCCGCAGCAGCACCTTCAAGCGATGAACATTATTTTCACGAGTTTGCAGAAGGACACGTTCCGGCGGTTTTTGCGTCAGAGCAGCACGGCCGCAGACATCATCGAGCTTCTGGATGAGGCCGATCAGGGCAAGTAGTGGCTCAGGAAAGGGGCAGCGGGTGGGTGTTGATGGCCCGCTCCCGGTGTTCGGCAGTTGCGGAATGTGATCCCATGCCCACGGTTTCGAGAGATGTTGTGATTCGCAATCGTCTTGGTCTTCATGCGAGGCCGGCGATGCAGTTTGTGGACCTGGCGAATCAGTTTCAGTCGCAGGTGCGGGTGGACACGTGCAGTGACGAGCCGGTGCGGGCGGACGGGAAGAGCGTGATGCAGATGATTATTCTGGCGGCGGTCGAGGGGACTAAATTGCGCATTACGGCGGAAGGGGACGATGCCGAGTCTGCGATTGACAAGCTGGCGGCTTTGGTTGATAGCGGCTTTGGCGAGGAGTGATGCGTTTGGGGAGAGCTGGAGTCATTTCGGCGGCAGCGTTTTCGAGTTTCATAATGCCGGCCTAGTTGTCTTTTCGCGTTTGAAATTCTGTCGCAAATGCTGAGAATTGTAGTTGGTCATGGAGATCAAAAAGGGCATTGGCGTATCTCCGGGTGTTGCCATCAGCACGGCGATCGTGCTGGACGCTGAAGATCTGGCCATTCCACGGCGGTATATCGAGACTGGGCAGGTGGAAGCGGAGGTGAAGCGTTTTGAGGATGCCCTGAGCAAGAGCCTTGTGGAGTTGGGGGAGTTGCGCTCGGCGGTGACGACGAAGTACTCGAAGGAGATTGGCGGGATTTTCGATTTTCACATAGGGGTGCTGAACGACCCATCGCTGGTGCAGCCGGTGGTGACGGCGATTCGAGGCCAGAAGGTCACGGCGGAGTATGCGGTATCGGTAGTGCTTCGGCGGTTCGCGTCGAATTTTCAGGCGATGTCGGACCGGTATTTGGCGGATCGGGTGAAGGACATTTACGACATCGAGCGTCGAATTCTGCACAACCTGATTGGTCTGAAGCAGGAGAGTCTATCGCAGCTGACGACGGACGCGGTGATCGTTGCGCGGGACCTGTTGCCATCGCAGACGGCGGCGTTGGATCGCTCGCACATCAAGGGATTTGCGACGGACGTGGGCGGGCGAACGAGTCACACGGCGATAGTGGCGCGAGCGTTGGGGATTCCGGCGGTGGTGGGTTTGGGCAATCTGACGACGGAGGTTTCGTCGGGTGACACGATCATTATTGACGGGAATCGTGGGGTGGTGATAGTCAGTCCGGACGAGGATCAGCTTGCGGAGCATCGGGAGTATGAGCGCAAGCGAGAGGTTCTTGAGCTGGAGTTGAAGGAACTGCAGGCTTTACCTGCCGTGACGGCGGACGGGCACGTGATCAGCCTGCAGGCGAACATCGAGTTTCCGGAGGAGGTGAACGATGCGATTGCGAGGGGGGCGGCGGGCATCGGGTTGTACCGGACCGAGTTTTTGTTTCTGGCGTCGGCGAAGGAGCCGACGGAGGATGACCACTACAACGCGTACGCGGATGCATTGGCGCGTCTGGATGGGCGTCCGTTGGTGATTCGCACGCTGGATCTAGGGGCGGACAAGTATACGCAGGCGAAGCAGGTGGTGCCGGAGCGGAATCCCTTTTTGGGCGACCGTTCGATTCGGATGTGTTTGCATGACATACCGATGTTCAAGCGTCAGTTGCGTGCGATCATGCGGGCGACGGTGCTGGGGGACGTTCGGATCATGTTTCCGATGATTTCGACGCTGATGGAGCTTCGCCAGGCGAAGATGATTTTGAACGACGTGATTGAGGAACTGGAGGATGAGGGAGTTGCGTTCAGGCGGGACATCCCGGTGGGGATGATGATCGAGGTTCCGTCGGCCGCGTTGATGGCGAACCAGTTTGCCCGCGAGGTGAATTTTTTCTCGATCGGGACGAACGACCTGGTGCAGTATACGCTGGCGGTCGATCGGACCAACGAGAAGGTTGCGGGGCTGTTCTGTCCCGCGCACCCGGCGGTGTTGGCGCTGATCCGGGACGTGATACGGGCGGGGCATCGGAACACGATCTCGGTTTCGGTTTGTGGTGAAATGGCGGGAGAGCCGTTGTACACCTTGCTGTTGTTGGGGCTGGGGCTGACGATATTCAGCATGAACAGCCCGGACGTCGGCGAGGTGAAGAAGATAATCCGTTCCACGACGCTTGAGCATGCGCGGCAGGTGGCGCGCCGGGTGATGAGTTTTGACAGTGAGCGACAGGTATTGCACTTCCTGCGGGAAGAAACCAGGAAGATAGTCCCAGAGGTATTTTAGTCATTGGTCCGCAATCTCTCGCACATGCTGCCGGGAGTCTGCTGTATCGGGCCGCGGGGCGGCGGCACTTGAGGACTGGTCGGTGGAGGCGGGTGTGGGATCAATCACAGCAAGGAACAGCGTAAAGCACATGCCAAAGGAAATGCTGATCAACGTTTCGGAGGGGGAGGAGTGTCGTATTGCGTTGGTGGAGAATGGGAGGCTTGACGAGCTCTACATGGAGCGGACGAGCGCGACGTCGCATGTTGGGAACATTTACCGGGGTCGCGTGACGAACGTGGAGCCTTCGATTCAGGCGGCGTTTATTGATTTTGGTCTTGGTCGGAACGGATTTCTGCACATTTCGGACCTGATGCCGACGTATTTTGGTCGGTCGGGTGATGAGGTACAGGAGTCTGTGGGTCGGAAGCTGGCGAGGCGAGACCGGCCGCCGATCCAGCGATGTCTGCACCGGGGCGACGACATTGTGGTGCAGATCATCAAGGAAGGGATCGGGACGAAGGGTCCGACGCTCTCGACGTACATATCGATTCCGGGTCGGATCCTGGTGATGATGCCCGGGATGTCGAAGCTGGGCGTATCGCGGAAGATAGAGGACGAGGAGGAGCGTCGGCGGCTGAGGCAGATTCTGGACGCGCTGAAACCGCCGAGGGACTGCGGGTTTATCATCCGGACGGCCGGGGTTGGCAAGCCGAAGGCCGACATTCAGCGGGATCTTCATTATCTGACGCGTCTTTGGCAGAACATTGAGAAGAAGATGGCGTCGGGCGGGGGTCCGATGGAGTTGTACACGGAGGGGGATCTGATTACGCGGACGGTGCGTGATGTGTTCACTTCGGACATTGAACGGATTGTGGTGGACAACAAGGAAGTTGCGCATCGTGTGAAGGAGTTCATCAAGATCGCGATGCCGCGGACGAAGAACAAGGTTGATTTGTATCAGGAGCCCATTCCGCTGTTTCACAAATATGGGATCGAGAAGGAGATCGAGTTGATGTACAGCCGGCATGTGCCGCTGCGGTCGGGAGGCTCGCTGATCATCGATTCGACGGAGGCGGTGGTGGCGATTGACGTGAACAGCGGCAAGTTCCGGGATCATTCGGACGCGGAGATGACGGCATTCAAGACGGATCTGGAAGCGGCGGACGAGATTCCCCGGCAGCTTCGTTTGCGTGATTTGGGGGGGGTGATCATCTGCGATTTCATTGATCTTCGCTATGAGCGGCACCGTCGGGAGTTGGAGAAGCGTCTGCACGACAACCTGGCGAACGACCGCGCCAAGACGAAGATGCTGCGGATGTCGCAATTCGGCATCATTGAGATGACGCGGCAGCGGATGCGTCCGAGTCTGAAGCGATCCATCTATTTCGACTGCCCGCACTGCAAGGGAGCCGGGCTGGTGAAGACGCCGGAGTCGATGGCGTTGGATGTGATGCGTCGATTGGCGATCGCGATTTCGGATTCGCGAGTGTCGCGTGTGGAGCTGGGGGTTTGTCCGGAGGTATCGCATTACCTTCAGAACAAGAAGCGAGCCTCGCTGACGGCGTTGGAGTCGCGGTTCGGGAAGCGCATCGTCATTCGCTCGGAGGCGGCCCTTGGGATGGACGGGATGGCGCTGGAGTTGTACGACTCTCGAGAGGGTCTGGTATACCTGGAGGCGTTGGGGATGACTCCGCAGGGCGTGAGCGGGCAGGCGCCGGCCGGCCAGCCGCGGTCGTCGGATCGGGGTCGTCGTGACCAGCGTCAGCGTGAGCAGCGTGCGCAGGTGCCGCGACGGAATCAAGGGTCGCCCCGCGCGGGGCGCGAGGAGGATCGGGAGGAAGGTGTGGGGCCTGCCGCGGACGATCAGTTTGACATCGAGCGTGTGGAGCAGGCGGTGGATGAGCGGGAGGAGGAGCAAGACGGGGTGGCGCAGGGGCGGGACGTTTCCGTTGTGGGTTCGGCGGATGCCGCGGGTCGATCGGAGGTTCTCCCGCCGGCACCGGAGCCGATGGAATCGGTGGCGTCGGTGGGGGAGGCTCGGGAAGGCGCATCCGGGGCGGTTCAAGCGTCTGCGGTCGTCGCGGCGGATTCTGGAGCGAGCAATGCGCGGTGGCGTCGGGGTCGGCGTAGTCGCCGGGTGAGTGAAACGAAGGGTGGGGAGTCGGGTTCGGGGCAATCCGCCGCACAATCGTCGTCGGTCGCGGTTGCGTCTGCGGAACCGAAGACGGAGGCGGTCAAAGCGGAGGTTCTGACGTCCACTGAACCGGTCTCGTCCGGTTCGGTGGAAGCGGGATCCAAGGGGGCTGTCGGCGAGCCAGCGGTTCAGGCGAAGCCTGCGCGGCGTCGGGGCTCGCGTGGTGGCGCTCAGGGGTCGCGCAAGAGTCGCGCTCGTTCGAAGGGCGCGCAAGGCGGCATTCAGCCGGAGAGTGGGTCCGCCGTCGAGAAGGCGGCAAGCGAGGCCGCGTCGGTCTCGCCGGCGACGGTTCGGACGGGCTCGACGGATCGGCACCTGATGCAGGATGAGCCGGTTTTGCCCCAGCCTCTGACGCGTCCCAGGACGTACCGGGATCTGGACAGCATTCCGGATGACTTGGACTAGGCGTTTGCGGATGCAGGCTGGCGGGGCGGGTTTGGCGTCGACGGACGGTGGGGGGCCGGAGGCGGCGCGGCGATGGCTGTTTACCGGCGACGGCCCGGGGGATGGTGCATCAGCCGATTTTCTTTCTCGGCAGCATGGCGTTGCAGTCGGCGAGCCATCTGTCGAGTTGCTGATGCAGTTCACGTGTTTTTTGAGGCAATCGGGAGGCCAAGTCATTGGCTTCGCGCGGATCGTCGTTGAGGTTGAATAGTTCGAATTCCTTGTCCTGATATCGCCGGATCAGTTTCCAGTGGCCCGCTCGGATGATGCTGTATGGGACGACGTCGTCGCCGCGGTAATGCGGGAAGTGCCAGTAGACAGCGTCTCGCTGGAGTGGTCGTTGTTGTCGGAGGGCGGGCATGAGGCTCAGGCCGTCGATCGGTCTGTCGGCGGGGGGATTGGTTCGGGCGGCTTCACAGAGGGTTGGGAGGAAATCGACGCTTGTGACGATCTGGTCGCAGAGCGAATTGCCGGGGACGACGCCGGGCCAGCGGACGATGAGCGGTACGCGGATGCCGCCTTCGTAGGGGTAACCTTTTCCTGATCGGAGGGGGGCATTGCTGGTTGGTCCGATCAATCCGCCGTTGTCGGAGGTGAAGATGACGATGGTGTTTTCAGCCAGATTGAGTTGTTGGAGCAGCGTCATGATCTTCCCGATGGCCTGATCGACGCTTTCGACCATTGTGGCGTAGGCGGGGTTTTTCTGTTCGGTGGGGGGTTTGGTTTTGTACTTGTTCAGCAAATCGGGTTTGGCCATGAGGGGGGTATGGACGGCGTAATGGCAGAGATTGAGGAAGAACGGCGTATCGCGGTTGTCGCGGATGAAGGAGGCCGCCTCATCCGCTTCGCGATCGGTCAAGTACTCGCCCGGTTGCCGGGGGGGGAGGTTGTGGATGGGTCCCTGGGACTTGTTTTCGTAGGGGTCGAAGTAGCTGGGCGGCTGGCCGAAATCGCAGCCGCCGACATTGAGGTCGAAGCCCTGTTTTTCCGGGTAGAACGCATCGGCGCCGAGGTGCCACTTGCCGATGTGGCCTGTTGCATAGCCCGCGTCGCGGAGCAATTCGGCAATCGTGATCTCGGAGAGCGGCAGGGCGGATCGGGTGGGCGGGCAGAGGAGTTGCTTGCCTTCATCCACGTACTCGATGCGCGATTCGTCCGGGGCTTTGGTGATCCCTTTTTGGAATCGTGAGCGGATCCAGTCGGTGATGCCGAGTCGTGCCGGATACCGTCCTGTCATGATCGCGGCGCGCGTCGGCGAGCAGACGGCGCATGCGGCATAGGCGTTGGTGAAGCGCATGCCCTGTGCGGCGAGCCGGTCGACATGGGGAGTCTCGTGGTAGCGGCTGCCGTAACAGCTCAGATCGGCCCAGCCGAGATCATCGACGAGGACGAGCACGATATTCGGGGGGCGGCTTGTCAAGGGTTCGGAGGGTTGCAAGCCCGACGCGCAGCCGGCGACACCTGCCGCCAGGAGCGTAAGGAAATCGCGACGCGAAGCGCTTGCTGCCGAGTTGGTGGCCATTGTGTTTTCTCCGCGACAGGTTGTGGGGTCCAATGTAATGCCTGAGGGGGACTGGTTCCAGCGAGGCGGCGCTTGGCGGCGAGGAGCGTTTTCAGATGGGGCGGAACTGGCGATGGCGAAATGGCGGGTGTTTCTTGCCGAGGTTGACTGAGCGGGGACAATTGGCGGTGTGCGACGGGATGGATCGCGGTTGGTGTTGGGGACAGCCAGGGGGAGGCAGGCAACGATGTAGGCTGGCGGGGCGGAGGGATGGACCGATGTGAATGGGTGCGCAACGCGGCTGGGGAGCGTCGGGAATTGAAGTTGGTATGCAAATTCGGCGGCCTTGTGGTTGGAAGTGTATGGTTGTTACGTTTTGCCGCGCGCTGTTTGATCTTCCGAGGCAGATTGTTCTTGCGGGGGCTTGTCGTGTCATTCATAATAGAGGAGCGCGAGGGCTGGTCCCAGTGAGGTTGCTTGCCTGGCGCGGATCTGATCGGGGATCTGCGAGTGTGGGTTGTCGGGAGAGCGAGAATGCTTCGGCCGGTGTTGGCAGTCCGCTCAAATCGGGTCTTGATCTTGTGTTCATCTCTGCGCGCGGCGGGGGCACCGTCGCGGCTTTGTTTTCCGGATTCTAGTGTCATGAATTGTACCGCCAGGACATCCGCCATGCGTGTGGCCGGATGGCGATCGGCGAGGCGAAACGCAACGGAGGAGGAACTCCATGTCTTCCAGACTGATTAATTCGAATGTTGGCTTTTTGCGGGGTTGCTCGAATGGGCTGGCGGGGAGGCGCGGGCGTCGCTCGCTGGCCAAGGCGGCGGCGCGCACGATCCTGGAATCTCTTGAGCAGCGGATGTTGCTGGCGGGCGACATCATCACCAGTCTGGTGGACCCGTTTACCAATGGGGTGATTGACAGCGCGTTGTGGACCGTCACCGATCGGGGTTTGGAGAACAACGCGCCGGCGGGCTACAACGAGCCGTTTGAGGATGCCAGTGGCCTGACTCTCGGCGGAACGGTGACCAAGCAATACTGGTATGGGAGCTCGCTGGAATCGAAGGGGGTGTTCTCGTCCGAGGGGGACACCACGGTAAGTGTCACGCGCGTCTATCTGAGTGGTTCGGGGACGGCGTGGCGGTCAAGCCTATGGCTCGTGCAGGATTCGCCCTCCGGGCAGTACCTGCATTTTTCGCAGAATGTCGGTGAAACGCTGTGGCAATACAACAAGAGGGTCGTGGGGAGCGGAACCGCGATCGATTCCTTTAATGCCGTTGCCGGCTACGACTATGGCGAGCACGTCATGAAGCTCCACTATATTCCGCTGGGTGGGACGAACGCCAACGTGGAGATCTACCTTGATGGGAACCTGGGGGCGACGGTGAATTTCACCAACTGGGACAACACGATTCCGTTCAAGGTTGTGGTGACCGGGCAGGCCCGCGCGATCGGCGACACGGTCACAGCCGTGTTCAGGGATCTGGAGGCATACGGGGCGGCGCCGACTTCGCCGCCCGTCGCGCCAACGCTGCTGACGGCCACGCCGCCGGAAGTTGGAAACCGAGTGGAGCTTCAGTGGCAGGACAATTCCAGCGACGAGGTGAATTTCCGGATCGAGCGGTCGGCGGACGGCGTGAATTTTAGTGAAGTCGCGACGGTGGCCGCGTTGCCTGGGACGGGCGGGGTTGGCACGTTTGTGGATGCGGCGCCTGGCGCGGGGGTGACCTTCACCTACCGTGTGCGGGCGTTCAATGCGGCCAGCGGCGGCCTGTATTCTGATTACAGCAACACGGCGACGGCCACAACACCTGCCCCGATCACGAGTCTGGTCGATGCGTTTAACAACTATGGCGTCGATACCACGCTTTGGGACGTTACCCTGCGCGGGCTGGAGAACACGGGCGTGGCCGGTTATGACGCGCCCTATGCGGACCCCAATGGCGTGATTCTGGGCGGGTATGCGGGGAACCAGTATTGGTACGGCAGCTCGCTTGAATCGCGCGGGTTGTTCTCCTCGCAAGGTAAGACGACGATTACCGTCGATCGGTATTCGCTGTACGGGTTTGGGACGGCCTGGCGGTCCAGTCTGTGGATTCTGCAGCCGACGGTTGGCGGGCAGTTCCTGCACTTCTCCGAGAACGCCAACGAGAGCGGATGGAGTTTCAACCAGACTGGTGGCGGGGGGGGTACGTCGATTTCGGCCTTTAACGTCCTGCCCTACAACGATGGCTACGAACACATTATGAAGCTCGTGTACATTCCGCTGGGCGGGACGAATGCCCAGGTGGAGATGTATCTCGACGGGCAATTGGGCGCGACCGCGACTTTCACGAACTGGGACAACCGAATTCCGTTCAAGGTGATCCTGACCGGTCAGGCCCGCGCGGCGGGCGACTATGTGAGCGCGGTGTTCAAGGATTTCGTTGCGCAGGGCGAAGCGCCAACCGCGGCCCCGGCGGCGCCCACCGGGTTGACCGCCACGGCCGCCGCTTCCGGCCTGGACGTTTCGCTCCAGTGGACTGACAATTCTGACAACGAAGTGGTGTTTGCGGTCGAACGGTCAGTGGACGGCGTGAACTATGTGCAGGTCGGCACGGCTGCCGAGCAGCCGGGAACCGGGGGGATTGTGAGCTATGTGGATACCGCTCCGGCCGCGGGGACGACGTATTCCTATCGCGTCAGGGCGTTCAATGCGTTTAACAACGGCGCGTATTCAGGGTACAGCAATGTGGCGCAGGCCCAGGGCGATTGCGTTTGATGGAAGCTCAAGAGAGGGCTACTTTTAGCAGATAG
>CAYVKG010000101.1:0-11607 GCA_964451955.1 uncultured Tepidisphaeraceae bacterium
TCCTCCGCTGCCGCAACGGTCGCCCTCGCTTGCCCCCTCCGAAACGTCCTCGGCGCCAATGACGCCATCAATATGGGCTTCATCGGCGTCGGTGGTCGCGGCGCCTATTCCGCCAAATGGTTCAGCCAAATCCCAGGCGTCAAGGTCGCCGCACTCTGCGACGCCGACTCCAAACACCTGGCCACAACCCAAAAGGCTTTCCCCGACGCAAAGGCCCAAGTCGATCTCCGAACAATCATCGATGACAAAAACATCGACGCCGTCGTCATCTCCACCTGCAACCACTGGCATGCCCTGGCAGCCATCTGGGCAATCCAGGCGGGAAAGGACGTCTACGTCGAAAAACCCGTCTCACAAACCGTCCTCGAAGGCCGCCGAATCGTCCAGGCCGCCCGAAAATACAACCGCATCGTCCAAGGCGGCGCACAGCAACGCTCCGACCCCGTGCAGCCCAAAATCAAGGAACTCATTAAGTCCCAAAAACTCGGCAAAATGCAGTGGATCTGGGGCAACCGCATCGGAATGCGCGAAACCATCGGAAAAGTCCCCGACCCCATCAAGCCCCCACCCTCCGTCGACTACAACCTCTGGCTCGGACCCGCCCAGGACGAGCCTATGTACCGCAAAAACTTCCACTACGACTGGCACTGGGTCTGGAATACCGGCAGCGGCGAAATGGGCAACTGGGGCGTACATATCCTCGACGACATCCGCAACATGCTCTCTGATAAGTGCTCCCTCCCCCTCAAAATCCTCGCCGGAGGCGGACGCGTCGCCTGGAACGACGCCGGCGAAACCCCTAACGTCCATTTCGTCTACTTCGACACCGGTATCGTCCCAGTCATCTTCTGGCTCACCAACCTGCCCCTCAAGGCCGGCGTCAAACAAGAACCCCACGTCCGCGGAATCCGCAGCGGTTACATCATCCAGTTCGAAAATGGATACTACGCCGGCGCACGCGGCGGCGGCTGGACCTACGACAACGACGGCAAACGCCTCGAACAGTTCAAGGGCGACGGCGGCGAAGCTCATGCCCGTAACTTCATCAACGCCATCAGAACACGCGATCGTTCCTCCCTCAACGGCGAAATCGAACAGATCCACTACACCAGCGCCTGGTGCCACCTCGCCAATATCGCCTTCCGCGTCGGCACCGACTACAAACAAGGCCAGGAACTCACCGTCGGAAAAAACCTCAAACAGTGGGACGAACTCCTCGCCAAATTCCACGAAAATATCGCCTCCAACGGCGTCGATCCCAACAACGCCGGCCTCAAAGTCAGCTCCGTACTCGACATCGACCCCGAAAAAGAAACCTTCACCGGAGGAACCGCCGCCAATAAGGCCAATGCCCTCCTCTCTCGTGAATACCGAAAAGGTTTCGAAGTCAAAGACCAGGTCTAGCAACTCAATGCCGACCAACCTTTGCCCAAGACGTCCGCAAGCTCGCCGATCAACCCATCGGCTTCCTCGCGGACGTCTCTCTTTCTCCCCGGCCCCGGCAGCCCCAAAAACGTCAGCGACGCCTCCCGCCAAACGCTATCAACACCAATAACCCTCCCCACAGCACCCCAGGCTCCGGCACAATCACCGGCAGCGATACCTGCTCCAATGACGCCCCAAACGTCACCGGGGTCAACGCAGAACTCGTCGTGCTGTCAAAATCGGCCAAAACCTCCCCAACGCCCCCGGAGTAACCCGACAGCGTCGCCGGGTTCCGTACCGTCACATTCGCCATGAAAAGCGTATCCACAAGAATCAACGTGCCCGGCTGCACAAAAACCGACGCCGAATCCGTGTAGGACACCGGAGTTACCTCGTCCGAAACCAAACCCGTCGACGCCGTGAACGCCTGGTCCAGAAAAGCCAGCGGTGTCGCAACCCCGGGGTAGGAAGGCACGCCCCACTCGAAACTGGAAAAATCCTCCGGAATATACGACTCGAAAAACAACTTCGGATCATCAATGCTCCGAACCAGCGCCGCCACCCGCGCGCTCGCCTTGCGATTCGGGCCCGTCGCAAAGTCCCCGTCACAGTTCAGGCTGATCTGGATCTCCACCGGATCCGACCCCAAACCCTCAACCCGAAAATACTGGTGCGTCGACGCGAAGGCGCTCGCCCAGCCCCAATCCGTCGGAGCCGGCAGATCCCCCATCCCCGGAATCGGCGCATGTTGCCTCGACGGACCACCATAGTTCACCGCCCCGGAACGCGCCTTGATCGTTGCCGACGACGGGATCGCATCAATCTCCGCGAACGAAACCGCCGCGCCCGGCGGAATGCTGATCCCCCCGCTATCCGACCACCAATACGAACCCGCCCGGTTCTTCGTCTGGCCAAACACCAGCGACGCCGATTGCATGTCCAGCGAGTGATCCGCATAGCCTCCCGCTTCCACATGCCCGCCTCCAGCCCGGTTGTCGTACGAAACCGCCGCAAAATCCACGGCGCCAAACGCCGAGCCCGTCACCCAAAGCCCAGGCATCACCAACAGAACAACGTACGCTACACAACGCGCCGGCCCCAATAGACAACTTGATCCCGTCATTTTCAGCCTCCAGATTGGCAACCACCACACGCTCACCGACCAACACTTCTCCCGAAACACGCAAAACCGCCCCCCAATTCCGCCGCGATTTGCCCACACCCTGCATTCCCAAACCAGAGTCTAGCACAAGATTCCGAGAACGCGAAGCCTTTCTTGCCCCTTCCCCCCCCTTGACAATCCGCCCCCTCCCCAAGCCCCGCCACTGGAATATTCGCCGCCCAGCCGCGACTATACAACTGGAAATAGTATCAGGTTGGCCCAATGACCGGACGCAGCATGTCTATCAGTCTCATCGCGGCAGGGATCGCCATTTGCGCAAGCGCAGGCTTCTTCTTCCTCTCACGCCAAGAACCTCACCCACAGCTCCTCCGCCTCGGAACCATTACCCACGATGCAATCAGAGAGTCTTCCGGCATCGCCCAAAGCCGACAGTACCCCGGCGTCTTCTGGACCCACAACGACAAGGGAAATGCCCCAGTCATCTTCGCAATCACGCAAAATGGCGACCTCATCGGCGAATTCCGCCTGACCACCAAAAACGCCGACTGGGAGGATATCACCACCGATGCCGACGGCAATATCTACCTCGCCATGACCGGCAACAACGACGGCAAACGCAAAGAAGTCGAGGTCGCTCGCTTCGATGAGCCCCAACCCCTCCCAAACACCAAACGATCCAAACCCAACAAAATCCGCGAAATGACCACCTGGCGACTTCGCTACCCCGACAAACCCTTCGACGCGGAAAGCCTCTTCATCCACGACGACCACGCCTACATCATCTCCAAAGAACCCGATGGCCGCCCCGCAATCATCTACCGCTTCCCTCTCGACCCCACCCAAACAACCATCACCCTCCAACGCCTCCAAACCCTCCCCGTCAACACCCCAGTGACCGCCGCGGCAATCTCACACGATGCATCACAGCTCGCCGTCCTCTCCAAAGGCTCGCTCCACGTCTTCCCAATCGACGGCGACCCGACCACCGCCGCAAAACGACCACCCGCCCGGTTCCCCTTGCCCAACCTCCAGTTCGAAGGCTGCTGCTTCACCTCCGATGGAATCCTCATCACCGCCGAATCCCGCGAAATCTTCCTCCTGCCCAAATCACGCTACGCCAATTAACTGCCCTCCCCACCCCGCCTCCTTTACACACCCCCCTTAACGCCCACCCCCATGACATCACCACCCACCCCACACCACCCTGGAGCCGAACCCCGCCCCCAGGGTACACTGCCTGCCAAAGGAATCCCTATGAAACATCTCGCTTGCCTCCTCCTCATCACGATCACCACCTCAGCCATCGCCGCTCAGCACGACCCCAAACTCCGCTTCGTCCCCGACGGCAAGGGTTTCCGCTTTGACACCGGCATCCTCCGCGGCGAACTCCACAAGGACGGCAAGTCCCTCGGACTCACCAATGTCCTCCACCTGCCAACCCAACAACCCATCGCCGCCGCCTATGGCCTCCTCTCCCACTACCGCCTCCTCGACGCCGCTAATCGCTACGGCCCCGCCGCCTGGGATTGGAACAGCAACGCCAAACTCCTCGACGACGGCGCCGTTGAGGTCAACTGGACCGCCGATCACCTGCATCCGTTCCATCTCAAGGCCGTCTATCGCTGGCTCCACCCCAATCAACTCCAGGTGCTCACCGAAGTAACACCCACCAAAAACCTGAAACATTTCGAGGTCTTCCTCGCTTCCTACTTCGCCGGCTTCGAACAGTCATTCGTCCTGGGCAACACCGGACTCGTCGAGGCCCTCAAAACCGATGGCGACTGGCAGGCCTGGGTCCGTGATGACTCCGCCGCTAAACTCCTCAACGATGGCCGCTGGAAACGCGAACCACATCCCGTCGATTGGGTCATCCGTGGCGCCTTCCAGAAACCCCTCGCCATCCGCAAAGATCCCAAAACCGGCTTGATCGCCATCATCGCCTCCCAAAAAGACCATTGCTTCGCCGTTCTGACCCCCTATGGCCAGGAAGGACATCGCTCCCTCTATCTGTCCCTCTTCGGCATCGATCTCCAACCCGACCAAAAACATCACGCCACCGCCACGTTGACCATCACCACGGACGCCAACCAGGCCAACACCACCCCGCCCGATCCAAAACCCGCCGAAATCCACAACAAATAGCCCCCAACCCCCACCATCCCCCTCTACGGCCGCGCCGTCGTCACAATGTGAAAATTGTCGTCTGAGCCCACAAACGCCGTCGCCTTCGTCCCCGATGTCGTCGTCCCAACCGTCACCTCGTCCCCGATCCGCTTCCCGTCCTGCGTGTACAACGCGTATTTCACCGTCGCCTTCCCCGTCGTCGATATCGGCCCAACCTGCCACAAAAACAGCACCTTCGCGTCCGCGTTCGCGAACGCCCCCGGATAAATCTCCTCCTCCTCGTTCGCCGGCGTCTCAATGTGAAAGCGAAATCGGTCGTACGGCCGCTCCGCCGCCGCCCAATACGCCTTCCGCTTCGACATGAACGCCGCAATCAACGTGCCGTCAGGCGCTACCGTCAACTCCGGACCGTTCATCGGACACGTCTCAATCTTCCAGTGGTCCTCGTTCACTCGCAACGCGATGAAGCGGTTCTCCCCAACCAGACTCCTCATCACACACAAGTCCCGAATGTTGTTGTCCGCTACACGCAACGCCAAATAAACCTGCCCATCCACAATCCTCGCCCGCATCATGCACATCGAACACGCCAGCTCAGGCCACTCCCCGGCCTCCACACGCTTCGCCTCCGAAAACGTCCGCCCGTCGTTCGTCGACGACGACATATAAATATAATGCGACTGCGGTGTCTCCTCCCGCACCGGCTCCGCCACGTGCCAGAAGACCAGCACATTCCCCAGCCCGTCCGCCGCTACCGTCGCCCCATCCACACCCGCCATCGCCGAAACCTGCTGCGACGCCTCAAACGTCTTGCCATTCAGCGTCCGCGCGTGCCGAACGTACACCTTCGACCCCGCAGACCAACGGTCAACCCACACCACCTGCACCGAGTCGTTCGCCCCCAGCGCCAACTTCGGACCTCGCTCCCCCATCGCAAGCTCTACCGAACTCCCCGCCGGGTTGACCCGCAACGGCTCCGAAAATGTCCGGCCGTTGTCCGCGGAACGCACGTAATACGCATTCTCACCAAGACCATACACAACGTGAACAATGCGCCCTTTGTCCACCAATACGTCCGGCACAAGCGCGCCTTCAGGCAGATTCACGATCTTCACCTCGGCGCCCAACAACCACACACAACCCAGCAAAACCACCGCGCCGAAACCACCCCCGCCCCCATAACCACGCCATGAACCCGACCTCGAAACAACCGGCATGACGTACTCCCACCCGCAACGCATATCCCGGCAAATGCGCCGCGATCAATATCCCCCCGCTCGCCATCACCTCTTCAGCACCCCCCTCAAAAACTCCACGCTTGCCTTCGTGTTCTCATCCGACCCGTGGCATTCAATCGACACCACCCCGTCCCACTTCGTCTCCTTCAAATACGCCAGACACTTCCTAATATTCTCCGCGTTCACCCCACCACCCACCGGAACGACCGACGAACCAATCCCCGTCTCCTCGCCCCGACACGCCGCCGCCAACTGCGGACTCACGTCCTTGATGTGACAGTGCGTCAGATACTTCCGAAACTTCTTCAAAAACTTCAGCGGATCTCGGCCCGAAATGAACGTGTTCCCCGTGTCAAAGTTGAACCGCAGATACTCCGAGTCAAAATACTTGAACAACTTCGCCATGAACTCCGCGTTCGATGTGTACGGCCCGTGCGTCTCAATATTGATGATCACCCCGTAATCCTCCGCCCACGATAAGCACTGCCGGTAGTTGTCACACGTGATCCGAAAAATCTCGTCTATCCCAAAACCCGGTATCTCAAACGCCCCGTCTACCGTGTCCACCATCGGACACCCCAGCTCCGCCGCAAAACGAATCGACTGCTGCACGTATTGCACACCGAACGCCGACCCGTTCGGCCCCATCATCGGATACGCACCGTCTATCTGCGAAACCGATAGCCCCTTCTTCTCCAGATACGCCCGAAGCGCCCGCGGATTCGACTGCAGCGATATCCCCGGATCGTACCCCAACGCCTGTATGAAATTCTGCCCGTGAATCGCCGCAAACTCCACGTCCTTGATCCCCGCTTCCACGATCTTCTCGCACGCCGCCTCAAAACTCATCGACAACGGCCGGTAATTGTCCGTGTGAATGCCCAGATGAATCATGCGATGCCTCCGAGAAAGGGAACTCCAACGATCATGGCATACCACCCGCCCAAACTCAAGCGCATACCCCCCACGCACAATCCCTCGCAATCGACCGCCCCACAAAAACACCACCCAGTCAGCGAATCGACTGATGGTACTTCTGCAGCGAACAAACCGTCTCATGCCCCCCTAGCTCCGCCGCAATCCCCTTCGCCGCCGCCAACGCCGCCGTCAGCGTCGTAATGTACGGCACCTTGTACTTCACCGCCGACTTGCGTATGTACGAGTCGTCCGTCTGACCCGCCGCGCTGTTCGGCGTGTTGATCACCAGGTTGATCTGACCGTTCTTGATCCCGTCCACAATGTTCGGACGACCTTCGTTGATCTTGAAAATCAGCTCCGAATCTATCCCCTGAGACGCCAGAAAATTCCGCGTCCCCTCCGTCGCCTTGATCTTGAACTTCAACTCCGCAAAACGCCTCGCCACCTCCAGCACCGCCGGACGATCCTTCGCCGACACCGTGATCAACACCGTCCCCGATGTCGGTAACGTCTGCTGCGCCGCCTCCTGCGACTTGAAATACGCGTGACCAAACGACGACGCCATCCCCAACACCTCCCCGGTCGATCGCATCTCCGGTCCCAACACCGGATCAACCTCCGGAAACATGTTGAACGGAAACACCGCCTCCTTCACCCCAAAGTGCGGGATCGACCGATGCTCCAACTTCGCCTCCGACAACGATTGACCCAGCATCAACTCCGTCGCGATCCGCGCCATCTGAATGTTGCATACCTTCGACACCAGCGGAACCGTCCGCGACGCCCGCGGATTCGCCTCCAACACGTACACCGTGTCCTGCGCTATCGCGTACTGAATGTTCATCAGACCCACCACGCCCAACTCCGTCGCTATCCGCGACGTGAATTCGTTGATCGTGTCCAGATGCTTCTGCGGAATGCTGATCGGCGGAATCACGCACGCCGAGTCCCCGGAGTGAATCCCCGCCAACTCAATGTGCTCCATCACCGCCGGCACAAAACAACCCTTCCCATCCGATATCGCGTCCGCTTCACACTCAATCGCGTTGTCCAGAAACTTGTCAATGTAGATCGGACGGTCCGGCGTCACGTCCACCGCCGCCAATACATACCGCTCCAGCGTCGCCTGGTCATACACCACCTGCATCCCACGACCACCAAGAACAAAACTCGGCCTCACGATCAGCGGATAACCGATTCGACCCGCTACCTCCACCGCCTCCTCTATGCTCGACGCCGTCCCCGACTCCGGCATCGGAATCCCCATCTCCTGCATCATCTTCCGAAATTGGTCCCGGTCCTCCGCTAGCTCAATCGTCCCCACCGTCGTCCCCAGTATCTTCACCCCCGCCTCCGCTAAATCATTCGCAATGTTCAACGGCGTCTGACCCCCAAACTGCACAATCACCCCCTCCGGCTTCTCCTTCTCATAAATCGACAGCACATCCTCCACCGTCAACGGCTCAAAATACAGCTTGTCCGATGTGTCATAATCCGTCGATACCGTCTCCGGATTACAGTTGATCATGATCGATTCATAACCCGCGTCACGAAGCGCAAACGCCGCGTGAACACAACAATAATCAAACTCAATCCCCTGCCCGATTCGGTTCGGTCCCCCACCCAATACCATCACCTTCTTCCGACTCGACGTCCCCACACGGTCCGTCCCGTTGTACGTCGAATAGTAATACGCGGCGTTCTCCACCCCGCTTACCGGCACCGCGTCCCACGCCTCCACCACACCCAGCTCCTTCCGCTGCACCCGAATCGCCGATTCCTTCATCCCCAAAATCCGCGCCAGATACTTGTCCGAAAAACCGTCCCGCTTCGCCCTCGCCAGCAGTTCATCCGGCAACCGCCCCCCCTTGTGCTTCAAAATCTCCTCCTCCAGCTCCACCAACTCCTTCATCTGCTCCAAAAAATATGGCTTCAAATGCGTCCGACGATACAAATCCTCGATCTCCGCCCCCTTTCGTATCGCTTCATACAAGATAAACTGCCGCTCACTCGTCGGCTCATTCAATAGCAACAACAACTCATCCAATGACTTGCGATTGAAATCCTTCGCGAATCCTAAACCATGACGACCGTTCTCCAAGGATCGAATCGCCTTCTGAAACGCCTCCTTATACGTCTTCCCGATCGCCATCACCTCCCCAACCGCTCGCATCTGCGTCCCAAGCTTGTCCTGCGCGTCCTTGAACTTCTCAAACGCCCAACGCGAAAACTTGATCACCACGTAGTCCCCACTCGGCGTGTACTTCTCCAGCGTCCCGTCTCGCCAGTACGGAATCTCGTCCAGCGTCAGACCCGCCGCCAACAACGACGACACAAACGCAATCGGAAATCCCGTCGCCTTCGACGCCAACGCCGACGACCGGCTCGTCCGCGGATTGATCTCAATCACCACCACACGACCACTCTTCGGATCATGCGCAAACTGTATGTTCGTCCCCCCAATCACCTTGATCGCATCCACAATGTCATACGAGTGCTTCTGCAGCCGCTTCTGAAGCTCCGCCGATATCGTCAACATCGGCGCCGCACAGAACGAGTCCCCCGTATGCACCCCCATCGCATCTATGTTCTCAATAAAACAAACCGTTATCTTCTGACCCTTCGAATCCCGAACAACCTCCAGCTCCAACTCCTCCCATCCCAATACCGACTCCTCTATCAGAATCTGATGCACCAACGACGCCGCTAAACCCCGCGACGCTATCGTCCGCAACTCCTCAACGTTATACACCAACCCCCCACCCGTGCCCCCAAGCGTGTACGCCGGACGAATCACCACCGGATACCCGAGATCCTCCGCTACCTTCTCCGCTTCCTCCACCGTAAACGCCGGGCTGCTCCTCGGCATGTCAATCCCCAGCGACTGCATCGTCTGCTTGAATATGATCCGATCCTCCCCTCGCTCAATCGCATCAATGTCCACCCCAATCACCTTCACCCCGTACTTCTTCAAGATCCCCTGCTTCGCCAGTTCCGACGCAAGGTTCAGACCCGTCTGACCTCCTAAATTCGGCAACAACGCGTCCGGACGCTCCTTCTCTATGATCTCCGCCAATGTGTTCACGTTCAGCGGCTCTATGTACGTAATGTCCGCCGTCCCCGGATCCGTCATGATCGTCGCTGGATTCGAATTCACCAGCATGATCTCATAACCCAGCTTCCGCAACGCCTTGCAGGCTTGCGTTCCCGAGTAATCAAATTCACACGCTTGACCAATGACGATCGGACCGGATCCGATGATCATCACTTTCTTCACATCTTGTCGTTTCGGCATGGCGCGGCGGTTCTCCTTCAAAGGTTTGGTTCAACCCCGATCTTACAGGGCCCTACCCCAGATGCAAAAGCCCCCACGTCTCCCCAACACCCCCCCAACCTTGAATCCCACGCCATATACGCTATCGTCTCCCCCAGCCTCTCTTCCCAAGGCCTCTCATGACCCATCCTCTCCACTCTCGACGGGGGTTCCTCGCACAAACAGCCGCGGCCACAATCATGATCAACGCTGACCCAACCCCAACCGACGCCCAAACCCCCATTTCCCCCCAACAACTCCAGGCAAAACTCCTCCAATGCCTCGGCGGACCCTGGCCTCAACCCCCGGAACTCAAACCCCTCCTCCGACATTCCACCCAAAAACAAGGCTACCGCCTCGAATACGTCTCCTACGACGTCGAACCCCACGACCGCGTCTCCGCCTATCTCCTCGTCCCCGATGGCGTCAACCCCAATAACCCCGCCCCCGCCATCGCCGTCTGGCACCAGCACAACGGCGCCTACCACCTCGGTAAAGTCGAACCCGCCGGACTCGCCGGCAACCCCATGCACCATACCGGCGTCGCTCTCGCCCTCGAAGGCTACGTCGTCCTCTGCCCAGATGCCCTCTGCTTCGGCGAACGACAACACAACCGCCTCAAAGCCGGCGACTACGAACGATGGCAATTCCTACGCTATGTCGTCTCAGGAAAATCCCTCGCCTGGAAAAATATCCTCGATATGCGACGCGCCATCGACTACCTCTCACAACGACCCGACGTCAACCCTCAACGCATCGGCTGCTACGGACACTCCATGGGCTCCACTCACACCTGGCTCGTAGGACCCTGGGAACCCCGCCTCAAGGCCCTCGTCGGTAACTGCTGCCTCCCAACCTACGCCGCCATCCACCGAACCATGATCCTCCACTGCTTCCCCAACTTCATCCCTGGTTTCTTCCAGTTCGCCGACACCCCGGACATCGCCGGACTCATCGCCCCCAGACGACTCCACCTCAACTTCGGCGAAAAAGACGCCGGTAGCCCCATCGACGAAGTCAAAAACGCCGTCAACACCATCGCCAATGCCTATCAGGCCGCCGGCGCAAAAGACCAGTTCACCTGGTTCATCCAACACGACGCCGACCATGAACTCACCCCCCAAATGTGGCAACTCGCCAAAGACTGCTTCGCCAAAACCCTCAAAGCCTGAACAACCCCGCCCCCCTTTCCCCACGCCCCATCCCTTGCCTCCTCCCCACCCCCCCGCCACTTCACACCACCTTGCCAAACAACGTCAGCAACTGCGAATCCGTTATCTCCACCGTCACAATCCGCCCCTTCAGCGACCTCT
This sequence comes from uncultured Tepidisphaeraceae bacterium, assembly GCA_964451955.1. GTDB lineage: Bacteria > Planctomycetota > Phycisphaerae > Tepidisphaerales > Tepidisphaeraceae > JAPLNB01. The sequence goes on from CAYVKG010000101.1 coordinate 11,455, forward strand.
CCCCATCCACGCACACAATCTGGTCCCCTCGCGTCCGCCCTATCAACTGCGTCACTCCCACCCACGCCGCCCCCCCCCCCCCCGCGCCCCCCCCCCAAGGCAAAACACCCCCCCCCCCCCCCCCCCTACCCCCACCCGCCCCCCACAAGGGCA
>CAYVKG010000101.1:11617-13860 GCA_964451955.1 uncultured Tepidisphaeraceae bacterium
ACCGCCTTCCCACCCCCAATCGTCAACTCCACCAGCCCCGCCTCCGACTTCCCCTGCCGGCTCGTCAACTTGCTCTCCCCCTCGATTATCACCTCCGCCCGCTTCCCAATCATCTGCCGATTGTTCTCCCCCGACACCTCCTCCTGAACCTTCAACAACTCCTGGTTCCGACGCCGCTTCTCCGACTCCCCAACATCATCTCTATACCGATCCACCGCCATCGTCCCCGGCCTCGCAGAGTACTTGAATATAAAACTGTTCTTGAAACGACACTGCCGAATCAACTCCATCGAACCCCGGTGATCCTCCTCCGTCTCCGTCGGAAACCCCACGATGAAATCGCTCGCCAGACTGATGTCCGGCATCATCGACCTCGCCCGCTCTATCAACTCCCGATACTCCCCAACCGTATACCCCCGATTCATCACCCTCAAAATACGGTCCGACCCGCTCTGCGCGGGTATGTGCAAATACCGGCAAATCCGCCCGCAATCCCGCATCGCCTCCAACGCCTCATCCGTGAAATCCCGCGGAAAACTCGTCACAAAACGCAACCGCCGCAAACCCGGCGACGACTCGTGAACCAGATACAACAAATCCGCAAACCGCGTCGTCCGACCATCCCCATGACGATACGCATAATGATTCACCGTCTGCCCCAACAGCGTCACCTCCAATACCCCCGCCCCGGCCAACCTCTTCACCTCCTCAATGATGTTCCCGGGCGGCCGATGAACCTCCGGACCACGCGTGTACGGCACCACACAGTACGAACAAAACTTGTTGCACCCCCGCGTAATCCGAACATACGCCTGCGATGCGCCCTCCAAAGCCGACATCGACCGCGATAAGTCCAGACTCTCCAACCCATCCTCCCCACCCGCCAACACCAACGACCGCCTCGATACAGATCCCATCAACGCCACCTGCCGACGCCGACCACTGTGGCTTACATGATCCGTCTCCGACTCATACCCCCCTCCTTCCATCGCCCTCTCCAGCATCCCCGCCAGCTTGTCCAACTCTGCCGGTCCACACAGCACGCTCACGTGCGGATACCGGTGAAACAAACCCCTCCCCTCTCGCTCCGCCATGCACCCGATCACCCCGATCACCAGCCCCGGCCTTTCCTCCTTCGCCTTCCGTAGCTCACCCAGCCGCGACCATACCTTCTGCTCCGCGTGCTCCCGCACAGAACAAGTGTTGTACAAGATCACCCCCGCCTCCCCCGGATCACCCACCTCCTCATAACCCCGCGCGCGAAGCTGCCCCATCACCAGCTCCGTGTCCAACACGTTCATCTGACATCCAAACGTCTCTATGTACACGCGCCGATTCATAACTCCTCGCAATTGTACAGCCTGTAATCCCAAAAAGGTCCACCCCTGCCCTGCGAAGCCACCGCCAACTCCCAACATCACCACATCCACGTCCACCCCAGACACCATCCACTCTCCAAAACCCCACACAAACCCCCTCGCCTCTGCTACCATATGCCCATGCTCGCTGAGACCCTTGAACCCCGCCGCTTCCTCTCCCTCTCCCTTAGCCAAGGAATACTCGTCGTCAACGGCACATCCCGCCCAGATCACATCACCTTCAGCATCGACTACGACGCCTCACCTCCCGCCTTGATCCTCCTGCTCAACGGCCGCGCCAAACGCTTCCCCGCCACCGACATCAAGGGCATACAAGTCCACGCCGGCAACGGAAATGACTTCGTCCACGCCCCCGATGAACGACGCTCCACCATCGACGGCAACAACGGTGACGATACCCTCGTCGGCGCCAACCAACGCGACATCCTCCGCGGCGGAAACGGCAATGACCTCCTCCAGGGCGGCGATCGCAATGATACCCTCCTCGGCGGCAACGGAAACGATACCCTCGACGCCCAGGCCGGCAATGACCTCCTCCATGGCAACGACGGCAACGACCTCCTCACCGGCGGCGCAGGATACGATCGCCTCTATGGCGACAACGGCAACGACTCCCTCGACCTCGCCGACGGACACATCAACGGCAAACTCGAATTCGCTTACGGTGGACCCGGTGACGACTCCGCACACCTCGATCGCCTCTGGGCCATCCTCGCCTGGATCACAGACCCCGCTCACCAGGTCGAATCCCTTACCTACCGCACAGGCTACCTCCTCTGATCTCCCCTGCCCCCAACTCCCTCCCCATTCCGCCCCCCCCCCACCACCAACATACCCCCCAACCACGCCCCGAACACAACGCGA
>CAYVKG010000101.1:13870-15635 GCA_964451955.1 uncultured Tepidisphaeraceae bacterium
CCTCGCATACCACGCCGATATCTCATCTCGATGCGCCGTCCCCGCCGGCGGCACGTTCGCACCCCTGATCCGCCTCGCATCCTCATCCACATACACCGCCCCAGGCTTCCCGGGACGCCATCTCTCCACCGCTCCCACCAGCGACGCAATCTCACCCCCACGACCCGCCTCATTAAACAGATTCCTCATCTCCAGCGGATCCCTCACCAAATCAAAATACAGGCTCCGAGCGGGAACCTCACTGTCATAAATCAGCTTCCGCTCACGCGTCCGTGCCATCACGTGCCGACGCGTCTCACAAAATACCACCTCTCGCGATGACGCCCCATCCAATACGTCCCGCCCTTTCATCGCCTCGGGAACCGCAAGCCCAACCCCCTTCAGAATCGTCGGTGCAACATCTATCGTGGTCACCAGCGACTCGTCCACCCATCCCGCCCTAACGCCACGCCCAGGCATCTTCACAATCAACGGCACCTTCGCCAACGGATCGTACATGTGATTCCCCTTCAACAGCATGTGGTGAAAACCCATGTACTCGCCATGGTCCGATGTGAATACAATCAGCGTCCGCTCGTACAGACCCCGACTCTTCAGCACCCGAATCATCCGCCCAACCTGATAATCAATCTGCGTAATCAAGGCGTAATAAAACGCCGTACACCGACGCACCACCGCCTCCGTCAGGTCCTTGTGCGGAAAATGCCCCGCACTCATCGCCAAATCGCTCTCCAGGGTCTCCGGAATCCACCCGGGCAACAGCGACGTCCTCCCAGCATCATACAACCCCACCCAACTCTCCGGTGGATCAAACGGATGATGCGGCTTCACAAAACCCGCCATCAGCAACGCCGGCGACGACGCTTCCCATTTCTCAATCGTCTCAACCGCCCGATCCCCAATCCACGTCGTGCTGTGATGCCTCTCCTCCAGATTCGACGCCATCGCGCCGCAACTCTCCCAGTACAAACGACCCGCCCCCTTCCGGTACTCCGAACGCTGGTCCTCAAGATCGTTCACATCCACCAGCCCACGTTCCCTCAAGTACCGATGATAATCATCATCCCATCGCCCAGGACCGTCCTGCTCCGCTAACTCCATCTCCTCAAAACCCACATCCAGATACGTCGGCGTGAAGTGCATCTTCCCCACCGCCTTCGTCGCGTACCCGGCCTCCCGAAGCACCGACGCAAACGTCGCGGTGTTCGGCGGCAACGTGCAATGATTGCTCCACCCCCGATGCTCGTGAACCGGTAACCCGCTCAGCAACGAATAACGCGACGGCGTGCATACCGGAAACGCACAAAAACTGTTCGTAAATCGCACCCCATCCCCCGCAATCGCATCAATGTTCGGCGTCTTGACCTCCCGATTGCCATTCGCCCCCAGACAATCCAAACGATGCTGATCCGTATGAATCAGCAACACATGAGGCCGACTAACACCCCCAGATACAGCCGCACCACCCGCAACCCCTTCCATCAGCCCCCTCTCCGCCAACGCAAACCCCGCCACGCTCGCGCCCATACCCTTCAAAAAGCCTCGGCGATCCAGCGTGCCCATGCGAGCCTCCTCTACCCCAGCACATCCATACCCCCACCATCCACCCCTCCTCATATCCCAATCCTATTACAACCACCGCCGCCACGAAAGCGGCAAACACACCGCTACCCCCCCCCAATAGCAGCCTTCGACCAAAAACGGCGCTGCGCCCTCGGTGGAAATAAAAAAAACTTCTCTCCCCTTCCCTGGGCAATCCTCACTT
>CAYVKG010000102.1:0-15246 GCA_964451955.1 uncultured Tepidisphaeraceae bacterium
CCCCCCCCCCCCCCCCCCCCCCCCCCCGGCCGGCCCCCCCCCCCCGCCGCGCGCGCCCCCCCCGGTCCCCGCGGGGGCGTTGGAGCTGGTGGGAGTTGGGACGAAATTGGGGGTGCCTGTGGAGGCGGATCCGGCGAAGTGGGGAGAGTATCGGATAGGGGGCGGGGGGACGCTGAGGGCGGGCAATGGGACGGGGGTGGAGCTGTTGGGCGGATTGGCGGCGGGCGGGGGAGAGCAACGGGCGCGGATTGAGAATGCCGTGGTGATTGAGAGCGGGGCGGTGTTGAAGTCGCGGCGGATAGGGGAGGAGTATGGGGCGGGGACGAACCGGATCACGGGGGGTCTGGTGAATCACGGGGCGGTGCTGTTGGGTGATGAGAATGGGCTGGGGATGAACCTGGAGGTGACGGGCGGTTTTGCGAGCGACGGAGTGATTTGCGCGCGGGGGGCGATGTTGGTGGTGAAGGACGTGCCCGGCGCGACGATTGGGGGCACGATTGCGCTGGACGGAGGGGGCTTTGCGGGTGCAGGCACGACGGTGCTGAGCACGGGCGGGATGCAGATATCGGGCCGAGGCGAGGTGGGTGGTGCGTTTGTGAGCACCGGGACGATCCGGCGGGAGATGGAGCAGACGGGTGGGGCGATGCGCGTGAGCGGCGGCGAGGTGATCTGGTCGGGGAAGATTGGGGCGGGCGCATCGTTGGGCGTAACGGATGGCGCGGTGGCAGGGACAGGTGATGTGATTGACGTGAGGAATGACGGGGAGTTGTGGGCGGGGATGGGTGGGACGGTGAAGGGGCCTGCGTTTCCGAGTTCCGGGATCACGTGGCCTGATCGGAAGATCAACGGGTCGGGCGTGCTGACGGCGAAGGCGGGGGGGGTGTTGGATTTGGAGGCGGCGTACTACGCGAACTCGCACGGTTGGACTGCGCGGAGCTATTTGGATGTGGAGAACGGGGTAGCGATTGAGGCTGGGGGGCGGATGCTGGTGCGGCAGTCGACGACGGACGTATATTTCAGTGCCGGCTGGGTGACGTTGCTGAACGGATTGACGAACGCCGGGACGATTGACGTTGGGCGGGAGGATGTAGCGGGGAGCCAGTTGCAGGTAAATGGCCGGTTTGCGAATACGGGGGTAATGAATTTGCATGGTCGGACGCTGTATCTGCATCCCGCGTCGGCGGATGATCTGGCGGAGTTTGGGGGACAGGTGAACCTGTATGGGGGAGGGTGGCTGGGAGACGAGAACGTGCCGGTGAGCGTGGGGGGCAAACCGGTGGTTCGCGGGGAAGGCAGGTTGGCGCTGCAGTTGACCGGTGGAGAGGTGAGGGTAACGGGGGAGGGAACGAACGTGGAACTGCGTGGGGGCGTGGGGGCGGGGGCGAAGGTGGAGGTGGACGGTGGGGCGCGAGCGAGGTTTGTGGTGGTGAACAGGGGGAATGGCTATCAGTATCGAAATGACGGGGAGATTCATGCAAGCGGGGCGGGGACGGTGCTTTGGGGGCCTGACGTTCCGGAGTTCACGTATCGGAAGATCACGGGGAATGGAGTGATCCGGCTTGGGCAGGGCGCGCGGATGGAAGTGGATTCGATGTCGATCTGGGACTGGATCTATGAATATCGGTGCTGGACGCAGATAGAGAACGCCGTGGAGATTGAGGCGGGGGGCGAATTCAAGAGCACGTTCAAGCCGACCTGGGTGTTGCATGCGCCCGGGTGGTCGGAGGTATACGGGAAGGTGAGGAACGCGGGGACGATTGACGTATCGGGATTGCTGCGGGTGTTGAATGATGTGGAGAACACGGGGGTGATCCATCTGCGATGGCCGATGCAGGTTACGGGGAAGCTGACGAACGGAGGGGAGATATTGTTCGATGGTGGGTCGGTGGACGTGGCGGGCGGGTTGGATCAACTGCCTGGCGGCGTGATTCGGTTTGTGAATTCGGGGGACTATAGACTGATGAAGACGGGTGGTGGGCGGGTGATTGTGAATCCCGGGCAGCGGATCACGTTTGGGGATGGGAGTGTGATAGATGGTTGGGAGGTGCCTGGGCCTGGCGCGGACGTGGCGAGCATTGCGCGGGCGGAGGCAGGGGGTGAATGCACGCCGGTGGGAGTGTGGCTGGCGGAGCGGGGTCCATTTGGCGGAGTGTTTGAATTGAGCGGGACGGGCAGCCGACTGATGGTTCTGGAGATGGGATACGGCGACGGGGGCTTGAGTGAGAGTGCGGAGCGGGCGATTTACCTGGGCTGGCGCAACGGGGAAGGTTTGTATGTGCCTGCAATTCTAGGGAATGCCGGGCAAGGGGAGTGGGCGATGGAGCAGGTGATTGGCTCGTGGGAGGACTTTGTCGGTGGGCGAGATCTGGCTGGTCTGCTGGGGAGCTACGGGGTGGACCCGGCAAGGAATCGGGTATGGGCGGTGATCAATCACAACAGCGCGTTTGCGGTGATACCGGAGCCCGGGTGTTTGGCGGTGCTGGGAGCGATGGGCATGTTGGTGGCCCGGCGGCGGAGGCATGGCGATGAAGAAGCGGATTGAAGCCGGCAGGTTGGGGCTGTTGTTGGCGCTGAGTGTATGGGTGTTGACGGGGCGGGTTTGGGCGCAGGACGCGAATTTTTACATTTTCCTATGTTTTGGGCAGTCGAACATGGATGGAGCGGGGAGGATTGAGGAGGAGGACCGGACGGTAGACGAGCGATTTCAGATGTTGGCGGCGGTTGACTTTCCGAAGCAGGGGCGGAAGGTTGGGCAGTGGTATGCGGCTGTTCCTCCGTTGTGCCGAGGCTCGGGAGGGCTGGGGCCGGCGGATTATTTTGGGCGGGTGATGGTAGCGGGGTTGCCGAAGGGGATTCGTGTGGGGGTAATCAACGTATCTGTGCCGGGCTGTCGGATCGAGTTGTTTGAGAAGGAGACATTTGGGACGTATGTTGCGACGGCGCCGGCGTGGATGAAGGGGTTCATTGGGGAATACGGAGGGAATCCGTATGGGCACCTTGTGAAGATGGCGAAGCTGGCGCAGAAGGACGGGGTAATCAAGGGGATTCTGCTGCATCAGGGGGAGTCGAATCCCAATGACCAGGATTGGCCGAGGAAGGTAAAGGGGATTTACGAGGATTTGATGTCGGATTTGGGGTTGAAGGCGGAGGAGGTACCGTTGCTGGCGGGCGAGACGGTGGGGGCGGATCAGAAGGGGGTGTGCGCGGGGATGAACGGTATCATTGGGGAGTTGCCGAAGGTGGTGGGGAATTCGCACGTGATATCGTCGGCCGGCTGCACATGTGGCAGAGATCGGCTGCACTTTGATGCGGGGGGATACCGGATGCTGGGGAGGCGATACGGGGAGAAGATGCTATTGCTGATGGGGTACAAGTGAGGGGATTTGGCGCAGCCCTCGGCGGGGGGTGGGGGTTGACGACGGTGGTGGAAGGATCAAGGGGAGGAGGGGTTTTGCTGGTGATCGCGTTGTTGGTATTCGAAGTAGTCGAAGTCGGCGTGTTGGTGTGTGCCGGCGGTATCCTGGCAGCAGACGCCCGTGAATGCGCCGGTGAAGTTAGGGGAGGTAGGGGGGCCGGCCTCGTCGGAGACGATGCTGGCGTCGAAGGTGTGAGGGAGGGTTTGCCAGGGTTGTTGGGGTAGTCGCCATGCGAAGAGGAGGCGATCGTAATCGACATCCATTCGGAGGTCGATGACCGGGGCGTTTTGGGGCAATGGGATGGGAGGTGAGAAGGAGTCGCCGAGATCGGGGTTGGATGACATGACCTGGAGGTAGAGGCCGAGGGTGTCATCGTGGGAGAGGAAGAGGTAGTGGAACTTGGAGGCGTTGTAGTAGAGGATGAGACCGGCGGCGTGTTGGAAGTGTAGTGGTTGGAATTCCATGCGGGTGGAAGCGGTGAAGCAATGGGCCTGTTGTCGGCGAGCGACGAGGGCCTGTTCGAAGGGGCTGCCGAGGGATTCGCGGCCGAAGAGTCTTAGGAATCCGGGTCGCTCGGTGAGTGTCCAGAGGCGTTGGGGGTAGGGGGAGCGAAGCCATTGGAAGTCGATGGGGAGCAGTGGAGAGTTGAAGTCTTCGCGGTCTGGGGGAGGGGGGAAGGGATGAGGCGGGAGGTCAGGGGCCGGGGTGGTGAGTTGCGGGGCGCCTTGGGCATCGGTGGTGCGGAGCCAGCCATCGTGTGACCAGAGCATTTTTTGGATAGCGGTTTCGCGTCCGAGTGTGCATCGGCCGCGGTTGGGTAGTGGTCTGCCGCAGAGGTAGGCCATGTAGGTATGACCATTTTGTGTTTGGACGAGGGAACCATGTCCGGCGCGTTGGAGGGGGCAGAGAGGGCGATTTCGGGAGGTGAGGACGTAGGTATCGGGGTGGAGTTGGTAGGGGCCGAGGATGTGATGGGAGCGGGCCATGGTGACGGCGTGACCCCAGAAGGTACCGCCCTCTGCGACGATGAGGTGGTAGAAGCCGTCGTGTTTGTAGAGGTGTGGTGCTTCGGTGAAGCCGATGGAGGTGCCGGGGAAGATGAGGCGGCGTTGTCCGATGAGGGTTTGTTTTTGTGGCGAGTATTCCTGTAGGACGATGCCTGCGAAGCGATTGTGAGCCGGTCGGTGGTCCCAGAGCATGTTGAGGAGGTAGGTTCGTCCGTCGTCGTCGTGGAAGAGGGAGGGATCGAAGCCGGAGCTATTGAGGTAGACGGGATCGGACCATTCGCCGTCGATGTTGTTGGTGGTGACGAGGTAGTTGTGGAAGTCGCGGAGGGAGGCGTTGGAGGCGCCGGTGATGGATGTTCGGCCATAGCGTTTGACGTCGGTGTAGACGAGGTGGAAGAGGCCGTTGGCATATGTGAGGCAGGGTGCCCAGACGCCGCAGGAGTCGGGGTTTCCGCGCATATCGAGTTGTGTTGGGCGGCGGAGAGGGCGAGTGAGGAGTCGCCAGTGGACGAGGTCTTTTGAGTGGTGGATTTGGACGCCTGGGAACCACTCGAAGGTGGAGGTGGCGATGTAGTAATCGTCGCCGACGCGGAGGATGGAGGGGTCGGGGTTGAAGCCTGTGAGGATGGGGTTTTGGATGATCATGCGGTCACCGGGGTGTTGTTGGCGGATTGGCGGCGGTTGGCGAGGTCGAGTTCGATCCGGTCGACGCGTTTCTGGTCGAGGGGATAGATGAGGAGGGCGAGTGCTTTGAGGAGGGCGATGGAACCGGGGACGATGGAGAAGGCGAGAGTGATGCCGAGCAAGGCGAAGGGGGAGGGTTTAGCGCCTTTGGCATAGCCGAAGCAATGGAGGAAGAGTGGGAGGAGGAATCCGCCGACGACCATTCCGGTTTTGATAGCGAAGAGGGAGGCGGAATAGACGAGGCCTGTGGATCTGCGTCCGAATCGCCACTCGCCGTAGTCGGCGACATCGCCGTAGAGGGCCCAGGTGAGAGCGGAGGTAGGTCCTGCGCAGAACTGTGCGATGGTATTGAGGATGAGCATGGTTGCGTACCAGTGAGGTGGGAGGAAGAAGAAGGCGGCGAAGCAGAGACCTGTGACGGCGCTGAGGGCGGCGGCGCAGTATTTTTTGTCGATTCGGCGGACGAAAGAGCCGAGGGTTGCGGTTCCGAGGACGAGTCCGATGGCACCGGTGGTGAGGAAGACGGTGGTTCGGTCGAAGTTGAGGCCGAGGCTGGCGATGGTGAAGAGTGGGGACTTATCGTCGCCGACGACGTTTTCGAAGAAGAAGATGGTGCTGCCTGAGCGGAGGGCGGCGAAAGCGGTGGAGAGGACGGAGGCGATGAGGAGCATGACCCAGGGCCAGTTATGGAGGAGTTCGAGGAGTTCTTCGCGGACGTTTGATTGCTGGTTGGCGGGTGGGGTGACGCGTTCTTTGGTGGTGGCGAAGGTGATCCAGAACATGATCACGGAGATGACGGCGAAGATGGCCATGGTGGATCGGAAGCCGAGGATGTAATCGACAGTTTGGGAGTGGTTGGAGCGTCCGAGGAAATTGACGAAGGGTCGTACGAAGAGGGAGATGAGGAGCATGCCGCTGAAGGCGCCGACGAAGCGGAAGCTGGAGGCGACGGCGCGGGTGCGGGAGGAGGGGCTGATGACGCCGAGGAGGGAGGAATAGGGGACGTTGATGACGGTGTAGCTGACGAGCATGGCGGTGTAGGTGATGTAGGCATAGACGAGTTTTCCGGTGGGTCCGAAGTTTGGTCCTGCGAAGAGGAGGAATCCGCAGATGCCGTAGGGGATGGCGCCCCAGAGGAGGTAAGGTCGGAAGCGACCCCAGCGGGACCTGGTGCGGTCGGCGATGAGGCCCATGAGGGGATCGTTGAGGGCATCGAAGAGTCGGACGATGGGGAGCATCCAGAGGAGTGCGGTGGCGGCGATTCCCCAGACGTCGACGTAGTAGTAGGTGAGGAAGATATTGAAGGTCTGGAAGAAGAAGTTGGAGGCGGTGTCACCGAGGGCGTAGCCGACGTACTCGGTGGTTTTGAGGTGGTCGTTGGGGGTGTGAGTGTGTGAGGGTTGGGGTGTAGTCATATGGACCTTGGAGGCTGGACGATGTTGGTGGTTTCGGGCCGTGTGGGGCGGGATGCTGCCGTCATCGGCGGGGTTGATGGAGAGGGGGGCCGGGAGAGCAGAAGTTGTTTTTTGGTGTTTGTGGGCTTGGGATTCTATCGAAGGCCGGGTTGATTGGGAAGGAGGGGATCGGCAGGAATGCGGGCGTAATGTGGGTGGTGGGGAGGTGATCATTGGCGGGCGTTGGGGAGGGAGGTTGAGGAGGAAGTTGAGGGGGCGGTTGTCCGTTGTGCGGGTTGGCGGGGAGTATAGAGTAGAGTCTGGTTCACGAAGGCATCCATGACAGAATCGCGTCCCGTCAACCGGTCACCGTCGGCATCGGCTGATGCTGATTTGGAGGGTTTGGTGCGGCGTTATCTGCCGGTGGTGTACGGGGCGGCGAGGCGGCAGTTGCCGGATGCCAGTTTGGCCGAGGATGTAGCGCAAGCGGTGTTCATGGTACTGGCGAGGCGGCACGGGGAGTTGCCGGAGGACGTTGTGCTGTCAAGTTGGCTGCTGAAGGTGACGCACCTGGCGTGCCTGCAGGCGAGGCGGAACGCAGGCCGGCGGAGGGAGCACGAACGGAAGGCGGCGGAGATGCGACGAGCGACGATATCCGCGGAGGAGACACCGCCGGGGCTGTTGGCGGGCGAGATGGACGCCGCGTTGGGGCGTCTGGGGGAATCGGACCGGGCGGCGCTGACGTTGCGATACTTGGAGGAGAAGAGCGTAGCGGAGGTTGGTCTGCACCTGGGGATTTCGGAGGAGGCGGCGCAGAAGCGGATCAGTCGAGCGATGGAGCGGTTGCGGAAGAGAATGGGTGTGTCGGAGGAGCAGGTGGGCTTGGCTTCGCTGGGGGCGTTTTTTGCGGGGCTGAAGCAGATGGAGGTGCCGGCCGAGTTAGCGGGGAGAGTTTCGGAGGCGATGGCGGCTGGGGGAGGGGCGGCGGCATCGACGACGGCGGTCGCGATTACGCAGGGGGTGTTGAGGGCGCTGTTCTGGTCGAGCGTGAAGGCGCCGCTGGTTGCGGGGTTGGTGGTCGTGGTGTTGGCGATGGGTGCGTTGGTGGCGAAGCGAGAGCTGGGTGGGGGGAGTGTGGCTGGGGATGAGGCGTCCGGGGGTCTTGTGGAGGCAGGCGGGGTAGGTGGAATGCAGCGAGCAACGAGCAATCTGCCTGGCGCGGAGTATCCGCGTGTGGACGAGAAGGGGCGGGCGATGTTTCGCATCTATGCGCCGGAGGCGGCGCGTGTGGCGGTGCAGATCGGCGGGACGTATGACATGACGAGGGAAGGGGATGGTCACTGGTGGGCGACGGTGTCGGGTTTGCCTCCGGGGTTTCATTACTACCAGTTCGTGATTGATGGGGCGGTGGCACCTGATCCCGGGAGCGCGACTTTTTTTGGGGGGAGCAGGATGATGTCCGGGTTGGAGGTACCGGAGGCTGGGGTGGACTTCTATCAGGTGAAGGATGTTCCGCACGGGGAGATACGGGCGCGGTATTACCGGTCGGCGTTGACGAACGGCGAGCGGCAGGCGTTTGTGTATACGCCGCCGGGTTATGATTCAAAGCCGGGGGAGCGATATCCGGTGATGTACCTGTTGCACGGGATGGGAGAGGACCAGCGGGGGTGGGTGGAGCAGGGGCGTGTGGATGCGATTCTGGACAATCTGATAGCGGAAGGTCGGTCGCGGGAGATGATCGTGGTGATGGAGGATGCGGGGACGGGTGGGGGTTATGCGCCTCGGGAGGGGGCGGGCGGGTCGCGCGGGCGGGGCATGATGGGGAGCCAATTTCGGCAGGTATTGGTTTCGGAAGTGATCCCGATGATCGACGGGACGTACCGGACGATTGCGGATCGTGAGCATCGGGCGCTGGCGGGTTTATCGCTGGGTGGGACGCAGGCGTTTCAGATTACGCAGGAGCATTTGGACAAGTTTGCGTATGTGGGGTCGTTCAGCGCGCCGTTTGGATATCCGGCGGTGCCTGGGGGCTATGGGGGCCTGTTGGGCAATCCCGGGGAGTTTTCGCAGGAGATGAAGGTTTTGTACATCAGCATTGGCGGGATGGAGAACAATATCGGGGCGAGGATGTTTCATCAGCAACTGGAGGGTGCGGGGATTCCGCACGTTTTTTTTGAGGCGTCGGGGACGGCGAACAGTTGGCAGACGTGGCGCAAGAGTCTGCACGGATTTGCCCAGTGTGTGTTCAAGGACTGAGGGTGCGGGTCATGAAGTCGACGTGTGTGAGGAGAGTTGCGATCGGATTGAGCGGTCTGGTCTGGGCGGCGGCGGTTCTGGCGCAGGAGGCGGGTGTTGCCGGGCCGGCATGGACGACGCTGCGGGGGCATCGGTATCCGCAGATTGGGGCGGATCTGCGTGGGACGTTTCGGATATCGGCTCCTGGCGCCGGGCAAGTGTTCCTGAGCCTGTCGGGCCGGCGGGAGATGAGCAAGGACGCGGAGGGCGTATGGACGATTACGACCGGTCCGTTGCCGCCCGGGTTTCATTACTATTCATTCATGGTGGATGGGGTGTCGTTGGCGGACCCGGCGAGTGAGAGTTACTTTGGCATGGGTCGGATGGTGAGCGGGATTGAGGTGCCTTCGAGGGGGGAGGATTTTTACGAGGCGAAAGAGGTGGCGCACGGGGAAGTGCGTGAGCGGTCGTGGGTGACGCGGTCGGCGCGTGAAGTTCGGAAGGTGGTGGTGTACACGCCGCCGGACTACGATCGGGATTCGGGATCGCGGTATCCGGTGCTTTATTTGCAGCACGGTTATGGGGAGGATCGTCGGGCGTGGTGGCGTCAGGGTCGGGTGAACTTCATTTTGGACAATCTGCTGGCGGCGGGGGTGGCCAAGCCGATGATTGTGGTGATGGAAGACGGGGGCATAGCGACGGGACTGGGAGGCGGGGGCCGGCCGCCGGTCGGGGATCGGCTGGCATTCGCCGAAGCGTTTGAGAAGGTGATGATTGACGAACTGATTCCGATGATCGACGGGGCGTATCGGACGATTGCGGACAGGGAGCATCGTGCGATTGCGGGCACGAGCCTGGGCGGGTGGCAGGCCATTCAGATTGGGTTGAGACATCTGGAGGCATTTGGGTTCATCGGCGGCTTCAGTCCCGGTCTGCCGCCGGAGGTTTCGCGAATAGCGGGTGACGCAGCGGGGTTTAACGAGAAGGTGAGGGTGTTTTTCTTGGGCACGGGCACGGTGGAAAGGGAAGCGAATCCGAACATCAGGGACCTTCATGAGGCGTTGGACAAAGCCGGGGTGAGGCATGTGTATTATGAGTCGCCGGGTACGGCGCATGAGTGGTTAACGTGGCGGCGCGACTTGAGACAGTTCGCACCGCTGTTGTTTCAGGAATGAGAGAAGGAGGTTATCGCCGTGAGAACGAGAATACTCGGTATGTGTTTGTTGGTGCTGTTGGCGTGTGTTCCGGTGGTTGCGCAGACAACGCAGCCGGTGGCGGAGGATTTCAAGCCGTCGTCGCTGAACCAGCCTGGGAAGCAGTATCCGCAGGTGAACTCGGAGAGGTGCGTTCGGGTGCGAGTGGTTGCGCCGCAGGCGCAGAGCGTGACGCTGGATTTTCTGGGTGGTGCGAAGTACCCATTGACGAAGGGTGCGGACGGGGCATGGGTTGGGGTGACGCGTCCTCAGGACGAGGGGTTTCACTACTATCAGCTTGTGATTGATGGGGCCGGGGTGCCGGACCCCGGGACGTTGTACTTTTATGGTGGAAGTCGGTGGGGCAGCGGGTTGGAGGTACCGGCGAAGGATGCGGACTTTTATGGGTTGAAGAACGTTCCGCACGGGCAGCTTCGGCAGGTGTTGTACTATTCGAAGAGTGCGAATGCGAACCTGCGGTGCTTTGTGTACACGCCGCCGGATTATGAGAAGGACCAGTCGAAGCGATATCCGGTGTTATATCTGCAGCATGGTGGGGGTGAAGATGAAACGGGTTGGGGTGGACAGGGGCACGCCGGTCTGATCATGGACAATCTGATTGCCGGCGGTAGGAGCCGGCCGTTCATCATTGTGATGGCGAACAGTTACATTCCCGGGGCGTCGCCGATTGCGCGTCCCGCTGGGGTCGCGGGTGGTGCTGGCGGCGCGCCGGCCGGAGGCGGGGCGGCAGGCGGGCGTGGTGGTCCCGGGGGTCCGGGGGGTGGATTCCGGTTCAACTTCAGCGCGTTTGAGCGGGTGCTGATCGAGGACTTGATACCGTTCATTGACGGGAACTTCCGGACGATGTCGGACCAGCCGCACCGGGCGATGGCGGGGCTGTCGATGGGGGGGATGCAGACGCGGCAGATTACGCTGGGTCACCTGGACAAGTTTTCGCACATCGGGATTTTCAGCGGTGGCAGCATTTCGCCTGCTGACATTTCGGACATGGGGGGGTTTAAGGCGAAGGTGAAGGTTGTTTTTTTCAGTTTTGGTGGGCGTGAGCGTGGTGCCGCCTCGGCCAAGGCCAGTGCGGACGCCCTGAAGCAGGCGGGCGTGAACAGTTTCTATTATGAATCTCCGGAGACGGGTCACGAGTGGCAGTCGTGGCGACGGAGCCTGCATGAATTTGCGCCGCTGTTGTTTACGGACCAGCCTTTGCCGGTTGCTGTTATGCAGAAGGCGGTTGAGACGGGTGGGGTGTCGGCTGCGCCGGCGGTTAAGGCGGTGGCAGCGGATGTGACGGGCACATGGAAGAGCGAGTTTGACTCGCAGATAGGGCAGCAGAAGTACACGTTCACGTTCAAGCAGGACGGCGCGAAGTTGATCGGGAAGGCCAACTCGGAGATTGGTGAGCGGAAACGTGAAGCGGAGCTGAAGGAAGGCAAGGTGGAGGGGGGCGAGATTTCGTTTGTTGAGACGATGACTTTCCAGGACAACGAGATTCGGATCACCTATACCGGCAAGCTATCGGCCGACGGTAACGAAATCAGGTTCACGCGTGAGGTGGGTGAGTTTGCGAAGGAGGAGATAGTAGCCAAGCGAGAGAGGAGCGAGGCAGCCGGCAAGGTGATTCGGATCAAGGCGGGGCGGTCGGAGGCGGTGAAGGACGGGGAGGGGAATGTATGGCTGGCGGACCAGGGTTTTGAGGGCGGTCAGACGATCGAGAGACCGGACCTAGAGATTGGGAACACGAAGAGTCCGGAGTTGTACCGGGCCGAGCGATACAGCATGGAGGGTTTCACTTGGCCGTTGCCGAACGGGAAGTACGTGGTGAAGCTGCATTTTGCGGAGACGTTTGAGGGGATCACGGGTCCTGGGCAGCGGGTATTCACGTTCAATGTGCAGGGGAAGGAGTTCAAGGATTTTGATCCATGGGTGAAGTCGGGCGGGTTCTGCCGCGCGTACGTAGAGACGGTTCCTGTGGAGGTGACGGATGGCAAGTTGAAGGTGACATTCACGCCGAAGGTCGAGAACCCGCAGATCTGCGCGATTGAGATCATGGCGCAATCGGGGGGTGAATCGGCGGTGGTTGCGCCGGTTCCGGCGGTGGTTGGGCCGTCGGCGGAGTCTCGTGGGGCGCCTGCAGTTGTGGCCTCGAGTGGGCCGACGGTTCTGAAGATTGACACCAGCAAGGTGACGGGGAAGGTGAGCCCGATGCTTTACGGGCTGATGACGGAGGAGATCAATTATGCGTACGAGGGGGGCATCTACGGGGAGCTGATTCGGAACCGTTCATTCAAGGCGGACGCGGTGATGCCTCGCGTGACGCCGGAGACTTACGAGGTAGGGAAGTACCTTCCGGTGACGTTCAGGCCGGACACGCAGCCGAGGTTTTGGACGGCCGTAGGCGGCGCTTCGATGGTTTTGGATGTGAGCAATCCGCTGAACGAGTTTTTGAACGTGAGCCTGAAGCTTGACGCGTCACGTGCGACGGCGGGTTCACCGGCGGGGATTGCGAACGGGGGTTATTGGGGGATTCCGGTGAAGCCGCAGACGACGTATCGGGTTTGTTTTTTTGCGAAGGCGGCGGGGGGTTTTAGCGGCCCTGTGACGGTCAGTCTTGAGAGCGCGGACGGGAAGACGACGTTTGCCAGCGCGGAGATATCGGGGGTGAGGGGGGAATGGAAGAAATTTCAGGCGACGTTGAAGACCGGGGATGTGGCGGGCAGCAAGGAGAACGTATTCAAGTTGACGACGAAGACGCCGGGGACGCTATGGTTGCAGAACGTGTCGCTGTTTCCGCCGACGTACAAGAATCGTGAGAACGGCAACCGGGTGGATTTGATGGAGATGTTGGCGGCGATGAAGCCGCGGTTCTTGCGGTTTCCTGGTGGGAACTACCTTGAGGGCAATGCGTTTAATCAGCGATTCAACTGGAAGGAGACGATTGGGCCGGTGGAAGAGAGACCGGGTCATCCGAGTCCGTGGGGTTACTGGTCGACGGATGGGCTGGGTTTGCTGGAGTTTGCGCAGTGGTGCGAGGATCTGGAGATGGAGCCGCTGTTGGGCGTGTTTGCGGGGTACTGTTTGGGTCGTGGGGGGGTGATCGAGGCGGGTCCGCGACTGGAGCCTTACGTTCAGGAAGCGCTGGAGGAGATTGAGTATTTGATTGGAGACCCGACCACGACGAAGTGGGGCGCGTTGCGAGCGAAGCATGGTCATCCGAAGCCGTTCAAGCTGACGTACGTGGAGGTTGGGAACGAGGACTGGTTTGATCGGAGCGGCGCGGACCGGAATGGCACGTACGATGGCCGATTCGCGCAATTTTACGACGCGATCAAGAAGAAGTATCCGCAATTGAAGGTGATTTCGTCGACGGGCTACGAGCAGCCGCAGAGCCTTTGGGTGAAGAGCCGGACGCCGGACCTGGTGGACGAGCACTATTACCGGAACATGGAAGAGATGATGGGGCAGGCGTTGAAATACGACAGTTATTCGCGGGCGAATCCGTCGAAGATTTTTTGTGGGGAGTGGGCGACGCGAGTGGGTTCGCCGACGCCGAACATGGCGGGTGCGATTGGGGACGGGGCGTGGATGACGTGCATGGAGCGTAATTCGGACATTGTTTTGTTGTCGTGTTATGCGCCGCTGTTTGTGAACGTGAGCCAATTGACTGGAAACGGGCGTTCGATGCAGTGGAGTTCGGACCTGATCGGGTACGATGCGCTGACGAGCTACGGGTCGCCGTCGTACTACGCGCAGGTGATGTTCGGGACGATGGTGGGGGATGAGATACTGGCAACCGAATCGCAGAATATTCCGGTGCGTCAATGGCAGGCGAGAGGGATGCGAGGGGGCAATGCTCCGGGGGCGAGGTCAATCCGCGAGGTGTTTTACAGCGTGACGCGGGACAGGACGAACGGGGTGATTTACGTGAAGTTGGTGAACGCGTCGGGTACTGCGCGGCCGATCGAGATTCAGTTCGAGGGTGGGGCGCGGATCGAAGCGGAGGGGGAGGTGGTGAGTCTTGTGGCCGGTGGTTTGGAGGATACGAACACGCTGGAGGAACCGAAGAAGATAGTTCCGCGAAGGGAGAAAGCGGGCGGGTTTGGCGGGAGGTTTTCGCGGGAATTGCCGGCGTATTCCATTACGGTGTTGCAGTTGAAGAGCGTGGCAGGGCAGGCCAGGCGTGGGCCGGGTGGTCGCGGCGGATTTGGTGGGCCAATTACACTGGGTCCGGACGACAAGCAGGTTTACCCGGATCCACCGGCGGGGATCAGCGCTCTTCGCGAGGGCATTGCGCACGGGAAACTGGAGACGATCAGCTACGAGTCGAAGTCGGTCGGCACGACTCGGAAGATGCAGGTCTATACGCCGCCCGGTTACACGCAGGACAAGAAATACCCGGTGTTGTACCTGTTGCACGGGATAGGCGGCGATGAGACGGAGTGGCAGCGATTTGCCTCGCCGCACCTGCTGATGGACAACCTGTTGGCGGATGGGAAAGCGACGCCGATGATTGTGGTGATGCCGAATGGGCGGGCGCAGAAGAACGATCGAGCGGAAGGGAACGTGATGGCATCGGCGCCGGCGTTTGCGGCGTTTGAGGAGGACTTGTTGAGGGATGTGATTCCGACGATCGAGTCGCGATACTCGGTGCAGGGGGACCGGGAGCACCGGGCGTTGGCGGGGCTGTCGATGGGTGGTGGGCAGTCCCTGAATTTCGGTCTGGGGCACCTTGACACGTTTGCCTGGGTTGGCGGGTTCTCTTCCGCGCCGAACACCAAGCGACCGGCGGAGCTGGTGCCCGATGCTGAACAGGCCAAGAAGCAATTGAAGCTACTGTGGCTTTCGTGTGGCAACAAGGATGGGCTGATCGGGATCAGCCAGGGCGTGCACGCGTATCTGAAGGAGAAAGGTGTGCCGCATGTGTGGAACGTGGATTCGAACGGGCACGATGCCACGCACTGGCGGAACAATCTGTATTACTTTGCGCAACAGATTTTCCGTTGATTTCACGTGGGAGGCTGGTGATGGTTTGGGTTGGGGTGAGGGGTGTTGTGAGCGGGCGACGAGATGGTTTTCGCGGACGGGTCGATGGGATCGAGCGATGGAGCGGCGGTGTGGTTGTGGGCATCTTTGACTGGGCGCAGGAAGCGGCCGGCCAGTGGCTTGGTTCAAACAAGGCCGGTCGGCGCGAAATCCTCGATCTGGTTTGTTTGAACCGGAAGTTGAGCGACGCAAGTCTTGACCTGGAAATGAGATCGCCGTTCCGCGAGTTGGCGGAACGGCGTCTTTTACAGAATAGTCGGGG
>CAYVKG010000103.1:0-1684 GCA_964451955.1 uncultured Tepidisphaeraceae bacterium
CAGGACTTCACCGGCGTCCCCGCCGTCGTCGACCTCGCCGCTATGCGCTCCGCCATGAAACGCGCCGGCGGAAACCCCCAGAAAATCAACCCCCTCATCCCCGTCGACCTCGTCATCGACCACTCCGTCCAGATCGACGAGTTCGCCTCCCCACTCGCCCTCCTCCACAACGTCCAAAACGAGTTCAACCGCAACCGCGAACGCTGCGAGTTCCTCAAATGGGGACAAAAAGCCTTCCGCAACTTCTCCGTCGTACCCCCATCCATCGGCATCATCCACCAGGTCAACCTCGAATACCTCGCCACCGTCGTCGCCACCCGCGACGGCGCCGCCTTCCCCGATAGCCTCGTCGGTACCGACTCCCACACCACCATGATCAACGGCCTCGGCATCCTCGGCTGGGGCGTCGGCGGCATCGAGGCCGAAGCCTGCATGCTCGGACAACCCATCTGCCTCCTCACCCCACAGGTCATCGGATTCAAACTCCACGGCCAACTCCCCGAAGGCGCCACCGCCACCGACCTCGTCCTCACCATCACACAAATCCTCCGCGCTCACGGCGTCGTCGAAAAATTCGTCGAGTTCTGCGGCCAAGGCCTCGCTTCCATGTCCGTCGCCGATCGCGCCACCATCGCCAATATGGCCCCGGAATACGGCGCCACCATCGGCTTCTTCCCCGTCGATCACCAAACCCTCCATTACCTCCAACTCACCGGCCGCTCCCCCCAACAGATCGACCTCGTCGAACGCTACTGCAAAGAACAAGGCCTCTGGCGACAAGACAACTACGAACCCCGCTTCACACAAACCCTCGAACTCGACCTCTCCACCGTCAAACCCTCCCTCGCCGGTCCCCGCCGCCCCCAGGACCGCGTCGAACTCCCCGCCGTCAAACAGTCCTTCCACTCCGCCCTCGCCACAGCCTTCAAAAAGCAACCTCCCCCGCCTCCCAAAACCCACCGCGACATCCCCGAAATGACCCATGGCGATGTCGTTATCGCCGCCATCACCAGCTGCACCAATACCTCCAATCCCTCCGTCATGGTCGCCGCCGGATTGCTCGCCAGAAATGCCGTCCACGCAGGCCTCCGAGTACCTCCTTGGGTCAAAACCTCCCTCGCCCCAGGCTCCCGCGTCGTCACCGATTACCTTAACGCCGCAGGACTATCCCCCTTCCTCGACCAACTCGGCTTCCAGACCGCCGGTTACGGCTGCACCACCTGCATCGGTAACTCCGGCCCCCTCCCACAAACCGTCGCCGCCCAAATCGAGCAACACGACCTCGTCGCCGTCTCCGTCCTCTCCGGTAACCGCAACTTCGAAGGACGCATCAACCCCCATGTCAAAGCAAACTACCTCGCTTCCCCCCCACTCGTCGTCGCATATGCCCTCGCCGGCTCCGTAAACCTCGACCTCACAGCCGAACCCCTCGGCCTCGGCAAAAACGGCCAGCCCGTCTTCCTCAAAGATATCTGGCCTACCCAACACGAAGTCAATGACGCCGTCGCCCGCTGCCTCTCACCCGATCAGTTCCAGAAACAATACGCCAACGTCGCCTCCGGTAACGACCAGTGGAACCAGATCCCCGTCAAAGGCGGCGAACTCTTCGACTGGCAACACAACAGCACCTATATCCAGGAGCCCCGCGTGGTGCGGGGCCGGGGGCGGCGGCGGGGGGGCGGGC
>CAYVKG010000103.1:1694-15024 GCA_964451955.1 uncultured Tepidisphaeraceae bacterium
AAACGCCCGCGTCCTCGTCATGGTCGGCGATTCCGTCACCACCGACCATATCTCCCCCGCAGGCTCCATCAAAAAAGACTCCCCCGCCGGCAAATTCCTCCTCCAAAACGCCGTCTCACCACAAGACTTCAACAGCTACGGCGCTCGCCGCGGCGATTACCGCGTCATGACACGCGGTACCTTCGCCAACATCCGCCTCAAAAACCTCCTCGCACCAGGCACCGAAGGCGGACTCACCACCTACCTCCCCTCCAATACCGTCATGTCCATCTACGACGCCTCCGCCAATTACCAACGCGACAACGTCCCCCTCATCGTCCTCGCCGGCAAAGACTACGGCATGGGGTCCTCTCGCGACTGGGCCGCAAAAGGCACCCAACTCCTCGGCGTCAAAGTCGTCATCGCCGAGTCCTTCGAACGCATCCACCGCTCCAACCTCGTCGGTATGGGCATCCTCCCACTCGTCTACCAACAAGGTCAATCCCGCACCACCCTCAACCTCACCGGCCATGAGTCCTTCGACTTCCCCGACCTCGCCGACAACCTCAAGCCCGGCCAGGTCCTACGCGTTGTCGCCACCGCCCCCGATGGCAAACGCACCCAATTCAACACCCTCTGCAGAATCGACACCCCCGTCGAAGTCGAATACTACCGCCACGGCGGCATCCTCCACCGCGTCCTCCGACAAATGCTCACCACCAACTGATGCGCCGCCTCCAAACCCTACCGCGCCGACGCCGCGGCGTCCGCCCGAACCTGATCCGCCGGCATAGATACGTGTTGCGCCGCGCTCGCCTCCGCCTCTATCGCAAACTCCGCACCGATCGCGTACACCCCGTCCGCCAGCATCTGACAGTACCTCACCAGCGACACAATCAGCAACGGCTGCTTGTCCCCCTGCGGCAAACGAACCAGCAACCGACTCCCCGATTCCGCACCCGCCGACTGAATCACGCTGATCCCCCCAAACGAAATGTTCCGTGTCAACGCCGTATATCGCCTCGCCAACTTGCCCTCCGTCAACGCCGCAACCACCACCTGCGCCTGAACCTCCATGCGGTTAAACCGCCTCTGATCCGCTACGCTCCCCACCGCCGAACTGGCGCGCAAACTCGCTAATGCCTCGCTGAACTGCTGAGCCGATAGCTGCATAGGTTTCTCTTCTCGCTTAAAACCGCCACCCGGCGGCCCCGACCATTACCTTCTATCGGCCAAAAGTGAACCGCTTCTTCTGCCGTAACTGAGTATTCCACGCAACCTCGCTTATTGGACCCATCAAAGGTGCTTGATGATCGCTTCGGTGAATTCTTGCGTCCCGGCAGAACCCCCCAGATCGCGCGTCAGCACCTTCCCGTCTGCCAACACGCAGTTGTAGGCACTCTTGATGCGATCGGCCATCGCCTCTTCATGAATATGGTTCAACATCATCACCGCCGACATGATGCACGCCAGGGGATTGGCCACGCCCTTTCCGGCAATGTCGGGCGCCGACCCATGGACCGCCTCGAAAACGGCTACATCGTCGCCGATGTTGGCCCCCGGCACTACCCCGAGCCCGCCGACCAACGCGGCGCACAGGTCACTGACCATGTCCCCATAGAGGTTCTCGCAAAGAACGATGTCAAACTGCGTCGGGTCCTGCACCATCTTCATGCATGCCGCATCAATAATGAGTTCGTTGTACTCGATATTCGGATACTCCTCTTCATAGATGCGGCGGGCGCATTTAAGGAACAGGCCGTCCGTCATCTTCATGATATTCGCCTTATGAAAGACCGTAATTCGCTTGCGGTGTCGGCGAGTGGCGTATCGGAAGGCATACCGCGCGATTCGAGTACAGGCGGATTCGGTGGCGACTTTCAGGCTGGTCACGACGCCGGGGGTCACTTCGTTTTCGATCCCGCTGTACAGGCCTTCCGTGTTTTCACGGATGACAACCAGATCGACGTTCTCGTACCGGGTTTTGACGCCATTGAGCGATCGGACGGGGCGAACCGCCGCGTAGAGCATGAGTCTCTTCCGGAGTTGCACATTAACAGAGGCAAATCCCCCGCCGACCGGGGTAGTGACGGGTCCCTTGAGGGCAACTCGGTGGGCCTGGATTGCCGCGAGCGTTCGTTGGGGCAGGACGTTCTCAAACCCGAGTTCGACGGCGCGAGCGCCGGCAGGCAACTCGACCCACTCGACGGACAATCCGGCCGCCTCGAGGACTTGCCGGGCGGCCTCGGTTACTTCCGGTCCGATGCCGTCGCCGGGAATTAGGACGATAGTGTGCTTCGCCATGGTACCTGCCTCTGGAATTGCCTGCCGAGACTCTTCACCGCAACGATCCAGTCATTCTAGTCAACACCCCGCTCATGGGACAATCGGGTGAGGTCTTCCCGCATCTCGGCAACGCTGGCCAACCGAGGCCGCGAGCAGACATTTTTCCAAATGGGCGTTTTTTCCGTTTCATTTCGCGACAGAGCACCGATAATAGAGGTACATTTCTTGAGGATAGGTATATGCCTCATTCAAGAGATCTTCCACAGAGTCGTATTGAGCATCAAGCCACTCTCCTGGAGACTCAACTGGACTCCATTTCGCTGATGCTCGGGCAGATGAAGGCCAAGGTGCAGCGTGATCAGGTGCTTGCGCACATGACCGAGGCGGAGCGAGCCGAACTACAGGCGTCTCTTGCCCGCGCTGAAGGCCGATTCAGCGAACTGATGGAGGTCGTCCGCGCGACCGCTTAGCCGGAGCGCTGATCCCGTGTTGCCTGTGACCGACTCCGACCGCGAGGGGCTGCGCGCCGGAAATTTCTTCTTTGCGCCCTTGGGGTGTGGTTCAGTCGCCGCGGCGGATGCTGTTGAGCTCCGCGCCGGGGATCGTGAAGCTCGCTCCCGAAACGTCGGTGACTCTGAGCGTGCCGTTCTCAATGCTGACTGCCTTGACCCGGAACACCGACCCATCTCTGCATCTGATCTCGTACCGGCAGGCAAGCATCTCGACATCGCGGAGGATGGCGGCAACGGTCTCGTCCCACGCGTTGAACTTCCGCATGCCAAACAAAACGGAATTCACCCTTACCATCCCGTCCTTGAACTCGACGGAACCATCGCAGAAATCGCCGCTGTTGAGGATCGCGCCCGTCCGGCCCGGTTGAAGTTTCTCGATGGCTTCGCGCGTCAGGGGGCGCAGGAGGATTCTGGCGACCAGGCTGGTAGGCATGACAATCTGGCCATAGGCGCTCCACATCTTCACGGATGTGTCATCGACCGATGCGATGTTGCCCGCGATAACGGTTCCGCCCCGCAGCGTGAGACCCTTGACCGTGGACGCCATCGTCGGGGAGCCCACCTCCGTGACGATTCGGTCGAAAACGGCCTTGGCCCCTTCCCCTTCCGAGCTCACGATCGCCAGGCCGATGAAAACCTGCTGGGGCAGTTCGATGTTGCGCTGACCCATGAGCATCCATTTCGCGCCATCCTCGGATCGGTACGCCGATACGCGGTTGCCATGCCTGGCCAGTTTCAGGAAGCAAGGAGGCGTTCCCTCATCGGGCGTGCCCTTCCGGTCGTCCCAGAGGTTCTCTCGCCGGGAGAAGAGCAATCCGCTGTCGCTGGTGGCGCCCAGGAACGCGATTTTCGCTCGTTCGGCGCCCAGGCTCTCGCGGATCACCAGGCCCGCGCCCACGCCATCCGCCTTGCCCGGTTGCAGACTGACCAGGCGGGCCGAGATGGCCCCGTCGCCGTTCAGAGTCTGGAACACGAAATGAAAAGAATCCTGTTCTCCCCAGAGGTCTCCCCGCGTCGTCGTGAGGGTGCAGGCGGCATTGGACCAACCAGTGGCTCCAAGCGGCTCCATCTTCCCGACCGGCATTTCCAGCCAAGGCGACGGCAGCGACCCATCCGCATTTCCGGCCACCGCCAGAGCCATCGCCTCCGATACCACACTGATTCCGGCATCATCAGTCGCTTTGGCGGTCAGTTTGTGATATCCCCTAGTCGGGTTCTTCCACTCCGCCCGCCAAGGGGCCTGTTCGGCCATGCCCACCAACACACCGTCGGCGAAGAACTCGACCTTTCGCACCTGACCATCGGCATCCGAGGCTGCGGCTTCGAGAACAACCGGCCGGGTCGTGAGCTTCACCTCTCCCGCAACAGGCGAACTGATGGCGACAACGGGCGGCACGGTGCCGGTCGGGGGCGTGAACGCGCTCGAAGGCACGGCCTCCTGGCCCTGGTGGGCGCTGGACCAGTAAAGGCGGACATTCCCACCCCATTGTCCCTTGCGAAATTCCATCTTGATGTCGTATTTGCGCCCCGCCTTCAGGTCGATCTTCGTGCCGAAGGTCCCCGATTCCTTCCAGTGGTCCAGCAGGAGGCGGTTGTCGATCCAAAGGCGTCCCCCGCTGTCGAAGCCGGCCTGGAAGGTATACGTCTCGGAGTACTTCGCCTCGATCTGGCCGGTCCAGCGGGCCGAGAACTCCTTGGGAACGGCAGGGTCAGGCGTTCCCTCCAAAGGCCACCACGTTTCGAGTTTCGGATCGATACGCACCAGACGCAGGTCCTTCAGATCATACCCCGCAAAGTACTCCGCACGGAGACCCCGCAGAGGCTTGGCCTCGGGCTTGTGTGCGGTCGTTTGGCCGGGAGCAGCCTTGGTCTCCCTGGCCTGTCCCTCCGCATTCGGACGGAAGACCACTTGCCGTGCGCCAGCCAGGTCCAGTTTCACCTCGTTCCCGTCTTTCCGCTTGACGACCAAGCGGCCGCCATCTAGGCGAACGGAGCCCTCGTGTCGCGATCCGTCTTGCATCTCGACGGCACCACTTTCCGCGGCAACGGCGGTTCCCATGGCAGACAGGCACGCCAGGCCCATCAACAGGCAAAGCCACACAAAGCTATCCCCGGCATCGAACCGGCGCTTAACCGCAACACAAGCGCGGTTCGTCCTGCGGTACCCCTCGAAAAAGCGCGGCACGGCCCGACTGGCGGGCGCCGCAGCAACCGTCTTGGCATCCGCGTGTACGATTCTGTTCCGCATGGACCTCATTCAGCCTGAACTCTGCTGACCTTCAGGTCCTTTATCCAGTAAGTGGCCGCCGTGTTCAAGCTGGGGATCGTCGGAACCATTAACAACTCCTGCTCGGCGTCAAGAACGACCGCAAGCGGACCCAGGTCCGAACGTGATCCATCTCGCAGATCACTGAGGGTCTTGATCGCCTTTATCCGCCTGGATGCGCGATCTCGTTTGAGGATGCTGAGTGCGACCGGTCCCTCTCCCGCCCAGAATCTGATGTCAAGCCGCCCCTGCAACTGATATTGCCCCATTCGGGGTGCGACAAAAGCCAGAGCCGGCAGCATCTGGCCGTCGCCGACTTGCCAAGGCCCCTTGGCGGTGAGTGCCACGGCGCGCTCGTCCATCCGGGCGGTCGGCATGCCACCAAAGGTGTAGGTTCGGGGACCCCAACTGACACCATTCCAGACCATCGGATGATAGTTGTCGCTGACCAATGGCTGACCAGGATCGACATAATCAACTCGCCAGAGCGGCTGGCCGCGATCGTTCAACCAAGGGTTAGACTCCGCGCTGCGATAGGCTTTCCCCGACCATTCGGCAGGCGGGCGATACACCTCCCGTCCGGCCGCAAGATCCGTGGCGGTTTCGTCGAGCGGGTCCAGCCTCCCGGCAAGGTCCGCGGCGGACATGCCATCACTGGAAAAAAGGAAGCACGGCCTGCGGTCGGCATGCAACAGCACGGGGGTCTTGCGGTTAATCGCCGGCAGAGCCGTATCCTGCCCCATGACATTCCGCTGAATGACACCAGCAAGGGGCAGATCCAGCCTCGCCGGGCCATCGCCGGCGTACGCGACAACGACTCCCCTCCCGTTTCGATCATCCTGAAAAACGTGCAACACGGCGCCCTCAGGCCGGATCGTTCTGAGATAATGCCCAAGCCCAAGCTGGTCGATGAGCACATTCCAGGCGCTGACCGCGGTGGTCGGGTCCCCCTGGTCGTCCCACAGTGCCGTACCGTGGACGTGCCAATCCCACCAGCTCCGGCTACCAACCGATCCGGCAAACCGAAATCCGATCACTTTCTCCTGCCCGGCCGCCAAAAGGTCGGCCATATTGCGAACCAGCATGTGCGCCAGCTCAGGCCCGGGGATTCCGGTCATCGCCAGTGCCGCGTCATCCCGCGAGCTGTTGGCGAAGGTCCAACCCTCATTAAACCAGACGCTCGCTCGGTCATTACCGAAGGTGCGCAAGGCATTCTTCATCTGAGTGATCGACCCCGGCGCCGTCAGTTCGCCGGCGCTGTAGTGGTGATAGCTGAAGCAGTCGATGAACCTGGCGCCCCCCAGTTTCAGGAACTCGTATTGCAGGGTCGTCATGTCGGGGGAGTTGCAGTTCACCAGAAAGTACGCGCTCGGATTGGCCTGTTTGACCAGCCGCGAGGTTCGCCTGGCCAGTGCCGTGTATGTGGCCGCGTCGCCGCCCCAGGTCCACAACTCGGGCTCGTTCTGAAACTCCCAGACAACGTTGCGATTCGCATAGCGCTTGACCAGCGCGGTGACGAACCGATCCCACATCGTCTTCGTATTTAGATCGTCCCATCGGCTGTCGTCGGGTTTCCATTGCATGTCCTCGGGAAGGCTCGGATTCGGCCCGCGCGCCCATTTGGGCAACTCGTACATGACATAGTTGACGCAGAAGCCACGCCGACTGGCCTGTTCCATCATCTCGTCGGGCCAATCGTACACGCCGCGGGTCTTCTCGACCGTATCCCAAGCCATTGGCCCTTCCCACCAGCGCGACCAGCGGAAACCGACGGCCTGCATCAACTCGGCTCCCAGCGGCCCCGTCAACGAGGCGCCAAACCGTTCCCGCGGATCGGGCGCGGTCGCTCGCTTGGGAAATGGCAGGACCGTCAGGGGCGCGTCGGACTTGTCCACCAGCGCCCCCGCCTCATCCAGCACACTCACCCGCGCCAGCGTCAGCCCCGGACTGTCGATCACCAGCGTGGCGGCGTCGATCGCGGTCTTGCCCCCGCGCAGCAGCATCGCGCGATCAATCGCGCCGGACAGGGGCTTGACGCCCTCATAGTCCATCAACTGCCAACGCAAAGTGACCGCTCGCGAGCGCCGCGTCGAATTGTGGACAGCCGCCCTCACATCCGCCTTGAATCCCCGCTGCAGCAGGTTCCCGTTCACTCGGTATCCGGGCAGATTCACAACCTCCGCGACGACTTCCAGTTCCCGCCGCGGCATCGCCTCCCCGCCACCCGACTCGACCACATTCACCGCATCGACGCACATCGGCCCGGAAGCACAAACCCACAGGATGTAGTTGCTCTCCGGCCAGTAGGTCAACCACGGTTTGGCCGTTGGCGTATAGTCGAATCTGACACGCTTCCAGGCACGCTCGGCCTTGGCGGTGAACATCCTGCGTTTCCAGGCCGTCTGAATGCTCTCCGCAACATCGCGACAGCTGGGCACCAAACGCATCTCCAACTCGCTCTCGCAGTCGGATCGAATCCAGAGGCTGATGCTCACCGGTTTGCCCGGCGGCAATGGAAATGCCGTCGTGCGCGGCCCGTCCTTCGAAAATCGAAGATAGTACTCCCCCTCGGCAGCCCCCCCACGCACAAGAGAGCAGTTGGCCAGATCAAGCCAATATCCCAGCGAGCCTTCAAAACTCCCGTTGCGCACTAGATTCTCGCCGGCGCCAAGCTCCGCTGTGCCCAAGAAAATGAAAAACGCCACAATTGGTGTTCGGATCCCCCATTTCATGGACCCCAATCTTACCCGGGAATCTCCATCTGGCAAGCTCCGGCAAACGCAGGCTGGCTAACTCCCGACCACCACCGGCCGGCAAAATGCCCCCGTGTGCCCCTTCAAATTGATCGGCAGGCACCAGAACTGCACCGGCTGCGGAAGCTGAAACACCTCGGCGGGGAACTTCAGATCCTCCACGATCCATACCCCCGCGCCCAGCAGCGCCTCGTGTGTTGCCGCATCGCCCACCGAGTAATAGTCAATCCCCACCCCTCGCACCCCCCTGTCCACCAGCCACTGCGCCCCTTCCACCGTCAGCAGCGGCGCTCGCGACAGCCACTCCTCGCTCATCGCCCGCCGATCCCCCCAACTCGTCGCCAACAGCACGATCCGATCCGCCAGATCGCCCGTCAGACTCCCCGCCAGCCGGGCAACGCCGAACCGCTCGTCCGCCCTGGCGTCTCGCAGGTCCGCGATCCACGCCGACCCGACCCATTTCTCAAGCGGAATCTCATCCAGACTTGCCGCTCCCGCCAGTTTGTGCAACGGCGCATCCACGTGGCTGCCCGTATGACTCGCCAGCGTCAGCTTCTCCAGCCGCCAACCGTGCTTCTCGTGCGTGGCGATGATCTCCGACTTCACGTACGGATGCTCCGGGCAATTCGGACACTTGTCATAGACGGGCTGCGATAGGTCAATCAGTTTCATGGCTGGCCTCTCTGCCAATACTCTATCCGGTTCCGCTCGCGTTCCAACTGCCCCGCATCGGAGCCATTTGCCGGGTCATCACAACAGTCCGTGACGCCCGCCCGTCTGCCGGTCGCCCGCACGGTTCTTTCGCGACTCCAAGCGGTGATCCGTTGCCCCATCGAATAACACAGGCGACTTCTGAATCAGCGGGCTATCGACAATCAGCGCCGCTCGGCGTACCTTACTTACTTCCGGCAGGTCATCTTCTTCAATTCAGGAGACGCATCATGTCTGAACACGATCAGTGCCAATCCCATAACCACGCTCACTGCTGTCAGTCGGCAGCCAGCAACGTCACGCGCCGGGATTTCCTGGCAGGAACGGGCATCGCCGTTTCGGCGATGGCGATGTCCGGGTTCGTCTGGAATTCGGCCTTCGCCGCCGACGCGGCGATCCAACCCGCCCCCGCCCGCAAGCCGCTGATCGTGAAACCCGTCCTGGCCTATGAAACCCCCACCCGCCGGCCACAAACCTCCTGGCGGTCGTGGGGCGGAATCGAGACCGACGCCCAGGCCAATGAAGAAGTCGCACGCATCAATGCCGAACTGGCCGCCCTGAAGCAACAGGCGGACTTCCCCGTCACGTTCCTCCCCGTCACGCTGGCCAAGAACCCGGACCAGATGACCAAGGCGCCCGACTACGCCTCCGCTGACGCCATCCTGCTCTACGCCGCCGGCGGGCCTCAAGCGACGCTCGAAGCCGCCGAGAAGTCCGGCAAGAACGTCATCTTCTTCCTCCGCCACCGCTCCGGGCCCGTCTACCTCTGGTATGAGATCATCTCGCCACGCTATCTGCATCAGCACACCGACACGCTCGCCGTCAAAAAGGTGGACAATAGCGACGTGGTCGTGGATTCACAGCCTGAGGTGCTGTGGCGACTGCGCTCCCTCTGTGGCCTCAAGAATTCCCTGGGCACGAAGATGGTCGCGATCGGCGGGCCTTCCGGATGGGAAACCCCCAAGGCGCCCGATCTGGCTCGCGCTAAGTGGAAATTCGACATCGAGACCGTTTCCTACCAGCAGTTGACCCCGATCCTCGCTGCTGCCCTGGCCGACGCCTCGGCGATGAAGCTCGCCGCCGATCGCGCCGAAAAGTACCTGGCCGATCCCTCTGTCAAACTCGAAACCGAAAAACAGTTCGTCGTCAACGCCTTCCTTCTCGACCAGGTCTTCCGATCACTCATGGCCAAGGCCAACTGCTCCGCCATCACCATCAATGCCTGCATGGGCGCCATCATGCCCATTTCAAAGACAACCGCCTGCCTCACGCTCTCGCTCCTGAACGATGCCGGCTACCTCGCGTTCTGCGAATCCGACTTTGTCGTCATCCCCTCGGGCGTCCTCTTGTCCAACATCTCCGGAAAGCCGAACTTCCTCAACGATCCGACCTACCCGCACGATGGAGTCATCACGCTGGCCCATTGCACGGGACCGCGAAAGATGGACGGGAAGAACCTGGACCCCTGCCGCTTGGTCACCCATTTTGAATCGGATTACGGGGCCTCGCCGAAGGTCGAAATGAAGAAGGGCACCAAGGTGACCAACGTCATCCCCGACTTCGCCGCCAACCGCTATGTCGGGTTCGTCGGCGAGATCGTCGAGGCGCCTTTCCTCCCCATCTGCCGATGCCAGATCGAAGTGGCCTACAAGATCCCCGACGCCCTCATTGCCCAGAATATGCCCGGCTTCCACTGGGAGATGGTCTACGGCGATTATATGAACGAGATCGGGTATGCCTTGAAGAAGATCCCCATCGCCTGGCAAGCATTGGGATAGGCCACCCATTTCCTACGACACTTGACCGGCCCAGGGCGCCACCCCTGGGCTTCTTCATTTCCTGGGACTAAGATCGCCCGGAACACCCAACCGGAACGAAAGGCGCGCCATGTCCAACCAGAGACCCGAACACGATTCAATGGGCCAGATGCACGTGCCCGCGGACGCTTACTACGGGGCCCAGACCGCTCGCGCCATCCAGAACTTCCCGATCTCTGACTTGCGGCTCCCCGCGCAGTTCATTGCCGCCGTGGCAATCGTCAAGTCGGCGGCGGCAGAGGTGAATCGCGACCTCGGTCTGCTGGATGAACGGCGAGAAAAGCTGATCCAACAGGCGGCCGAAGAAGTCATTCGCGGATCCCTCCGCGAGCACTTCCCCCTCGATGTCTTCCAGACGGGGTCGGGGACGTCAACAAATATGAACGTGAACGAGGTCATCGCCTCGCGCGCCAACGAAATCGCCACCGGACGGCGCGGAGGCAAAGAACCCGTCCATCCCAATGACCACGTGAACATGTCGCAGTCCTCCAACGACGTCATCCCAACAGCCATCCACGTCGCCACAAGCCTCTGTATCAGAGATGATCTCGTCCCGGCGCTCGAGAAACTGGCTGACTCGCTCGACCAGAAGGCTCGCCAGTATGACGGGATCATCAAGATCGGCCGGACCCATCTCCAGGACGCCACGCCGATCACGCTCGGCCAGGAAATCTCCGGATATGCGCGGCAGGCCGAACTCTCCCGGGAGCGGGCTATGCGGGCAATCAAGGCCCTCCGGGAGCTGCCCCTGGGAGGCACCGCCGTCGGAACCGGGATCAACGCTCATCCGGAGTTTGCCAGACACGCGGTCAAGACGATCTCTCAGCGAACCGGCCTTGATTTCGCCGAGGCAGGCAATCATTTCGAAGCCCAGGCCTGCAAAGACGCCGTCGTCGAAGCGTCAGGACTGCTCAAAGCGGTGGCCGTGGCACTCAGCAAAATCGCCAATGATCTTCGATGGCTCGGGTCGGGACCCAGATGCGGGATCGGAGAAATATCCCTGCCCCCAACCCAGCCGGGCTCGTCGATCATGCCCGGCAAGGTGAACCCCGTCATGTCTGAAATGGTGTTGCAGGTCGCCGCGCAAGTCATCGGCAATGACGCGACCATCGCGTTCGCCGGGTCGGCGTTAGGGTCAACCTTCGAACTGAACGTCATGATGCCGGTCATGGCCTACAACATCCTGCAGAGCGTCTCCTTGTTGTCCCGAGCGGCGGACGTGTTCGCGTCCCGGTGCGTGCAGGGCATGGAAGCGAATCGCCAGCAATGCGAATCGCTCGTGGAACGATCGTTGGCAATGTGCACCGCATTGGCGCCCCGACTCGGGTACGACGCCGCCGCGGAAATCGCCAAGGAGGCCTTTCACACCGGAAAGACCGTCCGGGAGATCGCCGGACAGCGCAACGTCCTGGGGCCGGCGGAACTGGAGCGATTGCTGGATCCCCGACGGATGACCGAGCCTCGGGAGGACATCCTGGGTCCAGGCGGCGGGTAAGGGTCCACGGCTGGCCGGCAGTCCGGCACGCCGCCGCCGCACAGCCCCCAAAAAACAGGCAGCAACGGCAAATTCGTCCCCAAATCGTTCAGAGCCACCGATCGGACTCGAACCGATAACCTG
This sequence comes from uncultured Tepidisphaeraceae bacterium, assembly GCA_964451955.1. Taxonomy (GTDB): domain Bacteria; phylum Planctomycetota; class Phycisphaerae; order Tepidisphaerales; family Tepidisphaeraceae; genus JAPLNB01. Next base: position 13,637 of record CAYVKG010000103.1, read on the forward strand.
CGGTTTACAAAACCGCTGCTCTGCCAATTGAGCTACGGTGGCAAGCACTTCCTTCGCCCCGCGCCAGGGGTTTGCTCTGACTGCGGCGGGGCGAATTATACCGCGGGCATCCGCCTGCGGCTATCGGCCCCGGAAAAATCCCCCGCCCCGCTTTCCCGCGCCGTCCCCGGCCTGTGAGCACGGCGCGATTGCTCGCGACTGAATCTCAATGGTACACTCGCCACTACGGTTCACCATTTCCGGAGGCTGCATGGAACAATCCGATCGCCGATCATTCCTCGCCTCGTCCGTCCTGACGGGCTTGGCGCTCGCCGGCATCGCCGACGCCCAACCCAACCCCCCTGTCTCGGGCCCGAATGCCGATCTTCCCGCCGGCACCCTCGACGAAGTCCGAGTGACCCGCCTGATCGCCGGCGGCAACCTCCTGTCCGGCTGGTGCCACCAACGCGATCTCCTCTTCGTTCGCGACCTGGCCGCCGCTTACCTCACCGAGAAGAAGCAGTTCGACACCCTCCAACTCATCGAACAGTCCGGCATCAACACCATCATGATCGACCCGCTCCAACAGCCCATCATCGCCAAATACAAAAAGGAACGAGGCGGCAAGATTCAGACCATCGTCTCGGTCCGACAAGACTGGGGCGACTGGTCCAAGCCGAATCTGAACAGCCTCCGCACCGAACTCCACAAGATCGTCGACCAGGGTCCCGATCTGCTCTATCTCCATGGCGGCTACTGCGACTCCATCGTCAAAACCGGCAAGACAGAGAACATCGAGTTCCTTGGAAATGCCATGGACCTGATCCGCCAGCAACGCTACGCCGCCGGCCTTGGTTCGCACGCCCTGGAAGTCCCCTTGGCCTGCGACCAGCTCAAGATCAAGGCCGACTATTACGTGAAAACTTTCCACCACGACCGGTATTGGTCCGCCACTCCGAAAGCCAATCGCAAGCCGTTCTGCGTGGATGGCGAACGGTCGCTCGATCACAACGAGTTCTGCGACAATATCTTCTGCCTCAACCCCGAAGAGACTGCCGCCTATTTCGCCAACAAGAAGGAACCTCTCATCGCCTTCAAAGTCCTCGCCGCCGGCACCATCGAACCCAAATCCGGTTTCTCCTTCGCATTCGAGAACGGCGCCGACTTCATCGCCGTCGGCATGTTCGACTTCAACGTCGCCCAGGATGTCTTGGTCCTCAAACAGGTGCTCAAAGACCTCAAGCGACCCCGCCCATGGGCCGCGTAGGCCATTCTCCCTCTCTCTTCCAGGGGATTACTTGGGGCCTCCGATCGCGCGCGGGCCCGTCTTCCCTGCCGATTCCCTGTCTCCCACCGCAACGCCGCCGACGGTCGCCGATACACCGGCAGCACCGGTTGTCGTCAACAGC
>CAYVKG010000104.1:0-14899 GCA_964451955.1 uncultured Tepidisphaeraceae bacterium
TTTCGGGTTGCCCGGGTCGAGCGAGGCGTTGGTGGCGGCGTTGGCGGTGTTGGGGATAACGGGGGTGGGTGCGACGGAGCTAGTGACGTATCCGTATTGGTGTGTGGAGAAGGGATACGCGAGGAAGACGGGCGCGGCAGACGGATCGGCGGCGTGGTTGTGGAGGGCGCGGGGGTGGATGCGTGTGTTGAAGTTGGACGCGTGGGTGAGCATGGTGATCTACACGATGGCGACGGTGGCGTGTTATTTTCTTGGGGCGGCGGTGCTGCATGGTCGGCGGTCGGGATTGCCCGAGAGCGTAGGGGGGATGTTGGAGGCGTTGTCGGAGATGTACGTGCCGGTGATGGGGCCGAGGCTGGCGGTGTGGTTTATTGTGGTGGGGGTGTTTGCGGCGTTGTATTCGACGCTGTATGCGGCGACGGGGGCGAATTCGCGGACGCTGGCGGATTTTGCGCACGTGCAGAGGGTGATGGATCTGTCGGATGCGGTGCGTCGGCGGCGGGTGGTTCGGGTGCTGTGCGTGTTGTTTCCGATATTGAACCTGGTGATATTTGTGGCGATTCGGAATCCGGTGAAGATGGTATTGATTGCGGGGTGCATTCAGGCGATGACGTTGCCGATGTTGGCTGGGGCGGCGGTGTATTTGCGGTATCGGCGGACGCATGCGGCGCTGGTTCCGGGGCGGGTGTGGGACGTGATGTTGTGGACATCGCTGGGTTCGTTGTGCGTGGCGGCGGGCTACAGTTTGTTTGACGCGATGAGGCAGCTTGTGGGAGCGATGTGGGGGTGATGAGGGCGTGCGGGGGGTGTAGGCGGCGAGGGGAGGCCTGGCCGTGGGGGGAGGGTTTGGGTGTGTGGCGAGGGTGTCAGATGCCGACGGTGTTGTAGCCGCAGTCGACGAAGATTTTTTCACCGGTGACGGCGGAGGAGAGGTCGCTGAGGAGGTAGACGGCGGTGTTACCGACGTCGTCGCCGGAGATATTTCGTTTGAGGGGTGATTTTTTTCGGACGTGGTCGAACATTTCGTCGACGCCGTCGATGGCCATAGCGGAGAGTGTTCGGACGGGTCCGGCGGAGATGGAGTTGACGCGGATTTTTTTTGGACCGAGTTCGAGGGCGAGGTAACGGGAGGCGGATTCGAGGGCGGCCTTTGCGACGCCCATGATATTGTAACCTGGGACGGCCAGATCGCTGCCGAGGTAGGTAAGGGAGAGGATGGACCCGCCGTGGGGCATGATGGGTGCGGCGGCGCGGGCGAGTGCGATGAGGCTGTAGGCGGAGATATCGAGTGCTTGGGAGAAGACGTGGCGAGGTGTGGAGAGGAATTTGCCGATCTGGAGGTATTCGCGGTTGGCGAAGGCGAGGCAGTGGACGAGGAAGTCGATGTGGCCGAAGTGCTGGTGGGCGGCGGCGAAGAAGGCGGCGATGTCGTCGTCCTTGGTGACGTCGCAGGGGTGGAGCCATTCGCGGGCGAAGTGACCTTCTTCCATGGCATGTCTGACGCGGCGTTCTGCGCGGGGTATGGGGAGGTAGCCGAAGCCGCACTTGGCGCCGTGTGCGATGGCGCTGACGCCGATGTGCCAGGCGAGGCTGCGGTCGTTGGCGATATTGAGAATCAGACCTTTCTTGCCAGTGAGCAAGCCCATGAGGGGGACTCCTATGTAAGGCCGGTGAGTTACGTTGGTTCCCGCATTTTCGCGGGAGCTGGAGGCATGAAAGAAGCATCGGTCCCGGCGAGCGTCCCGAGTGCGGCCTCCTTCGATGCGAGGAATGATAGTCGGGGAAGATGACGATTTCCTGACGAAGGGTGGTTGGGGGAGGGAGAGAGGGGGTATTGGGGGGTGGGGGGAAGGGGATTGGAGCGGGCGGCAAGTCTCGACGGGGACAGCAGTTTGCTGTAAACTAGGGGATTATGCGGCGAGCCTGGTTAGTGCGAGGGGACATTGACGGTTTTTTTGGGCTTTTCATAGACAACCTATTGCAGTTGATGCTGATAGCGGTGTTATGTCAGCAGGTATGCGGGTTGCCTGGGGAGTTGGTGGTGGGGAAGATTTTGCCTGGGGCGGCGTTGTCGATTCTGGTGGGGAATTTGTTTTATACGTGGCAGGCGAGGCGGTTGATGGCGAAGACGGGGCGGGAGGACGTGACGGCGTTGCCGTACGGGATCAATACGGTGAGTTTGCTGGCGTATGTGTTTTTGATCATGGGGCCTGTGTATCAGCAGACGAAGGATGCGACGCTGACGTGGCGGTTGGGGTTATTTGCGTGTTTGGTGAGCGGGTTGATGGAGACCGGGGGCGCGTTTGTTGGGGACTGGTTGAGGCGGCACACGCCACGGGCGGCGTTGTTGTCGGCGTTGGCGGGGATAGCGATCACGTTCATCGCGATGGGTTTTGTTTTTCAGATATTTGCGTCGCCGGTATTGGCGGTATTTCCGATGATGCTGATTCTGATCGCGTACGCGGGGCGATTGCGGCTGCCGCTGGGGATGCCTGGGGGTTTGGCGGCGGTGGTGATCGGGGTGGTGGTGGCGTGGGTATCGCGGGCGATGGGGATGCCGCTGTTTGTGCCGCCGGGGGGGGAGTTTCATCTGGTGGCGCGTTGGCCTGTGCCGGTATTTGGGGACGTGTTGGCGTTATTGGGTGATGGTCGTGGGTGGCGGTACATGGCGGTGATATTTCCGATGGGCTTGTTCAACGTGATCGGGTCGTTGCAGAATCTGGAGAGCGCGGAGGCGGCGGGGGATCGGTTTGAGACGGGGTCATCGCTGGCGGTGAACGGGTTGGGGAGTCTGGTAGCGGCGTGTTTCGGGAGCGCGTTTCCGACGACGATTTACATAGGGCATCCGGGTTGGAAGGCGATGGGGGCGCGGGCTGGGTATTCGGCATTGAACGGGATCGTGATTGCGGCGTTGTGTTTGATCGGAGGGATTGATCTGGTGAGGCAGGTGGTGCCGCTGGAGGTGACGCTGGGGATCTTGTTGTGGATTGGGATCATCATTACGGCGCAGGCGTTTCAGGAGGTTCCGAAGGCGCACGCGTTGGCGGTGGCGTTGGGTTTGGTGCCGTCGCTGGCGTCGTGGGGTTTGGTGTTGATAGAGGGGGCATTGCGAGCGGGTGGCAGTTCGCTGTATGAGGCGGCGGGGAAGTTTGGGAGCGATTTATCGATTGGCGGCGTGATCGCGTTGAGTCAGGGGTTCATGATATCGGCGATGGTGTTGTCGTCGGTGCTGGTGTTTGTGATAGAGAGGCGTTTTCTGACGGCGGCGGCATGGACGGGTGTGGCGGCGGTGTTGTCGATGGTGGGGCTGATTCACGCGTATGAATTGACGGCGGCGGGGGTGCAGAACCGATTTGGATGGGCGGCGGCGCCGGGATTTGGGGCGGTCTACGCGGTGGTGGGATTGACGTTAGTGGTACTGCATCTGGCACAGGGGCGTCGGGTGAATTGACAGGGCATAGGGTGGTGGCTAGTTTTTCGCCCTGATCGGACGTGATTGGGGGTAGCGCGTGTTTTTTTAGGGACGTTTCATGGCGAAGTTTAAGGATGCGGCGGTACCTGCGGAGGGGAAGGCGATCACGATTATGGGGGGCAAGTTGCAGGTTCCGGACTGTCCGATCATACCGTACATCGAGGGAGATGGGACGGGTCCTGACATTTGGCGGGCGAGTGTGCGGGTATTGGATGCGGCGGTGGAGAGGAGTTATGGGGGTAAGCGGAAGATCGCGTGGATGGAGGTATTTGCGGGGGAGAAGTGTTTCAAGCGGTTCAAGACGTGGTTGCATGAGGAGACGGTGGAGGCTTTCAGGGCGTTTCTGGTGGGGATCAAGGGACCGCTGACGACGCCGATAGGTGGGGGGATGCGGTCATTGAATGTGGCATTGCGGCAGATGCTGGATTTGTATGTATGTTTGAGGCCGGTGCGGTACTTTCGGGGCGTGCCATCGCCGGTGAAGCGGCCGGAGAAGGTGGACATGGTGATCTTCCGGGAGAACACGGAGGACATTTACGCGGGGATTGAGTATGCGGGGGGGAGCGTTGAGGCGAAGAAGGTTTTGGATTTTCTGGAGGCGGAGTTTCCGAGGGATTTCGGGAAGATTCGTTTTGGGACGAGTGAAGCGGCGGGGAAGTGGCAGGTGGCGATTGGGGGCGGCGGGGAGGCGGGGAAGGCGGAGGTGGGGATCGGGTTGAAGCCGATCAGCCGGTTGGGGACGGAGCGGTTGATGCGGAGCGCGATACAGTATGCTTTGGAGCACAAGCGGCGGAGCGTGACGATCGTGCACAAGGGGAACATTATGAAGTACACGGAGGGGTCGTTCCGGGATTGGGGTTATGCGTTGGCGAAGCGGGAGTTTGGGGCGGTGGAGATTGACAAGGGGCCGTGGTGCAAGTTGCCGAACGGGATTGTGATCAAGGATGCGATTGCGGACATTGCGTTGCAGCAGGTGCTGACGCGGCCGGAGGAGTTTGACGTGATCGCGACGCCGAATTTGAATGGGGATTACCTTTCGGACGCGTTGGCGGCGCAGGTGGGGGGTATCGGGATTGCGCCCGGTGGGAATGTGAATTATGTGACGGGTCACGCGGTATTTGAGGCGACCCACGGGACGGCGCCGAAGTATGCGGATCAGGACAAGGTGAATCCGGGTTCGGTGATTTTGTCGGGAGTGATGATGCTGGAGCACATGGGTTGGCAGGAGGCGGCGGAGCTGGTGGTGAGGAGCCTGGAGGAGACGATAGAGGCGAAGACGGTGACGTACGATTTTGCGCGGTTGATGGAAGGAGCGAGGGAGATCAAGTGCAGCGAGTTTGGGGACGAGATGATCAAGCGGATGGGTTAGACGAGCGGTTTGAGGGAAGGAATGGAGCTCCGGGAGACACCCGGGGCTCCTTTTTTTGCGCGGATCGAGTTGGCGCACCTGTTTTGCGGCGATGGAGAAATCGTGGCGAAGGGAATGAGGGATGGTGACGGGGATCAGATGGTTTGAAAGTTGTGGTGTTTCGGATCGGCGACAGCGAGGACGATTGCGGAGAGGCTGGCGGGGCGGGCGTGGAGGAGTTCTCGTCCGACGGCCTGGAGTGTGGCGCCACTGGTCATGACGTCGTCGACGACGACGAGGTGTTTGTCGTGGACGGAGAGGGGGCGGAGGAGTTTGAAGGCGCCGCGGACGTTGTCGTGGCGTGCTTTTTGGGAAGTGAGTTGAGTTTGAGTGGGGGTATTGCGGATGCGTTTGACGGGGCGTACGACAGTGAGGTGAGCGTGCCTGGCGAGGCGTCGTGCGATGATATCGGCCTGGTTGTAGCCGCGTGAGAAGTGGCGGCGGATGTGAAGGGGGACGGGGATGAGGAGGTCGGCGGTGGTGAGGAGTCCCCGGGCATGGGGTTGTTGTGCGAGGCGGTCGGCGAGCATTTCGGCGATAGCCCATCGGTGGCGGTACTTGAGTAGATGGATGAGGTTTCTGAGGGGGTCAGCGAAGGTTGCGAGTCGGAGGATGCGGTCGTAGGGGTAGAGGCCCTTTCCGAGGCACCAGGGGCAGGGGGCGTGGTGTGATGGGAGTGGTTTAGCGCAAAGAGGGCAGGCGGGTTGAGCGAGTTGGGCATGGAGCTTGTCGGAGCAGGCGGAGCAGAGCGGGGTCGGATCGTTGCAGGGGGCGTTGCAGAGGGCGCAGGCGGAGGGGTAGCAGAGTTCGGCGAGGGAGGCTGCCAGTCGCCGGAGGGGTTGGAGATTCAGGAGGTGGAGGATCCCCACGGTTGTGGAATGATAACAGGGGCAGCGTGATTGACAAATGGGCGATGTGGGCTATGAATGCGCGGCGAAGATGATGAGCGAGACAGGACTGAATGCGGAAGCGGGTCGGCGGGTTTTCTGGCCGGGGTTGCTGATTGGGGCGTTTTTTTTTGTGGTGGGGCTGCCGACGCTGTCGTGGGTGGAGTTCACGAACGGCAGTGAGAATCTGAACATTGCGACGGCGTTGGAGATACGTCGCACGGGGAAGTGGCTGTTGCCGACGTTGCAGGGGGAACCGCGGTTTGCGAAGCCGCCGTTGACGGCGTGGATGACGGCGTTGTCGTTGCGGCAGAAGACGTTTGAGGAGTTATCGAGCAACGATGCGGGCGTGCGAAGGAAGGCGTACGCGGAGGCAGCGTGGCAGATGCGTTGGGGGGCGTATTTGTGTGCGTGCGTGACGGTTTTCGCGGTGTACGTTCTGGGGCAGATGATCGGGGGGATTGGGCTGGGGATATCGGCGGGATTGATATACGGGACGACGTTTGCGTTCATTCGTTTTTCGCGAATGGCGACGACGGACGTGCATTTGGCGTTGTGGGTGGCGGTGGCGAACGTATTTCTGGCGCGAGCGATATTGGAGGGGCGTGTGTGGTCGGGGCATATCGGGGCCGGGGTGGCGATCGGGTTGGCGTTTATGTCGAAGGGGCCGGTGTGTTTGGCGCAGACGGTAGCACCGGCGCTGGTTTTTGTGGGGTGGCGTGGTTATGCGAGTCGGGGGGCGGGGCGGGTGGCTGGGGGCAGTTTACGGAGGGCATGGCCAGCGGTTGCGGTGGCGGTGGTGCTGGGGGTGTTGATTGCGGCGCCGTGGTTTCTGTATGTAGCGAGCGAGCACGACGCATGGGGTCGTTGGCGGCAGGACATGATAACGGGGCCCCAGACTCTGGATGGGGACCCGGTGTTGGCATACCTGTCGATCTTTGTGGTCATGTTGCCCTGGACGGTGGTATTTGTGGTGGGTTTGTCGGCGAGCGTGGCGGAGTTTGTGATTGGGCATCGTGCGAAGCGGGATTTGCCGGCGATGGCGTACGCGGTGTGTCTGGTGGTGGTGCCGATTGTGATCATGACGTGTTTTCATGAGCGGAAGGAGCGGTACTTGTTGCCGATGGTGGGAGGTGCGGCGGTTGTGGCGGGATGGGGTCTGGGATTGTGCCTACCGGGGTTATCGGGGATTGCGAGGAATGTGAGGCAGGGGGTGATCGGGGTTCAGGCGGGGGTATTGGCGGGGGTGGGCGTGATGGTACCGTTGCTGGGCGCGACGGGGCTGGTGGGTGTGATGAGGCGAGCGGATGGGACGGCGTGGTTTTCGTGGGGGTTGGCGGGATTGGCGGCAGCGGCGTGCGTGGTGATTCTGTGGGCGGGGTGGTATTGGCAGAGGCGGCGGGCTGAGAGTCTGGTGTTGAGCGGGGCGTTGGTGATGGTGATCGTTCAGACGACGGGGATGTGGGGGCATAGGCATTCGGAACTAGCGGAGACGCGGTGGTTGGCGGAGGAGATTTGGGAGAGATATGGTCAGGCGGAGGTATACAGCTATCGTCCTGGGCAGCCTGGGCGTCGGGCACCGGAGGAGTTGTCGATTTATTTGAATCGGGCGGTGCGGCCGATCAAGGGGGTTGAGGAAGTGGAGCGGGGCAAGAGGGCGAAGGTTGTGATGGTCTATCAGAAGGCGGGTCGTGGGATGGCGGAGTTGCCAGGGGACTGGAGGGCGTTCGCAAAGCTGGGAAGGAACGAGGACACGTGGCACGCGTATGTGGTGCCGGGGTTGGAGTAGAGGGTCAGGGCTGGGACTGGATGGGGAGGCGAGTGGAGGGGATCGGGCGGGCGAGGGCTGGGTTGGGAGTGATTACATACCCAGGGGCGGTGGCGCGTCGGGGAGTTCGCGTCGGGGCGAGGGGGCCTCAAGGTCCTCGTTGGGCTTGAAGTCGAGGCGTTTTTTGATGGCGTCGGGGTTGAACCACTCGACGGCGATGCTGGTGGCGCGTTGGCCCTGGAGCATGCGTTGCATATCGGCGACGCGCTGGGGGAAGTAGCTGTGTTCGATGGCGGGTTTGGCGTCTTCGAGGCGAGCGACAATGCTGGTGGCGGCTTTTGGGAGGTCGATGACGGCGACGGGGTGCTGGTTGCCGGTCTTGAGGCGTTCGTAGAGGAGTGCGAAGGCATCGTCGAGGAATTTTGGTTTTGCTGGGGCGGGAAGGTTGTACTTGGTGATGGGGAAGCGGGGGTCGCTGAAGAAGAGTCCTGTGTCGATGATGGGGAGATCGCCTGCGGCTTTGGCGGCGGCGTCGATGCCCTGAGTTTTGGCGGTGTCGAGGGACTTGCGGGCGGCCTCTTTGGCAAGGGTGAAGGCCTGGAGAAGGATCCAGTCATTGCGGACCCTTGTTTCGAGGCCGGTGATGGAGGAAGCGGGATGGACGGGATCGGCGGCGGTGATACGGAAGATGTAGAAGTTACCGTCGGGATCCTGGAAGGGTTGAGAGGGCTGGAGTGGAGCGAGAACGGGGGCCTGGTTTTCCTGGGCTTTTTTCTTCTGGGCGTCGGTAAGGAAGGCGGAAGCGCGGGAGATGGCGAAGTCAGCGAAGGGGATGACGGAGCGGTTGTCGGCAGCGCGGACGGCGGACTTGCCGATGCCTGGAAGGTCAGCCAACTCCTGTTTGTTGAGCCATTCGCCCTCTTGGACGGTCTCTGGGAGGACCATTCGGGAGTCCTTGAGGGTCTGGACATGTTCGGTGAGTTTTCGGAGGTAGACTTTGCTGTCGAAGGGTACGCCAAGGGCGGTGGTGATGGCATCGGGGGCCTGTTTGGCGGCGAGGCCTTGGCGATAGGCAGCCCAGTCGGCATTGAAGGACTGGAGGGTATTTTTGGCCATAATGGCGGCGAGCTCTCTGGCGAGGCGGTCGCGGATCTGGTCTTTGACCTCGGTCCAGGGGCGAGTGGTGGGTCGAGTGGTGGTGGCGGCGAGGGGTTGTGTGGCGGGGTTTGTGGAGGCGGGCTGAGTTTCGGCGGGTTGAGTGGTGGGGAAGAGATACTGGTTGCGTTTCCAGAACTCGTAGACGTCTTCGTCGGAGATTTTTTCGCGGATTTTGAGGAAGGGGATGCGGACGTATTCGATTTTGAGGCGGTTGGGGTAGCGGTAGCCGACGCCGAATTCGTTGGTTTCGGGGTCGGTGTCTTTGTGTTCCTGGAAGAACTGATCGATCTGTTGGGTGGTTGGGGGTGGGACTTTGGACTTGAAATCGGCGGCCTTGAATTCGACGAGTTTGAGGGCGATTTCCTGTTCTTCTTTGGCGACGAGGTGGATTCCCATGGCCGGGGAGACTTTGACGGCATCGGTCATGGTGACGTAGGCCTCGAAGACGCGGAGCCAGTCGCGCATGACGATGCGGCGGAAGTCGGGGTCGTCTGTGGGGAAGGCGGCAACGGCCTGGACGTAGCGTTCGAGCTCGTCGTCGGGGATGCGGATGTTCATTCGATCGGCTTCCTTGAGGAGGAGGAGGAAGGTCAAGGGATCGAGTTGGTGGAGGATCTGGCGGGCGGTGTCGAGAGCTTGTTGCACGGCCATCTGGCCGTAATAGGCAGGCATTGCGGCGGCCAGCCGATTGGCGAGTTGGATATCCATGACGGAGAGGAGGACGCGTTGGGGCTGTCCATCGGGGGAGAAGCCGACGACCTGTTCATAGCCGAGGTCACGGCTGCGGAGCATTCTCCAGGCTTGGAAGGCATACTGGTACTCGTCGGCGGTGAGGGCTTGGGCGCCGATTTTGCCTGGGCTGGCGCTTTCGCGTAGCTGGCGGTTATAGCGGCGGATGCCGAGGTCGGCGATGAACGAGATCATGAGGAAGACGCCGACGACGGCGAGGATCTTCTTATTATATTTTCGGAGAATCTGGATCATGGTATTGCCTTAGAGGGGTAGAACTATAAGGGGGGATGGCGTGGGTAACAAGTGGGGAGGGGGCGGTGTGAGGCGGCCAATCGGTTGTGAGGGGTTTTGGGCGGGGTTTGTTCGGTATGGGGGCAGGGACGGAAGTCGAGGCAGGGCCAGGGGGATGGGGCGGGCGTGATATCGTATTATTGTGATTCTGGTGGTTGATGGGCACTTTGGATTAGGAGACTGGAGGCGCCCTACCGGGGCTTGTCATTTCCGCTATACTGCGGGCGAGAGCGTGTACCAGACGGAGGTGAGTGCTTGAGACATACCCGTCGGGCCGAGATACCACTGTGGTTTGCCGTCACGCTGGGGGTGATATTGGTGGTTATTTTGGGGTTTTGGACGTATCGCTCGACATTGAACATCACGGGGGAGGGGAAGCAGGCGATTGTATTCTGGGGGAACGTATCGGATTTTGGGGAGGAGATTTATGCGGCGATTCACCAATTTGAGCTGAAGAATCCGGAGTATCAGGTGATCATGTCGCCGTCGGTGGCGCGTGATCTGACTGGGGACGCGCAGCGGTTGCTGTCGGCGGTGGCCGGGGGAGTGCCGCCGGACGTGGTGTGGTTTGACCGTTTTGCGATTGGGGAGTGGGCGGGTCGAGGGGCGTTGGAGGATTTGAGGCCGCTGATCGAGTCGCAGAATTCGAAGGATGCATGGGATCAGAAGTACGGGATCAACCTGGGGGATTTTTACCGATGGGCGGTGGAGGAGACGGAGTATAGACCGCCGGGATCGGCGGAGAAGCCGGGGATTTACGGGATAGCGACGACGGCGGATGTACGGGTGCTGTTTTCGAATTCGGACATACTGAGGCAGGAGGGGATGGTGGACGGGGCGGGGAATCCGCAGCCGCCGCGGACGTGGGAGGAGCTTCGGGAGGCGTCGAAGAAGTTGACGCGTTATGCGAGGCCTGGGGAGATGAGTTCGGAGATGACGCGGCTGGGTTTTGCGCCGAATTACGGGAATTCGTGGTTGTACATATACGCGTGGCAGGCGGGCGGGGAGTTATTGTCGCCGGACCGTACGCGGTGCACGCTGAATTCGCCGGAGGTTCGGCGAGCGTTGCAGTACATGGTGGACGTTTACGATGATGTTGGGGGCTATTCGAAGGCGCGTGGTTTTGAGCAGATGTTTCAGCAGGACGCGATGGATCCGTTTCTGCGTGGTCTGGTGGTGATGAAGATAGACGGGGACTGGATTCTGGAGAAGATCGCGGAGTATCGGCCGGATTTTGATTTTTTTGTATCGGCGGGTCCGATGCCTGCGGACGAGTTGGCGAAAGGTCGCAAGCCTGTGACATGGGCGGGCGGATGGTCGTACGTGATACCGAAGGCATCGCGGAACAAGGCTGGGGCATTCAGGCTGATTCAGTATTTGTCGAGTCGGGAGGCGATGCTGTTGTTGGAGTATGGGAAGCGGGAGAAGAAGGAGTCGGAGGGTCGGCTGTACATGCCGCGGACGTTTGCGAATCGGAGGATTTTCGAGGAGTTGGTGAAGGAGGCGGTGGATGAGAATCCACGTTGTCCGCCGGCGTTCAGGCGAGCGTACGCGGTGCAGAAAGAGCTTTTGCCGAACACGCGGATCCGTCCGGTGTCGCCGGCGGGGCAGTTATTGTGGCAGAAGCATCGGGAGGCGTTGGAGAACGCGGTGAATCATGGATTTGTGGGGAAGGCGAGGGCGGCGGGGAAGGACGAGGTGCAATATTGTCTTGATTTGGCGACGGCGGATGTTCAGCGGGCGTTGGACCAGTTAAGGAATCCGCCGGCGCCTGAGGCGCGTGTGAAGTGGGTGCCGTATTTAGCGGCGTATGTGGGTTTGGTGATGTTGCCGTTCGTGGGGATGTGGATTGCGTATCGGCGGGGTCGGCGGGAGTATTCGTACAAGGGGCGAGAGGTTGGTGCGGCGTTATTTTTCGCATCGCCGTGGTTGATTGGATTTGTGTTATTTGTTGGGGGGCCGATTCTGTTTTCGGTGGTGATATCGTTGACGCAATACGACGTGATCAACCCCGCGCACTTTGTGGGGTTGGACAACTATCGGTTCATTTTGGAGGACACGCTGTTTTTGAAGAGTCTGGGGAACACGTTATACATGATATTGCGGATACCGCTGATGATGGGGGCAAGCCTGGCGATAGCGGTACTGTTGAATCGTGGGCTACACGGGATTGGGATATACCGGACGGCGTATTACATGCCTGCGATAGTACCGCTGGTGGCAGCGGCGTTGCTGTGGATCTGGATTCTGAATCCGAACATTGGGGTCATAAACGAGTTTTTGAGGTGGCTCTTCGGCACGCCGCTGCTGAGGTGGGCGGAGTTGTCGCCGCCGGACTGGTTGCAGGACCAGCACTGGTCGAAGCCATCGCTGATTTTGATGTCGATCTGGTCTGCGGGAGGGGGGATCATCATATGGCTGGCGGGTCTGCAGTCGATCAATCCGCAGTTATACGAAGCGGCGTCGATTGACGGGGCGGGAGCATGGAGGCGGTTTTTGCACGTGACGTTGCCGATGTTGTCGCCGTACACGCTGTTTAATTTCATTATTGGGGTAATCGGGACGATGCAGTATTGGCAGGAGGCGTACATCATGACGGAAGGGGGCGGTCCGGGGATGTCGACGCTGTTCTACGGGTATCACCTATTTCGGGAGGCGTTTCAGTTTTTCCGGATGGGGTATGCGAGCGCGTTGTCGTGGATTCTGTTTATGATGGTGCTGGGCCTGACGATCGTCCAGCTTTGGCTGAGCAAGCGATGGGTGCACTATGAGCAGGAGTAACCCGTCGAAGCGACAGGCGGAGATGGGGAGGGGTTTTGCGCGGTATTTTGTGTCGCGCGGGTGGGTGCACCTGGTGTTGCTGGCCGGGGTGGGGATCTTTCTGTTCCCGTTTTTGTGGATGTTTTCGACGAGTCTGAAGACGGACGAGGAGGTGACGGGCGCGCGGCTGTTGCCGGAGATTCCGACGTTTCGGGCATCGAGCCCGTACATTCGGGAGGTGGAGGAACCTGAGCGGCTGTTGGAGATACCGGAAGAGCGGTGGGAGGCGGAGTTACCGCGGCTGTTGGGGTTTGCGGAAGGGCGTATCGCGGCGTTGCGACCGGCGACGCGGCCGGCGGCCGGCGGGGAGTGGGGGCCATCGCATCGAGAGATGGGGGCGAGGTTACTGGTTTCGCGGACGATCGCGAAATTGAATCGGAAGTTGTGGTCAGGAGCGGAGGGTCCGCTGCTGGAGGCGTTCAAGTCGTTTTTGACGGCGGATGCAGTAGCTGGCGCGATGTCGGACACGTTGGGTCGGGTGGAGTTTTTGAAGTTGCAGTTGAGGATGCTGGACGCATCGGTGTTCAATCTTGCGGACTGGGAGGAGATTGGGAAGGGTTTCAGGGTTGAATCGGGGCGAGGGCGGCTGGTTACTGAGGGAGGGGCGACTCGGCTGGCGTATGAATTCAGTTCGGGATCGGACGTGCCGGTGGTGTTGTCGTATCGGTTTCGGTTTCCGGAGGGGTATCGATTCAAGGACCTGCACAAGCTGGTGATATCGATCGTGCCGGACAATTCATGGCACACGATTGACGCGACTCTGGACGTGGAGGGGAGGCGTTGGAAGACGCAGAGGCGGACGTACTTGGCGATGCATCGGCCGATGAGCATTTTGTTGCAGCCGCCGACGTTTGACGACACGACGAACCGGGCGAAGTTGTGGATACCGTTGCGGGTGGAGGAGGGGGTGGCGGTTGGGTCGGGCGCGGAGGGGGCGGAGGCGACGCTGCGGCTGATTTTGGCGCCGAGGTCGACAGCGGGGGCGATTTACGGGAAGGCGGAGCGGAATTACTTGCGGGCGTTTTTGTCGGGGCCGTTCTGGATGTACCTGTTGAACTCGGTGATTTTGGTGGCGTTGTGCGTGGCGGGTTGCTGTTTTTCGGCGGCGTTCGTGGCGTATGCATTTGCGCGGCTGCGGTGGCCTGGGCGTTCGGTGGCATTTGTGATTGTGTTGGCGACGATGATGTTACCGGCGCAGGTGACGATGATTCCATCGTTTCTGATCTGGCGGTACGTGGGGTGGTACAACACGCTGAATCCGTTGTGGGTGCCGTGCTGGTTTGGGGTGGCGTTTTTCGTTTTTTTGATGACGCAGCAGATGCGGACGATTCCGCGGGAGTTGGAGGAAGCGGCCAAGATAGATGGGTTGAACGCGGTTCAGACGTGGTATTACATTATATTGCCGCAGGTGAAGCCGGCCTTGGCGGCGATCGCGGTGATGGCATTTCAGGGGGCGTGGAACGACTTCATGGGGCCGCTGGTGTACATCCGTGACCAGGCGAAGTTTCCGTTGTCGTTGGGGTTGTTTTCGCTGCGGATCGACCTGACGTATTCGCTGGACTGGTCGCTGATAATGGCGGGGAACATGCTGATGACGGTGCCGGTGATCGTGATTTTTTTTCTGGCGCAGCGGTATTTCATACAGGGGCTGACGATGAGCGGGATGAAGGGGTAGGGTTTGGTGAGGATTAGTGATTGAGAACGAACGCCTCAGCCACCGGCGTCCCGTGGGGGTAGATGGCTGAGGCGTTTTGGCCGTTTCCGCCGCTGCACCGAAGTGAGTTTGGCCGCAGCCCTGCCGCGCGTAGCGGCGGGGATGGACGGCCGGTCATTAGACCTTGGGCTGAAGAACTGGGGGGTTTGCGCAGACTGTCACTTCGACCTTAGGCTGCTCGCCGGGGTTTGTGTCGGGTGTTTGTGTCAATTCGGCGAAGCGAGAACCGACGTTCTCCGGGGTGAGTCTGATCCAGGCGCCGCCGCGTGACTTGGGGATTTCGATGGCCTGTGCCAAGGTTTTGGGATTGGCCAGCGTCCAGGCATAGGTTTTTGGGAAAGGCAACTGGCTGAGCGTTTGGACGGGGAGCGCGAGTTTGTCGACATTGGCCTGAATGTGTTCGAGAGTCAGGGGGCCGAGACAGTCCACGATGTGGCAGGTTCCGACAATGCGGCCGGTCCCGCTTGGGATGAGAGCAACCGGTCCACGGACCCTAGTTGGAAGCCCGCGGAGTTCCCAGGTTTTCTGACCTGAGAGAATGCGATCAATGCACGACGACTTAATAATAAGTCCATTCATAACGATTCCTTTCGTTCAGATATTGGATCTCTGTTTTTTTGAGGTTACAAGCCCTTCGGCGGCTATGGCC
>CAYVKG010000105.1:0-14888 GCA_964451955.1 uncultured Tepidisphaeraceae bacterium
TACAGCACCACCGTCATCCGCACCTTCAAAGGGGATGGGGATGAATGGAGAGAGTCCCACAGCTTCGGGCCTGCCGAACTGCCCACGGTGGCCAAGGTCCTGCTCGACGCCCACACCTGGGTGCAGGAGCAGTTGGCCCGTGAGCGTGAGGAGGCCCGGCCCAAGGACCCTCAGGAGCGACAGGCGCGAAAGGGCCGCGACCGCGAGCCCGCCCGCGCGTAGAGGTTGTTCACGAAGGCACGCCCCCAGCACATCCCTTGGCCTTCCTTGAGGAATGCATATGAGAATCCGACCGAGCGGGACAACCGCCGCGGCCAGACGCCGCAACCACAAATTGATGCCCTATGTCCGGTGCGAGGGGCTATTGTCCCGCGGTGAACTGGCCTTCTATCACGCGTTGCAAGCGGCCGTTTCCGGCCGCTACGCCATCTCCATCAAGACACGGCTGGCCGACATACTCAAGTGTCCCGACCGCCTATGGAAGACCGTCCATGGACGGCGGCTCGCACAGAAGCACGTCGATTTTGTGCTCTACGATCCCCGCACCACGGCCGTCGCTGTCATTGTCGAATTGGACGACCGCTCACACCGCCATCACCAGCGCCGACTCCGCGACAGGTTCGTAAATAAGGCGTTCTATGAGGCGCGAGTGCCGCTCCTGCGTGTGCATGCCGCGGGTTCATACGACCCGACGGTCGTTCTCGCCGACATCGCGAGAGCCATCGCCATCGGGCGCCACGTGCTTGGCCGTGGCGGCTGCCCCCAGCAACGCTAGCCCTTCACTTGAGCCCGTGGCTGCTGCCTCCGGTGGGGCTTGGTTTGCAGCGATTCCCTAACCCACTCGACGACCTCTCGATGTTCCGGCGCCACGGGGCGCATGTATACATCTGCGACACTAGAACTGACGGCGTGGCCGAGCCACCGCCTCATGGCGCTGATCGAGCAGCCTGAACGGGAACCGTATTCGGTTGCACCAAGGTGACGGAGCACGTAGAAGCCGCCGAGCGTCTTCCCGAGGGCGCCCATCGCAGTGCGGACTCGGCGCCACCACATGTGAATGCTGTCCGTGTTTCCATGGCAAAGCGGCTGGCCGTTTTCGGTGATGAAAAGCAAATCGCCGGCCTCGCGTGGGTATTGTTTGAGGTATTCCTTGATTGCGGCCCAGACGCCAGGGGGCGTCTCGCCGTATCGGTCCAGCCCCGTTTTGCCCCGTCGCAGATCGTAGCCGTTGGCGTCAATCTGGCCGACTCGGACGGCTGACAGGTCGCCTTGTCCAAAGCCCAGGCCAATCGCCATCCACACGATGGCGCGCGAACGTTCGTCGCAGCGATCGAGAATCGCCTTGAGCTGCGACAAGCTTGGAAGCGTGCGAGGAGTGCGCGGCTTTCCGCGAAGCTTGTCGCGAGCGTTCCAATTCCAGGACAACAGCTGCTCTCCGTGTTCCGGCCGTCCCGCCCGCTCGATGATTGCCTTGACGGCGAGCATGCGATTGGACACAAGCACGTCGGAATACCCCGCATCGACAAGTTCCTTGTTGTAGTCCTCCACGTCCTTCATCCGTAGGTCGAGGACCGAAAGCTGTCCTGCGCTTCCCGGCCCGTGACGCTGGTCGATGAACTTCAGGAACTCCTTTACGTCGTGCCGTCGGTCAGCCAAGACCTGTGGCCCAATAGTCCCGGCCCGACGCGGCTCGCCTGGTTTGCGGACCCGGCGCTCTTCAAAGTACAGGTAGTTCGAGGCCACATGCAGCAGGCTGCCTATCTCGGCTCTGGCATCGGCGTCGGACACCTCCTCCGCCCGTGCCGTCGAGGCTGATCGCGAACTGCGGTGCGGGGAGCCCTTCAGGTGCTCGGTGAGCCATTCGCGATACTGCTCGGACGCCGCATCGCGGTCGAGCATTCCGAATCGGCGTTTGCGGGGAACCCCGGTTTGCGGATCACGGTAGTTGACATGCCACCCAATTCCGCGGGTCTTGGTGAACCGCAGCTTGGGAACTCGTCGCGTTGCATGACGGGCCATCGGCGTTCTCCGGAAGAGCTTCATCAGCCCCCAACAACGCGAGAATTGTAGTGCAAGTCGGGCAGGAAATGTCGTGTTTTGGAAAAATCGACTGAAACAAGATTCTTCCGTATAATAAATAAACCCCTGATTTTTCAGGGGTTATATCAGTCGGGGCGACAGGATTTGAACCTGCGACCTCCTGGACCCAAACCAGGCGCTCTAATCCAAGCTGAGCTACGCCCCGGATCTATGTATTCTTCAATATAACCGCTCGTACACCTTTCGAGCAACTTTGTCGGCAGGCCTTGTGTTGTACCGGGCGTGAGACGCGTTATGCGGCCGATTGGGTATGCACTGTTTGTGTGGCTCGGGGCTTCAGAGTGAAGCAATGTCAGGATGGACGTGTCAGTCCGCCGGCAAGTAAGCGACTGCTGCGGCACCTACAGGCAGAAGTGGATCGTCAGTCCTGGGCGGACGAATCGATCCCGCTCAAGGATTCAACTTTCCGGACTTACAGAAGGTGGCTGAGGCGGCGTGAGCGGTTGGTCGAGGGCAATGGGTGGGCGAGGGGTTGTGGAAGAGGCGGGGGATGTGACGGGGGTCAGATGTTGAGAGGGTATGGGAAACGGGGGGGTTGCTATGGCGTTTCGGGTCGCGTGATGACGACTTGCGTGTTGATGGAAGATGCGTTGGCGTAATCCTGGAGCAGTTGTGCAAATCGAGAGAGGAGGGAGTCCATGCCAGTTGGGTCGATGACTGCCGTTGAGGCGTAGATGACCGCGAGGGTAGAGGTGGTGAGGTCGCGTATTTTGCCGGCCATGGAGTCTTTGATGGGGCTGCCGAGGGGGCGATCGGCGTTGTCGGCGACGGAGCAGACGCAGATGAGTCCGTTGAGGTCGATGGCCTGCCCGGCGGAGTTGAAGACGTAGGTTTCGCCTGGCTGGCCATAGCGAATGCGGGCGGTTGCATCGAAGGCGTTGAGGTCGAGGAGTGAGATGGGCAGGCCGGATTGAAGGGAGAGGAGGTTGATGATGTCAACGCAGTTATTAATGCGTGGGAACCGGCCTTCGCGAGCGGCCTGGGCGAGGTATTCGCTGGCGGGCTTGTTACGACCGGAGGGGCGGAAGCCGCCTCGTCGCAGGAGGTCGCGGACGGCCTGGCGGATTTTGGGGGGGACTTCGGTATCAGAATGAGCCTGGAGCGCGTGGTCGATGAGCTGGCTGAGCGGCGGGGGTGTGGGGGTGACGGCGAGAGTGGGCGCGACAAGGAGGCCGGCCAGGAACTGGGGATCGTGCAGTTGGATTTCGAGGTGGAGTGGCATGGCCAGATCGTAACCGATCGGGAGTTGTGGGAGGAGTGGGGGGTCAGGTGCGGGGAATGACGGTGATGCTCTTGGGGTAGGTTGGGCAATCGTGTTGGCAGACGCCGCAGCCGATGCAGCCGCCGTCGACGACTTCGATGCGACCTTCGCGGAGGATGATGGCGGCCTCGCCGAGCGGGCAGCGGTCGGCGCAGATAGAGCAGGGGTTGCCTTGTCGGCGGAGGCAGGTGTCCTCATGCCAGAGAGCCGAGCCCATGCGGATGGATTCGCGTGTGGTTGGGACGAGGGCGCCGGTGGGGCAGACGGTGGTGCAGGCGAGGTTATCGCAGACGATGCAGGGTTGTTCATCGGGTTCGATGTAGGGTGCGCCACTGGCTTTGTAGGAGGAGGGGTCCATCTTGATGGCTTGGACGGGGCAGACGCGGGCGCACTCACCGCTGCGATGGCACATGTCGGGGAAGAGGGATTCGGAGACAGCGCCGGGGGGGCGGAGCCAGGTTTGGATTGGTGGTGGCGGTGGTGGAGGGGGGCTGGTGGCGAGGTTTTCGAGGTCGCTGATCTGCTTGGCGGCGTCGGCGAGTTTGTCGATGGCAGAGCCGAGCGGTCGGAGGATCTCGCGGAGACCCTCGCGGAAGAAACGGCGGCGATTCATGGGGCGTTCGTCGGACATGGCTGTGGAGAGTGGTGCGTTATGAGTTGCGAGAGAAACGTGGAAAAGGGGGAAACGGATTTCGGGAATCGCTACGGCTTGGAGGTGGGTTGTGTTGTGGGGTGTGGGGGAATGAGGCGGATGTCTTTGACGGCGGAGAAGGTTCGGCCGGTGAGTTCGTCGCGGAAGGAGACTTTGAGGGTGATATCGGGATGTCGGGGGATGGTTTGCCATGGGGCGTTGAGGACGAAGGCATGGAGTGGGCCGAGAGATCGCCAGGCTTCTTTGAGGTGGAGGGGTTCGAAGACCCATCGGCCGATTCGATTATCGAGGGGCATGGCGAGGTCGTAGGCTTCGACGACGAGTTGTCCTGTAGCCTTGATAGCCTCGCCGGTTTCGTCGTAAGGGGTGAGGTAGATTCTGAGTGCCTGGTGGGCGGGGAGATCGGGGTCGGTTTTGTATCCGCCGGTTTGTCTGCCGATTTCGATGCTATGGACGGTGAACAACTGTTGGAGGCGGGAATGCGGCAGGGTGGCAATGGGAGTGGTCTGGGATTCGAGGGTGGCGATGCGGGCAAGGGAGGCGTCATTCTGGAGGCGGAGGGAATCGATTTTTTTCTCGAGGCGTTGGTTTTCTTTGCGGAGTTGAATGGTGACTGGATTGGGTTTGGCGCAGCCGGCGAAGAGGAGGGCTGCTGCGCAACTGAGCGAGAGGATAGGGAGGGGACGGGCCATTAGTTGCTATTGATCCTTTTCGGGATCGGGGTCGGTATTGGTATGCCGGGCCGTGACTTCGGGTGCGCGGTCGATGATGCGGTCGGCGCAGCCGTAAGCGACGGCCTCTTCGGCGAAGAGCCATTTGTTGCGGTCGAAATCGCGGTGGATGGTATCGGGGGTTTTGCCGGTGAAATCGGCCATCATTTTGTAGAGGCGATCGCGGAGTCGGAGCATATGTTGTGCTTCGATGCCGAGGTCGGTGGCGGGGCCTTGGAGGACGCCGCCGATGAGGGGTTGGTGGAGCATGACTTGTGAATTGGGGAGGCAGAAGCGTTTGCCTTTGGCGCCGGCGGCGAGGAGGCAGGCGCCCATGGAGGCGGCCATTCCGATGCAGGTTGTGGCGACGTCGCAGCGGAGGAATCGCATGGTGTCGATGATGCCGAGGCCGGCGGAGATGGAGCCGCCCGGGGAGTTGATGTACATCTGGATGTCGGACTTGGAATCGTCATTAGCGAGGAAGAGGAGTTGTGCGACGACGACGCTGGCCATCTGGTCGTCGACGACGCCGCCGATCATGATGATGCGGTCTTTGAGGAGTCGGGAGTAGATATCGTAGGCGCGTTCTCCGCGGCCGGTTTTCTCGATGACGATGGGGATCAGGTATTGGCTCATGGGAGTGAAGTTATGCAGTTTGAAGTTCGTGAAATGTGATACGTCAGGGGATCCTATTTAGGTTTTTCCTCGCTTTTTGGCTGGTTTTCTTCGCCGAGGATCTCATCGCAGATGCCGTAGGCGACGGAGGCCTTTGCGTCGAAGAAGCGGTCGCGTTCGCTGTCTTCGCGGATGCGTTCGGGGGTCTGGCCGGTGCAGGCGGCCATGACGTTGATGAGTGTTTCCTTGGTTTTGAGGATTTCGTCGGCCTGGATCTGGATGTCAGCGGCCTGGCCGTAGACGCCGCCGAAGGGCTGGTGAATCATGACTTTGGCGTTAGGGAGGATGAATCGTTTTCCTTTTTTCCCGGCCATGAAGACGATGGCGCCGCCGCTTTCGGCGCGGCCGATGCAATAGGTGGCGATGTCGCAGGACAGGAACCGCATGATGTCGAAGATGGCGAGGGTGTCATCGACGACGCCGCCTGGGGAGTTGATGTAAAGGTTGATGTCGGCATCGCGTTTGACGCTCTGGAGGTAGAGGAGTCGCATGATGCAGTTGGAGGCGGAGACGTGGTTGATTTCGCCGACGAGGAAGACGACGCGGTTTTCGAGGAGCATCTCGTCGATGGTCATCTCGCGGTATCGCATGTATCCGCCGGGCCCCGGTGCGCCGGGCATGCCGACTGGGGAGGCGACGGGTGCAACGGGTCGGGCAGGCGGGACCCATGGGGCACCGCCGGCGTGTGAGGCGAGGTAATCGGCGGCCCGGGCGACGGAGCGTGGATCAAGACTCTGCAGGTTGGTTTGGTGCATGCATCTCCTCAATTGGGTCATCAGGGGGGCGATGTTACGCGCGGCGGGTGGGGGCGTCAATGCGGGTCTGGCTGGCGAAAACGGCAGACGAGATCGAACGGTTTTCCGCCGAGTTGGAGGGCGGTCCAGGCATCTTTGACCATGGCGATATTGAGCGAATCGCAGGTCATACGGACGTCGGTGTTGCTTTCGACTCCGCGGCCCATGCCTTCGAGGACGACGAGGTCGGCATCGGCGGAGGCGTGGTTGAGTTCGATGGAGACGTTTGAAAGGTCGATCAGGGGTTCGGATGTGCCGGTGCTTGCGAAGGAGAAGGGGAGGGAGTTGAGGGAGGGCTCGACCTGGAGGATGTGTGGCCACCAGTAACGGAGGTCGTGGATGGACATGTCATTGAGAGTGGGTTGTTCATTGGCGGCGAGGACGATGTGGGCGCCGCGACGAGCCAGCCAGCGGGCGAAGGGCAGGACGCCGAGGAGGAAGTCGCTGCCGGCGTTGTCGATGAAGATGACGGCCTTATGGTGCGGTGGGAGAAGGAGGCGGTTGATGAGTTGGTCGAAGTCGTCGATGAGCCAGGGGCGGGGCGCGAGGCGGTCACGGACGTGGAAGAAGTCGAGGCCATTTTCGCGGTGTGCTTGTGCGGTTGCTGCGACGCCCATGTCGAAGATATTGCCTGCGAAGACGCCCTTGATGACGGCGTGGACCTGATCAGGGCCGTGCAGGGCGTCAAGCTGGCGGCAGACGGCCGGGAGGAGCTTGAGCATCTTTTCGTTTTCGCGGTGCTTCCAGAGGGCGAAGGGGTCGAGGAACCCGGTCTGGCGAAGGAGTTGGTCGCGCCAGATGTCGAAGGTGAGGATGGTCACGCGGCCGAACTTTCCGGGAGAGGTGTGAAAGTCGTCGAGGCGGGCGTTGAAAGCTTTGCGGAATTGCTCGGCGCGTTTTGAGGCGGAGGCATGGGATTCGCCGTGGGCGACGGCGGATTCGATGCCTTGGGTCATGGAGGTGTGCATTTGTTTGCGGAAGAAGTCGATCCAGTAGTTGCGGGCGGAGGGGTCAGAGGCCAAGTCCCATCGGCAGGCGACGTATTGGTCAGGGTGGGCGAGCTTGATAAACGGAGTCATGAGCGAGTTTCTGTGATTGAGTGTCGAAGAAGCGGAAGCCGGAATTGGCCGTTCGGTTGCCAAGCGGTTGCGGTCCGGCAGTCTTTGGAGGGGGCATGGTATAGGAAAAATCGCGTGGGGGAAGAGGCGGGGACATGGACGGGTCAACCCCAGGCCCCGGGAGGCGTAGTAAGGGGGCCTAGATTGTGTGAATGAGGTGGATGCGGAATGATAAGTCGATTTTGGATGAGCTGGGCGGTCGGAGTGGTGGTAGTGGCTTGCGTGTGGGCGCGAGGGGCCGATTGGCCGCAATGGAGGGGGCCGAACTTGAATGGAAGCAGCGAGGAGGTGAATCTTCCGGAGAAGTTGGATCCTGGGAGCAATATGCTCTGGTGTGTGGAGATGCCGGGGCACGGAGCCGGGACGCCGATTGTGTGGGGGGAGCGAGTGTTTGTGGGATCGGTGGACAAGAAGACAGACAAACTTGTCGCGATTTGTGTTGATCGGAAGGGGGGCAAGATCGCGTGGCAGCGAGAGGTGGGTCTGAACTCGCCGCGGCATGGGATGAACGACATGGCCAGTCCGTCGGCGATCACGGACGGGAAATTGGTGTATTTCAGCTTTGGGACGGGGGACCTAGCGGCGTTTGACATGGAGGGGAACATCTTGTGGTCGCGGAACCTGCAGAAGGACCACGGGCCGTTCAATATGCAGTTCCTGTATGGTTCGAGTCCTGTGTTGTATTGGGGGCGACTGTATGTGCAGGTGTTGCACAGAGACCGGCCGTATACAGGTCGAGGGTCGGGGGCTCCGGCCGATTCGTATGTGCTGGCCATCGATGCGGCGACTGGGAAGGACATTTGGAAGCAGATTCGCCAGACCGATGCGCGTGATGAGGCGAAGGAGGCGTATGGGACGCCGCTGCCCTATGAGGGTGGGGGGCGGAAGGAGGTCGTGGTTGCCGGGGGTGACTGGGTGACGGGGCACGATGCAGAAAGCGGGAAGGAGCTTTGGCGGTGCGATGGGTGGAACCCGACGCATATAGGGCATCTGAGAATGGTGCCGTCGGTGACGGCCGCCGGGGAGCTGTTGATTGTGTGTACGCCGAAGGTGATGGGGCAGGTGATGGCGATCCGAGCAGGAGGGACGGGGACAATTACCGAGACGCATGTGGAGTGGCGAAACAGACAAGTGGCCAGCGACGTATGCAATCCGCTGTATTATCGAGGGGAGTTGTATGTGCTGGATGGCGATTTCAAAAAGGGCCTGAGCTGTCTGGACACGAAGACGGGGGCGAGGAAGTGGTTTACGGCGTTGAGCAGCGGGCGTGTATTTCGCACTTCTCCGACGGGAGCTGACGGGAAGGTCTATATAATGAATGAGGCGGCGGAGGTGTGGGTGTTGTCGGCGTCGGACGGCAAGGTCCTTTCGCAGAGCACGCTGGAGACAGAGGGTACGGCTCGCGCATCGATCAGCGTCGCACAGGGTTGTGTTTTTGTGCGTACGGGGAGCAAGTTGTACGCGTTTGCGGCCACCGGGAGGCGGTAGTTGTGTGGTGTGGCGGCCGGGAAGCGGCGGGGGGCAGTGGGGTGTCTCTTGACTGTGGGCGACAGGGCGTTGATAATCCGGTGGACTTGGGCAGAGCAGCGGAAAAGACGCCCCCTTCGTCTAGTGGCCCAGGATATCTGGTTCTCAGCCAGAGGACAGGGGTTCGACTCCCCTAGGGGGTATTAGGTAAGTGTTAGGGTCATCGCGCCCTACCGCAGTCTCTCGAAAAGCCCCGCAAATCGCGGGGTTTTTTGTTTTATGGCCTTCGTAATGCGATGCCTTGCGGCCGTCCGCGTGCGGTTGCTGCGTCGGATTTTGCGCCGCTTTTTCGCCGGCCCCTTCCCCCTTGATGGCCGCCTCGAAATGCTCATCCGTCACTTGCAGGTAGTGCTTGGCCGCAATCGCCGAAGAATTGCCGATCCACGCACAGACAACGTGAAGGGGGAAAGTCTCGGCCAGTTCGGTTTCCCGCGTCGCCCTGAGATTGTGGAACAGCTTAGGCCAGGGCTGTAGGCCGGCCCGCCGGATGATCCGCTCAAGCTGGGTCCGCAGATTGACGGCCCCATCCCGGCAGCGGGTAACGACGTATTCGGTTCCAGGCTCGGCCGCCTCAAAGGCACCGCGCAGATGAGGCGGCAGTTCGGGGAAGATCGGCACAAGCCGCGATGCCTTGCCTTCGTGATGCTCCGTCTTGGGGCTGCGCACCGTCATTCGGCTACAGCAGCTTGCTGATCTGGTCGGCCGAGGGCGCCTTGCCGACGACCTTGTCCACTGTATCGACGGCCAGCGCGGGCGTCGTGATGGCGCCTATTTCCTCTGACCGGGTCTTGCCCGGCCGATTACGGCTTGATCTTCTGCATGACGCCCGCCAGCCGCGTGCGGTACATCTCCACCATGGACGCTTCGGCCTCGCCGAGCGGCTTGACTGGGATCAGGTCCTTGACCTGCTCGACCGAGAGCCCCGATTGCAGCATCGTCTGAATCGCACCGGTGACCATGCGCTCCAAGCCGGTCCTGGCCTCCTGCGCGGTCAGTCCGAACGACTCGGCAAGGGCGCACAACTCGTAGAACTGATACCAGAAGTAGGTCGGCCCCATCGCGGTCAGGATCGCATAGGCTTCCAGTTTCTCTTCAGCCACCTGCGGGCAGTCGCCCAAGGGATCCCAGAGGTCGAGGACCGACCGCTTGTCGGCCTCCGAAAGAGCGGGCGCAAAAGCAACCGGATTGAACCCGGCTCCGACCACCGTGGGCGCATTGGGGATCACGCGGGCGATTCGAGCGAAGCCGCCCATCAGTTGCGACAGCTTCGAGATTGTGAACTTCGGCGCCAGGGACACGAGGATGGCGCCGCTCTTCAGACTCGACTTGATCTGGGCGGCGACCTCCGCGAGCGCCGGCGGATGCACCGCAAGGAAGACAATATCCTGTCCGGCTGCTTCCCCGTTCCCATTGGGGATCGTGCGCACTGGGGGCCATTCTGCTTTCAGGTTAGCCAGTACAGCGTCGGACGCGTCACTGACCACGACGTGTGTCGGGATCGCTCCTGCCTTTTGCCAGCCCGCCAGGATGATCCTGGTGATCCGGCCGCCGCCGACAAACCCGATGGTTTTGCTGTTCATAGACTGATTCCTGTGAATGTGTGCACTTGCTCAGCCCGAGAAATGACCGAAGAACATGCCCGCGATTGTGGAGAGCACGACGACGAGGATGACGTACACGACCGTTTTCCGTGCGCCCAGGACGCCCTGGATTACCAGCATGCTGGGAAGGGACAGCGATGGCCCGGCCAGCAGCAGTGCCAAAGCGGGTCCTTTGCCCATGCCGGCATCAATCAGTCCTTGCACAATGGGCACCTCGGTCAAGGTCGCGAAGTACATGAACGCGCCAAAGATGGACGCGAAGAAGTTGGTCCACAGCGGCCAGAGGGAACGAACGGACGACTCCCAATTGCTACCGCCCAGGCCAGAGGCGCTGAGGAAGGTGTCGGGTTGACCGCCGACGAGCATCTGGACGTATCGGCTGGGAACGATCCCTTCGTGCCCAACGCGTCCCAGCAGGAATCCGGCGACAAGGACACCGAAGAACAGGAGGGGCAGGATCTGCTTGGAGAAGGTCCATGTGGCGTTGAACCACTCGTTGGCCTCGCCCTTGTCCGTGGCGGTGATCACCGACAATCCGACAACCGCCGCCGCGAAGGGCAGCATGACCAGCAGGCCATCGGTCGGCAGGACCAGTGCAAGAACGGCCGGTGCCACTGTGGCCGCCGCAACTTTCCACCAGGCAATGGCGAACCAGAAGATCAGGATGAACCCCAGACCGATGGCGCAGGCGGAGGTGAGCGTCCATTTCCACCGCCAGATTGACGTGGAGATGCCTTCGGTGGGCGACTTGGCCGCGATGTCGGCGGGCGTGAGAGAGATTTCTTGGCCGGCGGTGGGGCCGTCGGTGATTCGGATGCGAAGCGTTGCATCGGCGGGATTGGCGGCTTCGCTCTCCTGGACGACCGCGCCCACAAAGCTCTTTCCGTCTCGGGTGGAGTAGGAGAACTCGCGGGGACCACCCCAGTTGGCAAAGACCAGGATGCCCACCAAAGCGGCAAAGAACAGGATGTTCTGCCATAGGGGCCGCCGCACCTCGGGTTCGGGCATGAACATCTGTGCCTTGACCTTGGCCTGTTCCTCCTTGCGGTAGATCAGGTGCATGGTCAGGCCGATGATCACGCTGAAGGAGACCGCGCCGATGGCGCGGGCGATGCCCAGTTCCGCTCCCATGATGCGGGCGGTCAGCACAATGGCCAGCACACTGATCGCCGGGCCGGAATACAGGAACGCCACGGCCGGTCCCAGGCCCGCGCCCATGCGGTAGATGCCCATGAACAGCGGGAGGATCGTGCAGGAGCAGACCGCCAGGATCGTGCCCGAGACCGATGCCACGGCATAGGCCAAGGTTTTGTTGGCGTTGGCCCCCATGTATTTCATGACGGAAGCCTGACTAACGAATACGCCGATGGCTCCGGCGATGTAGAAGGCCGTCACCAGGCACAGCAGCACGTGTTCGCGGGCGTACCACTTGGTCAGGTGCAGGGCCTCATTGACTGCCCCGTCAAAACGCGGCGTGCCGATGGGAAGGAAGAAGAAGGCGAGGAACACGGCAATGATGGCGGCCAGTCTCTTCCATTCGGAAGATCGGCTCTGCTTCGCATCGGCGCTGTCCAGGGATTCCGCTGTCTGAGTCACGGTTTCATCCGGTTGCTCGGCAACGACTATATGAGTCTGTGAGTTCATAATCACTTATGGGGCGGCAAGACAGTTACTCATGAGCGCGAGGCCCGCTTGCTGCCAGTCTGTGTTCCTTAATTCGGGCCGTCGCGTCGCACCTTCGATTCGACGCAGTCCACAAATCGTACAACCTGTCGCGCGAGCCACGGCACGCGCAATGTGTACCAAACAAGCAGTCCGTCCTTGCGACCTTCCACCAACCCACACAGCCGCATCACCGACAGGTGCTTTGATACTATCGATGCATCCGATCCCACGAACCTCTGAAGCTCTCGCACGCAACACTCACCTTGCGCCAAGGCATCGAACATGATCAACCAGCTCGGGTGCGCCATCGCCTTGAGCACGCGTGCTCTTCTCTGATAGCGTTGCTCGGCGAGCATCATCAGCACCGCTTTCGGCCAAGGCTACATGCAGCACAACGCTTGGCGATTATTCTCAAGATCCGCCTCAATCACGCCGCGAACGCAGGTGAAGACGTTCAGGATGCAGGGGGTCTCCAGCCGGTAGAAGACTTGGAGGCCATCCTTTCGGCTGGAGAGGATGCCGGCACTGGCCAGGACAGACAGGTGCCGGGAGACATTGGATCGCTCCGCGCCAACGGCCTTGGCGATGTCAAAGACGCACTGCTCTCCGTTGCGGAGGGTTTCCAGAATGGCCAGCCGGATGGGCTGAGCGACGGCCTTCATAATTCGCGCGGTCACCGCGTATCGGTCCTTGTTCTTCTGAGCCACGATCGCCTCCGGGGGTACCGAGTACGTGAATGAATGATCACATACTAGCGTACGGTCCGAAGAAGTCAATGGTTCGACGGAGAAAGACTGCAATGGCGGCGGATTTGGCGTGGCGGACGTTAGTCGGTGCGGCTAGGGCGGCTACCATGCTGGCCGCAGGCGCGGGGGAGGCGGCAGGGTGCCGGGTGCAGTGTGGCGGTGGCAAGCGTTGGCCACGGTCGTGCGCATGATAGTCCTTCCCTAGATAGTGGTGCGTTTGCGCGGGAATGGTGAGTTTGGCGCGGCGCGAAATGCAAGAAGTGGGGATTTGCTGGGGAGAATGAGGAGGAGACTTTCTTATTTTTCCCGATGGCGCAGCGCGGGAATTGATGGAAGGTTGCTGTTGTGGTGGGGTGAGGGGGGAACGGGTGACGGGTGTGAGGAGGCAGAGGGCGGAGTGCAGGGGTCAGAGGTCGGATGGGGGGGGTATTGGGGAGGAAGAGGGAAGGGGAGACGGAGTTGGGCGGCGGAGGGAGTGGGGCGTTGCGGGGAGAGGGCGGGGCGTGATGTGTGAGGGAGGGGGCATGATGGAAGGCGGAGGTGGAGTGGGCAGGCGATGATGAAGGCGGGATGGTGAATGAAGGTTGCGAGGGGGGCAAGAGCTATTTGGCAGGGTGAACAATGACCTTGAGTTTTTGGGTGATGGGCATGGCTTGGACCTGGCAATAGGCGGTAACGATGTGGATGCCTGGGGAGGAGAAGGCATGGGGTAGTTCGGTGTAGGGCTGGTAGTTGGCGACCTCGGTTCCGTCGCTGAAGTCAACGCGGATTGGGGAGGGGTTTTGGCCCTGGAACCAGAATCGGAAAGTGACGGTCTGGTTGCATTGGATGTTTTGAGTGGGTGTTTGGGTCATGAAGATGTGGGGGATGGCTTTTTCGGGGTTGTCGCGTGAGAAGACCTTGATCTGGCAGAAGTCGACGTCCTGCTGTCCGAGGTTGTCCTTGACCCAGAGGGCGGCGACATAGGCGCCGGGGCGGTCGAAGGTGGTTTGGACTTTGGGTTGTTTGAGTGTGGTTCCGTCGGGGAGCACCCATCGCCAATCGACGATACGGCTGGCGAAGGCGAGGGAGTTGGAGGCGTCGAGGGAGACGGTTTGGCGGGTGAGGGCGAGCTGGTGCGGTCGAGCGACGGCGAGGAGCTCGGAGGGGTGCTTAGCGCGATAGGCGGTGACGAGCCAGGGGTAGAGGTTGAGTTGGCGGGCGGCGTGGCCGGAGTCGGCGTCGGAGCGGGAGAGGAAGGCGCCGAGGTGGAGGTGGGAGAAGTTTCCGGAGGGGCCTGTTTTTCCGAGGAGACCGATTTTGTGGCCTGGAGAGAGGGTCATGTTGAGGGTGAGTTGTGGGTCGATGGATTGGAGGTGGGCATGTTCCCAGATGGAGCCGTTGGCGTCTTGGACGAGGACGGAGCAGATATCTTGGCGGCTGGGTGCGAACTTGACGATTGTGCCCTGGACGGCGCTGAGGACTTCTTCGCGGCCCTCGAAGCCAGCGTTGTCGAAGCCGTAGTCGTGGTAGAACTGTTGTCCGGTGGGGTCGGCGTCGCCGAGGCCGAGATGGACGGGCTCGTTGTAGGCCTGAGTTCCTTGTGAGAAGAGGCGGAAGTTTCGGATGGGGAAAGTGAATTTGGCGAGGTCGACGATGGGATCGGCGGGATCCCAGAGGGAGAGTTGGACTGATTTGGGGATGTTACCCCACGCGGATGTTGAATCGACGAGGATTCGGAGGCCGGCGGCCTCGGTGGGCATGACGTAAGGAGCGCAGACGAGGTCGATGGGTTTATCGTCGATGGCGAGGCGTACGTCGGCTCGGCGGACGAGTTTGATGACGCTGTCGCGGTGTTCGGTGACGGAGAGGAGGCGGACCGAGCGTTTTTGGCCGTTGTTGAGGGTGAACGTGGTGGTTTCGTCAAGGTCCAGGTGCATGATCTGCTGGGTGGAATAGGGGCGGACGAGGTCGTTGAGGTTTCTGTTGGCGGCTGGGGCGAGGCGAGGCGAGGAGGTCAGGGCCAAGGCGATCGCGAAGGACGAGAGAGGGACTCTGAG
>CAYVKG010000106.1:0-14738 GCA_964451955.1 uncultured Tepidisphaeraceae bacterium
CAATCGGGTCCACAGCCGGGCTGGACGGTCGCGGTGGGGCTGAGTCTCGGGGCGGCGCACGCGGAGATGGTGGCGTCCCAGGAGGCGGCCTAGGGGAATAGGACGGGCTACTGGCGAGGCGGGACGAGTCGAGTGCCGCGGGACATGGGGATTTTGACGGCGCGGAGGAGTCGTCGTCGGAGGATTTTGCGGATGCGTTCGACTTCGGCGGCGTTGCCGGTTTCGAGCGCGATGTTTCCGCCGGCCTTGGTGCGATGACCGCCGCCTTCGCCGAGTTTTCGAATCAATCGGCGCATGACGTCGGCTGCGGAGATGCGTGAGCTGCTGGTTCTGAGGCTCAACTGGAGGGAGAGACCGTTGACGGCGGTGACGAGAGCCCATTCGATGGGTTCAAATCGCAGGGTGAAATCGGCGATGATCGCGGGCATTTCGGGGGATTCGACGTCGGTGAGGTGGCTGATGATGGCCGAGTCGTAGTAGACCGCATTGGACAGCGACTCGGCAAAAGCGGTATAGACGCCCTGAGGCAGGTCGGCATATCGCATGCGATAGAGTTTTCGGGTGTCGGCCAGGAGGGTGAGGCTGGAGAGGGCCATATTGTCGAGTTCGCCGGGCTGTCCCGCCGCGCCCGCGAGATCGGTTTCGATGGCGAAGAGGAGGGTGGCGGCGAGGTCCGAGGGGATGTCGACATCGAGTTCCATGAAGTAGCTGAAGATGATGGAGCTGGTTGCGCCGACGTCGGTGCGGATATCGCAGAAGGGGCAGGCCGGTCGTCGGCCGCGCGCGCGGTGGTGGTCGACCACGGCGATGGAGGGCACATTGTCGGGGAGGGGGTTGAGCTTGAAGCCTGGCTGGACATCCAGAAGAAGGATGGCGTCGTAGGCGGGGAGTTCGGCCTCGTTCCAGGGAACGGATCGGAGCTCGGCTTCCTTGGCGAAAGCGGCGTTGTATCCTCCTCCGATGGTCCCGCGGATGGAGATATGGACCTGCGCCGCCTTGAGCTTGGTACGGAGCAGCAGCTGCAGGGCCAGGCAACTGGCCAGGGCGTCGGGATCGGGGAAGCGGTGGGTGGTGATGAGGATGCGGCGTTTGTCCTTGAGAAGGCGGATGAGGCGCTGGGCCCCTGGTCGATGGCGTGATCCGCGGACGACCGCGACGGCGGATCCGACGGTCGTCTCCATGCATGATTCAACAAAGGCAGTCATGGCACCCGGCTTGCCGCGCTCCTTGTCCCCGGAACCCCGGGGCAGCTGCGCTGATCTTGCATCGGACTGGCTTCTGGATGACATAAGTTGCCCTGAATGCGCCCGATAATAGCGGGCGAGGCCGGCGTCGGCTACGAGACTCACTCACGTGATCTTCTATTGTACACCAATGTTGGGGGGCGGTCGCCTGGTTGGAGCACCCCGTTATCGTATCGTCTTTTGGCAGAGTGGCTTCGGCTCGCAGGCGGCTGGCGCGGAAAATGGAAAAAGGCGACCGAAGGAGTCGCCTTTTCTGATCCAGCACACCCATGTCGAGGCGGCTACTGAGCGAGTCGCATAGTTCGGGCCTGGGTCCGCGCGCCGAGCACGCCGGTCGCCAAAGCGGGGGCTGCGGCCGTGATGATTCCGCCGGGCGATCCCAGCAGTTCGCTGCCAGGGAAGGGGCTGAGGCTCTTGCTGTGCCAGCCGGCGTCATCGGTCCATGAGAACGCGGCAGCCGGAGTCATATGCGTTTTGAGTTTTGCCAAGGGAGGAACGACCATGGGGGGCGTTTTGACGCCGAAGATGTCGGCCATTCCGGTCGCCAATTGGGAGCCCATGAGCCACAACTGATAGCCTTGCTCGATGCTGCGAGGCAGGTCGGCATAGGACATGCCGGAGGCATTTTCCGCGCCGAGACGTTTTCGGAGGGCGACGAATTCCGGGCAGTCGAGTATGGAACTGCCCGCGCCGGGCTGGGCGGCGGCGGGGACGAGGGTTTGGGGGAATAGCGCAGCGTAGAGATAGCCGTCCTTGATCGTCCAGGAGGGGGAGACAACGGGCAAAGCGACGTAGTGGATGTTGAGGTCGCCGACCTTGGTCTGTTCGAAGCTGAGTCGCATTTTCCGGCGGGCCAGGAAGCCGTTGACGGTATTGTCGATGAACAGTTCCAGTTTTCCGAGGGCTCGCTGAGCATCGTCGGGCTTGTTGAGGCGGTTGACGAGGGTCAGGCCGACGAATCCGCGTCCCGCGGAGGTTGGATCGCAGTAGAGGGCCCACTGGTCGCCCAGGGGCTCGAAGAGGTCCTTTTGAATGTTCATGACCAGGGCCATTTGCGCGACACCCATGGCCATATCGAAGCCTTGGAGCACCTGGGGGTCGATCTTACCGGCGGCGTTGCGCAATTCGGCACCGAACTTGCCGAGATCGAAGCGGCCGATGGTCATCCAGGTGGCGGACTTGGGTATGGCTTTGAGGATGTCGTCGGAAACGGGCTTGCTTTCGATGAGGGTGAGCAGGCCTGTTCGGGGCGTCGGGGCGGCGACGAAAGCCTGGGTGGACCAGTCGGGTCCGTCGAAAGCGCCGGTCCAGACGATTCGTTTGAGGCCGTCGATCCCGAGGGCGCCGACCACTTTGGCGACATTGGCGACGGCCTCGTCGCCGGCGTTCAGTTGAACCGCCCGGCCGACCTGTCTGACGACAGACTCGACATCGACGTAGGCAATGACGACGGGTTCTTTGTGGACGTGCGCGAGGGTCTGTTTGAAGGGAGCGGCAGCGGCGAGTGATTTTGCGACGTCGGGTGCCTGAACGACGGCGGCGTTTTCGGCCTCGTAACCGAGGGAGATGACGACGAGGTCGCCTTGGCGGAAGGTGCGGACGGGGAAAGGCGCGCCGGCCATGTGAATCGCGACGGCGTCGAGCTGCTTGAGGAGACCTTCCGCGTCGGCGCCGGCGTTGCACAAGATCGCGGCTTTGGGGCGAGGTCCGGCCTGGCCCTGAAAATCGACGCCGGCAAAGTAGAAGGCCACTGGATGTCGCCAGAACGGCGCTCCCAGCGAGGCGACCAGCTGGAGCATCTGGCCGGCCTGCGCATCTTCCCTGGCGACGCGCTGAATGACGCGAGGAATGGTATCGTTGAAGACTTGCGGCAGATTGGACGCATCGAGCACCGCCTTGAGATGCGATTTCTCATAGCCGGCGCCGACACCTTGGCTGCCTTGCCAGCCGAGATAGAGAATGGCGTCGGCCGGCACACGGTCAGCCAGAGGCTGCGCGCGAGCCGCAAGCGGGATGCCCATGACGACCAAGACCGTGATGACCTGCCACCGCATGAAGACCTCTCTTTCAGTTGCCCGATTGGACGAGCATCCAGGCGTAGAGTTTCCGCCCGCGGACGCTTCTCCCACGCCGATCATACTGAGGTGGTCGCGGAGGGGAAAGGAATATTGCGGCAGGAGACGATCGGCGTAGAACAGCGCAACGGCTGGCGGGCGTTGCTGGAGCGTCTCCGCTCGGGATGGCGCGTTCGGACGGGCCGGCCGCGGCGGGAGGATGTCGGGGGCTTGTTTCGGTCGTGTGACAACGGGTTCGGTTAAGGGATCCGAGTGTCGGACCTGGTTGGCCTTCGATTCTGCGCGGGCGGTGGACGCTGCCCAGAACGTCGCCGACTCATTATGATATGGAGCCATGGAAGAAATCCTTCTGCGATTCAAGAGGCGAGGGACGCTGGCGGTGGTTGGACAGATGGTCGAGTTGGACCTGATGAACTCGATCAACAGCGTCGAATGGAAAGGCCACGAGCCGCAATCCTGCAAGCTGGTGCAATTCACTCAGAAGAGCCCGGTCTCCAAGTCTGAACAGACGGAGTTCATATTTACGGTCTGCTACCGCCCGCAGACGACCGGCAGGGCGGAGAGTCACGATGCCTGGTCGGGGTTGTGGGCGGACGGATGGAAGATCAAGCATCTGAACATCACCGCCGACGGGGTTCTGCTGGACGCCAACGGGAAGCCTCTGCCGGATGGCGAGCCCCCGGTTATTGTGGAGAACAGCCTATACAAGACTGTGGACTACAATCGTTTTGATTTCGGGCAGCCAATCGACTGATGCGTCTCAGAGGCGGAAGGCAGACTCGGGGGAATGGTATGATCCTCAGCCGTTGGCCACGGGGGCGGGTCAGGAGAGCATGTTCATGGTCAGGAAGGTTTGTGGGATAGCGGGGCTGTTGATTGCGACGATGGCGGGCGTCTGCGCGCGGCCGGGGTTTTCCCAGGTTCTGCGGAGCGCGGAGCAGACCGCGTGGGAAGAGCAGATTCGGGCGGCCATCAAGGCAAGCGACGGGGGCAGCAACGAGGAAGCCGAGAGCAAGTACAAGCTCGCCTTCGCGATCGCCGACAAGGCGAATCTTCATCCCCAGGCGGCGACGGCATTGCAGGGGCTGTCGCTGCTGTACTACAAGATGGACAAATACGCGCCGGCCCTGGACGCCGCTCGGCAGGCGCTGGCCAGACGAGAGAAGTTCGTCGCCTCGGACGAGCCCGCCTTGGCGATCGCGTTGAACAATCTGGGGACCGTTCTGGCGGCGATGGACCAGTACGCGGAGGCGGAGCAGGTTTACCGGCGGGCGTTGACGATCCGTGAGAAGGTGCTTCGGGAGAACCACCCTGACACGGCGCAGGCGCTGCAGAATCTGGCGTTGCTGTACCAGAAGCAGGGCCGGTACGCCGAGGCCGACAATTTCGGCAACAAGGCGTTGGCGATCCGGGAGAAGGCGTTTGGGGTCCGCCATCCGGTGGTCGCGTTAAGCCTGCTGAGTGTGGCGAACGGGAAAGTCCTGATGGGCGAGGCGGGAAGTGCCGAGCCGCTGGTCCGGCGAGCCGTGACGATCATTGAGACAACGGTGGGTAGAGACAGTCCGGTGATGGCGGAAGGATTGATGTCGCTGGGGCAAGTGACGGAGCATCTTGGGCAGTTCGATCAGGCGGAGGCCGCGTTTTCGGCCTGTCTGGCCATGCGGCGGAAGCGTCTGGCGGCCGACCACCCGGACATCGCCGCGACGCTGAACAGCCTGGGCAATTTGCGCGCCCATCAGGGTCGGCACGCGGAGGCCAGAGAACTGCTGGATCAGGCGCTGGCGATCCGGCAGAAGGCGCTGCGAGCAGGCGACCCTCTTCTGGCGGCAACGCAGAACGATCTGGGCGCGGTTCTGGGCAAGCTCGGGGAATTCACAAGAGCCGAGGAATTGGTGAGACTGGCGATGACGACGCGTCAGAAGGCGTTGGGGCCGGAGCATCCCGAGGTCGCCGGCAGTGCCGACCACCTCGGGACGATCCTGGCGGGATCCGGCAAACTGGACGAGGCGGAAGCCCTGTTCAGGCAAGCGATGGCTGTTCGAGAGAAGGCGCTCGGTGCGGACCATCCGGCCGTTGGGGAGAGTCTTTATCACCTGTCAACCGTTCAGGTGAAGCGAGGCCGGCCCTCGGATGCCGAGCCGCTCATGAAGAAGGCCATGGAGCTTCTGGAAGATCGGCTTGGGCAGAAGCATCCCGATCTGTTGCCGGTGGTGGAGTCTTTGGCGGAGCTGATGCGGAAGAGCGGGAAGTCGGATGAAGCGGTGGCGCTGGAGGCGCGGGCCGGGGCGATACGGGCGGTTCTTGCGCGAAGCGAGGCCGCGACGCGCCCGGCGGCGGCGACGGAGCCCGCCAAGCCGCTGACGCGCGAGCAGCGAGTGGCCGCCGCCGATCTGGCGCTGCGCGCGGCCGAGTATGGCCAGGCGGAGATGCACCTGAAGGCCATTCTCGAGGAACAGGACGCCAGGGATGGAAAGGATCCGCGGTACATTGCGGTGGTCAACAATCTGGCGATGGTGTACCAGTTTGCCGGGAAGTTCGCCGCTGCGGAGGAGTTGTACAAGCAATCCCTGGAACAGCGGCGGAAGGCGCTCCGGCCGGACGATCCGCAACTGGCCCAGGCGATGCACAACCTGGCGGCGCTGTACCAGGTTCAAGAGCGATATGCTGAAGCCGAGAATCTCTACAAGCAGGCGTTGGCGATCCGCGAGGCGTCGTTGCGCGAGAATCACCCCGAGACGGCGATGACGGTCGGGAATCTCGCATTGCTTTACCACAAACAGGGGAAGAACGGGGAGGCCGAGGCCATGCTCAACCGCGCGTTGGCGATGCGCACGGCGTGGTTCGGGAAGGAGTCGCTGAGCGTGGCCTCTTCGCTCCAGGATCTTGGCGAGTTCTACACGCTGCAGAAGAGATATGCGGAGGCGGAGGCGATGCTGACCCGGGCGTTGGCGATTGCGGAGAAGCGATCGGGTCCGGAAGGGGCGGAGACCGCGCAGGTGCTGGCGGGGCTGGGGACCATGTACCGAGAACAAGGAAAGCTGCCGCAGGCAGGCGAGGCGCTTTCGCGAGCGTCGGCGCTGGCGCTGAAGGCATTCGGGGCCCGGCATCCGAATTATGCGAGCGTTCTTTCGTCGCAGGCGAAGCTCTGTCGCGCGGAGGGCAAACTCGCGGAGGCGGAGGCTCTTTGCCGGCAGGCGGTGGGCATTTACGATGCCAGGCTCTCGCCGGAGCATCCCAAGCGGATCAAGGCGGTTGAGGAGCACATCGCCGTTTTGCGCGAGCTCAAGCGAGACGACGAGGCCGCCAGGCTGGAGGAGCAGATCAAGAAGCTCAAGGGCCCCTGAGCCGGGTCGCGGGGGTTTCCAGTTCCATGCGGGGGTCTATAATCCGGCATTCATGAGCAGTTACACGCGGAGCATTCAGAATCTGATGGACGAGCTGGCGAGATTGCCCGGCATCGGCGTGCGATCGGCGGAGCGCATTGCGTTTCACATCCTGAAAGAGAAATCCGAGGAGGCGATGAAACTAGCCGACGCGATCCGGGAGGTGAAGACTCGAATTCGTCATTGCTCGATCTGCTCGAATCTCACGGAGGCGGACCCGTGTTTCATCTGCACCGATCCTGCGCGGGAGCAGGGCGTCGTGTGCGTCGTGGAGCAGCCGAAAGACCTGCTGGCGCTGGAAGCGACGGGTTTGTATCGTGGGGTGTATCACGTGCTGTTGGGGAGAATCTCGCCGCAAGAGGGGGTTGCGCCGAAGGATCTGACGATCGACGCCTTGATGAAGCGAGTGGCGGGCGGGACGATCCGGGAAGTGATCATGGGCACGAATCCGACGATGGAGGGGGACGGCACCGCGCTCTATATTCAGAGCCTCCTGGAGGCCTATCCGCAGGTGCAGGTGACCCGGCTGGCGCGTGGCCTGCCGACGGGGAGCAGCATTGAGTACGCCAACCGGAACATCCTCGCCGATGCCATCAGCGGGCGTCAGCGGATGCAGGGGTCTTGAGGGTCCGCGGTTGCGGGGGCATCGGGCCGATCGTGGGGACGAGTGGCGGGAAGGGCTCTTGTTCAAATTGGCGCCCAGCGGGTAGACTTGGCATTTCCACATTGCAGTTCCTCAACACGCAGCAACTGAAAGGATCTTCTCATGGCACGCAGCAGCAGGAAGAAGGCGCAAATGCCGCGACGGGAATTTCTGGGGCTTTCGGTTGCGACGGTGGGCGCGGTGGGCGCCGCGCAGTTCGCGGACTCCGGGGCCGTGGCCGCCGTCGCCGCAATGGATGCTCCCGCCGCCGCGGGCGCGACGGCAGCCGGCAAGATCGCGGCCCGGCCGACTTACAACGGCGAGTATGCGGGGGATCGTCTGAACCGGGTTGCGTTCCCGATGGGCGGGCTTGGCGCGGGGATGATCTGCCTGGAAGGGACGGCGGCGTTGTCGCATTTTTCGCTGCGTCATAAGCCCGAGGTGTTCAACGAGCCGTGCACGTTCGCGGCGATTTGTGTGAAAGGCAAGAGCAACGTCGCGCGCGTTCTGGAAGGTCCCGTTCCGGGCTGGAAGCTGTTCGGGGCGGCGGGGTCCGGCAACGGGGCCAGCGGCGCGTCGTTCGGCCTGCCTCGGTTCACGAGCGCTCGTTTCAGAGTCCGTTTTCCGTTCGCGACGGTGTCGCTTTCGGATCGGCAGATGCCTTTGGAGGTGCAGATCACGGGATGGAGCCCGTTTGAGCCCAACGACGCGGACCACTCGAGCTTGCCGGTTGCGGCGATGGAGTACCGTTTCACGAACAGCAGCGCCCAGCGCGTTGAGGCAGTTTTCTCGTTCAACGCGAAGAACTTCATGGCGGTCGGGAGGAATGAGCAGGCCGTCCGGACCGCTCCCGGAGGGTTCACGCTCTGGGGCGGCGCGCCCAAGGACAAGCCAGCGGAGGAAGGCGCCTTCACCGCGACGGTGGACGATCCGCGCGTGAAGGTGAACCATGCGTGGTTCCGGGGCGGGTGGTTTGACGCGCTGACGATGGCGTGGAAGGACATTGCGGAAGGGGCCTGCTATGACCGGGCGCCTGTGACGGAGGGTGGCCACGCGCCCGGAGCAACGCTCTTCGTGCCCTTCTCGCTGGAAGCGGGCCAGTCGAAGACGATTGTGCTGCGTCTGGCCTGGTACGTCGGGCAGAGCACGCTTCGCATCGGGCAGGATCCCCCGGGAGTTCAGACGGCGCAGGGCACGTATCGCCCGTGGTACGCGGGGAGATTCGCCGGGATTGCGGAAGTCACGCAGTACTGGAAGGACAAGTACGCCGAGCTTCGTCGGAACTCGCAGCGGTTCAGCGACTGTTTCTATGACACGACGCTGCCGGGGGAGGTGGTTGAGGCGGTTGCCGCCAATCTCACGATTCTCAAGTCGCCCACGGTGTTGCGGCAAGCGGATGGGAAGCTGTGGGCCTGGGAAGGCTGCTCCGACAACTCGGGCTGTTGCCACGGGTCGTGCACGCACGTCTGGAACTATGCGCAGGCGATCCCGCATCTGTTCGCGTCGCTGGAGCGGACGTTGCGAGAGACGGAGTTCGGCCCGTCGCAGGATGATCGCGGGCATCAGGCGTTTCGATCGAGTCTTCCGATCCGGCCCGTCGTGCACGACTTCCACGCCGCCGCCGACGGCCAGCTCGGCGGGATCATGAAGGTGCATCGGGAATGGCGGATCAGCGGGGACACCGAGTGGCTTGGCCGCCTCTGGCCGAGCGTCAAGGCCAGCCTCGACTATTGCATCAAGGAATGGGATCCCGACCGCAAAGGCTGGGTCGAAGAACCCCACCACAACACCTACGACATCGAGTTCTGGGGCCCGGACGGCATGTGCACCAGTTTCTACCTCGGCGCGCTCCAGGCGGCGGTCAACATGGGCAAAGCGCTGAAGGTCGATGTCTCCGCCTACTCCGAGCTTCTGGCCAAAGGCGCCAAGCGCACGGAGGAGGAGCTTTACGATGGGGAGTATTTCATTCAGAAGATCGAGTGGAAGAACCTCCGGGCAAAGAACCCGCTGGAAGTGCAGACCTTCGGCGGCGGTTATTCGCCCGAAGCGCTGGCGCTGTTGCAGAAGGAAGGCCCCAAGTACCAGTACGGCAAAGGCTGCCTCACCGACGGCGTGCTGGGCTCGTGGCTGGCTTTGGCGTGCGGCGTCGGTCAGGTTCTCGACCAGGGCAAAGTCACCAGTCACCTCCGCGCCGTTCACAAGTACAATCTCAAGCGTGATCTGAGCGCCCACGCCAATCCCCAGCGGCCGAGTTATGCGTGCGGGACGGAGGGCGGATTGCTGCTTTGCACCTGGCCGAAAGGGGGCGAATTGTCGCTGCCCTTTGTGTATTCAAACGAGGTCTGGACGGGCATCGAGTATCAGGCCGCGGCTCACATGATGCTCATGGGCCTGGTCGAGGAAGGCCTGGAGGTCGTGCGGGTCTGCCGGGACCGCTACGACGGACGCGTGAGAAACCCGTTCAACGAATACGAGTGTGGGCACTGGTACGCGCGGGCGATGTCGAGCTACGGGATGCTGCAGGGCCTGAGCGGCGCCTGGTACGACGCGGTGGATCAGACCCTTTACCTGCGTCCCAGCGTCAAAGGCGACTTCCGCTGCTTCCTGTCGACGGCCAAGGGTTACGGCACGGTCGGCGTGAAGGACGGCAAGCCGTTCGTCGAAGTCAAAGCGGGCCAAATCGCGTGTCGCGACATCAAGTACGCGCCTCGCGTGTAATAACAGAACGACACAACCTGGAGGCGCGACATGAACCAGATCGGCGCATCGCCGGATGAAAGAGACATCAGCCGGCGACATTTTGTGGCGGGCTCGCTGAGCGCCGCCGCGATTCTGGCCGCACGGAACGGGGAAGCGAGTGGCGCGGAACCGGCCCGGAAGATCCGGCTGGGCGTGGTGGGATGCGGAGGGCGCGGGGCCTGGATCGCCAACCTGTTCAAGAACCATGGGGGGTACGAGATGCACGCCGTCGCCGACTACTTCCAGCCCGTCGCCGACAAGGCCGGCGACGCCTTGGGCGTCCAACCATCCCGGAGGTTCTCGGGCCTGTCGGGCTACAAGAGGCTGTTGGAGTCGGGCGTGGAAGCGGTCGCCCTGGAGACCCCCCCCTGCTTCTTCCCGGAGCACGTCAAGGCCGCCGTCGACGCCGGGGTTCACGTCTATATGGCCAAGCCGGTGGCGGTGGATGTTCCCGGGTGCCTTGAGGTTCAGGCGGCCGCCAGGCGGTCCTCGGAGAACAAGAAGTGCTTTCTGGTGGATTACCAGCTCCCCACGGATCCGTTCAACATCGAATGCGCGAAGCGATTTCGCGAGGGCGCCCTGGGCCGGCTCGGGCTGGTTCGCTCGCACTATTACGGGGGCCTCTTCGGCGATCCGCCCTTCACCGCGAATCTGGAAAGCCGACTCCAGTCGCTGATCTGGTGCAACGATGTCGCGGTTGGAGGGGGATACCATGTCAACGCCTGCATCCACCCGGTCCAGGGCATGATGTGGGCCCTGAGCAAGACCCCTGTCGCCGCCTGCGGCGCGTCGCGAGTCGCGCGGGCCGATCCCCATGGCGACAGTCACGACATGTTCGCAATCACGTTCGAATTCGCTGACGGTCTGGTCTGGTCGCACACCGCGAGGCATTCCAACGGCATGACCGGTCCGGACACGCCGCTGGCCTACTGCGAGTTCTTCGGCGACGCCTACATGCGCATCGGCTACGGCGGGCGATCGCTCATCCGCGGCGGACAGAAGCAATACGCCGGCGGCGCCGTGGACAACCTCTATCAGGCCGGCGCCGAGCGAAACATCGCCGCGTTTCACCGCGACGTGACCGCAGGCAACGTCGCCAACGACACCGTGCCGATGGCCATCGACAGCTGCCTGGCGACCATCATGGCCCGCGAGGCCACGCTGCGCAAGACCCGGCTCACGATGAACGAGATTCTCAAGGAGAACAGGCGGCTGGACGTGGACCTCAAGGGGCTCAAGGCCTGATTGATTTGCGCACAGGGTTGCCTGCAAAGGGAGCGGATCATGAACAACTTCCTGGCCTCCATCGCGTTTTTCGTCGTTCTGGGTTCTTGCGCCGTCATGGCGTGCGCGGAGGATTCTCTGGACAAGCTCCTGCCGGTGCGCGGGCTCGCGGTCGCGGTGCCATCGGCCAATCGCCTCGACCAGTTCATCCAGTTCATTCAGGACGATCTGGCGCCCCGGTCGGTCAACACGCTGATCCTGCGGGTCGACTACAACTTCAAATACACGACTCACCCGGAATTGGCGGATCGATCGGGCCTGTCCCTGGCGGATGTTGGCCGGCTCGTTGCCGCCTGCAAGAAAGCGCGAATCCGCATCATTCCCCAGATCAATCTGCTGGGGCACCAGTCGTGGCAGCGCTCGCCCGGCGCGTTGCTCCGCGTTTATCCGGATTTCGATGAGACCCCCTGGGTGAAATTCCCTGAGAAGTACGCCTGGCCCAACCCCGATCGGCTGTACTGCAAGAGCTACTGCCCCCGGCACCCGAAGGTCCACGACGTCGTTTTCGCCATGATGGACGAGTTGTGCGACGCTTTCGAGGCCGATGCCTTCCACGCCGGGATGGATGAGGTCTTCTATATTGGGGAGGACAAATGCCCCCGCTGCGGCGGCCAGGATAGGTCGGTCCTGTTCGCCGACGAAGTCAAGCTCATTCGAGATCGCCTGGCCAAGAAGAATCGCAAGCTGTGGATCTGGGGCGACCGTCTGCTCGACGGCCGGACCACCGGGCTGGGCGAATGGGAAGCCGCCATCAACGACACTCACCGGGCCGTCGACCTGATCCCCAAAGATGTCGTCATCTGCGACTGGCACTACAACCGGGCTGAGCAGACTGCGGTCTACTTCGCGATGAAAGGCTTCAGCGTCGTCTCCTGTCCCTGGAACAACCCCGCCAGCGCCTCCATGCAACTCGAAGACATGCTCAAATTCCGCCAGCGATCGAATCCGCAACTGCGAGGCCGATTCCTCGGCGTCGTGCAGACCGTCTGGTCCGGCGCCAACTCCTTCCTGGACCGCTACTACGGCAAGATTCCCGAAGACCCCAAAGCCGATCAGAAAACCGAAACCGGCTGCTTCAAGCAACTCTACGACGACATCGCCAGGCTCAAGGCGCAGCCATAGCCGGATTCGCCCGTCCCGCCGCTTCTCATGCGGTCCCGCGGCTTCGCCCGCGATGCGCGATCGGCCCCGGAAGGGGCGGTCTCACGGGCGCCGGCAACGCGTTGAGAAATGCGCCGGCAATCAGGACCGTGGCGACAGCAGCGACAGGCCGTAGATGTAGGCCAGGCAGTAGTACACGCCGGCGAGAATGAAGACTACCCCGGTGATGACACGCACCCACCACTCGATCTGTGTGAGCCGGTTGAAAGCGCGGGCCACCGATTGCGACGCAAATGCCATCAGGAACGCAAACACAATCACGGGCAACGCCGTGCCCACGCCATAGAGCGAGGGCAGGACCAGGCGGGACTGGTTGGCCGCGGCCAGTGGAAGCAATCCGCCGAAAAAAAGGCCCGCCGAGACGGGGCAGAAAGACAGGGCGAACAGCATGCCCAGCACGATCGACCACCAAGTCCCACCACGCGAGGCCCGCGCCTGCACGCCCGCGCCGGCCAGCGACACCGACGCCGTGAACTCGAAGAGACCCAGCAGCAGCATGCCGACCAGGACGAGGATCGGGCCCAGAAGCTGATTGAGATAGCGCTGCAGGAACCGGGCGATTTCCCCGCTGGCCATCAGACCGGCTATCACGACGACGCCCAAGCCCACATAAGCGATGGTTCGGCCGATCGTGTAGAGCAGTCCTGACAACAGCACCTGTCGCGTGCTGCCCACGCGCCGGCCAATGAAAGAAATGGCGGCGATGTTGCTCGCCAGCGGGCAGGGGCTGATGCTGGTCAGGATGCCGAGCCAGAGGGCGGTCGTCAGAACGAGCCAGGGAATCATGACCGCCCTCCATCCAGGAGCTTCTTGATTTCGCTCGTCACATAGGCGTTGAACGCGGGCGGGTCATCCACAAGAATCCAGACGTCGTTGAGCTTTCT
The DNA here is from genome assembly GCA_964451955.1 of uncultured Tepidisphaeraceae bacterium. Classification (GTDB taxonomy): domain Bacteria; phylum Planctomycetota; class Phycisphaerae; order Tepidisphaerales; family Tepidisphaeraceae; genus JAPLNB01. Next base: position 13,414 of record CAYVKG010000106.1, read on the forward strand.
GGACTGCACTTCGCGCCCCTGCGAGACCTTCACCAGGACCACGGTGCTGGAAACAATGTCGTACCGCCTGGCCAGGTCCTCATCGGTCTGGAAGTTGGCCATGCGCCATTCGATTCGCCCGGCCTGGAGGTCCGATGCGAAATCCTTCTGCACGATCTCGTGGGCCATCTTCTCGATCTTGTTGCACGTGACGCAACGGATAGTCCCATGCACGTAGTAGACCAGGACCTTGTCGCCGGCGATGGCGGGCGCATTGCCGCCGGCTTGGGCCGATCGAACAGATCGGAGCGTGAACTCCTTGCCCAGGGCAAAACCGACGCTCACAAGAACGAAAACCAACAGCACGCCCTTCACGACGCCTCTGGCACGAGATGCGAAGGCCGTTGTGGAGGACGAGGTCGGGGTGCTTTGATAGTCAAGCGTCGTCGGTGAGGTCATGGCGGCTCCTGCAATGCCCCCGATGCTGCGTGAACGCCTACTTTGGCGCGCATTCGCCGATCTTGCACGCCTTCTGAATCTGCTGCGGCGTGAGTTTCATCTTGTCGGCCAGCGCCTGGGCGATCGTGATCTGCTTGCCGACCTCGGTGGGATTCTGCTCGACCCATTTCCTGAGATTGGCCTCATTGACAAAGAACCCCTGGTGGAAGCAACCGGCGGAAACAAAGCTGCCGTCCGCGGTCTTCTTCAGACCAAACCACGCCACGGCCGTGGGCGGCTCCAGGGAGCTGACGCTGCCGTTGGTGGTCTTCACGACGATCATCTGGCCGGTCAGCCGGTCCGGCTGATGGACCTCGATGTCCTTGCCGGTGCGGGCGGCCACACCCAGCGCGCAGTGCGAGCAGCAGCCCAACGTGTGTACGCCGCCCGCTATCACCAAGGCCGAATCCTCGGGATAACAGGCCCGGTCGCAGAAACCGCAGCGATGGGCCAGTTCCTTTTCCTGGAGGACCGCCCAGCTGGTGAGGTTGCCGCCGGAGGCCTGGCGTTCCTTGGCGGCCGCGTCGCGATCGGCGAACGCCTTGATCGTGGGACGGCCGGACTTTTCGTCGGCTCCGTACAGGTACACGGCGGTGGCGGCGGGAAGGGCCTTGCCGGTGGCATAGTCGGTCACGCTCACCTTCTTCTCAAAGCCCGCTTTGTCCTCCGTCAGACAGGAATACATGATGAAGTAGCAGTGCGGCGAGCAGAGGTTGACCGCGCCCTTTTCGGCCTGAACCTGCACGCGCGTCCGGGCATCAATGTCCCCGTCGCACATATAGCAGATCGTGTCCTTCGCCCGCGCATCGACCTTGGCCGGCGCCAGGCGGCTGAAGGCGGGGGCGGCG
>CAYVKG010000107.1:0-14634 GCA_964451955.1 uncultured Tepidisphaeraceae bacterium
TTTGGTTTAGCCGATCATGAGGTGAATGAGGGGTTTGGGGGTATTGGACTAGGGGTGGTCATGGGGATTTGTGGGGGGTTCAGTCGCGGTAGAGATGAGGACGTTTTTCTGGCCATTTGGAGAAGGCAGGGAGATTCTGCCGCGGTCGTTGTAGGCGACAGCGGTGATTTGGATTGTGGTGCCCTTGGGTGCGTCGACCGTCCATGGGACCGGGAAGGCATTATTGGCATCGTCGCTTTCGCCGATGAATCGCCAGTCCTGGTAGTACTTGACGAGGCGGGTGTTGGGCGAAGCGGTGACCAGGAGGGTGAACGTGTCGCGGGGCTTGATGGGGTGATTATCGCGGAGGCGAAGGCGGACGGTTGGTCTGGGGTGGGGGAGGAATCCGCCGGGCCCTGCGCCGGTGGCTCGGAGATAGCCCATAGCGAAGGCGATGTGGATGTTGTTTTGGTGGATGGTGAACTCATTGCCGGAGATGCTCTCGCGGTTGCCGCTGCGCATTTCGGTTCTAGGCCACAGATTGAAATCGGGGTAGGCGTTGAGTTGGACGTGTTTTTCGGCACCCGGTCCGCCGACGTAGTCGAACAGCTGTCCGAAGTAGGTTCCGTAGCCTGGGAGGGGTTCCCACTGATAGGCCTTGTGTTTGAAGTCGTTGAGGATCCAAGCGTCGGGGTGGAAGATGATGTTGTCGGGGTTCTCGCCGAGGCAGGTGAGATAGACGGTGTTTCGCTGGTTTCCGCCGAGGAGGTAGGAGGCGCTGTTTTGCATGGCATGGAGGAGAGCGGGGTCGTGTGAGAGGGCGTGGGCGGCGGCCAAGGAGAGGAAGCGCGGGTTGGCGAGTTGGCCGTACATGGTGGTGATTTGGAAGGCGCGGAAGCCGATCTTGGATTCGGCATATTGTGCGTCGTGTTGGCCGGCGTGGAGGACGGCGTCGCGGGAGAGCAGTTGGGCGGCCTTATCGAGAGCCGGGAGATTGTCGGGGAGCATGGCATAGAGGGGTTCGTAGAAGAACCAAGGCCAGATGTCCACTTGGGCGTAGCCTCGTGTTGTGTCGGCGGCGCGGAAGGCCTTGAAGTCGTGCTGGTAGGTCGGGTCGTGAGTGACCTGGTAGAGGCAGATTGCGGCGAGGGCGGCATATCCTGGGAACTGGGTTTTGGGCTGGGGTTTGTTGCGGATAGCCCACTGGTAGGCGGATCGTGCTTCGTCGATCCAGGGTTGGCTTTGGGGGTGGTGTGCACCCGGGTTGGTGAGGCGGTGGAAGAGGTTGAGGCAGTGGGCGTACCAGGCGGCCATAGCGGCATAGCGAATGGTGGCTTCTGGGCAGACACGATTGACGGCCCAGTCGCGTTTGTCTTCCCAGGAAGGGAGGATTCCCTTGCCGTAGTTTTGGGCCCAGGCGATGGCTTCGCGGCCGAGGTAGGAGGGGACGCCGCCGTCGGTGTATCCGGCGTCGATGAGGGCTTTTCGGAGTCGTTGGTAGGATGTGGGGAGCCAGGCCGCTTCATCGAGGATGTCGGGGAGGCCGTTATTGGCCTCGTCGATCCAGTTGGGGTCGGTCTGGTTGAGTTTGTAGCGGTTGCCGACATCGCCGTCGGCGAAGCGGGTGGGTGCGGCGGTGTAGAGCAGCATGAGGGAGAAGGGGACAGCGGAGTGGGAGGCGTAGGAGTCCCAGTCGCCGGCATCGTGGTAGAAGCCGAAGCAGCCGGCGAGCGGTTTGCCGTTTTTGAGGTTGCCATCGCCGGAGATTTCGGCCTTTGTGACGTCAGGGAGGTAGAACCAGCGTATATCATCGGGATGGTGGTCACGGGGATAGAGCCGGCCGGGTTCCAGTTCTCGGAGGATGCCGGCGCGTTGGAAGAAGAGTCCTTTCATGGCGTACCAGAAGGGTTCGCGGAGGATGTCGTTGCTGATCTCGAAGGGGTAGGAGCAGCCGAGTGAGTCGATGGAGACGATGTACTCGCCGGGCGTGGTGAGTGAGGAGAAATCGCATTGCCAGAGGGAGGCGCGGGTGAGGTTGCCGACGTCGGCGGGCATTTCGTGAGTTGTGGAGTCCATTCTGGGGGTGATGGGGCCGCGGAAGACCTCGGCGCGGTCGGCGAATCGGCGGATGGTGAAGGTTTTGGATTGGAGGGAGGAGAAGTCGGCTCCGCCGCCGGTGCCCATCCAAAGGGAGAGGTAGGCGAACTTTGGGGAGGCAGGTGGAAAGCCGACCTGGTTGACGTGGATGGAGGGGCTGCGATGTCTGGCGGGATCCAGGACGAGGCGAACGGTGGGCATATTCTCGGTGACGTTCCGCGTTGCGATGGTGTAGGTTTTGCCGGACTTGAGGGATTTGGGGAGGGAGAGGTAGATCCAGTGGCCGAAGATGAACTTAGGTTCCCTGGAGGTGGAGTTGACATCAATGACGCGAGACTTTCGGTGGATGCGGGTGGGGAGGACGGGGTTGGAGAAGTCTGGGTCGTCGGTGCTGGAGATGGCGTAGCGGGATGGGGTCATAGCGGCGGCGATATCGAGCGGGGCATGGAAGACGGTATTTCCGGGGCCGTCCCAGTTACCGCGGAGGCCGTAATGGATGATATGGCCATCGACGAGGTAGAGTTCGAGGGTGTGGTCGGTGACGACCCTGAGGGATCGCAGATCGGCGGCGTGGAGGGTAAGGGAGGAGGCGGCGAGGAGGAGAAGGAGGGCAGCAGGTGAATGGAGGCGGAAGTTGGTCATGGGGCATCTTTTGTTGAGTTGGCGGTGTTATGAGCGAGTGTCTGGGGCATGGGGGCCAGTGGAGGAGAGCATAATCAGGCGAGGACGAAGGTTTCGAGGACGACGACGATGATACCTGTGATGGCGCCGCCGGCGATGATACCGGCACAGACGGGTTCGAGGTTTTGGACCATGACTCTGAAGCGGAGGGTTTGGGGGTTCTTGAAGAGGCGTCCGCAGGTCCAGAAGATGAAGGAGCCGAGGAACATAGCGAAGCAGGTATTGAAGGGGATGACGAAGGCGAGGCCGATGCCGACGCCCGAGATCCAGAATTTGCCTTTTGTTTTGATTCTGACGATTTCGATGGCGATGCCGAGGAGGGCGCCGACGAGGGCGGCGTAGCGGGCGGAGACGGCGAGTTTAGAGAGTCCTTCGGTGAGGACTTCGGCGACGGCTTTCCAGATAGCGGCGGCGGGCATGGGGTAGGTTTCGCTGATGAGTCCGGCGGGGTTTTGTCGGAGGAAGACGTAGTAGAAGACGGGGACGGCCATCAAGGCGCCGGCGATGAGACCGAGGAGATGTCCGACGGCCTGGTGGCGGGGTTTTCCGCCGAGCATATAGCCGGGTTTGATGTCCATGAGGAGGTTGGAGGCGTTGCTGGCGACCTCGCCGGTGATACCGGCGGTCATGATGTTGGTGGTGATGTTACCGGGGGCGAGTGCGCCGAAGGTGAGTTGTGTGAGTTTACCGAGTGCGCCGGTGGGGGTGATGGAGGTGAGGGCGGTGGAGTGAGCGGCGATGAGGGTGAAGATGAAGACGAGGGGGATGGCGATGATGCCCATGAGGATCTGGACGCCGAAGAAATGGTGTGCCATCCAGACGAGCACGGCTCCGACGATGGGGACGCCGACGATTGAGAGCCAGAGTGGGAGTTCGATTTTTTTGAGGAGATCGAGGCGGTCGGATTTCTTTGAGAAGAAGCCTGAGAAGGAGGAGAGGATCATTTTGGGCTTGGAGAAGAATGCGCAGAGGGAGGAGGTGGTCATGATGGCGACGCCACCCCAGAGGGCCCACATGGTGATATTGCGGAAGCCATAGTGTGTGATCCCGTCGGCGACTTTTCCGAGGATATCGCCGCGGTTGATCATCCAAGGGGCGAGGAAGAAGTAGTTGATGAAGGCGCCGACCATGAGGGAGACGCCGGTGTGTATTCCCATGAGCCCGCCGGCGGCCATCATGACGAAGTCGGTATCGGGGCGGATGGTGAGTTCGCGGAGTTCGATGCCAGCGATTTTGAGGGAGGTGATTTTGTAGAGCCACTCGTCGAGGAATTCGGGGATATGGAAAGGGACGTGGAGTTTGGCCATGAGGGGCTGGCTTTGGAGGAGTTTGAGGAGGGAGGCGGCGGCACCAGTGAAGACGAGGATGGCGGCTTTGAAGATGCCGTCGCTGGAGTTTCCGGAATGGAGGGCGTCCATGACGACACCGGCGGCCCTGCCTTCGGGGAAGGGGTATTGTTCTTCGTTGATGAATCGTTTTTTGAGGGGGAAGGCGAAGAGGATTCCGAGGGTGCCGAGGGCGACGATCCAGAAGTACATCACGTGCATTGGGATGACGTGATTGGTGATCATCATATAGGCGGCGAGGCTGGAGATGAGGGGTGCGGTGACATAGCCTGCGGAGGTGGCGATGGACTGCATGCAGTTGTTTTCGAGGACGGTGAATTCATCGGCGAGGCCGATCTGCTGCATGATTTTGAAGAGGGCGAAGGCGGTGATGACGGAGGTGATGCCGACGCCGAGGGTCCAGCCGGTTTTTGCGCCGACGTAGAGGTTTGTGAGGGAGAGGATTCCGCCGATGAGCATTCCGGAGATGGCGGAGCGGAGGGTGAGTTGGGGCATGTTGCCCTTGTAGACGTTTTCGAGCCACCACTTGTCTTTTTGTTCGAGGGTCCAGGTTTTGACTTGCTCTTCGGTCAGCTGGGTGATGCTCATGCGACCTCCGAAAGGGGATTGTGTTGGATAGGGGGTATGCTGCGCAAAGCGGTGGCGCAGTCAAGGGGAAGTGGTGGAAAGGTGGCGTTGGCGGGGAGAAGGTGGTTTGGGGTCACCATTGTGCTTCTTCGAAGGGGTTGGTGGGTCCCTTGACTTTGGGCTTGGGCATGAGGTTGATCATGGCTTTGAGGAGGGCGGCGTCGGCTGGGGCGGCGATGCGGACGTTGAAGGGAGAGGCTCGGAGGAGGTGGAGCTGTGAGGGGTGGGGTTCGGCCTTGGCGTTGGCGATTTCGTTGAACTTTTTGCGGGAGTAGACGTGAGGGGTGAGCAACTGGAGGTAGTGGCTGGCGGGGTGAATGGCGAGGGCGTTGTCGCCTTCATCGACTTCGACGATGGCGGTACGAAGTGGGGCGGCGAGAGCGATGGCGTCGTGCTTTTCGGCGAGATCGAGGATGGCGTCGAGGTCGGTATAGGGGAGAGCGGGTCGTGCGGCGTCGTGGACGAGGACGTGAGTGCAGTCTGGGCTGATTTTGGGGGCTGCGGCGGCGAGTTGGTCGATCCAGCGGGGACCTGCGGAGAGGACTTTGACGCCTGAGAAGCTGAGGTGAGCGGCGAACTTGCGTTTGGCCTCTTCGAAGGCATCCGGGAGGAAGCAGACGTGGATTTGGGGGACGTTATGGCGGTTGAGGAAGATTTCGACGGTTCGGAGGAGGGCTTCGCGGCCGTCGATTTTGACGAATGCGCCGGTGGGGTCGGCGGTGGTACCGGGAGGGGTTGCGGTGAGGAGGAGGACACTGAAAGACGCCATGGTAGCCTCGCTTTCGGGAACGGGGATTCCATCATGTTTGGCGTGGCGGAGGTGTCAAGTGGGTGGGTGGTGGTGGCGTGTGGGGGGCGCAGACAAGGGGGATCAGAACCTTGGCTGTTGTTGAGTGAGGCAGTGGATAGCGCCGAGGCCCCAGATGAGTTCGATGCAGTCGATGCCGATGACTTTTCGCCGGGGCAGGTGTTCCTGGAGTATTTCGAGGGCGCGTCGGTCATTTCGGCGATGCCGGTAGGTGGGGACGAGAAGAGCGTTGTTGATGAAATAGAAATTGGCGTAGGTTGCGGGGAGGCGGTGGCCGTGCTGGGTGATGAAACCGGGCATGGGGATTTGGATGATATTGAAGGGTCTGCGGTCCTGGTCGCGTGCGAGTTGGAGGCGGCGGAGGTTATCCTGGAGGATGGGATAATTGGGGTCGCGGGGATCGTCTTCGAGGGGTGCGACGATGGTGTTGGGATTGATGAACCTTGCGAGGTCGTCGACGTGTCCGTCGGTGTCGTCGCCTGCGATTCCCTGTCCGAGCCAGACGACGTGTTTCTGGCCGTAGTAGTTTTTGAGGTAGTTTTCGATTTGCGTTCTGGTGAGTTTGGGATTGCGGTTTTTGTTGAGGAGGCAGGATTCGGTGGTGAGGACGGTTCCGGAGCCGTTGAAGTCGAGTGATCCGCCCTCCATGACGATTTGGGGTTTGAAGACGGGTAGTCCGAGGGCCTCGGCGATGCGTGTGGGGACGGCGTCGTCATCGGCCCAGTCGGGGTACTTACCGCCCCAGGCGTTGAAACGCCAGTCGATGATAGCGGCGTGGGTTTGTCCGCGCCAGTTGCGGAGGACAAAGGCCGGGCCGTGGTCGCGGCACCAGGGTTCGTTGGTACGGATGTGGAAGAACTGGACGTTAGCGAGGGGGCAGTTGTTGTTGCGGAGGTCGTGTCGGACGATGCGTTCCCAGTTACCGTTTGGGACCATGACGCAGACACGTTCGCGTGCGGCGATGCGTTTGATGATAGCGGCCATGTTGGCCGGGACGGTGTGGTAGCGATCGGGGAAGGAGATGCCCTCGGGTCTTGGCCAGCTGAGCCAGGTTGCGTGATGGGGGTACCACTCCGGGGGCATCCAGTATCCGAGTGAGGCGGGTTTATCGTTGATGATACGAGGCATCGAAGCGAATCCCTTTGTTCAGTCGATGAATTGTTTGGTCAATGGGGCGTAGGCGTCAACGCGGCGGTCGCGGAAGAAAGGCCAATGGGTGCGGGCGAATTCGACGAGGCGGAGGTCGCATTGTGCGAGGAGGACTTCGTCGCGATCGGTGGAGGCGCGGGCCAACACCTGTCCGTCGGGTGAGGCGACGAAGGACTGGCCCCAGAACTCGATACCGGGGGAGGAGGCGATGGTTTCGAGGCCGGCGCGGTTGACGGAGCAGACAAAGCAGCCGTTGGCGATGGCGTGGGATCGTTGGATGAGTTCCCAGGCGTCATGTTGGCGGGTTCCGAACTGGGCCTTTTCGGAGGGATGCCAGCCGATGGCGGAGGGGTAGAAGAGGATTTGGGCGCCGTGGAGAGCGGTTAAGCGGGCGGCCTCGGGGAACCACTGATCCCAGCAGATGAGGACGCCGATTTTTCCGAAGGCGGTGTCAAATGCGCGGAAGCCTGTGTCGCCGGGCGTGAAGTAGAATTTTTCGTAATAGAGGGGGTCGTCGGGGATGTGCATTTTGCGGTAGATGCCGGCCAGTTTGCCGGAGGTGTCGAAGACAACGGCGGTGTTGTGATAGAGGCCTTGGGCGCGGCGTTCAAAGAGGGAGGCGACGATGACGATGTTCAGTTGGCGGGCGAGGTTGGCGATAGCGGCGGTTGTGGGTCCGGGGATTTGCTCGGCGAGTTGGAAGAAGCGATGATCTTCGGTTTGGCAGAAGTACTGAGAACGGAAGAGTTCTGGGGTGCAGACGATTTGGGCGCCTTGGGCAGCGGCCTGCCGGATCAAAGCCGACTGGCGGGAGAGATTTGCATCGGGGTCGGCGGAGCAGACCATCTGGGTGAGGGCGACGGTGACGGATTGCGGAGAGGATGGTGTGGTATTGGTGTTCATCGGAGGGAGAGCATGAATCGTTCGACGTTTTGGGTCATATCGCCCAAGCCGCTTTTTGAGCGGTAATCGAGTTCGGCGAGGAGGTTGATCAAGCGGGCGACGCCGGTTTCGCCGATGGCGGCGGCGGTCTGGAAGAAGGCTTTCTGTTGTGAGGCGGGCCAGATTTTGAGGTCTTTAGCGATGGCGTATTCGCTGAGGCCTTGGCGTTTCATAATGAGGGCCTTGCGCACTTTTTCGAGCCAGAGGCCGAGCCAGGTGACGGCGCGGAATTCGGCGGAGGAGTTGAGTTGGACGAGATGTCGCCAGCGGCGGATGGCCTCGTGGATGTTGCCTGTTCCGAGGGCGTCGGTGAGGTGCCACATTTCCTGTTCTCGCTGGAAGGAGACGGTTTGTTCGATGGCGACGGGGTTGATTTTGCCGTCGGTGTGGAGGGCCAATTTGGCGAGTTCGTTGTCGAGTCGGCAGAGGTCGCTACCGACGAGATCGAGGAGGACGGCGGCGGCGTCGGGGGAGAGGGTGAGTTTGTGTGTGGTTTTTGCTCGCTGGAGGATCCAGGTGTTGATGTCTTTGGGGGTGGCGCAGTTGTGGATTTGGCCGTTGGCGGCGATGGTCTTGTAGATGCGTTGGTTGGTTGGGAGGGAAGTGAGTCGCAGCACGAGAGTGGACTGGGCGGTGGGCTTGGCGACGTAGGCGTCGAGGGGCTCGCGGAAGCGGGAGACGAACTCATCCGCGTCGCGCACGATGACGATTTTTCGGCTGGAGAACATGGCGAAGCTGCGGACTTCGTCGAGGACGTCTGATAACTCGGCTGTTTCTCCGTCGAAGTCGACGCGTTGGACATCGGGGGGCGCGATGCGCAGGAGTTCCGCGAGCGTTTCAAGCTGGAGGAAGAGTTCGGCACCGACCAATGCATGGACGGGTTTGAGCATGGTTTTCTGTTTTTACGCTTGGGTGATGGGCTCGTCAACGAACTGCGGAAGGTGAGCTTTCGTACTGACTGGTGTTCCGCTACACTGCAGGCACCCGCTGCGGCAAGGGCTCTGGCCGCCGGATGAAGGCTTCGGGTCATGGGCAATGGAGTGGCTATGTCAAATCCGTACGCGGCGTTCTGCCAGGATTTCTACGTCAATATGAGGCTGAACACGCAGTTGGTGCTTCCGCACAATCGGGAGACGGTGCTGCATTTTTTTGAGCGTGTTCAGCGTGAGTTTCCGGGGATGGCGCAGTTTCGCAAGCACGACAATGGGGAGTTGAACCTTGAGGAGGAGCGGGGCAAGGGCAGTTACCGTTGGGTACGTTTGGAGTCGAGGCGGCTGGTGAGCGGGTATGTGAACCCTGGGTCGCTGGAGGACGCGCTGTCATTCCATTGTTTTCTGTTGGAGCTGGCGCCGTATGAGCTGGGGATCAGCCAACTGGAGATTGAGCACCTTGAGGTGCTTTTTGGTTTTGATTTGAGTTATCGGGGGAATCACGATGATGTGGTTATAGAGAGTCTGCTGTCGGACTCGCCGCTCGTGTGCCTGCTGGAGGAGCCTGGAGCGCGCGCGTTGGATGTACAGCCGGCGATCGCGGTGTCGCTGAGCGAGGATTGCCGGATGCAGGCGAGGGTAGAGGTTCTGACTCGGACGGACAATTACCAGGTTCGGACGGGGGAGTACAACGATGAGGAGATCAGCGTCTATCTGACGGTGCGTCGGTATTGGGGTGATCGGCCGAAGGAGCCGATGGAGAAGATACTGACGGATTTGTTCGAGCGGGCGGATGGGTTGGCGGCGAAGCGGGTGGTGCCGAGGGTTGTGCGGCCGCTGTCGTCGGCGATCGCGTCGCGGTCGTGACGGGTCAGGAGGGGGGGAGTGGAGGGCGGAGGGCGTTGTAGGTTTTTGGAGGAGGGTGATCGCAGGCGTTGGGGGCGGATGGTGCGGGTGGGTGGGACGAGTGTTTTTGTCGCTGGGGGGCGTGGGCTGTCTGGGGATTACGGGAGGGTCAGTTGGTCGATGTAGGTGGTCTCGAAGTCGGGGTCGAGGTTTAGTTCGACGATGCGCATTTGCTGGCCGATTCTGGTCAGTTCATCGAGGATACTGGCGTCGAGGATTGCGACATAGGCTCCGGCGAGTGAGGAATTTCCGACGGGGGAGACCTGTTCGGCGCGGAATCCCGGGAGCATGCCGCAGTCGATTGCGTGTTGGGAGTTCATATGTGTGCCGAAGCCTCCGGCGAGGTAGAGTTTGTTGATTTGGGATGGCTGGAGGTTGAGCTGTTTGAGGAGGGTGAGGATTCCGGCGGCGATGGCCGCCTTGGCCTGTAGCAGATGCGCGATATCGACACCGGAGATGACGATGGGGTGGTGGCTGTCGGCATGGTCGATGGGAAAGGCCAGGTCGTTTTGGTGGTTGCCCCAAGGCAGGAGGCGATCGGACAGATTGTGGGTGGCGTTGCGGACGAATCGCCCGGCCGGGGTTAGGAGTCCGATTTTCCTAGCCTGGGCGAGGAAGTCGATGTAGGCGGATCCGCACAATCCGGCGGGCGTGGGGTGGTTGTTTGGGTTGATGATGGTGGATTGCACGGACGGGGGATTGGGGGTGAGACGGATGGAGCTGATGGCGCCATCGCCTGCGCGGATGCCGGAGGAGAGCCCCGCGCCTTCGAAGGCCGGGCCTGCGGCGGTGGCACAGCCGAGGAGCTGGTTGCCGTATTTGAGGATGATCTCGCCGTTGGTGCCGACGTCGACGAGGAGGCTTGGTCCCTGGTCGTAGAGCAAACCGGTGGCGGCGACGCCGGCGATCAAGTCAGCGCCGACATAGGCTGCGGCGCCTGGGAGGAGGTGGATCTGGGCGTTTTTTGCGCAGGGGAGAGCGGCTTTCGGCGGATTGCGGAACACGTTGGTGGGGTGGAGGATTCGGTGTTCGAGGAATGATGGTGTGAAAGGGGCGACGCCCATGGGGGACGGATCGACGCCGGCAAAGAGATGGAGCATGGTGGTATTACCGGCGACGGTCATGCAGACGAGTTGCTGAGGTGCGATGCCGGCGGCGGCGATTGCCTCGTTCAGGAGAGGGGCGATGGTTTTGTTGGCGACGGCATCCTGGAGTTGGGAGAGCTTGGAGTGGTTTTTGGAGCAGAGGGTGATTCTGGTGACGACATCGTCGCCGAGGTGCATTTGCTGGTTGAATGCGGCGGATTTTGCGAGGATTTTTCCGTCGAGGAGGTCGAGGAGGATGACGACGACGGTGGTGGTGCCGATGTCGACAGCCGCTCCGACGGGCCGAGGCAGGGCGGTGGGAGTGGGAGGCTGGTAGATGGGGCAATGCGCATAGGGGATTTGGATTCTGAAGTCTGTGACGACGAAGGGTTGGTGGGCGACGAGCGAGCGGGCCGGCAGGCGCAGAGCGGCGGCATGGTCTGGGTGGATCCGATGTTCGCAGGCGCGCAAGGTGGTGGGTGGTTGGTTGGGGAGGACTATCTGGCCGGAGGGGATGTGGATGAGGGAGCCGCGCAGGAGTTCGACGGCGCACCCATTGCAGAGGCCGCGGCCTGCGCAGCGTGTATTGAGGGGGAGTTGGGCGTGTCGCAGGAGGTCGGAGAGGGGTTGGTGTTGCTCATGTTCGGGGACATGAAGGAGGCGTTTGCCTGTTGGGGATTCGATTTCGAGAAGCCGATGTTCTGGCATAGTGGGTTCGGTATGGTTGAAGTCAGGGCTGGGGGTTGGTGGTGGGCTCGATGATTTTGTCGTCGGCGGTGATGCGGATGGTTTGGCCGGGCTGAAGGACGACGAAGCGATCGGGGTCCCAGTCTCCGGCAAGGAGTGCCGCGAGCAACGCCGGGTCGCCGTGTTGGCGATCGTAGGACCATCCGAGCCAGTCGGCACACTGTCGGGTGTACTGGAGGTCGGCGTCGGTGACGCCGACGCCGAGGTCGACGAAGGTGGCGCGGTTGTAGGATTTCATCCACAACTGTTCCTGTTCCATGAGGAACTTGGCGTTGTCTTCGCCATATTTTTGGCAGTACTGGTGGTACAGTTGGTCGTAGCGTTGTTTGCCTGGGGGAAGGTGGTGTTTATTCCAGCCTGGGGAATACCAATAGGTTCCTGGGTTGGCTTGGACGTATTGGGCGTATCGTTGTTTGTCGCCGAGGAGGAGGGTGATGCAGTCGTGTGCGCGGGGGATGACGAGTTTGCAGCGGGCTGAGCGGATGCCTTCGGCGCCGCGGCTGCAGAGGCCGTATCCGAGGGCGATAGCCTCGACTGCGGTTTTCTGTTCGATGCGGGTGATGGAGTCTTGGAGGGTGGCCCGGAGTTTATCGGGCTCGTTGTGGAGGCCTTGTTCGAGGGTTTCGATGTGGATGATGTGGGGCATTTCGCGGGCGAAATGTCGGATTTCGACATCCAGGACAGCGCAGAGGATGACGGCGGTCCGAGGTTTGGGCATGTGGGCGGGGGTGATGGGGTTGTGCGGGTTACCAGGCACGAATGTTGAATGGTAGCCAGTTGGTTGGTGGAGTTCCAATGTTTGGGATGGCTTGATTTCCGTTAGCGAAACGGCCAGAATCTTCGGAGGTAGTCTGGGCGGATGTGTAAGCGGGCACAGCATACAAGAGGATGGCATGGCGAACCTTCAGAATTTGGCGGGAGCGATCAAATCCGGGAATCGAGCCGAGGCCACGAAGTTGACCAAGCAGGCCATCGAAGAGGGCGTGGGCGCGAAAGAGATACTCGATGCGATGGTCGGGGCGATGGACGACATCGGCAAGAAGTTTCAGCGGAACGAGGTTTTTGTGCCCGAGATGCTGATCGCATCGCGGGCGATGAAGGAGAGCATGTCGGTGCTGGAGCCGCTGTTGGTGAAAGCGGGGATTACGCCGATTCTGACGGCGGTGATCGGCACGGTTGCGGGCGACCTGCATGATATTGGGAAGAACCTGGTCGCGATGATGTGGAAGGGGGCGAATTTCGGCGTGGTTGACCTTGGGACGAACGTGTCGGCGGAGAGATTTCTCGCGGCGGCCAAGGAGCACAATGCGAAGGTTGTGGGGCTATCGGCGTTGTTGACGACGACGATGCCGGCGATGAAGCAGACGGTAGCCACGTTGCGGTCGGGGAATGTACCGGGCTTGAAGGTTGTGATTGGGGGCGCACCGATCACGCAGGAATTCGCGAACGAAATTGGGGCGGACGCATTTGCGCCGGATGCGGCGAGTGCGGTTGACGTATTGCGAAAGCTCTTTCCGCGTTGACGGTGGCGAGGGGCGTTGCGATCGGTCAGGAGTGTTGCCTGCGCCGGGGTCTGGTCATGGGCGGCTTCGGCGAAAGGAAGGCCGCATGAACGGGCAGGAGCGGGTCGATCGGATGTTCCGTCGGCAGGAGCAGGACCGCGTGCCGCGGCACGAATCTTTTTGGCCGGAAACGATTGAGCGGTGGCAGGGGGAGGGGCTTTCGGGGGATGCCCGGGCTGTTCTTGATTTGCTGGAATCGGATCTGCACCAGATATGCTGGCTGTGGCCGGCGGCATTTCCGGGGGAGGAGGAGGTGGTCAGCCAGGATGCCGAGACCAAGGTGATCCGGGATGCGCAGGGCAAGCTTGTGCGTTACTGGAAAGGGAAGAGTGGTACGCCGGAGCATCTGGGATTTGGGTGTGACAGTTGGAGAAAATGGGAGACGGTGTTCAAGCCCGCATTGGTGAGTTCGGGCCTGCAGGTTGACCCCGAGGCGGCGAGGCGGAATCTGGCGAGGGGTCGGAGAAGGGGCAGGTGGTGCTATTTTGCGGGTGTGGAGGGGTTTGAGGAGACTCGGTCGCTGATGGGGGATGAGATCACGCTGATGGCGATGGCGGAGGATCCGGAGTGGGTCCGCGACGTTTCGAGGACATTTACCGACGTGATGATCCGCAATCTTGACGCGTGCATAGGCGCGGGCGTTGTGCCGGATGGTCTGTGGATCTACGGGGACATGGCCTACAACCATGCGACGGTGTGTTCGCCGGCGATGTACCGTGAGCTGATTTGGCCGGACCACAAGCGGTTAGCGGACTGGGCTCATGTACACAACATGAAGTTCATATTTCACACGGACGGGGACGTGAACGGGGTGATGGATTTGTATGTGAAGGCGGGTTTTGACTGCGTTCAGCCGCTGGAAGCGAAGGCGGGCATGGACATTCGGGATTTGTGCCCGAGATACGGGAGAGAGCTGGCGTTTTTTGGCAATATTGACGTGATGGTGATGGCGACGAATGACCGCGGGCGGATCGAGGGGGAGATTGAGGGGAAGTTATGTGCGGGGAAAGCCGCGCGCGGGTACATTTACCATTCGGATCATTCGGTTCCGCCGCAGGTGAGTTGGGAGACGTATCAGTTCATCATGGATTGCGTGAAGCGTCACGGTCAGTACAGTTAGGGTGGGTGTGTTGGCGGCTGGAAGCCAGGAAGGCGTCATGGCAAAAGCGAATCTGTTGGATGAGTTGAAGAAGCGGCCGCTGCTGTGCGACGGCGCGATGGGGACGCAGTTGTTTCAGCGTGGGCTGGCGCCGGGATCATGCGGTGAGATGTGGAACGTGGACCGTGCGGAGGTGGTTCAGGGAGTGCATCGGGCGTATCGAGAGGCGGGTTGCGATCTGATCACGACGAACACGTTTGGCGCGTCGTCGTCGGCGTTGAAGAAGCACGGTCTGGATGGACGGGCGGCGTTGCTGAATCGAGCCGGCGCCGAGGTTGCATCGCGGGAAGGGGGCGCTGGCGTGTGGGTGCTAGGGGACATTGGTCCGTTCGGGGATTTTCTGGAGCCATTGGGGGAGATGAAGGCGGAAGAACTGATAGAGGTTTTTCGGGAGCAGGCTGCGGCGTTATGCAGCGGGGGCGCTGAGGCGATTATAGTTGAGACGATGTCTGATCCCGCGGAGCTGGAGCTTGCGGTGAAGGCGGCGAAGCTTGCGGGGGACGTGCCGGTGATTGCGACGTATGCGTTTGCCGACGGGGGCGGGGGATTGTTTCGGACGATGATGGGATCGCCCGTGAAGGAAGCCGTTGCGAGAGCGATTGGAGCGGGAGCTGATG
>CAYVKG010000108.1:0-14525 GCA_964451955.1 uncultured Tepidisphaeraceae bacterium
AAAGATCTTCGCTTAACCGGCCTATTTTTTCTTCACTTTGCCGTCGGATTACCCGTGCCATGGTACGCGGGGGTGCTGGCGGTGTTGGTGGGGTGGAGGGGGTGGCTTGGGGACGTTTTGGCGGTGGTGAGGACGGCGAGGGGGAAGGAGGCGGTGGCGTGGGGGATGAAGGTGGAGAGTCCGGCGACGGGGATATTGCTGCCGTGGGTGGGGAGTCAGCGTCAGGTGAGTCGGCTGCTGATGGGAGCGGGGGTGTACGCTCACGAGAAGGGTGATGACGGGGCGGCGGTGGAGTATCTGAGGGACGGTTTGATGTTGAGCCGGGCGGTGGATCGGTCGCCGGTATTGATTTGTCACCTGGTGGCGATTGGGATTGCGAACCAGACGGCGGGATTGGCTGGGGCGATGGCGGGGGAGCTTCGGATTGGTGGGGCGGGCGGCGCGAGTGGAGAGCAGGTGATGGGGCTGATTGGGGAGTTGATGGACGATGGGGCGATGCGGGCGGGTTTGGTGGGGGCGATGGAGGGGGAGCGGATGTTTCAGTATGACACGGTGATAAGCCTTGCGCAGAGGCGGTTGGGTTTTGGGGGTGTAGCAGGGGGATTTGGGGGCAATCAGGCGAGTGTGATGGAGCGATGGGGCGCGAGGGCGATATCGCCGATGCTAATGAATGAGGGGCGGGAGATGCTGAGGTGGTCGAATCAGATGGTGGAGGCGTGTCGAGCGGAGGATGGGGCGTTGGCGAGCGCGAGGATTCCGGCGTTGCCGGGGGTGACTGGGGGTGGGATGGGATATCGAACGCCGGTGATGTCGATGCTGGTTCCGTCGCTTGGTGCGGCGATGGGGCGGCACTATGCGGGGGTGTACGCGATGCGAGGGGCGGGGATAGAGCTAGCGGGGCGGATGTATGAGGTGGAGACGGGGAAGAAGGCGGAGCGGTTGGAGGATTTGTTGCCGAAGTATTTGAAGGAAGTGCCAAGGGATCCGGTGGCCGGTGGGGGCAAGGCGATGCCGTTTGCAGCGGGGACGCAGCCGAGCGGGAGGTGACGGTTCTGGAGGGGGTGAGGAGAGAATGGGGAGGGATGTCAGAGCATGGAGGAGAGGAGCATGAAGGTGTAGTGGAGGAGGAGGGGAGTGAGGATGAGGGTGAGGAAGGCGATGAGGAATTGGGAAGGGAGGAGGAGGAGGGCGAGGGAGAAGGGGCGGCGGCCGGTGATGGTGGCGATGATGGAGATGGTGCGGTAGTCGGTGAGGGCGAGGACGAAGAGGGCGAAGGAGACGGCGAGGAGGGTGGCGGAGGTGGCGCCGGGGAGGGAATAGCGATTGAGTGCGGTGGCAAGCAAGACGGGGATGAGGGTGAAGGGGAAGAAGGCGAGGGGAGCGGAGGTGTAGTAGGAGAGTGCGATGGCGCGGTTTTGTATTGGGATTGGGAGGCGGGGTGGGTGGCAGAAGTAGCTTGGGAGGCCTGTGGCGAAGGTGAGGAAGAGGAGGACGCCGACGTGGAGGGAGACGGCGGGAGGGACGGGGGAGTAGAGAGGTGTGAAGAATCCGCTGGCGTAGCGGTCGGCGGGTGAGAGGGAGAAGTAGAGGGCGATGGTGGCCAGGAGGAATGGGGAGTAGGCGAGGGCGATGGTGAGGAGCCAGAAGCGTTTGGCGTCGTGGAGGGGGACGGGGTGTTGGATTTCGAGGATGAATTGTGTGGGTTGGAAGAGGAGGAGGGAGGCGGTTTTGCGGTAGGCGTGGAGGAGGCCGAGGTGTTTGCGGTGGTGCCAGGGGATTCGGATGGGGGAAGGGGGCGCCTCGGCGTGGGGTATGCCGCATTCGGGGCAGCGTAGGGCGGAGATGCCGCGTTGGTTGTAGCCACAGGAGGGGCAGTAGAGGTCGTGATGGTGGACATCGGGGGGCATCGGGAAGGATACTAGATCGCCGAAGGCGGGGTGGGTGTCAATTGGGAGGGGATTGATGTGGGGGGGGCGGTTGCGGGGTTGGGTGTCGGGTGGGTAGCATCGGGGAGTCGAGGGGGGGACATGTCAGGGCGGTTGGGAAAAGGTGGCTGACGGAGCGGAAACTGTGGAGACGGAAGCGGACAAGACGAGAGCCTGCGCCGAAGGCGAGTGGAAGCGGGAAGGCTGGAGGTCGGATGTGGCGGTGGTGCGGCGAGGTGGGAATGGGAGTAGGCTGGGTCGTGCGGAGTGGGTGGCGGGTTTGTATTTGGTGGTGGCGGCGGTTTACATTTATTACTCGGATCGGATAGTGGGGATGCTGGCGGGATCTGCGCAGGAGATGACGCGTTGGGCGACGTACAAGGGGTGGGGTTATGTGGTGGTGACGGCGGGGTTGTTGTGGGTGGTGCTGAGGCGTTTGTTTGGTCGTTTGGAGGCGAACGAGGAGCGACTAAAGAGGCTGAACCGGGAATTGAAGGCGGTGAGCGAGTGTGGGCAGGCGATTGTTCGGGCGAGGGATGAGGGGGGTTTGTTGAGGGAGGTTTGCCGGATTATATGTGAAACGGCGGGGCACCGGATGGCGTGGGTGGGGATGGCGGAGGAGGGGGAGGAGAAGCGGGTGAGGCCTGTAGCGTGGGCGGGCGCGGAGTTGGGTTATCTTTCGGAGGTACGGACGACGTGGGGTGAATCGGAGTGGGGGCGGGGTCCGATGGGGCGAGCGATCCGGTCTGGGAAGTCGGCGTACATGCAGAGTTTTGCGGAGGATCCGTTGGCGGCGCCGTGGCGAGAGGCGGCGTTATCGCGAGGCTACGAGGGGGCGATAGGACTGCCGCTGGTGGGGGTTGGGGCGATGTTTCGGGGGGTGCTGATGATTTATGCGGGCAGGCGGGAGGCGTTTATTCCGGAGGAAGTGAGGTTGCTGGAGGAGTTGGCGGAGGACTTGGCATTTGGGATGAGCGTTTTGCGGATTCGGGAGGAGAGGAGGGAAGCGGAGGAGGCGCTGCGTGAGAGCGAAGCGAGGTTTCGGTCGTTGATTGAGCAGGCGATGGACGGGGTGTTTTTGGTGGACCGGGGCGGCGTATTGGTGGAGGCGAACGAAGCGGGTTGCCGGATGTTGGGATACGAAGCGGGGGAGTTGAAGGGGAAGTCAGCGACGGAGTTGTTGGAGGCTGGGGATCATGAGAGGCTGAGGAGGGCGTTGGAGCAGGTGGTGGGTGGGCAGACGCATATGGAGGAGTGGGTATTGATTGGCAAGGACGGGGCGAAGCGGGTGACGGAGGTGAGCGCGAGATGGCTATCGGGGGGGCAGGTGGTGGCGTTTGTGCGGGACATAACGCAGCGTCGGGAGATTGAGGAGGTGGCCAGGCGGCAGCAGATGGAGATTGCGCACTTGTCGCGTATTGCATCGGTGGGGGAGATGGCGTCGAGTCTTGCGCACGAACTGAATCAGCCGCTGACGGTGATATTGGGTTATGCGGGGGTATGCCTGGACATGGTGCGATCGTCGCCTGGGGCTTGGGGGAAGATGTCGGGGCATCTGGAGGCGGTATGCAACCAGGCGAAACGTGCCGGGGAGATCATTCGGCGGTTGAGGGCGTATGCACGTAAGCAGCAGGAGGTTCAGAGGCAGTTAGTGGAGATCAATCCTGTGGTTCGGGAGGCGGTGGAGATGATGAGGTTTGAGTTGAGGCGTGCGGGGGTGGAGGCGCAGCTGGCGTTGGCGGAGGGATTGCCGGCGGTGCTGATTGATCCGGTGCAGATTCAGCAGGTGTTGACGAACTGGTTGCAGAACGCGTTGGAGGCGATGGAGGGGGTTTCGGCGGGTGAGAGGCGTTTGTTGTTGCGGACGGGATTGGCGGAGGAAGGGGGTGTGCGGGTGTCGATGACGGACGGGGGTCGAGGGGTGGAGCCGGAGGTAGCGGAGCGGATGTTCGAGTCATTTTTCACAACGAAACCGCGTGGATTGGGGCTTGGTTTAGCGATCTGTCGGTCGATAATAGAGATGCACGGCGGGCAGATCACGGCGAAGGCGAACGCGGATCGCGGGATGACGTTTGAGTTTGTGTTGCCCGTCGGGAGTCGGGATTGACAAGGGTCGGCGACGTATTGAGACTACATACGTTGGTGGCAAGAAGCGGTGTTCTTGGCGACTGGGACAAGGGAGCAACCCCATGGCTACGGGTGGAATCGTCTATATTGTGGATGATGAGCCGAGCGTTCGCAGTGCATTGCAGACGGTAGTGGAATCGGCGGGCCTGAAGGCGGAGGAATTTGAGTCGGCGGAGGACTTCGTGTCGAGTTACGGGGGGCAGGAATTGGGGTGTTTGTTGTTGGATCTTCGATTGGGTGGGATGAGCGGGCTGCAGTTGTTGAAGCGGATGCGTAGTGGCGGGTCGCACTTGCCGGTGATCATCATGACGGGTCACGGGGACATACCGGCGGCGGTGGAGAGCATGAAGTTGGGTGCGGTGGATTTTTTGGAGAAGCCGCTGGACCATCATGCGTTGATTGAGAAGATTCGGGCGGCGTTGGCGAAGGCGGAGGCGTCGCAGGCAGCGCGAGCGGAGGCGGCGGAGGCGAAGGAGCGTTTGTCGGTGCTGACGCCGCGGGAGCGGGAGCTGTTGTTGATGCTGGTTGGGGGGCGGTCGAGCAAGCAGATAGCGGCGGACACGGGATTGTCGTTGCGGACGGTGTCGAATCATCGAGCGCATTTATTGGCGAAGACGGGTGCGGAGAACACAGCGGACCTGGTGAGGATGGCGGTGGTATCGGGGATGGGGTCGCCGTCGGGCGAAGGTGGCGGCAAGGGTGGAACCGGCGAGGGATGAAGTGGTGGGGTGGTGGTGTCGCAACGATGGGGCGAGGGAGGGGTAGAGAGGGGTGCGGGGTGCATTTCCCGAATCCGCGAGAGGCTTGCGCGGAGGTGGCGTATGGAAGGAACCGAGGAAGAAGGAGGGGGGCGTGAGAGGGAGGTCGTGGCGGGGCGGCGGGTGTCTGGGCAGCCAGAGGCGTGGCGGCTGGAGGAGGAATTGAGGGCGGCGCGAGGCGAGCTGAAGGCGGTGAAGGACGAGTTGGCGTCGGTGAAGGCGGAGCGAGACCGTAAAGCGGCGGAGCTGGAGGCGGCCAACGGGGACTTGCGGAACCTATTTTTGAGTTCGCAGGTTGCGGCGGTGTTTTTGGATCAGGATTTACGGATCAAGAGGTACACGCCGGGCGCGGCGTCGTTATTGGGGGTGAGCGAATCCGACGAGAAGTTATCGACGGAGTATCTGGGGTCGCGTTTTTCGGGATACGACTTGGTGGGAGATATTCGGGAGGTAATGCGGACCTTGGCGGGGGCAGAGCGTCAGATGCAATTGGACGGTGGGCGGTGCTGGTTGATTGTGCGGATTTTGCCGTACTGGACGAAGGAGAACGCGGTTGCTGGGGTGGTGTTGACGTTTGCGGACGTAACGGCGTTGAAGCGGGCGGAGGAGAGGTCGCAACAGTCGGAGGAGTTGTTGCGCGTGGTGTTCAACAGTGTCTATGACAGCATTCTGATTCATGATCTGGGCGGGCGGGTTTTGGACGTGAACGAGCCGTGTTTGCGGTTATACGGGATGAGCCGTGAGCAAGCGTTGCGGACGACGATAGGGGATTTATCCGGGGAAGGGATGTCGATGGCGCGGGCGTCGGCGTTTTGGGCGAAGGTAATGGCGGGTTCGCCGCAGTTTTTCGAGTGGAGGGCTCGGCGGATCTGTGACGGGAAGGAGTTTGATGCGGAGGTATTTCTGAAGCAGGTGAGGCTGGGTGGGCAGGAAATGATCATGGCGAACGTAAGGGACGTGACGGCGCGCAAGCAGGCGGAGGAGACGCAGCGGCAGAGCGAGCGGTTATTGTATGGGCGAAGGACGCGTCTGGGCGGTTCATTTTTGCGAACCGAACGATAGCGGAGTACAGCGCGAGGTCACCGGAGCAGATGACGGGTCGGTTGGACATCGAGATGGCGCGGGATCGGTCGCAGGCGGAGGCGTTCAGGAGGGACGATCTGGAGGTGCTGAAGAGTGGTCGGCCGAAGTTCATAGCGGAGGAGAGGTTGCTGGACGCGACGGGTCGTGCGCGGGTGCTTCAGACGACGAAGGTGCCGTTCGTCGTGCCGCCGACGGGATTGCCGGCGGTATTGGGGGTGGCGATGGACATCACGGAGCGGAAGCTAGCGGAGGAGGCGTTGCGAGAGAGCGAGGCGCGGTTTCACGCGTTATTTGACTGGTCGCCGACGGGGATGATGCTGATTGATCCGGTGGACGCGGGGGTATTGGACTGCAACGAGGTTGCGGCGGAGTCGCTGGGATACACGCGGGACGAGTTGAGGCGGATGCACGTACCGGATTTTGAGGCGAAGCTAGGGGCGGCGGGGTTGGAGGCGATGCACGCGTCGGTGCTGGGGGGTCAGCCGGCGAGGTTTGATACGGAGCTGCGGAGGAAGGGGGGTGAGCTGCGGGATTTTGCGGTGAGTGTGGCGAAGGTGATGGTGAGCGGGCGGGCGTTGTTGTATGCGGCGTTGATTGACATCACGGAGCGGAAGCGTGCGGAGTCGGAGCGGCTGGAGATGGAGAAGCGGCTGCTGCATGCACAGAAACTGGAGAGTCTGGGGATTTTGGCTGGGGGCATTGCGCACGACTTCAATAACTTGCTGATGGCGATGCTGGCGAATCTGGATCTGGCGTTGCAGGATACTGGGGTTGGGTCGTCGTCGCGGCGCGGTGTGGAGGAGGCTGCGAAGGCGGCGCGTCGGGCGGCGGATCTGACGCGGCAGATGCTGGCATACTCGGGGAAGGGGAAGTTCATCTACACGCGGGTGGACGTTGGGGCATTGGTGAGGGAGAACGCGGGTTTGTTTGAGGTGGTGGTTCCGAGGGCGATTTCGATGCATGTGGAGATCGCGGATGATTTGCCGGTGGTCGAGGCGGACGTGGGGCAGGTTCAGCAGGTGATCATGAACCTGATCACGAACGCGGCGGAGGCGATAGGGGAGAACGAGGGGAGGATTGAGTTGAGGGTGAGGGTTCGGGAGTGTGATGAGGAGTATTTGAGTCGCACGCGGTTGGAGGAGAGGGCGAAGCCGGGGCGTTATGTGGGTCTGGAGTTTTCGGACCGGGGGTGCGGGTGGGCCGAGGGTACGCAGGCGCGGCTTTTTGCGCCTTTTTCCACGACGATGTACATGGGGCGGGGGCGGGGGATGGCGGCGGCGTTGGGGATCGTGAAGGCGCATCACGGGGCGTTGATTGTGAACAGCGTGGTAGGTGAGGGCACTCGGATCGAGGTGCTTTTCCCGGCATGTGAGGAAGGCGAGGAGGCGGGGACGGGGACAGGGACGGCTGGGGAGGCCGGGGAGGCATCGGAGAGAGGGAAGGAGGTGGTGTTTGGGGGGAAGGTGCTTGTGGTGGACGACGAGGCAGCGGTTCGGGACATTTGTCGAATCATGTTGGAGTCGATGGGATTCAGCGTATTGATGGCCGCCGACGGCGAGGAAGCGATTCGGGTATTTCGGGAGCGATCGGGAGAGATTGTGTGCGTGATTCTGGACATGTCGATGCCGTGGCTGGACGGTAGACGGACGCTGGAGGAGTTAAGGCGGATCCGGCCGGAGGCGCGGGTGCTGTTGTCGAGTGGGCATGGGGAGCAGGAGGCGATGGAGCTATTGGAGGCGAAGAAGGTGGGGTTCATCCAGAAGCCGTACATGTCGGGGGATTTGAGGCGTGCGTTGGGGCAATTGCTTGGGTCGGTTGTGTAGTGTAGGGGGGCTAGACATCGAAGTATTTGGCTTGGGGGTGGTGGGCGATGATGGCGTCGGTGGATTGTTCGGGGACGAGCATGAAGTTTTCGGTGAGGCTGACGCCGATGGACTGGGGGTTGAGGAGTTCGAGGAGGTATTGGCGGTCTTCGAGGTTTGGGCAGGCGGGGTAGCCGAAGGAGTAGCGGGACCCGCGGTAGGCTTGTTGGAACAGTTGGCGTGGCGTGGGGGCGTCTTCGCTGGCAAAGCCGAGTTCGGCGCGGATGTGTTTATGCCAGAACTCGGCGAGGGCTTCGGCGGATTCGACGGAGAAGCCGTGGAGGTAGAGGTAATCCTGGTATTTGTTATCGAGGCGTAGTTGTTCGGCGATTTGTGTGGCGAGGTGACCGACGGTGACGAGTTGGACGGGGAGGACGTCGTATTGACCGGACTGTACGGAGCGGAAGAAGTCGGAGATGCAGAGTTGGCGTCGGCCTTGCTGTCTGGGGAAGGTGAAGCGGAGGCGTTCGCGGGGCTGGGAGGTGGGGTGGAGTGAGCCTGTGGGGAATTCGTCGGTGTGGTAGACGACGAGGTCATTGCCGGCGGATTGTACGGGGAAGTAGCCGTAGACGACTTTGGGAGTGAGGAAGCCTTGTTCGATGGCGCGGCGTTGGAGGTTTTTGAAGACGGGTCGGGCGTTCTGGTCGATGGTGTGTTCGAATTGTTCGGGGGAGAGTTTACCTTGTTTAAAGCCCCACTGGCCGCGGAAGAGGGCGAGTTCGTTGATGTAGGGGAAGATGTGTTGGACCTGGAGGTCGGAGAGGACTCGGCGGCCCCAGAAGGGGGGTATAGGGACGGGGTTGTCGGTGGCGATGGCGGGGTTGTCGGAGGCGTTGTAGGAGGAGGGGCGGAGGGCGGATTCGCGTAGTTGTCGGCGTTTTTCGGCGCGGTCGCGTTGTGCGGCGACGATTTTGTGGAGTTGGTGGTTGGTGATGGCGTCCATGGCGTGGAGGCCGTCGAAGGCATCGCGGCAGTAGAGGAGGGGCCCTTTGTAGAGGTTAGCGAGGGTTTCTTCGGCGTAGTCGCGGGTGAGGGCGGCGCCACCGAGGAGTACGGGGAGGGTGACATTCTGGTTATTGAGTTCGTCGAGATTGTCTTTCATGACGGCGACGGACTTGACGAGGAGGCCGGACATTCCGATGGCGTGGGCGTTTTTTTCGTGGGCGGCTTTGAGGATGTCGGCGATGGGTTGTTTGATACCGAGGTTGAAGACGGTATAGCCGTTGTTGGTGAGGATGATATCGACGAGGTTTTTTCCGATGTCGTGGACGTCGCCTTTGACGGTGGCGAGGACGATGCGGCCTTTGGAGGCGCCTTGGGTTTTTTGCATGAAGGGTTGGAGGTGACCGACGGCGGCTTTCATGGTTTCCGCGGACTGGAGTACGAAGGGGAGTTGCATTTGTCCGGAGCCGAAGAGTTCGCCGACGATTTTCATGCCTTCGAGGAGGATATTGTTGATGATGTCGAGGGGCTGGTATTTTTGGCGGGCGAGATCGAGGTGGAGGGCGAGGTCGCGTTTTTCGCCGACGACGATGTGGCGTTTGAGGAGTTCTTCGATGGGGAGGTCTTGGTCGGAGGCGTGGGTGTGGGGGGTTTCGTTTTCGTTGGAGTCGGGGAAGAGGGAGACGAAGCGTGTGAGGGGGTCGCCGTGGTTGCGGCGGTCGTAGATGAGGTCGAGGGCGGCGAGCCATTGGGGTTCGGGGATGCGGTTTTTGGGGAGGATTTTGGAGGCGTGGGCGATGGCGGCGGTGAGTCCTGCGTTGCGGCACTCGTGTAGGAAGGCGCTGTTGAGGACGACGCGGGCGGCGGGTTTGAGTCCGAAGCTGACGTTGGAGAGGCCGACGACGGTGTGGCAAAGGGGGAGTTCCTGGGAGATGAGTTGGATGCCACGGATGGTTTCGAGGGCGTTGCGTCGGTCGGTATCGAGGCCTGTGGAGATGGGTAGGACGAGGGGGTCGAAGAGGATATCGGGGTCGGTGAGGCCGTATTTGATGGCGAGGTTGCGGATGCGTTTGGCGATGGCGAGTTTGCGGTCGGCGGTTCGGGCCATGGCGTTTTGCTTGTCTTCGTCGATGGTTCCGGCGACGACGGCGGCGCCGAATTTTTTGGCGAGTTTGCAGATGAGGGCGACGCGTTCTTCGCCGTCTTCGAGGTTCATGGAATTGAGGATGCAGCGACCGCCGGCGAGTTTGAGACCGGCTTCCATGACGTTGGGGTCGGTGCTGTCGAGCATGAGGGGGACGGGGAGGGAGTTGACGAATCGTTTGACGACTTCGTGCATATCGCGGGCGCCGTCGCGGCCGACGAAATCGACGCAGAGGTCGAGGACATGGGAGCCGTCGCGGATTTCGTCGCGGGCCATGGAGACGAGGGCGTCGAAGTTATCTTCCTGGAGGAGGCGTTTGAATTGTCGGGAGCCGTTGGTATTGGTTCGTTCGGCGATGATGAGGTAGCTGGTATCCTGGCGGATGTCGGTGGCGGAGATGAGGCTGGAGACCTGGGGTTTAGGGGAGACGGAGCGGGATTTGGGTTTTCGTGTGCCGAGGGCGGTGGCGAGGGCCTTGATGTGGGCGGGGGTGGTGCCGCAGCAGCCGCCGACGATATTGACGCCGAAGTCTTCGACGAAACGGATCATTCCGCGGGCGAAGTCGGCGGGGGTGAGTGGGAACTGGGCGTGGCCATCGACCATGAGGGGCATGCCGGCGTTGGGGAGGACGCTGATGAGTCGGGGCCAGTTTTGGGAGAGGTACTGGACGTGTTCGGTGAGTTCGGCGGGTCCTGTGGCGCAGTTGAGGCCGAGGCAGGCGACCTGGTCATAGGGGAGGATGGAAGCGACGAGGGCGGAGGAATCGGTGCCGAGGAGCATGGACTGACCGGCGTTGTTGTCCATGGAGCACTGGACGATGATGGGGAGGTTGAGGCGGTCGTCGGCGAGAGCGCGGGAGGCGGCGACGATGGCACATTTGATCTGGAGGAGGTCTTGGGCGGTTTCGATGAGGAGGGCATCGACGCCGCCGGCGATGAGGCCACGGAACTGTTGGTAGTAGCTTTGTTCCATGACATCCCAGGTGGTTTGGCCGAGGGTGAGGAGTTTGGTGCCGGGTCCAGCGGTGCCGAGGACGTAGCGAGGGTGGTCGGGGGATTCGAATTTGAGGCAGGCTTGGCGGGCGATTTCGGCAGCGCGTTTGTTGAGGTCGAAGGTTTGGTGTGCGAGGCCGAACTCGGAGAGGACGATGTGGTTTGCGCCGAAGGTGTTGGTTTCGACGGCATCGGAGCCGACGGCGAGGAAGGACTCGTGTATTTGGCGGATGAGGTCGGGTCGGGTGTGGGTGAGGATTTCGGAGCAGTTTTCGTGTCCGAGCCAATCGCGGTGGAGGTCAAGTGGGTAGGTATGGATGCTGGTACCCATGGCTCCGTCGAGGAGGAGGACGCGTTGGCGGACGAAATCGAGGAATGTGGGGCGCACGTATGGGAGACCTTTCTGGATGAAGCAGCCGGCAATCAGAGGCCGGAGGGCAAAGCCAATAAGTAACTAATATAGGGCAAGTTATGACCATTTGTCGGCAGCGGCGAGGCCGTTTGGCGGACGGCATCGGGCTGGGGACGTCGGATATAATAGGAGGAAAGAGTGGGCAATGGAACTGAGGGGGGTGCTATTGGGCGAGTCGGAGTTCGAGGGCGAAGAGGTCGCGTTGGTGCACTTGGAGGGGGCCGGTTTCGGCTTGGCGGGTGACGATGCGGTCTCGGAGGCCGATGGCGTGGACGGCGCCGTCGTTGGCGAAGCGTAGAGCGTCGCCGATGAGGACGCGGTCGTAGGGTTTTGATTCGGCGGCGTCGATGACGATGAATTCGTGGTTGTCACGGCGGGCGATGCAGGCGAAATGAGCGCTATCGGGGCTGAAGGCGAGGCTGTCGGGGGAGATGGCGTCGTAGTGACCGATTTCGTTGTCGTCGATGACGAGCATGGTACGGCTGGCTTTGGAGGCGACATAGGCGGTGCGTTTGCCGTTGGGGCTGAAGCGTAACTGGGAGATGGAGTCGTAGTTTTTGCCGACGGTGGAATCGAGGACGAGGGCGGCGGAGTCGGCGTGAGTGGAGACGACGTAGGCGAGGCGTTTGCCATCGGGGCTGAAGACTGGGCCGAGGGTGAAGGCGCCTGTTGGGGGGTTGATTGGGGCGGCGTCGACGAAGAGGGTGCGGGTGGTTTCTGAGCCGGCGGCGTAGGCGACGCGGGAGCCGTTGAGGCTGAAGACTGGGGGTTCGACGAGGGGGAAGTTATCGCCGGGGATGCCATCGATGACCATGAAGAGGGAGTTTTCGTTACGTCGGGCGCGGAAGGCGATGCGTTTTGCGTCGGGGCTGAAGGTGGCGTCGAGGATGCGGTCGTAGAGGCGGCCATCGACGCCGTCGACGATGAGGCAATCTTTGCCGGCGATTTCGGCGATGATGGCGGTGCGACCGGAGGGGGAGAGAGCGGCGATGCGGACGTTGTCGTACTCTTTGCCTTCGATGCCGTCGATGACGGGGAGGTACTTGTGGCCGCGTTTTGCGACGTAGGCGATGCGTGCGCCGGAGGGTGAGCAGACCCAGTAGTCGACGGAGTCGTAGAGTTTGCCGACGTTGCCGTCGATGACGGTGGCCATTTTTGGGCCTTTTCGGATTTGGTAGATGACGTGTTTGCTGTCGGCGGTGAAACCGATGTAGCCGCGGACGATCCACTCATGGGGGTTGCCTTGGACGCCGTTGACGACGGCGGCGGCACGCAGGCCTTGCTGGGCGACATAGGCGGCGCGGCGGCCGTCGGGGCTGACGGTGATTTGGTCGGGTCGGGCGTGTTCGGGCAGGCGGCCGAGGGTGATTTCGGAGAGGAGGATGCGTGGTTGTGCGGCGAGGGTGGGGAGCAGGGCGAGGTTGAGGGTGGCGACAGAGAGGAGCAGGAGGGGGCGCATGGGGTTCTTCGAGTGAAATTCGGGACGAGGTCGCATATGATCGTGGAGTTATGCCGAAGATTATCGTTGATGGCAAGAGCATCGATTGCAAGCCTGGGCAGATGATTTTGCAGGCATGTCTGGATCACGGCATTTCGATGCCGTATTACTGTTATCATCCCGGGTTATCGATCGTGGCATCGTGCCGGATATGTCTGGTGGAGGTAGAGGGGATTCCGAAGCTGGTTCCGGCATGCCAGACGGCGGTGCGAGAGGGGATGGTGGTTCACACGCGTTCGACGAAGGCGGTAGCGAATCAGAAGGCGGTGATGGAGTATCTGCTGGTGAATCACCCGCTGGATTGTCCGGTGTGCGATCAAGCGGGGGAGTGTTTGTTGCAGGACTATTCGTATCAATATGGTCGGTCGGAATCGCGGTTTGAGGAAGCGAAGCACAAGAAGCCGAAGAAGGTATTGGGGGAGCACGTGTTGCTGTACAACGACCGGTGCATCATGTGCAGCCGGTGTGTGCGGTTCACGCGGGAGATATCGGGAACCGGGGAGCTATACGTAGATGGGCGGGGGTCGAAGGAGGAGATCGACATATTTCCGGGCAGGCCGCTGGACAACCGGATGTCGGGGAATGTGGTGGACATTTGTCCGGTGGGGGCGTTGTTGGAGAGGGATTTTCTGTTCAAGCAGCGGGTATGGCTGTTGAAGCAGGCGGCCTCGATCAGTCCGGTGGATTCGGGGGGTGAGAACATATATCTGGAGCATAACGGAGGGGTGATCTACCGGATCAAGCCGCGGTACAACGGGGAGGTGAATCAGTGGTGGATCAGTGATGACACGCGGTATTCGTACAAGGTAATTGGGGATCCGAGGCGGCTGGTGCAGCCGATGCGGATGCAGTACGGGTCGCAGACTGAGACGACGTATGAGCGGGCGATGGAGTTTGCGGTGGGCGGGTTGGAGCAGGTTGTGTCGGAGCACAAGGCCGGGTCGTTGTATGCGGTGTTGTCGCCGATGATGGCATGCGAGGAGGCGTGGCTGCTGGGGCGGTTGATTCGGCGGCTGGATCCGAAGGCGTTGTTGGTGTTGGGGCCTGTGCCGGTTTTGTGTGAGGACGAGATCTTTCGGAATTCGGTGACGGGGAAGCAGACGTTTGTGATCAAGGGTGAGAAGGCGCCGAACGCGCGGGGGGTCAGGCGTGTGATGGGGATGTTGGGGGGGCCAGTGGCGACGTATGAGGAGTTTGCGAAGGCGGAGCGGGCGGAGGTGAAGGCTGTGAAAGGGGGTTGGATTGTGGGCGGGTATTTGGGGGAGTGGGTACCGAAGGAGCTGGCGGCGGGGATGAAGAAGGGTTTTCGGGTGTTGCAGGACATTATGCCGACGGTGTTGGCGGGGGGTGTGGATGTGGTGTTGCCTGGGGCGGCATGGGCGGAGAAGGACGGGTGCTGGGAGAATTACCAGGGTCGGTTGCAGGCGTTCGAGGCGGCGGTGGCGCCGCCTGCGGGTGCGAAGCGAGAGGGGGATGTTTATCTGCATCTGCTGGGGCGGTCGGGTTTGTACAGTGCGGAGTCGATCCGGAAGGAGATGGGGGAGCCGTTTGGGGCGGTGGGCGTGAAGTTGGAGGGGGAGAAGGCGCCGGCGTTTGAGTTTGTGGAGTTATGATGTCGCAGTTTTTTTATGCCATTCCGCCGTTTGTGTACATTGGGCTGGTGGCGTTCGGGGTGGTGTTGGGGACGGTGGCGTATTTGATATTGTTGGAGCGGAAGGTGGCGTCGTGGGTTCAGGACCGGATCGGGCCGAACCGGGTGGGTCCGGGGGGTATGCTGCAGCC
>CAYVKG010000109.1:0-12519 GCA_964451955.1 uncultured Tepidisphaeraceae bacterium
CCCCCCCCCCCCGCCCCCCCGGGCCCAGGCTTGAGGTTTGGTGAGTTGGTCGGCTTGGGGGAGGTCTTTGAGGGAGTTAAGGCCGAAGAGTTCGAGGAAGCGTTTGGTGGTGCCGTAGAGGATGGGACGGCCGGGTTCTTCGGCGCGGCCGGCGATTTTGACGAGGTGTTTTTCCATGAGAGAGCGGACGGTTTCGCCGCATTGGACGCCGCGTATGGATTCGATTTCAGCGCGGAGGATGGGTTGTTTGTAGGCGATGATGGCGAGAGTTTCGAGGGCGGCTTTGGAGAGCTTAGTGTCGGCTTCGCGGAGGTGGAGTTTTTTGAGGTACTCTCCGAATTCGGGGAGTGTGAGGAGCTGGTAGCCGCCGGCGACTTGTTCGATTCGGAAGGAACGGCGGGAGGATTCGTACTGGGAATTGAGGGATTTGATGGCTTTTCGGATGGGTTTGGTGGAGGGGAGGTCCATGAGTTCGGCGAGTCGTCCTGCGGTGAGGGGGTGGTGTGTGGAGAACAGGAGGGATTCGAGGATGCTGAGGTCGAGGTCGGAAGTGGAGGAGGAGTCGGCGGCATCGTCGGCGTCCTGCGGGGTATCCTCGACGGGGCCGTCCTGTTGCTCGGGAGGGGTGATGCGGTTTTCGGTTTCGGGGGCGGGGGTTGATTCGGATGTTTCGTTCACTTCATCAGTCATTTCGTCATCTTCCGGGATATAGCGGACCAATCGCATGAAGGGCCTCCGATCTTTGGGGGATTATCGGCCGTTTCGAGCGGATTGGTGCATAGTTCCTCAGTGGGTCAGTAGTTGAACACGACGATTTGGTGGCCGCGGAGTTCGGGGACGAGGGTGGCGACGGTGTTGCGGGAGCGTTTGAGGGGTAGTGGTTTGGCGGCGAGGGGCGATTGTACGCTGCGGACACGTTGGGGCACGCGGAGAGTGATGGGGATATTGTGGAGGGTGGGGAGGTCCTCGATGACGGAGCATCGGCCGCGTTGGAGGGGTGGGCCGTAGAGGAGGTGGAGGACGTAGCGGGCGTGTTGGGGTTGGTGTAGGAGGGAGGCGCGGGCGGCGGAGGGGAGTGTGGCGCGGAGAGTGGGATGGCGGTGGAGGCGGGCAAGGGCGTTGAGGAAGAACTGGCGGTGGGCGCGGGCACCGTGGTCGTGGTAGATCTGGCCGAGGGGATGGGGGAGTAGGATGAGGCGACCGAGCTGGAGTGCGCCGGGGTGTGGCGCATTGGAGAGGCGGTAGGGGGTATTCATGTGGGAGCAGTAGTGGGCATAGGAGCGGGAGAAGAAAGGTTCGCGGATGTGGGCGAGGGTATTGGCGGTTGTGGGGCGGAAACGAGGGGCTGGGGTGTAGTTGAGGAAGGGGGCGTCGTCGGGGAGGTTTTTGGCGAGTTGTTTGCCTGGGATGAGATAGTCGATGTCGAAGGCCGCTGGGCCGGAGTAGGTGGCGCCGATGGGAAGGATGGGGGAGTTGTCGGTAGGGGCGAGGGCGCTGAGGCCGAGGACGAGGAGGGAGCCGCCGGAGTTGAGGTATTGGGTGAGTTGGGAGGCGAGTGGTGGGGAGAGGAAGGGTGGTCCTGGGAGGATGATGGTTTGGTAGCGGTCAGGAGGGAGGGGTTTGTTGTGGATGAGTGTGGGCGAGAGGACCTCGAAGTCGAGTTGGGATTCGAGGAGCATGTTAGCGACGCCTTGGTCGTGGGGTTGGGAGCCTGAGAGGAGAAGGGCGAGATTGGAGAAGGGCTGGGCGTCGCGGGCGTACTGTTCGAAGCGTTTGACGTAGCGGTAGGCGGTGCCGATGTTGCGGTAGGTGGGTAGATCCATCTTACCGGAGGGGTGGAGCTGATCGCCGAAGGAGCAGGCGGCGCCGAAGGCGAGCATGGAGGCGGCTTCGAAGGTGATGGCATCGGGGTGTTTGTAGCCGCCGAACTCGCCCCACTGAGTATGGAACTTTCCGGACATGGCGAGGAGGGGTTTGCCGTAATTGGAGTAGTAGCGGGAGCGGAGGGGGAATTTGTCGTAGCCGCCCCAGGTGGTGGGGAGGTCTTCGAGTTCGAAATGGGTTTGGAGGGCTTTGATTTCGTCGGGGGTGTCCATTTTTGCCAGGCCATTGAAGAAGATGGAGGCGTTGGGGTGATAGCGGAAGATGGTTTGGCGGCAGGCGGTCATGAAGTCGATGGTTTTCAGGAGGGAGTGGCGGTAGACGTCGGATTCGGAATTGGGGTTGAGTCCGGCCGACCGCATGGTGGTGAGGCAATTGGAGCAGTAGCAGAGTTGGAGGTTGCAGATGTCGTAGAAGAAGCCATCGACGGGGTATTTGCGGCAGATTTCGTCGGTTTGGGCGAGGATGAGGTCTTTGTAGGGGCCGGAGGGGCAGAGGAATTTCCATGAGACGGGGGGTTTGGGGGCGTTGGGTGGGGCGGCGAGGTCGTAGTTGAGGGTGAGGATGGAGCCGTCTTTGTTGCGGGCGGTCCAATCGGGGTGGGATTCGGCGTCGTTAGCGGACCAGCCGACGGTGAAGTAGATGGGGCAGCGGAGGTTAATGTCGTGGCAGGCTTTGATTTGGCGGCCGAGGAGGTCGGTGCGGAGGTTGGGGTGAGGGCGGCCGATTTTGGTGGGGTAGTAAGACCAGGAGTGGTGGCACTTGGCGAAGAGGGTGATGGAGTTTACATGCCCGAGCTTGAGGGCCTTTTGGAATTGGGCAGGGGAGAACCTGGAGGCGACATTGGGGATGTGCTCGGAGGTATGGAAGTCCAAGTGGACTTGTCGGAACGGGATGGAGACCATGGCTGCCCTCACGATAGAGGGGGGGGATGGTACCCGAAGGAGGGATGGCGGTCTACCGGAGGAGTTGGCGGAGATGGTCGAGGATGTTTGTGGTGACGGAGGCTCGGGCGAGGTCGCTGGAATCGCGGAGGGTGAGAGTGAGGGTTTGGAGGCGGTTGTTGGGGAGTTTGAAGACGATAGGGAGAGTGGCATCGGGCTGGAGTTGGCCGACGACGATGGCGTGGGTGGAATCGGAGAGGAAGGCGGCCATGAGTTTGGCGTGGTCGAAGGGAGAGGCGTTGGCGGGCCATTTGTCGTCGGGGATGTGGAGGAGGAGGCGGAGTTTGTCGTCGGTGGGTGCGGCGTAGGCGCCGACGAGGACGGACTTGGCGGTATTGGAGGAGCCGAGGGAGGCGGAGAGGGCGCCTGCGGTGCCGGACTCGGCGAGGGAGAGAGTGGCGTGGCGTTTTTGGAGGAGTTGTGAGACGTGTTCTTCGAGGGAGGTTTGGTCGGTGGCGTAGATGTTGTTGCCGAGGGTTTTGAGGATGTTTTGTTTGAGGGTTTGGAGTCGGTGGCGGTCGTCGGGGGAATCGTTGGGGAGGACGAAGGTATAATCGACGCGGCCACCCTCGAATTGGGAGAACTGGGTGGCGTCGGGGGGGAGTTTCACTTTATCGGAGAGGGTTTGGCTGATTTGGGATTGGCCGAGTCCGACGAAGCGTATGGTGAGGGATGCCCCGGGGGGGCGGGCGCCGAAGCGTTTAATGAGGTAGGGGAGGAGGTGATCGCGGACCATGGGTTGGAGTTCGCGTGGGGGCCCGGGGAGGCAGACGATGACGGTGCCGTTGGGCATTTCGAAGACGAGTCCGACGGCGGTGCCGGTGGTGTTTTTGAGGTAGGAGCCGCGGGAGGGGGTTAGGGCTTGTCGGCGGAGGTTGGGGCGGAGTTGGTCACGAGGGGTATTGAATCGGCGTTCGAAGTCTGTGATGACGTCGGGGTTTTCGTGGAGTGGGATGCCGGTGAAGGTGGTGAGTGTTTGGCGGGTGATGTCGTTGTCGGTGGGTCCGAGGCCGCCGGTGGTGATGATGAGTTTGGTTTTTGAGGAGGCGTATTGTAGGGCGGAGGTGATGGCGTTGGGGTTGTCATCGACGATGATGGAGGAGGAGCAGTGGAGGCCGAGGGGGTGGAGGGTTCGGGTGAGGAAGAGGGTATGTCCGTCGGGGTAGGCGCCTTCGAGGAGTTCGCCGCCGGTGATGAGGAGGGAGTATTCGACGTGGGGCTGGGAGGCGGGCGCGGCGGCCAGAGAGATCAAGGCGAGGAGGATAGTGAGGAGTTGGAGGTGCATGGGATGTTTGTGGAGAGTTGGTCGGAGGGTTAGTTACCGTTGGTGATGGGGAGGACCCAGATATTGCGGTATTGGACGGGGTTGCCGTGGTCCTGGTAATGGAGGGGACCTGGTTTGGCGTTGTTGTTGAGTTGGGCGTTATCGTGGATTTTGATGCCATTGTGGAAGACGGTGACGCGGGGTTTTCCGGAGGGCGTGCCGTCTTTGGTTTGGATGCGGTACTCGATATCGTAGGTTTGCCACTGGAGAGGAGGTAGTGAGGCGAGGGAGAATTGGTCGAAGGCGTCGGGGTCTTTGTAGCGGTAGAGTCCGCCGCAGCCGCCGCCGGTGTAGGTGGTCATGCCGAAGGAGTCGAGGACCTGGATTTCGTCGCCGTTGGGGAGGTAGCAGCCGGAGTTAGCGCGGCCCTGTCCGTCGGCGGCGGGGATGAGTGGGAGGAGGAATTCGACGTGGATTTTGAGGCTGGTGGAGAATTGGCGTTTGGAGTTCATGCCGCCTTTGGGGATCTGGATGGCGGCGTTATCGGTGAGTATCCAGTCTTGTTTGGAGCCGTCCTTGTTGTTTGGGCAGGTGAGTTCGTCGAAGTTTTTGCCGTCGAGGAGGACGATAGCGCCATCGGGGGGTTTGGCGCCGAGGGTCGGTGATTGGCGGGAGGCGCGATTGAGTTGGATGGTGTTGTTGTCCGGGGTGGTGATCTTGATGGCGGCGTTGGCGAAGGAGGCGGACCAGCCGGAGTTGGGCGTGAAGAGGAGGGAGTCGCCGTCGAGTTTTGCGGGGAGTTCGACCTTGGCGACTTTGCCGTCGGGGAGGTATTGGCGGAGGAGGAGTTTGTAGGAGTTGTTGGCGAGAGCGACGAGGCGGGCTTCGGTCTTGTTTTGGCCGGTGTTTTCGTAGAGGCCTTGGGTGGTTTGCTGTGGTGGCGGGGCGGCGAGGGCGAGGGTGACGAGGGTGAGGGGCGTGACGAGTGAGAGAACAAGGCGGAACATGAGGACCTCCGAGAGTCAGAAGGCATGTAACCGGGGGCGGCGCCCCCGGTCGGCACAACGGGACACAGAGACTAATACCGTTTGATTGTGAGGTTGTCGATGTAGAAGACGGAATCTTGGGAGGCGACGCTGGAGAAACCGAGCCACTGGAGTTCGCGGAATTGTTTGCCGGAGAAGGGGAGGTTTTGGAAGGTTTGTTGATCGACTTTGAGGGTGAAGGTTTGGTTGGGTTGGTGGCCGAGGGGGGCTTCGATTTGGATGTGGACCCATTGGGCGATGGGGATGGCGAGGAGGAATTTTCCGGCGACGTGGACTTGGCCTTGTGGGCCGAAGGAGATGGAGGGGCCGACGTTTTGGGGGTAATCGGAATCGTCGCGCCATTCGGTGAAGAAGTGGGAGTTGGGGTTGAGGCGGAGGTGGAAGGTTTGGCGGACGCGGCCGTTGCGGATGTTGGGGCGGTAGAAGAGGTGGGGTTGCCAGGCGGGTTTGCAGTCTTTGGTGTCGGTGAATTTGAGGCTGTGTTTGCCGGGGGGGGCGGCTTGTTCGTCGGAGACGCGGATGGAGGCGCCGTTGAACTCGCCATCGACGGTGGCGAGTTTGGGCATTTGGCCGAGGGGCGTGGATTCGAAATTGTCGTCGATTTGGAGGGTCGGGGGAGGTGGGGGTGGCGGGGGGAGGCTGGTTTTTGGGAACTTGAGGTTTTTGGCTTCGTTGACCCAGTCGGGGTCGCCATAGAGACCGACGCTGGAGAGGTCGATGGGTTTGAAGCCGAGTTTGAGGGCTGGGGAGGTGGGTTTGAGGGTGAAGTCGTAGTTGTCGGGGTCGAGGAACTGGGGGTCTGCGAGGAGGGAGTTGGCGTCGAGGCCGAGGGTTTGCCAGGCGGCGAAGTCCCACTTGAAGAAGGGGAGTTTGTCTTTGAGTTGGGTATGCCAGAAGACGTTTTCGTCCCATGTTCCGAGGGATTCTTTTTTTGCGAGGCGTTCTTTGAAGATGTTTGAGGCGTGGGGGATGAAGAGTTCGCCTTGGGTCATATAGATGATGTTTCGTCGGAAGGTGGTGGGGCGTTTTTCGGTGTAGGGCCAGAGTTGGTAGTTGCCGCAGTGGGCGAAGATGTTGTTTTGGATGATGTGTTGGTGTCCGCCGTTGTTGTACATGAGTCCGCCGCTGAGGGTGTTGTAGACGACGTTGTTTTCGACGGTGTAGGAGCCGCAGGTTGCGTCGAGGTAGATACCCCAGCCGAAGGGGGGATTGGCGTAGGGCCAGATGTCGTGGAAGAGGTTATTGCGGATGGCGCTGCCTGGTGAGACGCCGAGGCAGTAGATGGCGCCGGCATCGGAGAGGACGCCTTTGACGATGTGGTGGACGTGGTTGAAGGCGATGGTGTTGTGGTGGGTGCGGTTTGGGGAGTCGTCCCAGTTCCAGCCGACGGAGATGCCGGAGTAGAGGGTGTCGTGGATATTGTTGTGAGTGATGGCGTTGTGGCTGGACTGGGCGACCCAGATGCCGATGCCCGCGGGGTAGACGTGTCCGGCGTCGTAGATGTGGTTGTTGTCGATGGAGTTGTTGGAGGATTCGGCCTGGTCGTTTTTTGCGGGGTTGGTTTCGCCGACGCGGATGCCGCCTGCGCCGAGGTCGAAGAGGCGGTTTTGGCGGATGGTGCAGTCTTTGCAGCCGCGGCGTAGCCAGATGCCGTAGATGCCGATGTGGGCGACCTGGCATTTTTCGATGGTGCAGTTGCGAGCGCCGTCGGCGGAGATGGCGGCGGGGACTTGGACGGCGGCCTGTGTGCTGGAGTTGCCATTGGGGTGGAGGTCCCAGTCGGCGAAGTGGAAGGCGAGGCCGCGGAGGGTGATGTTGTTAACGAATTGGTTTTGGTCGGGATTGCCGGCGAGTTTGACGAGTTCTTTGAGGAAAGGGGCGACGATAGTGGTTTGGCTGAGTTGTTCGCCCGGGAGGGGGTAGTAGGTGAGGAGACCGGATTTTCGGTCGAGGAACCATTCGCCGGGCTGGTCGAGGAATTCGGGTGCGTTTTCGACGAAGTAGCGTTGATGTTCTTCCCAGTAGCCGATGGACCACCATTCTCTGAGAGGAGCGGCGAACTGGACGGTATGGGATTGGGTGTCGATGGATTTGAGTGGGTGGATGGAGTTTTCCCAGGAGTGCATGAGGAAGAGGTTGACGTCGTGGAGGTTGGGGTAGGGTTGGAGGTCGCCTGGGGCGAACTTGAAGCGGTCGCGGGCGACGGCGCGTTTGGAGGTTTGGTCCGGGGGGCCTGGGATGAGTTGTGCGATGCGGAAGTAGCCGGAGTTGGGTGATCGGGCGCGTTGACGGCGGGCGTCGTTGGCGAAGAGCTGGCGGAAGTACCATTTGCCGTCGCGGACGTCGGGGAGGGTGACTGTCCAGAGGGGGCCTGACTGGGCGAAGCCGGTGATCCGGCGTGCGCCGGAGAGGACGGGTTTTTCGTTTTGGAAGGCTTGGTAGGTGGAGTTGGAGTCGACGGGTTCGAGGAGGAGGGGTTGGGGGAGTTCGTAGGTGCCGGCGCGGAGGAGGATGGTAGCGGGTTCGTTGTTGCCGGTGGAGCGGAGTTTGCGGATGGCATTGCGGGCGGCGAGAGGGGATTTGAGGGGGCCGTCGGTGGAGGCGGGGTTGGGGGCGGGCAGGGAGCCGGACCAGGCGTCGTTGCCATTGGGGGCGACGTAGAGTGTGGGTGGTGCGGCGTGGGTGATGGCGAAAGTGAAGAGAAGGAGTGAGAGTGCGGAGAAGGGTTGTTTCATAATAATACCCGGGCAAATGAGGCGGAGCTATTTGAGGTACCTTTGTGGAGAGCTGGTGTTGGGGTGGAGGGGGATGCAGGCTGGAGGGATCGGGAGGTTGTTTGTGTGGTTGGGTTGATGGCGAGGGGGTAGTTTTTGGTGGGGGTGAGGGCGGTGGTGATAACGGGGCGTGTGGGTGGGATGTAGATAGGCATATAGAAGGCTGATGGGGCGGGACATGACAAGGAGAGAAACGATGGGCAGGCAACAACTGACGCGGCGAGAGGTTTTGAAGGGAACGGCGTTGGCGGCTGGGGCATTGGCGTTTCCGACGATCGTGCCATCGAGTGTTTTTGGGCAGAATGCTCCGAGCAATCGGGTGAATGTGGCGCTATTGGGGTCGGGGAGTCGTGGGACGGACAATTGCCGGTATTCATTTTTGCCGCAGGCGGACGTGCGGATAGTGGCGGCGTGTGATGTGCGCAAGTCGAGGCGGGAAGGGGTGGCGAAGGCGTTTAACGATCACTACAAGGGGGAGGTGTGCAAGGCGTACGCGGATTTCCGGGAGGTATTGAGTCGGCCGGACGTGGACGCGTGCGTGATTGCGACGGCGGATCACTGGCATGTTCCGCTGGCGTATTACGCGGCGAAGGCGAAGAAGGACGTGTATTGCGAGAAGCCACTGAGCGTGGCGATGGCGTGGTCGTGGAAGTTGCGGGAGCTATGTCGGAGAAACGGGACGGTGTTTCAGTATGGGACGCAGCAGAGGGGAGACCAGGGGCAGTTTCGGCGGGCGTGCGAGCTGGCCTTGAACGGATATATCGGGGAGGTGAAGCTGGTGGACGTTTGGTCGCCGGACATGTCGACGCAGTTTGGTGCGGCGACGAAGCCGCCGTACGGATCGACGGAGGAGGTTCCGGTGCCGGCGGATCTGGATTATGAGATGTGGATTGGCCCGGCGCCGATGAAGCCGTATACGGTGGATCGTTGCACGAATTACGGGGGTTATCACATATACGATTATGCGTTGGGGTTCATTGCGGGATGGGCGGTGCATCCGCTGGATATTGCGCAATGGGGTCTTGGGATGGACGAGACGACGCCGGTGTTGTACGAGGGGACAGGGAAGATTCCCCCGGCGGGGAGTCTGTGGGACACGATTGAGTCGTGGGATGTGACGAGCACGTATGCGAACGGGGCGAAGATACGCAACATGGGAAGCCGGGTGGCGGAGCCGGTGGTGAAGAAGTATCACCAGGTTTGGCGGGATCATGGGACGACGTTTCACGGGACGAGGGGGTGGATCAGCGTGGATCGGATGGGGATGTATTGCAGTGACAGGAATTTGCAGACGGTGAAGTTGAAGGGATCGGACAAGAGGCTGAATCCCGCGCAGGGGCATGGGCGGGATTTCATTGACTGCATCAAGAGCCGGAAGTTGACGATCAGTCCGCTGGATGCGGCGATACATTGCGACACGATCAGCCATTTGGGGGACCTGTGCATCAGGCTGGGGCGAGCGATCAAGTGGGATCCGGCGAAGGAGCAGATCGTGGGAGATGCGGAAGCGGCGAAGAAGGTGGATCGGGAGATGAGGAAGCCATGGGAGATGGCGTAGGGGGGTATAGGCTTCGGGAGCGTGCAGTGTCGGGGAGGCGAGGGTGATCAGGCGGCGAGGCCTTTGCTGGCGAGGTACTGGCCGTAGGATTTGTCGGTGGCCATGATGTGGTTGATGAGCCATTCCTTGAGGAAGGCGAGGGTATCGCGGCCGATATCTTG
Organism: uncultured Tepidisphaeraceae bacterium; assembly: GCA_964451955.1. GTDB lineage: Bacteria > Planctomycetota > Phycisphaerae > Tepidisphaerales > Tepidisphaeraceae > JAPLNB01. Next base: position 9,629 of record CAYVKG010000109.1, read on the forward strand.
TTTTCCGGCGAGGAACTGTTTTTGGACTTCGATGACTTGGGCGGTGAATTTCTGGTGTTGGGCCTTGTGCTGTGTGAGGGCGGGGTAGTTGTGGGTCTGCATGAGGCGTTCTTCGTCGGCGAAGTGTGTGCGGGTGTAGTCGACGAGAGCGGAGAGGACGATGCGGACGCTGCTGGTGTTGTTGTGTTGAACGGCGTCGTGCAGTTGATTGATGAGGTCGATGAGTCTGCGGTGCTGTTCATCCATGGAATTGACGCGGACACTGTAGTTGCTTGACCAGATCAGCAGGGACATAGGGTCTCCTTGAATGTAGATACCGCTATGGGTTTTTTCGGCTGGGGAGGGGGGGTGCTTTAGGTGCAGTGGGATAGCCTGAACCCAAGGGCGACATTATCGGAGGGGCGGTGGTGTGGTTTTGTGGGGACTATGGAGGGAGTTGTGGAGTTGCAGTGAAGATGTGCTGCGCGCGTTTTTGCGGATGGGTCTGTGGAGGATGGTTGTGGCGAGGGGAGATCAGAGTCGGACGGGGATACCGCGGGACTGGAGGTACTCTTTCATTTGTCGGATGGAGAAGGTTCCGAAGTGCGCGATGGAGGCGACGAGGACGGCGTCGGCATGCGCCTGAGTGATGGCGTCGTAGAGGTGTTGGAGGGTGCCGGCGCCGCCGGAGGCGATGACGGGGATCTTGACGGCCTGGGCGATGGCGCGGGTCATGGGGATATCGTAGCCTGTCTGCATGCCGTCGGCGTCCATGCTGGTGGGGAGGATGGCGCCGGCGCCGAGGGATTCGGCCTGGATGGCCCATTGAACGGCGTCGATTCCAGCGCCTTCGCGGCCGCCGCGGACGACGACTTCGAAGCCTGAAGGGCAGGAGGGGGACTTTCGGGTGTCGATGGCGACGGTGATGTGTTGGGAGCCGAACTTGTTGGCGGCATCGGAGATGAGTTGTGGACGGCAGACGGCGGCGGTGTTGACGGAGACGTTGGTGACGCCGGCGTCGAAGAGGGCGAGCATATCGTCGAGGGATCGGATGCCGCCGCCGACGGTGAGGGGTACGGAGGTTTGCTTGACGGTTCGTTTGACGGCGTCGAGGAAGGTTTGTCGTCCCTCGTGGGTTGCGGTGATGTCGAGGAAGACGAGTTCGTCGGCGCCGGCCTGGGAGTAGGCGTGGGCGGCTTCGGCGGGGTCGCCGAGTTCGCGGAGGTTGACGAAGTTGACGCCTTTGACGAGTCGGCCGTCTTTGGTGTCGAGGCAGGGGATGATTCTGCGATAGTTCATGTTGTGCTCCTGTGAGTAGGGGTACTGCCCGGAAGCGATAGGTGGGCGGAGTTAGCGTTCGAGTTTCTCATGCGGGGCGTTTCGGGGCGTGAGCTAGATGTATTCGACGGTTGCCGGGGGTTTGGGAGTCAGGTCGTAGACGCAGCGATTGACGTTTGGGATGCGGGTGATGCGTTGTGAGATGCGATGGAGTGTTTTCCAGGGGAGTTCGCGGACGGTAGCTTTTCGGGCGTCGGTGCTGTCGATGCAGCGGACGACGATGATTTGGCCGAATTCGCGTTTGCCGTTGCGGATGCCGGTGGCGCGGTCATTGAGGAGTACGGCGAGGTACTGGAAGGCGTGGGAGTCGGCCAATTCCTGTTCGACGATGGCGGTGGCGGCGCGGACGGTATCGAGTCGCTGCTGTGTGACTTCGCCGACGATTCGGGTGGCGAGAGCGGGTCCGGGGTAGGGCATGCGGTGGGCGATGGAATCGGGGAGGCCGAGGAGTTTGGCGACTTTTCGCACGCCGTCCTTGCGGAGTGTCTGGAGGGGTTCGAGGACCTTGTAGCCATAGGCTTTTTGGGGGTCGATGCCGATCTGGGCGAGGATGTTGTGCTGACGTTTGATTCCGGCGACGGTTTCCTCGATGTCGGTGAGGATGGTTCCGTGGAGGAGGGTGGTGGCGTGGTAGCGGCGGACGGCTTTAGCGAAGACGTCTTTGTAGAAGGTGCGGGTGACGGCGTTGCGTTTGTCTTCGGGGTCTGTGAGTCCTTTGAGGGCTTTGAGGAACTGTTTTCGGGCGTCGATGAGTTCGACGGGGACTCCGAGTTGTCGGAAGGTTTTGAGGACGAACTGTGGTTCGCCGGCGCGCATGAGGGCGTTATCGACGAAGATGGTCTTGAGTTGTTTTCCGAGGGCGCGGTGTGCGAGGAGTGTGACGACGGAGCTATCGACGCCGCCGGAGAGGGCGTTGATGGCGATGCCGTCGCCGACCTGTTGTTGGAGATGGGTGATCTGTTGAGCGATGAACCGTTTGAAATCCATGCGAGCGTCTCCTGTGGTTGGTTGGGGGGTATTGTAGCGAGGCGTTTGGGAGGGGGAAGATTTGGTCGGGCAGGCGACAGGCGCAGGGTGGGGCGTGGAGCGGGAGACAGGCCGAGCATTGGCGGCGTGTGCGGAGTTTTGTGGATTGCGGGCGACGGGTAAGATGAGGAGGAGGAGGCCCTGATGATCCTGCGGACGATGTGGCGGGTGGTGGTCGTGTTTGGGGTGATAGCGGGTGGGGTGATGGCGGCGGAGGGGAGGTTTGGGGATGGTCCGGAGGAGTATCGGGGGGTGAGGTATTTCTGGCTTGCGAACGGGGACTTGAGAGTGACGATCGAGGTGAAGCCGGAGGGGGGGCAGGTGATTGAGTTGTTGTGGGGATCGAAGGGGGACGAGCGAGAGGCGAGGGTCACGATCAATGGGAAAGAGCAGAGGATTCGGCACGGGGGGTATGATGGATTTGAATGGGTGAAGGTGGTGGCGCCCGCGGGGGTGAGCGGGGAGAGGTTGGAGATGGTGATTGGCGGGACGGGGACGGGACGGGCGGCATTTCTGGGTGGGGTGAGGTTGGTGGGGGAAGGGAAGGA
>CAYVKG010000109.1:12529-14167 GCA_964451955.1 uncultured Tepidisphaeraceae bacterium
GACGTGGTCGATGGGGCCGGCGGGAGGGGAGGCGTTTGCGGACATGCGGGCGATGTGGGATGGGGGTTGGGGTGGCGGGAGGAGACTGGCGGATGAGAGGTTGGAGGGGTTGTTTGTGGCGGCGGAGCGGAACGGGAGATTGGCGGGGGAGGGGTTGTATCGGTGTCGGAAGTATGTGGAGGGCTGGCTGGCGCGAGCGGATCCGAAGACGGGGCTGATACCGAGGAATCTGACGGTGAGCAAGGATTTGTGGAATGGGCGGGATTCGGCGGCGGACAATTATCCATTTATGGTGTTGACGAGTGCGCTGACGGATCGGGAGTTATTTGAGGGGCGGATGAAAGAGATGCTGGCGGCGGAGATGCGGGTGACGAAGCGGGTGGATCGGTTGCCGGATGATTACCTGTTTTCGAAAGGGGGGTTTGCGAGGGAGAAGTTTGACCTGGAGGCGACGATTTTCGACGGGGCGGAATATGTGAAGGACGGGCTATTGCCGTTGACGGAGTGGCTGGGGAAGAGCGAGTGGTCGGAGCGTATGGTGGGGATCATGGAGGACATTTGGAAGAACGCGAGGGTGCAGACGCCGCACGGGTTGATTCCGACGGAGGATTTCGAGGTGAATGGGGATTTGTTGCAGGGTTGTTCGAGGCTGTATTGGTTCACGGGGGAGAGGAAGTATTTGGACTGGGCGATTCGGCTGGGGGATTACTACCTTCTGGGGGATCGTCATCCGACGCGGGATCTGGATGTGTTGAGGCTGTGCGATCATGGATGCGAGATGGTGAACGGCTTGTCGGAGTTGTATGTGGCGGTGTCGGTGGCGGAGCCGAGGAAGCGGGAGGCGTATCGGAAGCCGATTCACGAGATGTTGGATGCGATACTGGAGAAGGGGAGGAATGCCGACGGGATGTTGTGGTCGACGTTTAATCCGAGGACGGGGGAGCACTCGAAGGATGTTTGCGATACGTGGGGATACGACTATGACGCGGTGTATACGGTGTACCTATTGGACAAGACGGAGGCGTATCGGGAGGCGGTGAGGAAGGCGTTGGGGAACCTGAAGGGGAAGTATGTGGGTGCGGCGTGGGGTGACAAGAGCGCGGACGGGTATGCGGATTCGATTGAGGGGGCGATCAATCTGCTGAATCGGGAGCCTGTGGAGAGTGCGGCGGAGTGGGTGGAGAGTCAGATTCGGATGATGTGGGGGATTCAGAAGCGGGACGGGGTGATTGAGGGTTGGCATGGGGATGGTAATGGGGCGCGGACGTCGATTTTGTATGCGTTGTGGAAGTCGCAGGGTGTGCGGGTGGAGCCGTGGCGGGCGGACGTGATGGTGGGTGCGGTGCGGGACGGGGAAGCGATTTGCGTGAGTGTGAGGGCGGGGCAGCCTTGGAAGGGGAGGGTGGTGTTTGATCGGCCGAGGCATCGGGTGAACATGCGTTTGCCGATGGACTATCCGAGGATCAATCAGTTTCCGGAGTGGTTTGTGGTGGAGGAGGGGGCGGAGTATGTGGTGAGGGATGTAGGAAGGGGGAAGGAGAGGGTGGTTGGGGGGAAGGAGATGGGGGAGGGCGTGGAGGTGGAACTGGGGAGTGGGGAGGAGTTGAGGTGGCGGGTGGAGGGGAGATGAGGCGGGGG
>CAYVKG010000110.1:0-13160 GCA_964451955.1 uncultured Tepidisphaeraceae bacterium
CGACCGCTTCTCCGATAACCGCCGCAGCGCCATCAAACAAGTCGCCTCCGGACGCTTCGGCGTCACCACCGAGTACCTCGTCAACGCCGATGAACTCCAAATCAAAATGGCCCAGGGCGCTAAGCCCGGCGAAGGCGGCCAGCTCCCAGGTCATAAAGTCGACGAATACGTCGGAAAGGTCCGGCACACCACCCCGGGCGTCGGCCTTATCTCCCCTCCCCCTCACCACGATATCTACTCCATCGAAGACCTCGCTCAACTCATCCACGACCTCAAAAACGCAAACCCCAACGCCAGAATCTCCGTCAAACTCGTCTCCGAGGTCGGCGTCGGTACCGTCGCCGCAGGCGTCGCTAAGGCAAGGGCCGATCACATCCTCATCTCCGGAGACTCCGGCGGCACCGGCGCCTCCCCCCTCACCAGCATCAAGTACGCCGGACTCCCTTGGGAACTCGGCATCTCCGAAACCCAGCAAACTCTCGTCCTCAATAACCTCCGCGGACGCGTCGTCCTCCAAACCGATGGCCAAATCAAAACCGGCCGCGACGCCGCTATCGCCTTCATCCTCGGCGCCGACGAACTCGGCTTCGCCACCGCACCCCTCATCGCCTCCGGCTGCATCATGATGCGCGTCTGCCACCTCAATACCTGCCCCGTCGGCATCGCCACCCAAGACCCCGAACTCCGCAAAAAATTCGCCGGTAAACCCGAACATGTCATCAACTTCATGTTCTACGTCGCCGAGGAAATCCGCGAAATCATGGCCCAACTCGGCTTCCAAACCGTCAACGATATGATCGGCCGAACCGATGTCCTCGAATTCGCCGACGTCTCCAACCACCCAAAAGCCAAATTCCTCAACCTCTCCGTCATCCTCCATCGCCCAGACCTCGATATGCACAAACAGGTCCCCCTCCACCACTGCGAAAAACAAGACCACGGCCTCGAAAAATCCCTCGACCGACGCCTCATCCACCTCGCCCAACCCGCCCTCCAACATGCCAAAAAAGTCCGCTACGAACTCGGCATCAAAAATACCAACCGCACCGTCGGCGCTACCCTCTCCGGACTCGTCGCCAAAAAATACGGCTTCCCAGGACTCCCCGACGATACCATCTCCTTCAAATTCACAGGCTCCGCAGGACAGTCCTTCGGCGCCTTCCTCGCCCATGGCATCACCCTCACCCTCGAAGGCGATACCAACGACTACCTCGGCAAAGGACTCAGCGGCGGCAAAATCATCCTCTACCCCCACAAAGCCTCCCTCGACGCAGGCTTCAAGGCCGAACACAACATCATCGCGGGAAACGTCGTCTGCTACGGCGCCGTCCAAGGCGAAGTCTACATCCGCGGCGTCGTCGGCGAACGCTTCTGCGTCCGCAACTCCGGCGCACACGCCATCGTCGAAGGCGTCGGCGACCACGCCTGCGAATACATGACCGGCGGTCGCGTCCTCGTCATCGGACCCACCGGACGCAACTTCGCCGCCGGAATGTCCGGCGGCATCGCCTACGTCTACGACGACGATGGCAACTTCCGACAACGCTGCAACCAGGATATGGCTACCCTCGAACGCCCCGATAAACCCGATGACATCCACTTCATCCGCCAAATGCTCGAAAACCACCTCAAGTACACCCACTCCCCCGTCGCAAAGAGCATCCTCTCCGATTGGAACAGCCAACTCCCCCGCTTCGTCAAGGTCATGCCCAACGACTACCGCCGCGTCCTCGATAACATCGCCGCTATCGAAGAACGCGCCCGAAAACTCGCCCAAATCCAAACCGCAATAGCCCCAACACACTAACTACTGACTACTAACTGAGACTACCATGGGAAAGCCAACAGGATTCAAAGAAATCGCCCGCGAAACACCCAAGCGACGACCCGTCGAGCTCCGAGTCCTCGACTGGAACGAAATCTACCTCGACTTCGAGGAAAAAAAACTCCGCGACCAGGGCGCTCGCTGTATGGACTGCGGTATCCCCTTCTGCAACAACGCCTGCCCCCTCGGAAACATCATCCCCGAGTGGAACGACCTCGTCTACAAGGGCCGCTTCCGCGCTGCCCTCGATATGCTCCATAAAACCAATAACTTCCCCGAATTCACCGGCCGCGTCTGCCCGGCGCCCTGCGAAGAGGCCTGCGTCCTCGGTATCAACGAAAAACCCGTCACCATCAAACTCATCGAACAAAACATCATCGACCACGCCTTCAAGCAAGGTTGGATCACACCCTCCCCTCCACCCTCACGCACCGGCAAAAAAGTCGCCGTCGTCGGCTCCGGACCCTCCGGACTCGCCTGCGCCGCTCAACTCAACAAGGCCGGGCACACCGTCACCGTCTTCGAACGCGCCGACCGCATCGGCGGACTCCTCACCTACGGCATCCCCAATTTCAAACTCGAAAAACAGGTCGTCGACCGCCGTGTCAACCTCCTCAAGACCGAAGGAATCACCTTCCTCACCAACGCCAACGTCGGTTTCAATATCAAACTCGACGACCTCCGCCGTGACTTCCACGCCATCGTCCTCTGCGGCGGCGCCACCAAACCCCGCGACCTCAACGTCCCGGGACGACAACTCAAAGGCATCTACCTCGCCATGGATTACCTCTCCCAGCAAAACCGCCGAAACCAAGGCGACTCCATACCCCCCGATCAACTCATCGACGCCAAAAATAAACACGTCATCATCCTCGGCGGCGGCGACACCGGCGCCGACTGCCTCGGCACCGCCCTCCGACAAGGCGCCGCCTCCGTCTCCCAGTTCGAACTCCTCCCCGAACCCCCAAAGGAACGCACCCCCGATATGCCCTGGCCTACCTGGCCTATGATCCTCCGCACCTCCTCCGCCCACGAAGAGTCCATCGTCCTCCAACAAGGAAAAGACAAAGGCAAACCCGCCAAAATCCGCGACTACTCCATCAACACCCGAAAATTCGACGGAGACAACGGCATCCTCACAAAACTCCACGGCGCCCGACTCAATTGGTCCAAAACCCCCGATGGCCGCCTCACCATGACCGAAATCCCCGGCTCCGACTTCGAAATGCGCTGCGACCTCTGCTTCCTCGCTATGGGCTTCGTAAGCCCCGAACACGACGGACCCGTCGATCAGCTCCGCCTCGAAAAAGACGCCCGCGGAAATGTCAAAACCAACGAAAACTACATGACCTCCGTCCCGGCCGTCTTCTCCGCAGGTGATATGCGACGCGGTCAATCCCTCGTCGTCTGGGCTATCTCCGAAGGCCGTCAGGCCGCCCGCGGCGTCGATGAGTTCCTCATGGGCGCCTCCGACCTCCCCAAAATCAAACTCTTCTGACAACCCCCCCAACCTCCCAATAAAAAAACGGCGCGCCCAACCGACGCGCCGTTCCTCTTTCCGTCCCTCCCCTACCCCGCCTTCTCCCACGTCTCCCGAATGAACTTCAAACCCTTCACATACACCTCCTCCTCCTCCTCATACAGGTCCCGCCATACCCGCGTCGCCGCCGCTATGTCCGGCATCGCCCGACTGAATGCCTCAATCGTCATCCACCCGTCATACTTGATCCGCCGCAACGCCCCAAATACGCCCGCCCAATCCACGTGCCCCGTCCCGGGCGCGCCTCGATCGTTCTCACTCACATGAACGTGAATCAGCCGCTTCCCACACGCCTCGCACGCCGCCGCCGGATTCTTCTCCTCTATGTTCGCATGAAACGTGTCAAACATCATCCCCACCGCCGGATGATTCACCCGATCCACCAGCTCCATCGCCCCCTTCGCCGTCGTCAAAAAATAACTCTCAAACCGGCACAGAAACTCCAACGCAATCCGAACCCCTACTTTCGCCGCATAGTCCCCCCCCTCCCGCAACACCTCGATCGCTCGCTTCTTCTCATCCTCCGTCGGACCTTGACCGCTGAACACGCCCAGCGGCGAATGGTACGGCCCACACAAAACCTCCCCCCCGGCCGCCGCCGTCATGTCCAATGCCCATTTCAACCGATCCACCGCCTTCCGCCTCATCCCAGCGTCCGGATCTATCGGATTCGCATCCGCGTTCGCTACCGTCACCGCCGTCACGCCCAGCCCGTTCCGTTTCAACTCCGCACCAACACGCCGGTATTCCGCCTCCACGCCCCCAAAAACCGGTAACTCCACCCCGTCGTACCCGGCCGCCTTGATCCTCGGCAAAATCGGAAAATGCTCCTCTTTCACCTCAATCGCCCACAACAACAAGTTCATCCCAACACGCATGTGACCTCCTCATCAACCCGCCTCTACTCCGCAAACACCCGCGCCGGCTGAGTCGCAACCGGCTTCGCCTTCACCGCCTTCTCCCCCTCCCGCGACAACGGCATCCAAAAACATCCGCTGCCACCGCTCCCTACCACAATCCGCTCCCCCGCAAACGCCGCCATGTTCTGCTTCACACGGTCCGGTAACGACCGGTCCAGCATCGACCACGTCTCCCCTCCGTCCCGAGTCAATACCACCCCGTCCGACGTGCTCGCCGCCGCACGATTCCCAACCGCCAAGTCCACCGCCACGTGCGTCGCCTCTCGATCATACACCCGCTTCCACGTCCTCCCACCGTCCCTCGTCCGAAATACCCCGCTCTCTCCACCTATGTAATACCGCCCCGCCTCAACCACATCCCCCACCACGCTGAATGGCTTGCCCACTGGCTTCATCTCCGCCTTCAACCACTGTTTCGCCTGCCCATCAAAAAAATACACCAGCCCCCGGTCCTGGCTGATCGTCACCAGCGTCCCCTTCGGCCCCGCCGCGATCTCCCGACCAGTCACCCATATGTCATGACGGTAAAAAAACTCCCCGGCCGGCAAACCCTCTCCCATCCACCTCCACGTCTTGCCCCCGTCCGTGCTCTTGTAAGGCCCGCCCCCTCCCGGCCCCACCGCCCCAGACACCGACAAATACACCACCATCGCATCCCCGGGATCCACCGCCACACTGTTGCACCGCCACTCCCCCATGTTCGGTAAACCCGCCATCGGCGATCGATGCCAGCTCTCCCCTCCGTCAACGCTCACGTAAACCTGGTTCGACTTCCACTCCCAGTTGTCCGCTCCCACCGCGTACACGCGCCACGGCTGCTTCGGACACAACGCCAGATCCTTCACGTTCGCGCACGCCCCCGGAAATCGAATCTGCCGAAAACTACGCCCCCCATCCGTCGATCTGAAATACGCGTTGTCCGCCATGCTCATGTGCACCACCCCCACATCCGATGGATCCTGCAACATCTGGTGCACCACCGTCCCCTCTACCCCATCCACCGTCAACCGCCAGTGCTTCCCCCCGTCAAACGTCTGATACATCGCGTACCTGTCCGTCAAATACCAGTGATCGTCGTCGTTCGGATCAACACGGATGCTCCCCACCTCCGCCCCAAAATGCTCAAACCCCCCGGGCATCATCCGCCCAAACCAGTCCCCCGTATCCACGCCCACCCGCTCAACCTTCTTCCATACGTGCTCACCGCAACCCAACCGGTATAACGTCCCTCGCCCCGACGCCGTCAATACGAAATCCCCGCCCGCCGCCAACACGTTGAACCGATGCTCGCTCAAACTACCCCCCTTCCCCGCATCCACCGGCAAACCCTCCGAATACTCCTTCCACGAATCCCCTCCGTCCGTGCTCATCTTGATCATCTCACGCCGAAAAATCCCGTACAGCCGCGACCCGTCCTTCGGGTCCTGCAACACCTCCGTCGGCGACTCCTCCGATATCTTGTTCCACGTCCTCCCACCGTTCTCGCTCCGGAAAAATCCACCCTCCACCTTCGCCCTCTGACCGTTCACCACCCCCTCCATCCCCTGCGCGCAAAGCCACGCCACACGCGAATCCCCCTCGCAAAAACGCAAATCCGTCGGATTCACATCCCTCGGCCCCACGTTCTCCCACGTCCGCCCGTTGTCCGTGCTCCGCCATACCCCGCTCCCAATCGCCCCCGCCAGTACATGGTCCGCATCTCTCGAGTCCCGCGCCAATACCGTCCCGCAATTCCGAAAAGCATCGTTCTGAAAACTCGCCTCCAACGCCTTCCGCCAGGTCACCCCACCATTGTCGCTCACATACACCCCCTCCCTCGGCTCCCACTGGCTCCCCACCGCAATCATCACTCGCTTCTCGTCCCGCGGATCAATACTCAACGATCGCACCGAGTAGTTCCCACGCCGACCCGGCAACGACCCCTGCAACGACCGCCACGTCTTCCCCCCATCCTCACTCCAATAGGGCCCGCCAACATCCAAATAAGTGTAGCACCGCTGTGGATTACCCCTGAATAACACCACATCCTGAATGTAGCCCCCGCCGCCAATCCGACTCGCCTGCCACGCCCCGTACCGCGGCATCTCACGACCCGACGCCGGCCTGCTCGCAGGCTGCGCATACGCCACCCCAACACATGTCGCCGCCATACACGCAAACCACATCACCCCTTGCCGCTTCGTCATAACCAAACCCTCTGAAAGGTCTTCCATCGCTCCCTTCGGCCGATGTGATCGACATTCTATGCGCCTCGCCTACTTTGCGAAACCACCCAACCCCAACCCCCGCCTTTCCCCTCCATCCCTCTGGCAGCACCCCGCACGCTGTCTATAATCCCCACATTCGTAAATAGGAGCCCACTTGCCCGATCGCTATCACCAACACACCCTCCCCAACGGCCTCACCCTCCTCGCCGAATCCATGCCCGGCGTGCAGTCCGCTGCCATGACCCTCCTCCTCCCCGCCGGCGCCGCCTTCGACCCCCAACACGCCTCCGGCGCCGCCACCGTCCTCTCCGACCTCGTCCTCCGCGGCGCCGGTTCGCGCGACAGCCGACAACTCACCGACTTCCTCGACAGCCTCGGACTCCAACGCTCCAGCAGCGCTGCCATACACCACACCCGCTTCACCGCCGCCGGCCTCGCCGATCGCGTCTTCGACGCCCTCCCCGCCTACCTCGACATCGTCCGACGACCCCTCCTCCCTCAGTCCGGCTTCGACGCCGCTCGAGACCTCGCCCTCCAATCCCTCGAAGGCATCGAAGACGAACCCCGACAAAAAGTCCTCATCCGCCTCCGCGAACAACACTTCCCTTATCCATTCGGCCGAAATATACTCGGCAATAAACAAGAACTACTCAACCTCTCCCTCGAACTCTGCAAACAACAACACCAGAAATTCTACCTCCCAAACGACTCCATCCTCGCCCTCGCAGGCAACGTCCACTTCCCCTCCTTCCGCCAACTCGCCGAAAAACTCTTTGCCGATTGGCCACCCGCCCCTCACCCCCACCCCAATACCACCCCAGCTCCGCTCGGCTACCTCCACGTCCAACATCCCAGCGAACAAACCCATATCGGCCTCGCCTGGCCCTCCATCCAGGAAACCCACCCACTCTACTACGTCATGCGACTCGCCATCGAAGTCCTCGGCGGCGGCATGAGCGGCCGACTCTTCACCGAAATCCGCGAAAAACGCGCCCTCGTCTACAGCGTCTGGGCAGGATACACCAGCCTCAAAGGCCTCGGCTCCATCATGGGCTACGCCGGCGCCAGCAATGACCGCGCTCAGGCTACCCTCGATGCCTTCATCGACGAAATCTACCGCCTCGCAAACGGCATCACCCCCGACGAACTCCAACGCGCCAAAATCGGCCTCAAAGCCGCCACCATCATGCAAGGCGAATCCACCAGCGCCCGCTCCGCCTCCATCGCCCATGACTTCTTCATGCGCGGCCGCATCCGCACTCTCGACGAAGTCAAAAACGCCATCGACTCCGTCTCCCTCGACCAGGTCAACCACTTCCTCAACACCAACACCCCAGGTCCCTTCACCATCGTCACCGTAGGACCCAATAGTCTCAAAATCCCACAACTATGAACGTCCGAGCCTCTTCCTCTCCCTCAAACGTGAGAACCACTATGCCACTCGAATTCCATCACCACCAGCTCCAGAACGGCCTCGACATCGTCGCCGAAATCAACCCCGACTCCCACTCCATCGCCGTCGGTATGTTCGTCGCAACAGGCTCCCGCGATGAGGAAATCCTCACCAACGGCGTCTCACACTTCCTCGAACATATGATGTTCAAAGGCTCCGAAAAATACTCCTGGGAAGATGTCAACCGCATCTTCGACGAAATCGGCGCCCGATATAACGCCTTCACCTCCCAGGAAATGACCGCCTACTACGCCAACGTCCTCCCGGAATTCACCGAAAAAGCCCTCGAACACCTCGCCCACCTCCTCCGACCCGCCATACGTCCCTCCGACTTCAACACCGAAAAAAATGTCATCCTCGAGGAAATCGCCATGTACCTCGACGACCCCGGACACAGACTCTACGAAATCGCCATGGCCGAGTACTTCGGATCTCACCCCCTCAGCCAAAGCGTCCTCGGCTCCTCACAGTCCGTGCAAAACCTCCAACGCGACCAAATGGCCCAATACTTCAACCGCCGCTACGGCCCAGGCAATATGGTCCTCGCCGCTACAGGCCGCGTCGATTTCCCCGAATTCGTCAAATTGGCCCAAAAATACTGCGGCGGCTGGCATCGCGTCCACGCCCCTCGACTACACCCCCAACCCCTTCACCAAAACCGCCACAAAACCCTCGTCGATCCCAAACTCAACCGCCAGTACATCATGGCTTTCACCCCCGGACCCAGCGCTCAGGACGAACGACGTTTCGCCGCTCGCGTCCTCGCAGACGTCATCGGCGACTCCGAAGGCTCCCGCCTCTACTGGGCTCTCGTCGATAACGCCATCGCCGAAGAGGCCGATTTCGGCTTCTACCCCCACGACCGCTGCGGAAGCTACTACCTCTCCCTCATCTGCGACCCCCAACGCGCCAACGACGCCTCCCGCATCGCACTCCACGAACTCCAACGCGTCAAATCCGACCTCGCCAATGACGAAGTGGATCGCGCAAAAAACAAAATCGCCACCAGCATCGTCCTGCAGGGCGAAATACCTCTCGGCCGCATGCGCGCCATCGGCGGACAGTGGATCTACAACAAAGATTACAGATCCCTCGAACAGGACCTCGATACACTCATGGCTATCACCCCACAATCCCTCCTCGACCTCCTCCGGGATTTCCCCTTCGAACCCATCACCATCGTCGAACTCGGACCCCGTCAACCCGACCCACACACCTGATCCAACATTCCCCAACGTCCCCTCTCACTCCGCATCCCTCCAAAAAGACTATTTCACCCCGACCTCCTCACTCGCTGAACCCGCCTTCGCAACCTCCACGCCTCCCATCAGCAATCTCGGATTGAAAAATAACTGGTTCCGCCCAGTCCGAAGCAAATGCTTCCGCCTCAACTGCGCCAACGCCAAACTAATCGTCTCCCGCGCCACTCCCACCTTCTGCGCCAGTTGCTGATGCGTGATCCGCAACACCACCCCCTCCGAGGTCGGTGATGCCGCCGGAGAGTCGCTCATGTCCACCAGCGTTCGGACCAACCGATGATTGCAGTCCTCAAATACCAGATCCGACGCGTCCTGCCGATACGCCGCTAACTTCCTCGCCAACTGACGTATCAACTCCAACGCCCCCTGTGGCGATCGGCTCAATGCCCCAAACAACCGCTCCACCCCCACCACCGTCGCTACCGTCGGCGCCACCGCCTCCGCCGTCTCCCCGTACCTCTCCAGACCCGCCAACGCCGCCGCACCGCACCACTGATTCGCCCCCAAAATCTCAATCAACCGCCGACTCCCGCTCGGACTCGTCTGATAGGTCCGCACCTGTCCCGTATGAATGTACACCAGGCTCCTTGCCGCATCATCCGGCTGATACAACGCGGTCTTCGCGGGAAATTCAACCCGCTCTGAATGAAGAGCTGCATCCCGCAATAACACGCCTAAAGCCGACTCAACGGCCACGCGGCTTGACATATGTACCGGCATCATCTTACAACTCCTGTGCCGAGAACCACTTAAAACCGCCTCTCACTACCACTGCGCCTCCCAGGCTATCATACGGCACCCCACTCCCCATGGTTCGCCAGAAACTCACATTACATATCCCCCCATTCACCAACGAAACTCTCACCACCCACATTTCCCACACTCCCCAATCAAACCCCCATATCCCCTTCGCCCACTTTGCGGTATGATACCCCCACTCGGGAAAGGACGATGCCCATTCGGTCACCTGGCTGCCCAGATGACTATCTCGGCATTACGTGAAGTGAGGTCCCTGTGCTTCTCCTTACGCATCAACCGCGCCGTCAGGGTCTGGCTCTTATCGAGCTCCTGACCGTCGTTGCCATCCTCCTCCTGCTCCTCGGCATCGTCATCCCCATGTTCGTCGAAGCCCGCGAACGCTCCAATCGCTTCCACTGCCAAAATAACCTCCGCGAAATCGGCCAGGCTCTCCTCAACTTCTCCGCCGACGCCAAAGGCAATCCCCTCTTCCCCGACCAGCCCTTCCTCCTGCCCAACCCACGACCCGAAGACGTCCCCGCTGCCATCTTCCACCTCGGCCGCCTCTACCAACTCCCCCCACGCCTCTTCGTCTGCCCCAATACCCTCGCCGTCCCCGACGAATCCGCCAACCCCGCCTTCCCTTCAGCCGACAACTTCTCCAACGTCAAACGCAACCTCAGCTACAGCATGCAAAACCCCTACGCCAACCCCTCCCTCTCCGCCGCTATACGACAATTCCGCTCCGCTAAACCCGATTTCGCCATCATCGCCGACCTCAACCCGGGCATCATCGGCGAAGATAACAACGTCCTCGCCGTCCTCCCCTCCACACCCGCCGAACAAATGCGATGGGGCAACAGCAATAACCACTCCAAACGCGGACAAAATGTCCTCTACGCCGACGGCCGCGTCGAATTCGCCGACAACCCCTTCGTCGGAATTGCCGGCGACAACATCTACACCACCCGGGACAACACCATCCTCGACTCGCCCTCCGACCCCGATGACAACATCCTACTCCCCACCGGCAACTAACCCTCCCCCCCATCCCCTCCACACCGCGAAAAAAACGCCCCATACCCGCCAACAATCCCCTTCCCCCTTGATCCACATCAAGGACCCCCTCTCTCACTTCCGCCATACTCACCCCCATGACAACCAAAACCTCCCGAAAAATCGTCCACATCGACCAGGATAAATGCGACGGCTGCGGCCTCTGCGTCCCAAACTGCGCCGAAGGCGCTATCCGCCTCGTCAACGGCAAAGCCAAACTCGTCGCCGATAACCTCTGCGACGGCCTCGGAGCCTGCCTCGGCCATTGCCCCAAAGACGCCATCCGCATCGAAGAACGACCCGCCGATGACTTCGACTATCACGCCGTCCAACATCATCTCCGCCAACAACACGCCCCCAACTTCTCCCCCATCCCACCACAAACGTTCACACCAAACCCCCAACCCTCCTGCCCCGGTTCACGCCTCCGAATGCTCCAACCATCACACCCCCTGACTCCTCCACAACAACACCCCACCACTCACTCCCCCTCCCGCCTCGCCCAATGGCCCGTCCAACTCGCCCTCCTCCCAACCTCAGGCCCCGTCTGGCAAGACGCCCATCTCCTCATCGCCGCCGATTGCGCCCCCTTCGCTTTCCCCGATTTCCATCAACAACTCCTCGCCGGAAAAACCCTCGCCATCGCCTGCCCTAAACTCGATAACCTCGAACCCTACCTCCGAAAACTCGTCGCCATCTTCTCCAATAACTCCATCAAGTCCGTCACCGTCGCCCACATGGAAGTCCCCTGCTGCTCAGGCCTCGTTCGCCTCGTCCACGCCGCCCTCCAACAATCCGGCCAAACAAACATCCCCCTCCACAATATCACCATCACCATCGACGGCAACCTCTCCACCTCAACTTGAACACCCCCGCATACGCTCCGCCAACTCGCCCCCCAACCACGCCTCCCCCACCACCCACTTCCCCGCCTCACCTCAACCCCTTCACCAACACGCCCGAAAAACAACGCGACCCGCCGCCTGCGCCTCACGCAAGCCGCGGGTCGCCCTCGTGCGACTTCCGCCGCACAACTTACTTCTTCTTCGCCGGCTTCTTCGCTGCTTTCTTCTTCGCGGCCGGTTTCTTCGTCCCGCACTTTGTTCCGCACTTTGCCATGGCGCAATTCCTTTCCTAAAAAAAAACACCAGAACTTTGAGCCGACTCGATTATTCCTCATCGCCCCCAACTTCGCAAGAACTCCCTCCGCGATTTTTCCGCTTTTGCTTCAATCTTCCACCCCCTTTCGCCGATAAGATCTGTGGCCTGCGACCTGCTTAACAAACTCTCCGTAGCCCCTGTGGCTATTTTGGAACTAGAAAGCAACGGTCGCGGCCATTTTTCTGCGCCCTATAAACCCCACGCCTTCGCAAACGCCTCAAAACTCCGATCGTAACTCCGCTCCTCCGCCTCCGGAAAACAACACCCCGGCAACTCCCGATTCCTTAAATGATACGCCAGACAATCGCAGCATGCCCCGCGTCGATTGCACCCCGAATACGTGCACGTGCACCGCTTCTCGTTTGTCTCTTTCTTGCACTCCATCCGCCACCTCGCTTCCTTTCTTCCTCTCTCCACCGGTCACCGCTCAATCAAAATATCACACCAACGTCCGATCATAATTGAACCGAAATCCACTCCCCCCCCGACCCAACCACTCCCCAGCCGCGTCCGGTGAACCCAACAGGTCCACCACCAAATGCCTCGCATGAATCCGCTCGTTCCGCGTCCGCCTCCAATCATACGCCTCCACCGGCCTTATCACGCACAATCCCCGCTCCGACCGCCCCACCACCTTCACACCCCGCCGATCCTCCATTACCTTCCCCATCAGCTCACGACCCCACTGCACTCGCGTCACCATCAACGCAGGCCTCCCAAATACCACCACCGAACACGCCACCGAACACGCCTCCGTCATCTCCTCCATCTGCTTCCGATCCGCTTCCGGCGAAATCGTCACGCTCCTCATCCCCAATTCCCACAACGCCCTCGCACCCACCGCGTTCAACACCCCCATCCCCGGACCACCCTCCATCGCTACACCCGCCTCCTTCGCCAAGTGCCACCCCCCCCAACTGTTCACCTCCACACACACTCCCGCCCCCGCACATGCCCCCAATAGCTTCCGAATCCCCACAATCTCCTCCTCAAAAAATACC
>CAYVKG010000111.1:0-12630 GCA_964451955.1 uncultured Tepidisphaeraceae bacterium
CGACCCGCGCGGCGGCCCGCCCGCCCGAAAAATCCCCGGCACCGAGACCGCGCCAGGACTCCCCGGATTCGTCAGTCTGTTCAACGGCAAAGATCTGGCCGGATGGACAGGTGACCCCCGCATCTGGTCCGTCAAAGATGGCGCCATCACCGGTCAAACCTCGGCCGATATCACCGTCAAAGAGAACGACTTCCTCATCTGGAAAGACGAAATCGAGGATTTCGAACTGCGGCTTAAGGTCAAACTCGACGCCGGAAACTCAGGTGTCTACTTCCGCGCCAAAAAACGCCCGCCTGGCCAGAAAAATGGTGAACCCCTCGCCGGCATGCAGGCGGATTTCTCCGCGGACGGCCGCTGGACAGGCGTCCTCATGGAATACACCCTCCGAGAAGTCCTCGCCGAGCGAGGACAAAAAGTGAGCATCGACGAAAATGGCAAGAAAACCATCCTCGCTTCTCTCAGTGACCCGGCAAAAATGATCCAGGCCATCAAAATCAATCAGTGGAATGATTATCACGTCCTCGCTCGAGGTGGCCAGATCCACTTGACCATTAATGGCGTAACCATGTGCGAACTGCTCGACAACGACCCCAAACGCCTCGCCCGTGGCTGGCTGGGCCTTCAGGTTCATGTCGGACCCCCCATGCGCGTCCAATTCAAGGACGTGTACCTCCGGAGACTCTGACCTCACCCCACGACAACGGCCCCCACACGGGACCGCCCAGCCCCCCCATCCAAACCACCTGGCCGTCGCACTCGCTCCATCGCATCCGCGGCATGCATAATACAAAACCCTATTCGACAAGTGTTTACACTTGTAGGAGATGATTGGTTGTGACTGCATCTGGCCGCCTGACGCCCTCCCGGACCCTTGGCCTTCGGCCCGTTTGCATTCGCAACACCACCCCGTCCCCAAGAATACACCACAGAATCTGCAAAAAATTCCCCTTCCACTTGACCTTGACTAAAATTAACTTATAAGTTAATATCTCATGTATGAAGTCGCGGAGCTGTTCTCAGGATCGCAGTGCCAAACCCGGCTTTGGCTCGCCCAGCCGGTTACCGACGCCCTTGCCAAGCGATCCCGAAAGCACCGCCAGGAGGTCGGAATCCTCATGGCCCGACTCCGACGCTATGCCCAGAATGGCTTCGCCCTCTACGAGGGAAATGCCAAACCCATCCGCCCCGAACCCGATGGCGTCTACCGCATCGGCCACCCCGACGACCTCTTCCGAATCATCGGCTTCTACGACCACGACTCCCGAACCGACTTCATCGCCATCGACGCCTTCGAAAAACGCGGCCACGGACTCTCCGCCTCCGACCAGGCCCGCATCGCCAATGTCGCCCGCGTCAAGAAGCAAGGCCTCTGGAAAAAGAAAAACAACTATGCCCAATACCCAAGACTTGCTCAAACTCCTCGATGACTTCCAGGATTCCCCGGAAGCCCTCGGCCACGAGCTCCGCCTCGACCTGGCCGAACTCATCCTCAAAACGCTCCGGCAAAAACGCTGGACACAAAAACAACTTGCGCAGGCGGCCCGTATGAAGCCGTCGTTCATCAACCGGATCGTGCACGGCGCTTCAAATTGCACCTTCGATGTTGCGGGCCGCCTGCTGTTTGCCCTTGGCCTCAAGGCACGCCTCGCCGAGGCCCCTTTGACCTCTGCCGACCAGCCCGCGATCCGCTCGGCCATGACCAATGCGTCCTTTGCTTACAAGTCTCAACTGGTGACCTATGCCCATCAAGAGAAGACCGTCCAATACGTTGCCGCCGGCACAGCCGGCCATGCTCCCCTCCAGACCCCAGCCGGGTCCAGCTCAACTGTCCTTCGAATCTGTGCCCAAGCTGGCTAGCTCCAGCCTACCCACCATCTGGGTCGACAGCATGCAGATGCTCGTGCGCGAAGCGCCACCGGTCGTCATGCTCCGCTTCTTCACCTTCACCCCCGAGGCCGCCCTCGAAGTCGCCCGCCTACAGACACCCGTCGCGCACATCCGCCAGATGATCGACGTCATGGCCCGGTCCATCAACTATTACCCCCAACGCCCCCCAGCTCCATCACCCGCGACAACGCAAACACCAACGCCAACACCTGCCACCTGATCCTGTCGGGCTCCCGACCCCCGCAGGATCAAATTGCCACGCGAACGAAGCCCCGGCCTCCCACTACCGGGGCTTCTCGCTTTCTTCGCCTCACTCGACGCCCAATCCCAACGACGTCGGACCCCTCGCCGCACACGCCAACCTGGGTCAGATGCGGAAGAGCCTCAAATGCCCAATTAACCTGCTTGTATGACGGATCCGTTGAACTGGGAATGCCTGCGCAAAACCCCCGGAAGGCCGCGAGACCAATGGAGCCATGGGGATTTGAACCCCAAATTCCACCATGCCATGGTGGCGTGATCCCATTTCACTATGGC
Source organism: uncultured Tepidisphaeraceae bacterium (assembly GCA_964451955.1). Taxonomy (GTDB): domain Bacteria; phylum Planctomycetota; class Phycisphaerae; order Tepidisphaerales; family Tepidisphaeraceae; genus JAPLNB01. Next base: position 2,425 of record CAYVKG010000111.1, read on the forward strand.
CCCGGCAAAGGGCACGAAAATCGTTGCTCGGCCTGATCCGAACGGCCTACAGTCTATTCCCCACGCGTTCTCTGTCAAGCGGCCGACGACCTGACCGTGAGCCTGGCACCCGGTGCCGGTTCGTCTGCGATTGACGGGGGGGGCACCCTGGGTCTAGACTGGCGGGGCAGGAGTACTTATGGCCTTTCAGTGCATGGTTGTGACGCCCGAGAAACAGGCGTTTGACGGCAAGATCACCCAGGCGATTGTCGCAGCGCATGACGGCTCAATCGGCGTCTTGACGGGGCGATCGCCCATGCTCGTGAAACTGGGTGTGGGGGCGATGCGACTGGATCAGACCGATGGGCAGAAGCGATATTTCCTGATCGACGGCGGCGTCGCCAAGATGAAGGACAACCGCCTCGTCATCCTTACGCAGGAAGCCGTCCCCGCCGACGAATTGGATATGGCCCAGGCGGAGGAGGCGATGGCACAAGCCGCCGCCAAGCGCATCGTCGATGACAAGAGTTTCGAGGACAGGCAGCGACTGATGGATCGAGCCAGAGCCATCAGGGAATTGGCGTCGCGCTGACGCGCGTTGGCCATCTTTTCAATCCAACACAATCCGCGATCCGTTGGGAACGGGCAATTGTCTGGACACGGGGCTCTACCGAGACGACCGCAATTCAATAAGCGAATTCGATGCCTGCCCCGCCCCAGACGGTGGAGTCTCCGCTGAGTTCGTCGCTGATGGCGTCCGTGTAGTAGACGTACCCGTTGATGCTCCAATGTCCGTAACGCTGGGGGATGTTCAGCAGCAGATTCAGCGAGTACTTGAAGGTCACACCAAGGTCGTAATGGTGGATGCCGGTGTCTTCACCTTCCTCGCCTGCAAAGAACGCGTGGCCGGCGACATAAGCGATGTCGGCGATGGGTGTCACGACCAGGCCGAGTTTCTCGAAAACAAAGTCGTGCTTGATGCCCGCTTCGACATACCATCCATCGTAGGTGTCGTAGTCGTATGCCGTATAGACATAGGGCGATAGGACCGGCTGGTCGGAATGAAAAAGCACCGAATCATCGAGCGTGATTTTCACGAAGGCTTCGTTTGTATCCCGGCTGGAACGATCCGGGTAGGTATAGGTGTTGTTCCCGAAGGCGAAAACGAACGGTCGGACGCGCCACTCCGCGCCCACGAAGGGTCGCACCTCCTGGAAATTCGAGATGGGGTCGGATGAGAGAACGTTGGTGAAGACGCCGATGAACGGGTGGGGAAGCTTGGGCCCGAGATTCCACTTCAGCACGCCGTTGAACTGGAAGTTCGCATTGGACACGCCTTCGCCGGGGTTCAACTGCTCTCCGACGTTCACGCCGCGGTAGATGTAGTCTGTGAGGTAGGTGATCGTCATGTCGATGTTGACCCCGCCAAGATTGATTCCCTCATCCGGCGGCGTTGCTGTCGGCAGCGCATACACGGAGTTGTCGTGCGGCGACTCGGCCAGTGTGACGGGTCGGGCAACCTCGCCGTCGGGGAGGACAAATGGGGTGGGGTCCTGCGGGATCGCCACGGAGGGATTCTGAGCGTACGCGCGGGCTGCCAGGCCCATCGCCAGAACCGCGAAGGGCCATGCTTTGCGTGACATGACTTCTCCTTTTCCTTACGGGCAGTCGAACCAGGATAGGAATGTAGCGATCCAACAGGGAAATGTCACGGTGCCCTTGAAGCAATCGAGCCCAACCGGATTGCCTTTTGTGCGGCTACTGTTATTGTGTCATCAACATAGCTGAAACCAGGGAAGTGCATGGCTGAGACGCAGAAGAAACGCGAGGTCTGGGGGACGCGTCTGGGTGTGATTTTGGCGGTGACGGGCAGCGCCGTTGGCCTCGGGAATTTCCTGAGGTTCCCCGGACTGGCGGCGAAGTACGAAGGGGGCGCTTTCATGATTCCCTATTTCACCGCACTGCTTCTTCTGGGACTGCCGCTGGCCTGGGCGGAATGGGCGATGGGTCGCTACGGCGGCGCATGCGGATACAACTCGACGCCGGGGATCTATCGGTCGATTTGGCGTCGACGGGGAGCCGCCTATTTTGGTGTGCTGGGTCTGCTCGTTCCGGTGGGCATCTACATGTACTACGTCGTGATCGAGGCGTGGTGCCTGGGGTATTCCTGGTACTACCTCACGGGCAAGATGGCGGAAGTGGGCAGGGCGGCAACCGTTGCCGGGGGCGTGGTGAGCAAGGCGCCTTATGTTGAGCTGTTTGGCCAATTCACGGGAACGTCAAAAGACGGCGCCGTCTTTGGTCAGGGCGGCGGTTCGACGCTCTTGTTCGTGACCATCTGTTTTATCCTCAACTTCGCTATCATTTATCGTGGGGTGACCAAGGGAATCGAGAGGTTTTGCATCTGGGCGATGCCGCTGCTTATTGTCTGCGCCCTGATTGTCCTGGGTCGCGTGTTGACGCTGCCCAATGTCACCGCGGGATTGGGTTTCATGTGGAACCCCCGCACCACCAACGTGGGCTTCATCGAGTCGCTGAGCAACCCGGCGATGTGGCTCGATGCGACCGCGCAGATTTTTTTCAGCCTCTCGGTTGGCTTTGGGATCATCATCACCTATGCCAGCTACCTCAAGAGCGACGCGGATATTGCCCTCAGTTCGCTCACTTCGTGTTCCGGCAATGAGTTTTGCGAGGTCGGACTCGGAGGTTTGATTACCATTCCCGCCGCCTTTTTGTTTCTGGGCGCCACCGAGGTGACTCGGGCGGCAGGGTCTTCGTTCAACCTCGGGTTCAAGACGCTGCCAATGGTCTTTGAGTCCATGCCCTTGGGGTATGTGGCGGGATTCGCGTTTTTCTTCCTGCTGTTCCTGGCCGCGATGACGAGTTCCATCTCGATGCTTCAGCCGGCCATTGCGCTGCTTGAGGAAGGGCTGGGTTTGAACCGCAAGGCGTCCGTGGCTCTGCTGGGGTTCATCACGCTCATCGGCGCCGGATTCGTGCTGTTCTTTTCCAAAGACACGAAGGCCCTGGACACCTTTGACTTCTGGGCGGGCACGCTCTGCATCTTCCTCCTGGCGCTCTTCCAGACGATCATGTTCGGCTGGGTTCTGGGGCGAGAGAAAGGGATGGCGGAGATCGATCGCGGCGCGGAGATGCGTGTTCCCCGAATCGTGGGCTACGTGCTCAAGTATGTGTCGCCCGTCTATCTGGGCGTGATCTTCGTGACGTGGTTGTGGCAGCAGATCACCACGCCCGAGGGCAACATGTTTCGGATGATCGTCCAGGAGGTTCCCGTTGCGATGTCCGTCGGTTTCCTTGCGCTGGTGACCGTCCTGTTCCTGTTGTTGATCATGCAGTCGGTGAAACGCTGGGATCGAGCGGAACAAAGCCGGTGCAAGACGACTGAGGTGCGGCCATGATGATCGGTGACCTTGTCGCGCAGGTGACGGTGGATCGAGCCTATGATCTGACGCGGGGCGGTTGGATCGTCATGATCGCGTCCGTGGGTTTTGTGACCGGTTTGCTTGCCTGGTGCATCGGGCGTGTGATGCGAGAAAGCACTCCCGAGAAACTTCACAGTCAGGTGGACGTCGATACGCGCGATTCGGAGAACAACAGCTAGACGCCGATGCTGGTAACTTCTCTGGGCTGACTTGCGGCAGCGGCTCGTGCGGGTCTGCCCGCGCGGGCGCAGGCAGAAGGAGAGGCGATATGACGCGACGGAGGCGGGCGACGACCGGTGCTCTGGTGGGGCTGTTCTGTGCGGTCCTCGGGCATGTGGCGATGGCGGCCGATCCGCAGACGCCGACGCCGTTTCGCAAACTCGTCGAAGACGACTGGGGACGTCAGGAAAACCGACTCGGGCGAAAGTCGCGATCCGCGGAAGCGACCGCCAAGCTCCTGGAGCGGACGGCCAGGCTGCTCGATGATCTGCGCGGGAAGATGAACGTCCGTGATGACGAGAGGACGCTGAGCAAATTTGTCGCGGAAGCGGCGAAGATCGACTCGTTGGAGGACGCGCAGCGAGCGGAACTGTATCGGCGAATCCGATGGTTCTCCCGGGACGTGGCGCTGCGGAATCCGCTGCTGGCAGGCAAGCCGATTGTCTTCATGGAAAGGCGAAGGTTCGCGTGCCAGATGTTGCATGAGTACCTGGCCTACTTTCACGAGGGCATGTCGGGCGGCGGGGTCTTTCTGCTGACGCAGCCGGGCAAGTCGATGGAGGTTAAGGATCTGCTGGCCGGGCGCTTGCCGGAGGGGAGCTTCACAACTCTGGCGATGTCCTACGATGGAACCACGATCTGGTTTGCGTTCGCGGAGAAAGACAAACCGAAGACGAATTTCTACGACCCCAAGCCGGGATGCAGTTACTTCCACATTTTTGCGATGGACGTTGACGGCGGGAATCTGCGGCAGCTCACGGACGGACCGGTCGATGATTTTGATCCTTGTGAGTTGCCGGACGGGGGACTGGCGTTCATGTCGTGGCGGCGGGGGGGGGGATTTACCCGCTGCAACAACCCGTGGGAGCCGATCCCGGTGTACACCCTGCATCGCATGGGCAAAGACGGGACGAACATCAGGACGCTCTCGTTTCACGAGACCAACGAGTGGCATCCGAGCGTGCTGAATGACGGCCGAATCGCCTATATCCGTTGGGATTATGTTGACCGCTCGGCGGCGAATTACCACGGCATCTGGACCTGCAACCCGGACGGCAGCAATCCCGTAAGCCTTTTTGGCAACTACACGGCGAGAATCAACGCGTGCTATCAACCGCGGGCGATTCCGGGGTCGCAGAAGATCCTCTTCCTGGCTGGGGCGCATCACGCGGATGTGGGCGGGAGCCTGGTGATGCTGGATCCCAAGCGGGCGAAACTGGACCCGGTGACCGGCGAAGATCGGCTGGACGCCATCGAGGTGATCACGCCTGAGGTTCGGTTTCCGGAGACCAGCGGAGACTGGGGCAAGAGTTACTTCCATGGGGCATGGCCGCTGTCCGAGGACTATTACCTCGTCGCGTTCAGCTACGACGGTCTGCCGGGGGGGCCTGGAGGCAAGAAGGACGAAACGGGCATCTACTACCTGGATCGCTGGGGAAACATGGAACTGCTCTATCGCAGACCCGGCATCGCCAGCATGTATCCGATCCCGGTTCAGGCCAGACCGCGCCCCGCCGTGATCGCATCGACGTTGGATCGTGGTCTGGGGGAAGAGGGCGAGTTCCTGGTGACGGATGTGAAGCAGAACTTCCTGGGGCTGCCGGCGGAACGGCGCGTCAAAGAGTTGCGTGTGTGGCAGGTGTTGCCGAAAACAACCCACATCGCCAACGTGCCCAAGATCGGACACGCGAATGCTGAAGGTGCGCGGATGCTTTTGGGGACGGTCCCCGTGGAAGCCGATGGATCCGCCTATTTCCGGGCGCCCTCTCGCAAACCGCTGTATTTCCAGGCGGTCGACGAGAAGGGAATGGCGGTCCAGACCATGCGAAGCGTCACGTACCTCCAGCCGGGCGAAAGGCGAGGATGCGTGGGATGTCATGAGGCGGGGAGTCTCGTGGTGCCGGCCAAGGGGACTCTGGCGATGAGGCGAGGCCCGTCCCGGATCGCATCAGGACCTGACGGAACTCGACCCCTCAGCTACGTGCGACTCGTCCAGCCCATCTGGGATCGGGCGTGTGTGAGCTGTCATCAGGCGGGCAAGAGCCAGGTCGTCTTGGCGGGCGGAGAGGTTCAGAAGAACGGTTTCACGGCATCGTACAACGCCCTGCGGCCATTCGTCCGCTGGTACGAATGGGGCGGCGACAGCATCGACCAGACGGTGACTCGGCCCGGGCATGGCGGGGCGACCGACAGCGGGCTTGTCGCGGTGCTCGAAGATGCCAATCATCGCGATGTGAAGCTGAGTGAGAGCGAGAAGCGGAATCTGTACATCTGGCTGGATGGGAATGTGCCTTTTTATGGGACATATGAGAAGAGGGAACAGGAGGCGCAGCGGCGGGGAGTTGCGGTGGCAGAGCCTAAGGCCCAGTGACAGGGTCGTTGCTGGCAGGAGAACGTCATGAGAATGGTGTGGACTGGATGCCTCGTGGTATGGATGGCCGGGATGGTTCTTGCGGCTGCGGCGCCGAGTGCGGAATGGGGGCCGTGGCAGGGACCGACTCGGGACAAGAAATCCCCCGACCGGGGTCTGCTCAAACAATGGCCTGCCGGTGGCCCGGCTCTGCTCTGGAAAGGTGGGGGTTTTGGCAAAGGCTTTGCCAGCGTTGCGGTCAGCGGTGGAATGATCTACACCAGCGGAGACGTTGACGGCAAGATGATGGTCTTCGCCGTTGACATGGCGGGCGCGCCAAAATGGAAAATCGTCCACGATGAGGAGTGGGCCAACGACCCGGCTGGCAGCAGGTCCACACCGGTGGTTGATTCCGGGAGACTCTACATCATTTCCGGGCACGGTCTGATCGGCTGCTACGACGCCAAGACCGGCCGGAAGATCTGGACGCGGGCGATGAGGGAATTCGGAGGCTCGCCACACGGATGGGGGTATTCGGAGTCGGTCTTGATCCAGGGGCGGCTGGCGATCGTGACGCCGGGACGCCAGAATTGCATTGTGGCACTGGACAAAGAGACGGGGAGAACCGTCTGGATGAGCAAGGGGTTTGATGGCGAGGCACACTACGGATCGCTGACGCCGTTTACCTTCGAGGGGGTTCCGCTGCTCGTCGCGGGAACGGGTGGCGGCCTTGTTTGCGTGGACGCGCGAACTGGAGAGGTGCAGTGGTCGAACGACTTCTGTGCCGGCAATACCGCCAACTGCCCCACGCCGGCCTACGCGGATGGCTATGTGTTCTGGTCCAACGGATATGGCAAAGGCGGGATCTGCATGAAGCTCAAGAAGGTTGGTGCGAAAGTCGGGGCGGATGTGGCGTGGAAGACGCGGGAGCTGGTCTGCCATCATGGGGGCTATGTGATTGATCGTGGGTACATCTATGGGAACCATGAAGGCGGCTGGACTTGCCTGGATCTGAAGACGGGAAAACGTCAGTGGTATGACAAGGGCGTGGGCAAAGGGTCTCTGTGCATGGCGGATGGCATGCTGTATCTGTTCGGCGAAAACGGAGGCACGGCAGGTTTGGCTTCGTTCTCGCCGACCGGGATGCAGATGAAAGGCCGATTCAATGTTGCGGGCGAAGGACCCAGCTGGGCGCATCCGGTGGTGATCGGGGGGCGGCTTTACTTGAGGTATGACGCCAACCTCTACTGCTTTGATGTCCGAGGTCGCTGACGGATTCCTGGCCTCTGTAACATCAGAAAAGTTCTCCGAAGTGCGACGGCATCAACAAGCCAATCCCCAGGTCTGGTCTTCGCGTTGAACGGGCGTCGGACATCCTGTGCGCAGGCGTGGTGCTTGTGGGGGCACGTGAGGTAGACTCTATCGATGGTTCAACTTACCGCGGACGAGTGTCGGGTGCTGGGAGTCCTGATTGAGAAGGAACTGACGACGCCGGAGCAGTACCCATTGACGTTGAATGGGGTGGTCAACGGATGCAGTCAGAAGAACAACCGGGATCCGGTGGTGCAGTATGACGAGGCGCAGGCGTTTGAAGCGGTGGAGGGCTTGAGGCGGAAGGGCCTGGTGGTTCGAGTCGATACGGTGGGAAGCCGGACACCGAAATATCGGCAGGAGGCCAGTCAGAGACTGGCCCTGAACCGATTTGAGTTGGTGCTCTTGGCCGAGATGCTGCTGAGGGGGCCCCAGACGGTGGGGGAGTTGAGGGGCCGGGCATCGCGAATGCACCACCTGGATTCCATGGAGATTGTGCAGGAGACGCTGGGGAACCTGATGCGGCGAGACGAGCCGTTGGTGAAGCCGTTGTCCCCGACGCCCGGTAGCAGGGCCGAGCGGTACATGCAAACGCTGTGTCCCGACGCACATGGGACGGCGTCGCCGGAGCCGCCGGTCGTGGGAGAGTGTGTACCGTCGCTGAGCGAACGGGTGCGGAAGATGGAGGAGGAAATGGCCAAGCTCAAAGAGGCGGTCAGGAGGATGGCCGAGGGATTGGGCGAACCGACGAACGATCTGTGATTTGCCGCGCGCAGCAGAACAAAACAGAACATGCGGAATGAAAATCGCATGACAACCAGTTGGGTGTCACGGGATTCACATTCCGCATTCCGAATAAACTAAGCAGTGACTAGCGTTTGCGCCGGTCGCGACGGGCCTTGCGCTTCTTGCTGCCGACTTTCCTTCTTCGGCGGGGCTTGGACATGCGCTCTCTCCTTTCTTTCTAAGGGGGGTAAGTTAGCGAAAATCGGACGAACGGCAAGGGGGCGGGCGGAACCACTGGCGACGAACACCGGAAATCGAACGGGATTTGACGTGTGGCACTGAGTTTGCCAGTGGTAGAATCGACCTGCCGCCGTCCGAGGAGTTGCCTGATGATTAAGCTCTGTCCGGGGAATGCGTTGCTCAAGCCCTCCCAACGACGGCAGATGCTCAGCTATCTGAAGCGGACCCTGCGGATGGGGCAACGAATGGCGAGATTCGACCTGACGTTGTCGCTCAATCGAGTGGGGCGCTCATACGAGGTGAAGGCGTCGGTGCACGATTCGGCGGGGGCCTTTGCCTGCCGCAGCCGTAAGCACGACTGGCGCGATGCAATTCGTGAGGCGGCTGGGTCGTTGGCAACCGGCGTGCACAACCAGTTGCTGCAGCCGGGCGTCTGGCGGGCGGCGGGCGCATTCGGAGTGGGTGGATGACACGTTCTTGTGCAAAAAAGAACGTGCCCCGGGCGGAGCTTCTCATCGCCGGGGCACATGAATAGAGCAAACACAAACCTAAGCAGCGCGGCGCGTCTTCACGGCGGAGGCGGTGCTGTTGGCTGGGCCAAGTGTTATCTGTTCGTTCCTGTCTTCCTGGGTGGAATCAATTGATTTCTGAGCGGAGACGCCGTAGACGATCTTGGCCAGTTCCGCAGTGGTCGCCTCGAGCTGTTGTGCCTGTGTGGCCAGTTCCTGGGCGGCCGAGGCGGATTCCTCAGCGCCTGCCGCGTTGGACTGGGTGACCTTGTCCATCTCCGCGATGGCGTTGTTGACTTGGCCGATGCCCTGGGCCTGTTCGCTGTTGGCAGCGGCGATCTCGGTGACGATGGCGTTGACCTTGGCGACGGACCCGGTGATTTCGTCGAGCGTCTTGGCCACGTTCTCGGAGATGGTGACCCCGTTCTTGGCGGACTTAACCGACTCCTCAATGAGCGAGGCGGTGTTCTTGGCCGCTTCCGCCGATCGCATGGCCAGGTTCCGGACCTCCTCCGCGACGACGGCAAATCCCTTGCCAGCCTCCCCAGCCCGGGCCGCTTCAACGGCGGCGTTCAAGGCGAGCAGGTTGGTCTGAAACGCGATTTCGTCAATGACCTTGATAATCTTCGCCGTTTCCGAAGCGGACTTCTGAATCAGGCCGATCGCCTCGGTCATCTGCGACATGGCCTGATTCCCTTTGTCCGCGGCTTGCTTGGTGGAGGCCGAGAGTGTGGCGGCCTGTTGGGCGCTGGCGGCGTTCTGCTTGGTCATGGAGGACATTTCCTCCAGCGAGGAGGTTGTTTCCTCGATGGCGGCGGCCTGTTCACTGGCCCCCTGCGCCAGAGTCTGGCTGGCGGAGGAGATTTGGGTGGAGGCGCTGGCCACCTGTTGGGCGCCCTGGCTCACGCCGGCGACGATCTTGCCGATGCGCTTGGCAAGGCCGGACGCGATGAGGAACCATACGATGACGCTGGCCACGAGCACCGAGGCCCCGACAATGAGCTGTAGGAACTGGCCATGGCGAGCGGTTTGCGCGACCGCTTCGGCGGTCTCCTGGAATTCATCAGTATAGGAGCCCACCCCGATCACCCAGTCCCAAGGCTGGTAGTAAGTGATGCGAGCAACCTTGGGGCGAGGCGCGGGGTCGGTGGCGTTCTTCCATGGGTATACGGCTTCGGCAATCTGCCCCGGCTTCAGGTTCAATGCCTTGTTGCAGATGTCCTGGATGAAGAGCTTGCCGTCGGCGTCCTTGGCTTCCCAGATGTTCTCGCCGTCGCGCTTGCCTTCAAAGGAAATGACGTAGTTGCCGCGGGACGCGCCCGATGCGTTCAGGACGTAGATGTAACCGGTCTTGCCGACTTTGATGTTCATGATCTCCTTGCGGAGATTCGTCATGGCGGTGGCTTCCGGGGTCCCCACGAAGAGCATG
>CAYVKG010000112.1:0-12552 GCA_964451955.1 uncultured Tepidisphaeraceae bacterium
TTTGGGCGGTCGCAAAACTTGTTTCGTACCCTTCGGTGGGGGTTTCTGTGTTTCTGCCGGTGGGTGGAGTTTTGGTTTGTGGTGGCGGGGGGGGTGGGGGTGGCGGGTTTTGTGGTTCTGTTCGGGAAGGAGATGAGGGCGATCCTGTTTTGCCGGAACCAGGCGTCGGCGGCGGGGATTCGTGTGACGGTTGTGTGGACGGGGTTTCTGGTGTTGGCGAGCTTTGTGTTGACGGTGAGTTTTCAGACGGTTGGGGGGCTGATGATTTACAGTTTGATGACGAGTCCGGCGGTGGCGGCGTTTCAGCTGGTCAGGGGGCATCGAGCGGCGGTATGGTGCGCGTGGGGGATTGGCGTGTTTTGCGGGTTGGGCGGTTTCGTGGTTGCGGCGGTGACGGACCTGCCGACGGGCGCGGTGACGGTTTTGATGTGTTCGGGGGTGGTGATGGCTTCGGCGGTGGTGAATGTTTTTTCCCGGCGATCGCGGGGTGGTGGAGGGGCGGGTTATGGGACGCCGCGGCGTGAAGCGGGACGGATCGCGGGGAAGCGTGAGCATGAATAGAGCAGGGGCTTGGGGCTGCCGGAGATTCTTGCGGGGCGTCAGAAGGTCGGGATGCAGGAACGGCAATCGTGGTGATCCTGGGGAGGGTGCGACAGGGCCTGTGCAAGGGGGCCAGGTGGGCGCATGGAGCGGTTGCGGGCCGCGAGGGGCCGATTGCGCCGATGGGTTTGGAGTGTGGCGATGGGTGGGCGGATTCCGGGCGATCAGCCTGTTTGTTGTGGGATGGGTGTGGTGCTTATCGCGTGTTTGAGCCCATGGGGACGGCGACGGTTGGTGCGCCGCGGTGGATAGTCAGCGGCGTTGTGGGTGTTTCGGGGCACAGGGCGGCGAATTCGCTATAGAACTTATTGATGAAGGTGCGGGTGACCCAGGCGGTTCCATCCGCCAGGCCGCAGATGGTGGTTCCCGGCATAATGCCCTGAGTTTTTTCGAGTTCGAGGAGCATGTCGAGGTCGCGGGCGGCGCCGCCGCCGTTGACGATGCGGTCGAGGATCTTGCACATCCACGCGGAGCCCTCGCGACAGGGGGTGCACTGTCCGCAGGATTCATGGGCGTAGAAACGGGCGCAATTGCGGAGGGCGTGGACCATGTTGGTGTGTTCGTTCATGACGATCATGCCGGCGGTGCCGAGGCCGAGGCAGCCGCCGCGGATGCGGACGTCATCGAAATCGAGCTTGACATCGAGTTGATCGGGCCCGAGGACGCCCATGGAGATGCCGCCGCAGATGGCGGCCTTGTAAGCGCCGCCTTTCATTCCGCCGGCGAGTTCGATGGAATGGGCGAGGGTGATGCCCAGTTCATCTTCGTAGACTCCCGGGCGATTGAGGTGTCCGCTCATGCCATAGAGTTTTGGGCCGGGGCTGGTGGGGGTTCCCATGGTTCTGAACCACGCGGCGCCTCGCTCGATGATGTGTGGGACGCAGCAGAGGGTTTCGACGTTGTTGATGACGGTGGGGCGTCCGAAGGCTCCGGCGATCGCGGGGAATGGGGGTTTGTTGCGGGGCCACCCGCGTTTGCCTTCGAGGGCTTCGAGGAGTCCGGTCTCCTCGCCGCAGATATAGGCACCGGCGCCGCGGTGGACATGGCATTCGAGTTTTGTGCTGCTGCCGAGGATTCCCTGTGGTCCGAAGATTCGGTTTGCATAGGCCTCGGCGATTGCGTGTTCGAGCACTTTGGCCTGGCGGTGGTATTCGCCGCGGATGAAGATGTAGGCGACATCGCAGCGGGTGGCGATGGCGGCGATGGCGATGCCCTCGAGGAGTTGATGGGGGTCGTAATCGATGAGGTAGCGGTCTTTGAAGGTACCGGGCTCGGATTCATCGGCGTTGACAGCGAGGTAGTGGGGGCCTGTTTTTTCCTTTGGGATGAACGCCCATTTCTGTCCGGCACCGAAGCCGGCTCCCCCGCGACCTCGGAGGCCCGAGTCGGTGACGGTTTTGATGATCTGATCGGGGGGCAGTTGGAGCGCCTTCTTCAGCGCCGAGTAGCCGCCGGTGGCGACGTAGTCGTTGTACCAGAACAACCGGCGCTTGGCGGGGTCTTGGGGGATTCGTTTCAGCAGTACGGGTTCGTTGAATGCCATGTTTGAGTTCTCGTCAGGGGCCGTTCTGAGACGGGGCCGTGTCGCCAGCGGCCGGGTCCTGCTTTTTTGCAGCCGGTGTTTTGTCGACGATGACCTCATCGATCACGGTGCGGCGGAGGGTCAATTCCGGGCGATTGGGGAGTTTGGCCTCTTCGACGCGCTGTTCGCGGTGGATGATCTGCTGTTGGACATCGGTCTTGATGGCCTTGGCGACATGGCCGATCTGTCTGCCAAGCCAACCCCACCAGCCTTTTCCGGGTTTCTCTTGGGTCATAGGTTGATGGCGGCGTTACTCGTGGATAGTGACGCCGAACTCCTTTTTGACTTGCCAGGCGGCGTCTTCGCGGCTGCCGTGCCACGTGTCGCCAACGAATCCGCCGCGCTCATCCAGCCGATACAACACCCAATTGCCGAGTTGCTCTTCGAGCACGATGGTGGAGACCAATCCTGGAGGGGGCCGGGTTCCCGAGCCTCTGGGGGAGCCCAGGTTCATTGCCGCGTGCGGCAGGCAATCATTGCTTGCGGCGATTGGTCTGGGAAGTTGGACAACGATTTTCGCCATGGGTTTAGCGCCAGTCGACGGTCGGGTCGCGGAACTGACGGGGATCGTCAGGGAGGGTGTCGATGATCTGATTGAGGGACTCCGCAGTGACGTTTTCGAACAAGACATCGTTGATGAGCATAGCCGGCGCCGTTCCGCAGGAGCCGAGGCATTCGAGCTCGATCAAGGTGAATTTCCCGTCTGTGGTGGTTTGGCCGCACTCCACATGGAGTTTTTGGCTAATCTGATCCGTTAGTTGTTTTGATCCGCAGATTTCGCAGGAGAGCGATCGGCAGACCTGGATGAGGTATTTGCCCTTTGGCCTGAGCCAGTACTCCTCATAGAAGCTGGCGGTGTCGAGGGCTTCGGCGGGATTGATGCCGAGGAATTCGGCGACTTCGGCCAGGGCCTGGGTGGAGATCCATCCATGCTCATGCTGGAGCATATGCAGTGCCGGGAGCAGGGCGGCTCGCTTGGTCGGGTAGCGCGGGAGATACTTTTCGGTCAGCTCGGTTTTGATGTGGTCTGTGAGCAGCGCCGGTTGTGGGGCGTTTGCGTGTGCGGGTGCGCGTCGATCTTCAACTGGCCATGCCATAGTTCATCCTGACGCCGCATGTCGCCGAGATGGGACCGGCGTGCGGCAATGACCTTAACGATCCAGCTCGGCGGCGATCACGTTGATGCTTCCGAGGACGGCCGGCACGTCGGAAACCATATGCCCTTCGATGAGTTTGGGGAAGACCTGGTAGTTGATGAAGCTGGGGGGTCGCGTGCGTGCGCGCCACGGCACGTTGTTGCCGGCGCTGACGATGTAATATCCCAGTTCTCCATTGGCGCTTTCGATGCAGGCGTAGACTTCTCCCTTTGGAGCGGAGAACCCGCGGTTGGTCATGATCAGCTCAAAGTGCTGGATGAGGCCTTCGATGCTGCTGTGGACCTGGTGTTTCGGGGGCAGGACCTCTTTTCCCTCGGGGCTGACATTGACCGCGCCGCCGGGGATGGAGTCGATCAATTGCCGGACGATAGCGGCGGACTGTTTCATTTCCTCGAGTCGGACGAGGTACCGGGCGTAGACATCGCCGGTGGTCATGATGGGGACTTTGAATTGGACGGGAGGGGCGCCTTGGCCATCCCAGTTGTCCTGGAAGCAGAGATAGGGTTCGTCCTTGCGGAGGTCTCGTTTGACGCCGGAGGCTCGGGCCATCGGTCCCGTCAAGCCCCAGGCGATGGCCTCGGCTCGCGGGATGGGGCTGATTCCCCGGGTGCGATCGCGGAAGATGCGGTTTTTGTTCAGGAGTTTTTCGATATCCGCGATGGCTCGGGGCAGAGCGTCGTCAATGAGGTGGTGGACCATCTTTCGGAACAGGGCCTCATCGGGCAGGTCCATGTTGAGCCCGCCGACGCGCGTCCAGGACGTGTGATAGCGCTGGCCGCTCATGAATTCGAAGATGTCCATGATCAGTTCGCGTTCATTGAAACCGTACAAGAACGCGGTGAACGCTCCGAGGTCCAGGCCTGAAGCTCCGACGCAGAGGAGGTGGGACTGGATGCGTCCGAGTTCACCGGCGATGGTGCGCAGCGCCTTGCATCGGGGGGTGAGGTCGATGCCCATGAGCTTCTCAACGGCTCCGTGCCAGGCCAGCTCATTGTAGATAGGCCCGGAGTAGTCCATGCGGTCGACGATGGTGACGTATTGGTTGTAGTTGAGGTGCTCGCCGAGCTTCTCGAAGCCGCTGTGGAGATAGCCGATGTGGGGCGTGCAGCGGATGATTCGCTCGCCGTCGAGTTCGAGGACGAGTCGCAAGGTGGTGTGAGTAGCCGGATGCTGGGGTCCGAAATTGAGGGTCCAGCGGTTTTCGCCGGCGGAGCCGTCGGGTGTGAGCGGGTCAACGGAGGATTGACTCAGGGTATAGGGCATATAGGCAGTCCTCGCGTCCGGTGGGGTCGCGTGATTCAGGACGTTGAATTATAGCTGCGTGGAGACGTCCTGCCACGTGCCGGGGCGCCGGGATCGGCGATTGCGTGGAAGAGGCCGGCGTTCATGGAATCAAGGAGCGTGGGGGGCCGTGGTGACGCGCTGATAGGCCTCGATGGATCGAGTGGCGATGATCGGCCAGGTGAAACGGGACTCGATGAGGCGTCGGCCGGCGTCGGCCATTTGGGATCGCAACTGGGGATCTCCGATGATTCGCAACAGTGCGGCGGCAATTGCCCGTGGATCCAGTTCAGTGATGATACCGGCGCGGGCTTCAGCCAGTTCGGGGAAATGGCACTGTTGCGATGCGACCACGGGAAGTCGCGCGGCAAGAGCCTCGGCGATGGCCATGCTGAAACCTTCCTGGCGGCTCGGCAGGCAGAAGCAGGTGGCCGCGGCCAGGGCCGCGAGCTTTTCGGTCCCATACAGCGCCCCAACAAGGTGGACACGGTGGGCCAGGCCGTGTTGCGATACCCGATGCTCAAAACTCCGCTGGGCGCCGTTATCGGGACCTGCGACGACCAGATGAACAGTCGCGTGCTTTGCGGCAACAAGGGCGAACGCGTCGGCGAGGTGGTCGAGGCCCTTTTTGGGGTGCAGACGGGAGAGAAAGAGGATGTAGGGCTGGTCGGCCAGTTCGGGGTGTGTCTGGTAAAAGAGGCTCTTTGGAGGCAGGGGTTCGAGAGTCTGCAGGGCAACGCCGTTGGGGATGATCTGCAACGGGCAGCGCAGACCCAATCGGCGTAGGAGGTTCAGCTCGTCGGGATTAAGCACATGCAGGAAGGCGGCCTCATCGAGCATGCGGCGGTAGCCCATGATGAGTGCAATCCGCTTTTTCCAGCGTGCCTGGGCCATGGCCCAGGGATCGAGCATGCCATGGGGGGCCAGCACATAGGGCCGGCGGTATTTGCGAGCGACGTCGGCAGCCGCCTTGGCAAAGGGGTCCCAGACGGAGTGGATGTGAATGATGTCATATCCCGGCAGCCGATCCTGCATTTGGCGTCGTGCGTGGCTAGCCAGGAGCAACTCCAGACGGCTTGGCATATTGAGCACGTCATGTGTGACGAGGTTGAAACCGGGAATTGCCGCCAGGGTTTGGACTTGGCGATCGTGGCCGGTGGCGGACGGATAAGACAGGACATGGACGGTGTGCCCGAGCGCTGCCTGCGCGGCGGCCAGATGAGCCGCAACGGCGGGTGGGCCGCCGAGGACGGGATCCAGTGAGGTGATGGCATGGATGATTTTCAAGGCGCTCCCGGACCGGCGGTTAACGAGATAATAACCGTCGCCGCTGTTGAATTGGGGCGTTTGGTGCCCGATAAACAGAATAGCATGACCGAGCAGACCACGAAAGCGGACGGAATCCGCGTGATCATACAGCAACCCGCGTTGCCGAAGTATCGTGTGCCGATTTTCCGCGAACTGGCCAGACGTTCTGGCATCCGGATGAAGCTCTACTATGGTCAGGTTCCAGGTCTGAACAATGTCGAACCTTCGGGCTTTGAAGCGGAACACGTGCCCATGTGGCGAAAGACCTTGCTGTCGCATCCGTTGATTTGGCATGCTCCGCAATGGCGCTATGCCACCGGGGAACACGCGGACGTGCTGGTGCTGTCATGGGACGTGCATTACCTGAGTCTTGTTCCGGCGATGCTGCGGGCGAAAGCCAACGGTGTGGCCACGATTCTCTGGGGTCACGGTTATTCCAAGCGAGAAGCGTCCTGGCGTGCCGTGCCGCGGCAAGGCCTGGCGCGTCTGGCGACGGCGCTGATGTTCTACAACCATACGGCCGCCGGTGCCTATGTTGAGGCGGGATGGGATCCGGGGCGGATCCATGTGGCGTTGAACAGCCTGGACCAGTCGCCGATCCAGGAGGCCAGAAGCCGATGGCTGGGGCGTTCCGGCGATCTTGATGCGTTTGCCTCGGCCGAAGGACTTCGACCTGGGCCGGTCGTCATTTTCGTTTCCCGGCTCGAGATCGACAACCGAGTTGACTGGCTGATTGAGGCGGGGGCGAGACTCCGAGAGGCCTTTCCGGCGCTGCGCATCGTGGTGGTGGGCAAGGGGCCGGACGAAGGGCGTCTGGGCGAGATTGTTCGGCGACTCGGAATGCAGAAGCATGTGAGGTTCACGGGCGCGATCTATGATGAGGACAAGCTGGCGCCCTGGATGCTCAGTGCCAACGTTTTCTGTTATCCGACGAACATCGGGCTGAGCATATTGCATGGTCTGGGCTACGGATTGCCTGTTGTGACCAGTGATCGGACCGAATCGCAGAATCCTGAGATTGAGGCGCTGGAGCCGGGCCGGAACGGGATGTTGTACAAGCATGCCGACACCGAATCGCTTGCCGCGGTCCTTCGCCAGATCATAGAGGATCGGGCGCTTGCCCAGCGTCTGTCGGCCGGAGCGCTGGCGACGGTGCGGGAGCGATTCAACCTGACGAAGATGGTGGATGGGATCGAAGGGGCCATCCGGTATGCGTATTCGCAGAAGGCGGGGCAATAGAGGAGCCTGAACGATGGCAGATGGTGCGACCGGGACGCAGCCGATGGCGACGGTGGTGATCACGACGAAGAACCGCAAGGACGAACTGCGGACGGCGCTGACATCCTGCCTGCGCCAGTCCGTTGCCGTGGAGACCCTTGTCTTTGACGATGGCTCGACGGACGGGACGAGCGAGATGGTGGCCGCGGAGTTTCCGCAGGCGACGTTGCATCGCGTGGAGCAATCGCTGGGGATCATAGAAGCGAGGAACGCCGCCATTCCTCTGGCGGCGGCTCCGATTGCGATCACGATCGACGACGATTGCGTCTTTCCGACCTGCGACATCGTCAGGCAGACGCTGGCCGATTTCGACCATCCACGGGTTGGCGTGGTGGCGATTCCCTCCATTGATGTGCGCAAGAGCGAGGAAGTGATCGGCCTGGCGCCGGACCGCGAGGGGATCTACATCTGCAGCCAGTTCCGAGGGGGGGCCAACGCGATGCGGAAGGATCTTTTTTCCAAGCTGGGCGGTTATCGGGGTTTCCTCTGGCGTCAAGGAGAAGAGGCGGACTTTTGCATCCGTATGCTGGACGCGGGGTATGTCGTGCGAATTGGGCGTTCGGAACCGATTCATCACTATGAATCTCCGGCGCGTGATCGCACGAAGATCATGTATTACACCTCGCGAAACAACGTTCTTTACGCGTGGCAGAACGTATGCATGCCGTATTTGCCCGCTCACCTTGCGGCCACGACGTGGAACTGTTTTCGGGCGGGGGTGCGCACCGGTTACACGACGGCGGCGGTCCGAGGCCTCTGCAGCGGATACGCCGCGATGGCGAGCGCTGGCGCCAAGCGATCGCCGCTGAGTGCCCGAAGCTATCGCCTCTCGCGTCTGCTTCGGGCTCGGGGCGCGACGAAGCTCGACGAAGTTCTGGGGGAACTGGAGGATCACCGGTGAGTGCGTCCGCATCGCCCCACGCTCTTGGCCGCCTTGCCCGCACGTTTGTCGCAACTATACTGGTCCGGCGCGGCGTCATGGCCGGGAAGTGGTCATTCGCCCTGTTTCCGGCGGCGATTCAACGGACCCGCACATCGAGGGTTTTTTGCGCCAATCCACGGTACTGATCATCAACACCTTCGTGACCTACGGCCGAATGGCGCTGACGGTCGGCCTCGGTCTCGTCGCCACGCGCCTGCTGATGCAGACGCTGGGTTTCGTGGATTTCGGCCTGCTGAACGTGCTGGGCGCCGGGGGGGTGCTTGTCGCCGTTCTGCTTGACGCCATGACGAGCGGCGCGCAGCGTCATCTGGCATACGAGATTGGCCGGAATGACGCGGATCGGCTCCGGACGGTCTACAACACGACGCTGGGGGTTTTCCTGGGGATGGCCGGCGTGGTACTGCTGATTGGGCTGGCACTGGCCCCGATTCTGCCCTCCGTTCTGACGATTCCCGCCGGTCGGGAGCGAACCGCGGAATGGGTCTTTCTGCTGACGCTGTCAGGGATGTCGTTCTGCATGATCGCGGTTCCGTTTGCGGCGATTGCGGAGGCGCATCAGGCGATGATTCTCAACGCGTTGCGCGAGTTCGCGACGGCCGCCCTCAACCTGACAGTCGTGTTGCTGTTGCAGGTCCTTCCAGGCGATCACCTGCTCAAGTACGGTTGGTTGTACCTGGCGGCGCAGACGCTGACGACCGCCGCGTTTGCCGGCCTGATCATGCGGATATACCCGGAAAGCCGTCCTCGACTGGGCCATTTCTGCTTTCGCGAGGTTCGCAGCATCATCGGGTTTGCGGCGTGGACGACGCTGTGGACTGTGGCCTGGCGTCTGCGGATGCAAGGGTCGGCTGTGCTGTTGAATGTGCGATTCGGCCCGCTCGTGAACTCGGCCGACGCCATCGCCACGCAAGTGGCCGTCTACCAGAACAACCTCGGTCAGGCCGTCTATGTCGCGGCCCGACCCGCCGCGGTGACCCTGCATGCTCGCGGGGAGAGCGACAGCGTCAAATCACTTGTTCTGCTGGCCTGCAAGTACCCGAGCCTGATCCTCCTGTTCGTTCTGATTCCGGTGCAGATCGAAGCTGAGACGATCCTGCGGCTGTGGCTCAAGGAGTATCCCCCGCTGGCGCCCTTTTTCGTTCGCGTCGCCGTGCTCTGGATGGCGCTGTTGTTGCTGAGCCGGGGATACCATTTGGCGATGATGGCACACGGGAGACTGGGGCGTTACACGATCATCATGGCGATTCCGGACGTCCTGGTGCTTGTTGCGGGCGTTTTCGCGTTCTATGTTCTGCATCTGCCCGCGACGGCGTTGCCGGTGATCGCGCTGGCGTTGACCATCTGCCAGGTCTGGCTGCAGGCGGGTTACGTAGGTCGGCAGATCGAGCTGCCGCTGACGACGTGGCTGAAGCGGGTTGTGCAACCGGTGTTGATCACCGCCGCCACGGGTGCCGCCGCCGCTTGGGCGGTGCGTCTTGCATTGCCTTCGGGGATCGTGCGTCTGTTTCTTGTGATCGCGACGTACGCGGTTGTCGCGGTTCCCTGCATCTGGTACATGGGTTTTGAAGGGTGGGAGCGGCAGCGTTACCTGCAGGTCTTGCGGGACGTGGGTCGGCGAATGCGAGCGTTGCTGGTGAAAGGCGCGACGTAGGGAGGGGTGTCGCCTAAGCGCTGGCCGCAAACGGCGGGTGCTCAGAATCCCACAAGGGCTCTGACAAGAGGGGCTGCGTCGCTTCGCGTGGTTGCCGAGAGCAGAAGCCCGCGGCCGTCCCGAACAGCGCCCAGGTCCAATAAGCGATGGGCGCTTCATGGGATGCCGTTGTCAGGATGAAGAAGTGTCCATACATCAGGAGAATTCCCCCATAGAGCACGACGATGGCGGCCCCGACGGCAGCTCTTGCCGGTTCATAGGCCACCCAGTGTCGCTGGCGCATCTGGAGCCGCAACTTGAGCAGGAGCAGCGTATAGGCGCCCAGGAGCAAAGTTCCACCGAGTTGCCAGGTGAACATGATCTCTGAATCCACGTAGATCATGGACAACTCGCCCCCGCCGCCGATCGCCTGGCTGAATTCGACTCCGTAGCCGGCTCCGATGAGGAAGAGGTGCGGATTGCTGATGACATTGCTGAACGCCTGCGGGAAGCGGCGGTCACGTTTCTGCACCGCCTCCATGACCTTTTCCGGGTCCATCAGAGCTTCAAACCGGCGGCCCACATATTTTTGAAAACCGTATGGCGCGTAGGCCGCCCACCCGATGAGCCCGATTGCCATCAACAGGAACAACCCGGCGCTGCCCTGGACAAACGCGCGCAAGCGGGATCCGGCGGGCCTGGCTCGCACGCTCATTGCCAGACCCAAGAAGAACACCAGCAGACCGATCATCACGCCCTGGCGACTTCCCACGGCCATCATGACCGCCAGCACGGTTGCCGCCATGACCGGCAACGTAATGCTTGCCAGTCGCCGCCCGGTCATCACCACCGGGAGAACCGCCATGATGCCGACGCCGAAGGCGCCGACGGCGCCGCGGTACATGCCCATGAAGCCTCTGCCGTACGCGTCTCTTGTTTCCGCAATGCCCAGTTGCCGAATCGTTGTCCAGAGGTCCAGATTGATCCCCGTGGCGAATTGAGCCAGACCGCAGAGCGAAATCAGGAAGAACGCGGTGCACTGCAGCGCCAGTTCGCTGTCCGGTCGTTCACTGCGGGCGGTGCGGCGGATGAACGCGGCGAAGACCGCGTAGTATCCGATCGAGCGCATGATGCCCAGCAGGACCGGTTTATAGAGCCGATTCTCGGAGTCCACCATGAAACCCAGAACGGTGCTGATCACGGGCAGCACAATGACGGTGGCAAACACCAAAGCCCGCAGTCCTTTGGTGTGAGGAGCCGCGGGGCCTGCGCCGCCGAGCATCATTCGTGCCAGCAGCACGATCGCCAGTAGATCTCCCACGTAGATGAAGCCCGCCGCTCCGGCACTGACCTTGAACAACGGGGTGGGCGCAACCAACAGCGACGCCAAGATGGCGGTCATCAGCGGCAGACGGAACAGGAGCACGCCAACAACCGTCGATAGGGCGAATACCCCGGCCTGCAGGATGAGGACGCGAATCCAGATCTCCATCAACGACTCCTGGCGCTTGAGGCAACGAAGGGTACTCCGCCGCCGCCAAATTGTATACCCCGCTGCTTCATCGGCAGTCGAGATGCTGCAGCGTCATCCGCTGGCGATCGGCGACCGTGATGTATCGCTGATGCGCCGGTTGTTTCGACAGGAAACCGGTTGGGCGAATACGGACCGCCACGGTATTTATTATCGGCAAGTGAAGCCGGCGTGTTCAGCGGATCAGGCTGGCCGGGCGCTCAGGTCCGCTGGTCCGGTAATACCCCCTTGGGTTGGTGATGTCCGCGACGCGCAACGCTTGCGCCGCCGTCCTTTTCGGTTTTCCTCCGCGAGAATCACGCGCCAGCCAGCAGATCCGCCATGAATGCCTTAGTCTGAAGCCACCATCCGTCGTTGTCGTTCCATTTCTCGGGAGTGGGCGGCGCGTTGGTCGAGCAGTGCATCCCTCCCCAGATGACCACGCCATCCGCCATTTCCCGCATGGTATCGAGCTGCAAGCGCCAGAAGGCGTCGCTGATCCGCTGGCCAATCAACGGTGTGCCGTCGTGGTAGTCCATCCACAGGAACGGGATCACGGGCTTCCCGAATCGCTTGGCTTCCAGGATATTTCCTTTCGCGTAGTACACCCACCCGGCCGGATCATCGTAGAACGAGTACAGGGACGGCATCACATAATCCACTTTTGCCGCCAATGGCTTGAACACGTCGTTGGCCGCCTGCCAGATTCGGTATTTCTCGGCAAAACGCGGAAGCGCCTTGTCAAACCAGTTTTCTCCTCGATGGTCCATCGCCTGCCAGTAGTTTACGGGTGTCCAGTAATCGCGCCGCGGGAAGCTGCCGTAAAATCCGATCTTTACGTTGGGCCGCTCCGATCGAATCCAATCCACGATCTGCGTGTAGATCTGCAGTGTGTTCTGGACCGCCGCTTCGGAATCCCGCCGAACATCCTCAGGCAAATGCTCGATGTCGATGCACAGGATCTGATTCAGCTCCGCCGCTCGGCGCGCAACCTGTCGAGTCGCAGCCTCGTTTGGCTTGGTCCAGTCGTATCCTCCCTTCGGATTGTCCAGAAGCCAGAAGAAAGACCCCGCAACCACGTACATCTTCTGAATCCCGAACGTGGCAAGATTGGGCTCATTGGTGAAGTACGTGTCCTCAAAAACCTGGAACCGCACGGGCTCCGGCTTGGGCGTGACCGGCGTCTGTGGCGTAACCGGTGGCTCGGGCGTAACCGGCGGCTCGGGCGTGACCGGCGGCTCGGGCGTGACCGGCGGCTCGGGC
>CAYVKG010000113.1:0-12426 GCA_964451955.1 uncultured Tepidisphaeraceae bacterium
TCCCGATTCGGCGCTGCTGACCGTCCGCATGACCTGCCGAAACGCCAGAGACGCCAAAATCATCGTCGACGAAATCGTCAAGGAGCACCTCGAGCGACAAAGGCGCGTCGCGGACGACGCGATGACCGAACAGACCAAGGGACTCAATCTGCTCAAGGACCGCTTTGACAAGGAAATCGCCGACATCTCGAGCCTCAGGCAGAACCGGCAAATGCTGCTTGCCGAAAAGGGCGCCGGCGTTGAAGGCATGTTCTCCGCCAAGGAGGCTGAACTGCGCGCGCTGGTTGAGGGGTTGATTACCATCTCTTCGCAGGCTTCTGAAGCCGAAGGGCAATTCCTCCGGGCCAAGCAGCAGTTCGAGTCCGGCCAGACGCCCCCCGAAGTGCAGGCCCGGATCGATATGGATCCCCTGGTCAATGCCCTGAGCCGGGAACTCGCCCAGTACCAGATCATGCGCGACGCCAAGGGTGAGACGTACGGCAAGGAACACAAGGAATACCTCAACGCAACCAAACTGGCCGAACTCACCGAAAAGGCCTTGTCCGAACGCAAGAACGAGCTGCGGGTCCTCAACTCAAACCTCCTGATCGCGCAGCTCGAGGGTGCGGCGGCCGGCAAGAAGAACGAATTGGAGTCTCTGCGCAAGAACATCGACGATCTCAAGAAGGACCACGTCGAGTTCAGCAGACTGTTGGCCCAACTGCAACTCTATAAGGAGAAAGAGAAGGACCTGAACGAACGCCGCGCGCAGGCGGCAAACCTCCTCGTCACCATCAACGCGACGCGAAGCCCCGAGAGCCAGATGCGCATCGCGTGGGCCGCTCCAGCCGAAATCCCGCTCATCCCCAGTTGGCCAAAGGTCTGGATCATGGTGCCCGCCGGCGTCTTCCTGGGTCTGGTGCTCAGTCTGGGTATCGCATTCCTCCGCGAAATGATGGACGATACCGTCCGAAGCCCACGCGACGTCAGCCGCGTCGGGCAGATCAATCTGCTGGGGATCATCGCCGACGAAGACGACGATCCGGCCGTCGCCAACGCGAAACTCCCGATCTTCGACGCCCCGCACTCCATGACCGCCGAACAGTTCCGGCAGGTCCGCACCCGACTGACGCACAGCTCCGCGTTCGAGACCATCCGCAGCATCATGGTCACCGGTCCCAGCCCGCTCGACGGAAAGACCACCGTGGCCTCCAATCTTGCCGCCGGATTGGCTCTGAACGGCCGGAAAATCCTCCTCGTCGACGCCAATTTCCGCCGGCCGGAACTGCATCGATTGTTCGGCTTCGGCAACGAGAAGGGTTTCAGCGACGTGCTCAACGGCGCCGCAGGCGTGGACGATGCGATCCACGCGACGCGCATTCCCAATCTCTCCGTCCTGACCAGCGGGCCCAAACCACCCAACGCGACCGAGATCTTTGAGAGCCAGCTGCTTCCCGACTTCATCGCCAAGGCGCTCGAAGAATTCGACCACGTCATCTTCGATACCGGACCATTCCTGGTGGTTTCCGAATCGGTTGCCATGGCGCCGCGAGTGGACGGCGTGGTGACGGTCGTGCGAGCCCACGAGGAAAGCCGGGGCACGCTGCAGCGCATGCGCGACAGCCTTCGACAGGTTCGGGCCGAACACCTCGGCGTGGTGCTCAATGCCGTTCGGGCACAGGGCGGCGGCTATTACGGAAGAAACATCAAGACCTACTACACCTACAGCAACAACGCCTAGCCGCGACCGCCAATCGCTGTCGGAATATTGGGGCGCCCGTGCCACCGCATCGGCGCCCCATTTCGTTGACCGGTTACCGAATGCCCCCGGTTGATTATTGACGGCCCCGCCTTACGCGGAAGCCGCCCCCGGTTGCTGCGGGCGCGCGATGGTCTGCTTCATGATCTTGTCCTGCAGCCGCATGATTCCCTCGATCAGCGATTCCGGACGCGGGGGACAGCCTGGAATGTACACGTCGACCGGAACCAGCAGATCCACACCTTTCACCACGTTGTACCCGTACTTGAAATACGGTCCCCCCCCGATCGTGCACGCGCCCATCGCAATCACATACTTGGGGTCGGCCATCTGATGGTACAGCCGCTTCAGACGCGAACCCATCTTGTACGTCACTGTGCCCGCGACGATCATGAGATCCGCCTGCCTTGGAGTCGCTCGGAACGCGCCGGCGCCAAAGCGGTCAAGATCGTAGCGAGGCCCGCCCACCGCCATCATCTCAATCGCGCAACATGCCAGGCCGAACGTCATTGGCCAAAGCGAGTTCTTCCTCGCCCAGTTGATCGCGAAGTCCACGCTCGTGATAATCAGGTTGTCTTCAAATCGGTTCTCAATCCACGACATAGGATTCACGGCCTTTCAAGACTCGGGGGATTATTGCACGGTCGGCATGCGCTCTCAAGGGGCTGCGGGAGAATGCCTTGCGCTGCCGCTGACGAGCGCGATCCGCCCGCCCGGGAGCTTGCCCGGACCGCCCTCCGCGGCGGGCACCTGCGTCGGGGGCTGGAAAAGAGGCCTCAAGAATGGTAAACCATCGCACAAGCGATCCATCCCAGTCGTTGCGGGTCGTCTGCAACTGAATAACGCCTGTGATCGCCCGTTGCCCTCTCCGGGCAGCCAGTCAACCGTTACGAAAGGCAGGTTTTCCTGACATGACCCAAGATTTCGATGAACGCGATTTCGACGCCGCAGAGGACAAGGCGGAAAACGCCCATGCCGATGAGCCCTTGGGGGCGGCCGAAGAACGCCGCGAGGGGGATGATCGACGCGAACGCCGGCCACGCATCGACAGCTTTGAGAAAATGAAGGTCTGGCAGGAGGCGCATTCGCTGGCCATGCGAGTGTTCAAACTCACCCCCGGTCTTCCCGGCGAGCAGCAGGCCGGCCTCGCCCAGCAGATGGAAGAGGCCGCCGTGGCCGTTCCCAAGAATATCGCCGAAGGCTTCAAACGACGTGGGCCGCGCAACAAGGCGCATTTCTACAATCTGGCCCAGACGTCTCTGGAGTCGCTCCGATACTACTTCATCCTGTGCAGGGATCTGAAGTATGACATCCAGTACGACGACCTTGCCATGCATACCGAACAGGTCAGCAGAATGTTGGATGGCCTGATCCGTTCGATGATGCGAGCGTAACTATCTGCGCAAGCATGAGTTGAACTGCCAGCAGTCGCCCCCGCGGGTTGGCCGCCGTGTGGTTGTGCGCCCACGCAGGTAACCGCCACGCTCGGTGCGGCGTACAAGTGCGGGAACCATTGTCTTTTCGGCGCATCAAATGGCTTGCCGTACCACCATCCGGGAAGCAGTGGCCCCTGGCAGCTATCATTCGATGGCCCTGGGCTGCTGTCCCCTCTTTGATTCCGGCAATGCAGGGGGCTGGCCCGTGGCACGGGACCGCGCCTGCTTCTTTCTGTCGTGATGTGGGAGATCCTGGTATGACCGAAATAACGCCACCCAAACGTCCTTTCAGCATGCCGCCTTGGCTGGCGACGATTCTGATTCTCATCGCGCTCGCTGGCGGAGGATGGTATGTCTATTACCTCCTGACCGGCGATAGATCCACGCCCGACTCAATGGTCATCGGCCAAGGTCTGCCATACGGATCACCCCGTTCTTCCGTCGATGCCAGACCGAGCATGGCAACGCGCTTCGGCTTCGGTGGAGGTCCCGCCGAAGGCATCACCGCCCGAGGCGCCGGCGCCTGGACCGTCCGCCGAGGCGACGTGGTCCTGCGAGCGGCCCTGGCCAAGGGAACCTACGAAATCCGCTTTTTCGATTACCTCAGTACCGCCAAACAGAAATGGGTGACCCCCGCTCAATGGCAACTCCACCTCCTGGCTCTACAGATCGTGGATGATCCCAGTCTCGCCGAGCGCCTTGGCGTCACCGCGGATCAGAAAAAGCAGTTGCAGGCCCTTAACCACGCGCCCAACATCACCGACGCCGAACGCAAGACCCTCGCCAACCTGCTCCTCAAGCGAGACAAGGCCGCCGCCGCAGTCAAAGAGACCTTGGGCAAGGAACTGCTCACGGCCGTGGCTGCCATCGGCACGGCCCACCAGGCCGAAACCAAGGCCGCTCTTGCCAAACGTGTCGCTGAAATCCCGCGCATCCTGACCACGGGGCAGATCCAACTCGCCAGAAACGGCGCCCCAGCCACCCGGCCCGCCGCACCTCAGTAAGCGACGACGTATGACCCTGCGGCAATCACGCGCGGTCGCCGCTGCCCAGACCCTGCTCGATCCGCTTGTCGATCAGATCCAACATCAGATTGTCCAGTCCCAGATACGGCGTCACCTGATACCGCGTCCCCGGGAATTCCCTCGCCGCCTCCGCCGCCAGCCTCGGAATGTCCTCCGTCCAGTGTTTCCCGGGGCCCAAAAAAAACGGCACCACCATCACCGTCTCCGCCCCCCTTGCCACACACCGCCCAAACGCTTCCGCGATGGTCGGCCTCGCTATCTCCATATGCGCCGGCTCCACAATCGGATACTTCCCGCCGAACCGTTCCCCAAACGACGCCGCCACGCGATCAAGCAGTTGATTGCTCTCCGCCACACGCGAGCCGTGATCGACAAGAATGATCCCAATCCGCATCCTGCCGCTATCTTAGCATGCCCACCCGTTTAACCCCAACCCCGCCTTCGTGTACCATGCTCCCGCTCGCTCACAAAGGAGATTCCATGCTTGCCGCCGTCCTCAAAGACTTCAATAAGCTCGTTCTCGAAGACGTCCCCACCCCAAAACCAGGCCTCGGACAGGTCGTCGTCCGCATCAAGTCCTGCGGCTTCTGTGCCACCGACTTCAAAGCCATCAAAGGCATCCGCCGAAACGTCTCCTTCCCCCTCATCCCAGGCCACGAACCCGCCGGCATCGTTGCCGCCGTCGGCCCGGGTGTCCCCACAATCAAAGAAGGCGACGAAGTCATCGTCCAGCCCTCCGGTTTCTGCGGCCGATGCTACAACTGCCGAATCGGCAACACCCATTACTGCCAACACTCCTACACCACCGGCGGCGATGGCCCCCCCGAAACCCGCCCCGGCTCCTTCGCCGAATACACCCTCTGCGAAGCCAACACCATCTACCAGAAGCCCAAACACATCTCCTTCGACGCCGCCTGCCAGACCGAACCCGTCTCCGGCTCCTGGAAAGGCATCGTCCACCTCTCCCAGATGCAGGTCGGTGACGATGTTGTCATCATCGGCACCGGCGGAATCGGGGCCTACTGCCTCATGGTCGCCAAAGCCGCCGGCGCCGGCCGATTGATTGCCATCGACACCTCCGACTTCGCCCTGCAAACCGCCAAGACCGCCGGCGCTACGCACCTGATCAACCCGAAGAACTGCGATGCCAGAAAGGCCGTCTACGACATCATCCCCGCCGGCCCGGACCTCGTCGTCGAAGCCGCCGGTCCCATCGAAGCCGTCAAACTCATGGTCACCCTCCTCCGTCGCGGCACGCGCTGGAACGTCTTCGGCATCACCACCCACGAGACCTTCGACCTCGACGGCGGCCTCACCCACTTCCTCGAAGCCCGCATGGACGCCTCCTTCGGCACCAATCCCCTCGCCATGGAAAAGGCCATCCGCCTCATCTCCCGTGGCCTGGTCAACCCGGAACTGATCATCTCCCACCGCTTCCCCCTTACCGAAATCCACCGCGCCGTCGATGCCATGGCCTCACCCGAACGCAACAAAGTCATCGTCAACCCCTGACGCATTGCCGGAGATGCAACGCCATGAAGCCAACACTCTTCCCTCTGGTCGGTTTGCTCCTGCCCATCGTCGCCTTCGCCGCCGATGCACTCTACGGCGTCTTCCCCCGGCCGGCTACCCAACCCACATTCAAGGTCTACTCCTCCGGCCTTTCGCCCTTCACCATCGTCCACAACACCGGTCCGCGCACGTTGCTCTTTCAGGACCTCGATCAGCAGGGCCTCGCCGGCCCATCCCACGTCGCCTACGTCGCCGACCACAAAGTCCGCATCGCTCCCACCAATGCCCCCATCGACCCGTCGAGCATGACGGAGTCCTGGATGCTCTTCCTCTTCCACTCCGCCAAAGGCTGGGACAAGATCAAGAACACCCCCTACGTCCTCGACATTCCCGTCTTCGTCGTTCTCCAGAAGATGCCCAGCGAAATCAAACCCGCCGGCTCCGGACTGGAATTCGTCTTCCCTAACGAGTCCGGCTACATCGCGATTATGCCTTTCTTCGGCACCTCCTTCATCCGTGCCACCCAGACCGCCGCCTGGAAGGACTCCCTTCCCCAGGACATCTTCCTCCGCTGCCGGATGCTGGCCGAGCTTAGCCGCGAGTATCCGATCAAGGTCGAAGAGAGCTTCAAGGTCTTCCCCGCCCAGGACAAGGTGATTATTCGCGACCGTTTCGACTTCCTCTCCATCGACGACGACTGGAAGACCGGCCACAAGAAGATCGCCCCCCTCGAATACCCCGTCTCGCTTGCGAATCGCTACAAATTCCGCCTTCTCAGCGTCGCCGGCAACGTAGTTGACCTCGATACCCCCGTCGGCGCCGGTTGCTGGGCCGGCGTCGAAGCCGACGAATCCTCCTATACCCTCACCGGCCTCCTCCGCTACATCAACACCGTCGAACAACCCAAACAAGTCCCCGCGGATCATCCGCTGCTGGCTGAGGCTCGAAAGAACTTCGATTGGCAACTTCCTCCCCGGACCCCGGGTTCCCTCGCCAAATCCTGGAGCCGCGCCATCACCTTGGCTGCCCATCTGCCCTATGCGGATCCTCCCACACAGCAGTTCCTGCGCCGCTCCTTCGAACATCTGGCGGATCAAGCGCTCGATCCAAAACAACCGCCAACGCTGCGGCCCGACTGGCCGCTCCCCGTCGAACTTGGCGACCTGTTCCGCGGCCTTCACGACATGACCGCCGCTACGCGCGATCTCGCGATCATTTCCTCTCGCTGGTCACTTCTCCGGGATGCCTATCGCGCCCTTCCTCATCGCACGCCCTGGGGTGATGGCCAACTCGTTGCCTCCCGGTCCGAGAGTTTTGACTCCAGTCTCACGGTCCCCGTCTGCTTCGCTCGCATGGCCTGGTGGATGGGCGATGACGACATGTACCGGCTGGCCTCTTATGAGGCCGCCAAGCAGTTCCTCGCCCTCTGGGCAACCTCCGCCGCCTATCCCAAGTGGGTCATTGAACGCCGCCTGTACGCCAGTGTCTGTGCCGCCGCCCCCATCTCCCAGGTGCCCGATGACAATGCGGCTATCGTCTTGACCGACCCAAAAGACCCGGGCAAAACAACTCTCGCCCTCCAAGAAGTTCCCTTCTCACGAGCCGGCCCCGGCAATCTCGGATTTGGCCCGTTCCGGCTGCACGGCTTTGACCAGCCCACCATCGCCGAGATGCGATTCATCAAGGACCGAATGCCCGACCACGCTAGGTTCTTCCTCGACGCCTTTGCCCGCAAGTACATGCCCGACTTCCATAAGGCCGCCTACCTCGAACAATCGCAACTCCCCACTACCCCTCCCGCTCTGCCCTTCCAGCAGTGGTATCAGTCTTTGCTCAAGCCTCTTCTTGATGACTGGGACTTCTACTTCGACGTTCCACTCGCCCAACGCCCCGCCCGACACGAGAAATTCTGGCAGAACAACGGCGGCATCAAGGGCCACGAATTCGACATCATCCTCGCCGGCATCGATCGCAAGTACGTCTCACTCTGGCAAGGTTCCAACTCCCCTCCGCCCGACCCTGTCTTCCGCATCCCACCCCCCGCCGAAAACAGGCACACCCTCGACGTTCTCTCGCCCGTGTTCTATGCACGTCTCCAACCCGATGTCGCCTCCTTTTTCTGGCTGGGCGCCGAGGCTCCGGTCCATGACCGCGATGGTCCGCCTTTGCCGCATGTTCGTATCGGCATCGTTCGCCCCCGCTGACACCCGACCCCCAATCCCCATGTCCGTTCGCCTCGATCCCGAAACTCTCCTCTCCGCCTACTGTCGCGGGGCATTTCCCATGGCCGATCCCGATGGCCACATCCGCTGGTACACCGCCGACCCCCGCGGCATCATCCCGCTCGATGCCTTCCACATCCCCCACACCCTCGCCCAGTTCATGCGATCAACCAAATGCCCCTTTGAAATCCGCATCAACCACGACTTCGCCACCACCATGCACCGCTGCATGACCGTCCACGGCTCATCCTGGATCAACCCCACCCTCATCAAAGCCTACACCCGCCTCCACTCCCTCGGCTTCGCCCACTCCGTTGAAACCTATCACGACAACCAACTCGTGGGCGGCCTCTATGGCGTCAGTATCGGCGGCGCTTTCTTCGGCGAATCCATGTTCCATACCAGACGCGACGCCTCCAAAGTCGCTCTGGCCACCCTCCTCCGCCGACTCAAGGAACGGGGCTACGAAATCCTCGACGCCCAAGCCTCCACCCCCCACCTCGCCCGCTTCGGCTGCATCGAAATCCCCGCCGATGACTACATCCAACGCCTCGAGCGGGCACTCGCCAAACCCTGTACCTTCATCTGACCCCCAAACCCCTATTCCGCCGGCTCAATCGTCACCGTCAGCCCCTTCGACTCAAACTGATCCTTGTACAACTCCGCCCGCTCCTTGTGCGTCGTCAGCAGCAGCGATACCCCCGTCTTGTGCGCCTCCGTCATCCGCTGAATGGCCGCATCCTGGTTCAGCGGCGTCAGTTCCATGATCGTCGCCACCACATACAGCATGTCGTTCTCATCGTCATTGTGCAGCAGCACCTTCCAAGGCGGCAACATCTTCGGCGGCTTCTTCTTCGGCGTCGTCTTCTGCCGGCTTTTCTCCTGCAATGCCGTCCCACGCCCAGCCGATCCGCCGTCCTCTCCAGGCTTGCCCTTCTTCTCCTCAGACATGCACATTCTCCTTCACGACCGATTACCCCCGCATTATACACAATTACCACGCCTCGCATTGCGAAAGTCGTGTTTATTCCTCCCCGGCCGCTGGCTACACTCCCTTCATCATGCCCGCCACCCGTCTCATTGCCGGTTGCATGAGCGGCACCAGCGCCGATG
Organism: uncultured Tepidisphaeraceae bacterium; assembly: GCA_964451955.1. Lineage (GTDB taxonomy): Bacteria > Planctomycetota > Phycisphaerae > Tepidisphaerales > Tepidisphaeraceae > JAPLNB01. The sequence continues at coordinate 9,047 of CAYVKG010000113.1, forward strand.
GCGTCGATGTCGCCCTCACCCGCATCAGCGGCTCCAGCTATGACATGGCCCCGGCCCTCCTGCTCCACCATCACCACCCCTATCCCCCCCCTCTGCGCCAAGCCATCTTTGCCGTCCGCTCAACCGGCTCCGCAACCCTCGCCGAACTCGCTGAACTCGCACGCCAAATCTCGCTTGCCTATGCCGCCGCCGTCAACGAATCCCTCCGCCTCCAGAACCTCTCCTCTTCCAACCTCACCGCCGTCGCCGCTCACGGCCAGACTCTTTTTCATTCCCCGCCCAACACCATCCAGTGGCTTGACCCCGCCCTTATTGCCGCGCGTGTCGGATGCCCCGTCGTCAGTGACTTCCGCCGCGCCGACTGCGCCGCCGGCGGCCAAGGCGCCCCGCTCGTCCCCTTCGCCGACTACATCCTGTTCCGCCACCCCGCCAAATCCCGCGCCCTTATCAACATCGGCGGTATCGCCAACCTCACCCACCTGCCGGTCGGCGCACGACCGGATCAACTCATCGCGTTCGATACCGGCCCGGGAAACTGCATCTCCGACCACCTCTGCCGCCAGTTCAACCCCACAGGCCCAGGCTACGATCCCGACGGCACCTGCGCCCTTCGCGGCCGGCCCTCGCCGAAACTCCTTGAACACGTTCTGGCCGATGTCTTCTTCAAACGTCCACCTCCCAAGTCCACCGATGGACCGGCCATGATCCGGCTCTACCAATCCGCCTCCGCCGCGATGGCATTGCCCGACCAACTCGCCACCGCCTCCCTCATCACCGCCCGCTCGCTCCACCACGCCATCACCACCCACCTCCCCGTTGTCCCCGATGAACTGATCCTCTCCGGCGGCGGCATCCACAACCAAGCCATCATGCAAAACCTCAAGGCCCTCTTCCCCACCACGCCCCTGTTGACCACCGACGATCTTGGCGTCCTCAGCCAATCCAAAGAAGCCCTCGCTTTTGCCCTGTTGGCTGCCGCCACGCTCGACAACCTCCCCTCCAACATCCCCTCCGTCACCGGCGCCGCCCGCCCAGTCGTCCTGGGCTCCATCACGCCCAAACCCTAGCACGATTTCGTGCACCTTTACGCCATTCGTGGATAATATCCCTATGAACGATCGCTCGCATTTGCTCACCGAACAGCGCAACCCCGCCTCGATGAACCTGGATGCTATGTCCATCCCCGACGCCGTCGCGCTGTTCAATGCCCAGGACCAACTTGCCGTTGCCGCCGTCGCCAAGGAACACGCCAACATCGTCCGCGCCATCCAACTCGTCGTTGCCGCCTTCAAATCCGGCGGCCGGCTCTTCTACATCGGTGCCGGTACCTCCGGGCGTCTCGGCGTCCTCGACGCCTCCGAATGCCCTCCAACTTTCCGTGCTGATCCCTCCATGGTTCAAGGCCTGATCGCCGGTGGCCCCGACGCCATGTTCCGTGCCCAGGAAGGCGCCGAAGACGATCCCGATCTTGCAGCCGCCGACCTTGATGCCCGCCAACTCTCGCCCAACGACGTCGTGTTCGGCATCGCCAGCGGCGGCACAACCCCTTATGTCCATGGCGGCCTACGCCACGCTAAAACCATCGGCGCCAAAACCATCTTCTTCTCCTGCGTCCAACCCTTCCCGGACGAAACCCCCGTCGATGTCGTCATCCGCCCCCTCACAGGCCCCGAAATCCTCACCGGCTCCACCCGCCTTAAGGCCGGCACCGCCACCAAGCTCGTCCTCAATACCATCACCACCGTCGCCATGGTCCAGATCGGCAAGTGCTACGAAAACCTCATGGTCGACCTCCGCGCCAGCAACTCCAAACTCCGCGACCGCGCCGCCCGAATTGTCTGCACCCTCACCGGCGTCCCCCGCGACATCGCATTCACAACCCTCGACCAAGCCGACGGCCACGTCAAACTCGCCATCCTCATGCTGAAGAAATCCCTCCCCGCTCCCGCCGCGCGGAAACTCCTCGACCAATGCGATGGCCATCTCCGCAAAGCACTGGCTCGCTCAACCCCCTGACGGCCGATAGCAGAGCCTTCCGTACCAAGACGTCCCAGGCCCCTCAAACGCGTCGCGCGAGCGTCGCGACAACACCGGCCACGGCCGTGCCGTGCCACTCGTTTCTCCTGGTTCATTCGCCGGCACAACGAATCGGGCTGTGGCTTGCCAGTTCTCCATACGTCAACTGCCCGGAATCGTGCGACGCCGCCATCTCGCCTGAATTCTCATGGTGCTTCTCCCCCCCCGGCATTCGGCAAACCGGCCCGGTTGTCTTGCCGCCCTCGCGCGAGCACATCACCTGCTCAATCAACGGCCCCCGCTCGATTCGCAACCCAAAGACCCCTACGAGTTCTCTTCAAACTCCCGAATCCCCTCCGCATCCTTCTCGCCCCCCCCTTGCTTCAACAGAATGTGCTTCGCCAGCTCCAGCCGGTTCACCACATGGTCCATCGACTCCGGCCTCTTCTCAGGCCGAGTCATGATGCAGTCCATCACCAGCTTCGACAGCGTCAACGGCACCGTCTTGTTCAGTTCCATCGGCGTCGGAATCCGATCGTCCACCAAAAAGCTGTGGTCGCCACGGTCTACCGTGTACAGCGTCGGGATGTTCCGCCCCGTCACGCACCAGTAGATCGTCGCGCCGAGATTGAAAATGTCCGTCCGATGACTCACCGGCTTCCGCTTCACCTGTTCCGGCGCAATGTAATCCGGCGTCCCCTGGATGCGCTCCTTCACCGTCCCGATCTTGCAACTCTGCCCAAAGTCAATGATCTTCACCTTCCCGGCCGCGCTCCGCAGAATGTTGTTCGGCTTAATGTCGCAGTGCACATACCCCATCGTGTGCATCGCCTGCAGCCCCTGCGCCGTCTGAATGAAAATGTCCACCGTCTCCAGCAGCGTCTTTGGCGGTCTCACGTCCAACGCCTGCCCGTCGAACAACTCCATCAGCAAAAACGCCTCGGTCACCTTCAGCAAAAGCGTCTTCTGGATCTTCAACTCGTACGACCGCCGCAGCGCCGGATGCGTAAACTGCCGACTGATCTCGAACTCCGCCTCCATCTGCTCCACGAATCGGATGTCCTTCGAATCCTCGCGCACCACGTGCTTCAACGCGTAAACCTGATGCGTCACCGGGTCGCTTACCGCGTAAATCGTGCTCCGAGCGCCCTCGCCGAGCCGCTCAAGAACGTCATATTGAAGCAACTTCTCTGCCATCCCGTCACTTATGTCCGCTGGATACGCCGTTACGGGATACGATCAGCTTCCCGCGTAACTTCATATCCACAAATGCTTTCCTTCTGAAAGCGGCACCCGGCCTCTGCCGTCCGCTCGGCCGGTCCGTTGCAGCCACCGTTTCCGATGTCGTCCTTCCGGACCCTGCT
>CAYVKG010000114.1:0-12026 GCA_964451955.1 uncultured Tepidisphaeraceae bacterium
GAACGCGGCGGTGGAGGCGGCGCGGGCGGGTGAAGCCGGGAAGGGATTCGCGGTGGTTGCGGAGGAGGTCAGGAACCTGGCGATGCGATCAGCGGAGGCGGCGAAGAACACGGCGAACATGATTGAATCGTCGGTGTCGTCGGCGCGGAACGGGGTGGCGTTGACGTCGGAGGTTGCCAAGACGCTTGAGTCGATCATTACGTCTGCAACGAAGGTGAACGCGTTGGTAGGGGAGATAGCGGCGGCGTCGAACGAGCAGGCGCAGGGGATTGGGCAGTTGAACACGGCGGTGTCGCAGGTAGACAAGGTGACGCAGACGAGCGCCGCATCGGCGGAGGAATCGGCGTCGGTGAGCCAGGAGTTGGCGTCGCAGGCGACGAACATGCAGCAGGTGGTGAAGGAGCTGATGGTGCTGGTGAACGGTTCGGCGTCGTAGATGTTGGTGAGGAAGGGAATTGCGGATCGCCCGTGGCATGAGGCCGCGGGCGGTTTGCGTTTTGGGGTCTGGCGGGTTGGAAGGGGGTGCTGGAGAGAGAGTTGGGAAAACGGGGCGGATTTGAGTTTGTGGGTGAGAGGGGCTACCTTTAGGGGGGTATGCGGACACAATACGACCAAGCGGACGTGAAGCGTGTATTGGAGCAGTTGGAGGCGAAGGTGGCTGGGGCGTTTTCGCCGGACGAACCGTTGTGCGTGATCGGGATACGGACGCGAGGTGAGACGCTGGCGAAGCGATTGATTGAGGCGTTGCGGGATCGGGGGTATTCGCGGATCAATCACGGGGTATTGGACATAACGCTGTATCGGGACGACTTATCGGAGATTGGTCCGGGGCCGATGGTGCGTCCGACGCACGTGGATTTTGGCATAGACGGGAGTCCGTTGTTGTTGGTGGATGACGTATTGTTTACGGGGCGGTCGGTTCGGGCGGCGTTGAACGCGTTGATTGATTTTGGTCGTCCGAGTGTGATTCGTCTGGCGGTTCTAGTGGATCGAGGGGGCAGGGAGGTTCCGATCCAGGCGGATTTTGTGGGGTTGACCCTGACGGACGTACCGAGTGGGCATCGAGTGAACGTTCATTTCGCGGAGGATGACGGCGTGGACGAGATCTTGGTTGAGCCGAGGGACTGAGGGGGGGCGGAGTTTGTTGTGAGGCGGAAGCGGGATGTTATTGGGTTTCCTGGGAGGGAGGCGTGTGGCAGGTGGGGGGGAGACCAGGTTGGGGAGAGGGAAGGGACGGCATGAGTTCCAAGGCGGCGCATCATCATCACCGGTGGTCGAGGAAGCACCTGTTGGGTTTGGAGGAGTTGTCGGCGGAGGAGATCCGATTTGTGCTGGATACGGCGGACTCTTTCAAGGAGGTATCGACGCGTAGCGTGAAGAAGGTTCCGGCGCTTCGTGGGCGTGTGATGGTGAATTTGTTTTTTGAGGATTCGACGCGAACGCGGACGAGTTTTGGTTTGGCGGCGCAGCGGTTGTCGGCGGACGTGATTGATTTTTCGCAGAAGACGTCGAGCGTGAACAAGGGGGAGACGCTGATCGACACGGCGAGGAACATCGAGGCGATGGGGATCGACATCTTCGTGGTGAGGCATCCGGCGGCGGGTGCGGCGGAGTTGCTGTCGCGGCACGTGAAGAGCAGCGTGGTGAATGCGGGAGACGGGGCGCACGAGCATCCGACGCAGGGTTTGCTGGATCTGTACACGATCCGGGAGCGGTTTGGGAAGATCACGGGGCTGAAGGTGGCGATCGTGGGGGACATCGCGAACAGCCGGGTGGCGCGTTCGAATTTGTGGGGGCTGAAGAAGTTGGGCGCGGAGGTGATTCTGGTGGGTCCTCCGACGTTGTTGCCGCGATCGTTTGAGCAGTTGGGGGCGAGGGTGTGTTATGATTTTGACGAGATTGTGAGCGAGGTGGACGTGATCAACATGCTGCGGGTGCAGTTTGAGCGGATCAAGAGCAGCCAGTTTCCGTCGGTTCGGGAGTTTACGCGACTGTTTGGGCTGACGGGGGACCGATTCAAGCGATGCAAGAAGGATGTGTTCGTGATGCATCCTGGGCCGATGAATCGGGGGATTGAAATCAGTTCGGAGATAGCGGACGGGGAGCAGAGCGGGATATTGACGCAGGTGACGAACGGATTGGCGGTGCGGATGGCGGGGCTGTACCTGGTATCGCAGGCCGGGGATTGAGGTAGGGGCAAGGGAGCGGCAGCGGGGGGGGTGGAATTTGTGGAGTGAAGGGGTGGGTTGGCGGCAAGCGGATGGAAGGCACATGTCAACATTGCTGATCAAGAACGGGACAGTGATCGATCCTGCGAGGGGTTTTCAGGGGAAGGCGGACGTGGTGATTCGGGAGGGGAAGATATCGTCGCCGCTGGGTCCTGGGGGAAAGCCTGATCGGATGTTAGACGCGAGGGGATGTTATGTAGTTCCGGGTCTGATTGACATACATGTTCATTTTCGGGAGCCTGGTGATGAGGAGGAGGAGGACGTTGCGTCGGGTTCTGAGGCGGCGGTAGCGGGTGGATTCACGAGCGTGTGCTGCATGCCGAACACGAAGCCGCCGCTGGACAATGAGGGTCAGGTGGAGTTTGTGCTTCGGGAGTCGGAGCGGGTGGGACTGGCGAACGTGTATCCGGTTGGTGCGATCACCAAAGGTCGGGAGGGGAAGGAACTGGCGGAGATGGCGTTGATGCACCAGCGGGGCGCGATTGCGTTCAGTGATGACGGATGCGGGGTGGGGGACGCGTCGGTGATGCGGAAGGCGATGCAGTACGCGAAGATGCTGGACGCGGTGCTGATGCAGCACTGCGAGGAGCCGACGCTGGGTGGTGGGGCGATGCATTCCGGGGTGGTATCGACGGCATTGGGCTTGCCGGGGATTCCAGCGGAGGCGGAGCAGCTGATGATATCGCGGGATCTGTTGTTGAACCGGACGATTGGATGCCGGTATCACGTGAGCCACATATCGACGGCGGGGTCGGTGGAGTTGGTACGTCGGGCGAAGGCGGACGGGGTGAAGGTGACGGCGGAGGTGACGCCGCATCATCTATTGTTGACGGACGAAGCATGTCGGAGCTATGACACGAATTTCAAGATGAATCCGCCGTTGCGCACGGCGCAGGATGTTGAGGCGTGCATTAAGGGGATAAAGGACGGGACGATAGACTGCGTGGCGTCGGATCACGCGCCGCACCTGGCGGAGGAGAAGGAATTGGAGTTTCAGTATGCGCCGAGCGGCGTGGTGGGGCTGGAGACGGCATTGGCGTTGTATATTAAGGCGTTGGTGGAACCCGGTCACGTGAGTTGGATGAAACTGGTGGAAGTAGCGAGTTGGAATCCCGCGCGGATACTGGGTTTGAAGAAGGGGACTCTGGCGGATGGCGCGGACGCGGATGTTACGGTGATTGATCCGGAGCTTTCGTGGACGGTGGACGCCGGGGCGTTCAAGACGAAGAGCAAGAACACGCCATTTGGCGGATGGCTGTTGAAAGGGCGGGCGGTGGCGACGGTCGTTGCGGGTCAGGTGAGGTGGCGACTACCGGGGAGATAGGGGCTATGTTCCGTGGTGGCCGGTTTGGGGGGAGTGGGCGGGATGAAGTGTTTTGGAGGGAGGGGGGTTTGATTTTTGGGCGGAAGACGCGAACATACGGGGGCGAGATCAAACGATTGCCGGGAGCATAGCTCAGCGGTTAGAGCAGGGGTCTCATAAACCCTTGGTCGCAGGTTCGAATCCTGCTGCTCCCATTGTTGCCGATAAAAGGGGTGATGGCGTATCGGAGGGGCGTATTTGCTAGGAAAATCAGGGGAAAATTTGACTGCTGGCCAGCGTAGGGCAGAATGTCGGTGCCTACCCTGGGAGGGGAGGCGAAACTGGGATGCACGCGTGTGTGATCTCAGGCGAGCGTTGTCCCGCGTTAGTTGAGTCTGGATGACAAGCCTTTTGAACGAACCGACCCGAATCGCGATGAGCTAAGGATCACCGACGGGAGACGGAAGGGACGGGGCTTGCATCGTTTTTTTCCGCGGCCGAAGGGCATGCGGAGGGAGAAAATGCATCATGTGGTTCCTCAACAGCTTGAAGGTTCGGATCTGTGGTCTTGCGGTTGCGATGGGTCTGCTGGGTTCGATGGCGTCGGCCTCGACGGTTGCGAGCTTTGTGGGCGTGACGCCGAACGGGTCGAACTTCGACTTCACGTATGACATTGTGTTGACGACGGGGATGTCAGTGGATCCTGGTCGGGTGTCGGACTTCTTCCAGGTCCTGGATGTGTTGGGGTATCAGGGCGCGGCCTGGTATCCGCTGTACGGGACGGTTGGGACGAACTGGACGGTTGGACTGGTTGCGCAGAATTCGGTTCCGACGAACGGGATTCCGGCGGACTTCACGTATACGCCTGACAGCGTTCTGCGTCCGAACGTGGTTGTGACGTACATTGCCGGTCCGATCATCACGAACGCGGGTCCGGTTGACATGCCGTTGGGCACGTTGGTGATCACGTCGGAGTGTGGTCTGGTGCAGCAGGGCTGGATGGTTGGCAGCGACACTCAGATTCTGCCGAACGCGGTTCTGAACGGTTCGAATTTCACGGCTTGCCCGGTTCCGGTTCCGACGCCTGCGGCCGCGTGGGCTGGCCTGGGCCTGTTCGCCCTGTTGGCGATCCGGAAGGTTGTGCGGTAATTTTTGACCCGATTGCTGAACAGAGGTGGTCGGGTACGCGATACGCCGGGAGCTGTCAAAGCTCCCGGCTTCTTTTTTTTCGGGGAGTGGTCAATGCAAGAGGAGGCGGGGGGATTGGCGTGTGTGCGGCTTGCAAAAGAGCGGAGTGGATCCGATCATGTGAGCGTGCGGAAGTGAGCGGGAGCTCAGGCGAGAGCGGGTCATGTTGTGTGGTGTTTTGGGGGCGAGTGGAGCGAGGTTGGGGTGAAGGGAACACGGGTCGCGGGACTGCATGACTGATACAGGCGTCATTTCGGCCGAGCAGATGAGGCTGGTGCTGGAGATTTCGCGTCAATTGACGGTGACGGCGGATCTGGACGCATTATTGACGCATATTGCGGAGGCGGCGACGTCGTTGTTGTATACGGAGCGTGCGAGCATATTCCTGCACGATCCGGAGACGGACGAATTGTGGACGAAGGTGGCGCTGGGTGCGAAGGAGATCCGAGTGCCGTCGTCGGCGGGGATAGTGGGTCACGTATTCAGGACGAACGAGTTATTGGAGGTTGCGGATCCGTATGGGGATTCGCGGTTCAATCGTGAGATAGACCGGAGGAGCGGTTTTGTGACGCGGAATCTGTTGACGGTTCCGTTGAAAGACATTAACGGGATGGCGTTGGGGGTGTTGCAGGCGGTGAATCGGATTGGGGGAGGATTCACGGGAGGGGACCGCGCGTTGGTGGAGTTGCTGGCGGATCAGGCGGGAGTGGCGATCCAGCGGTTTCGATTGCAGCAGGAGGTGGTGAGGAGCGCGGGATTGCGGCATGAGATGGATTTGGCGCAGAAGGTACAGGCGGCGATGATTCCGCAGCAGGCGCCGCGGGTAAGGAATTTGAAGGCAGCCGGTTGGATGCGTCCGGCGTCGGTGACGGGAGGGGACTGTTACGATTTGTGGGAGATGCCGGACGGTCGGATGGGGATTTTTGTGGGGGATGCATCGGGGCACGGGATAGCGCCCGCGATCGTAGTATCGCAGGCGAGGACGCTGGTTCGGTCGCTGTCGGAGCTGGACCGGAATCCCAGTCAGGTGTTGGAGAGAGTGAACGCGCGGTTGGCGAGTGATTTGGAGGCGGGTCGTTTTGTGACGGCGTTTTTGGGATGCATGAGTTCGGGTGGGGTGTTGGAGTGGTGCAGCGCCGGTCACGGGCCGATTTTCTTTCGTCGTCATGGGGAGGCGGCGTTTGAGACGTTGGAGCCTTTGGGGCCGCCGGTTGGGGTTTTGGAGGCGGTGACGTTTGACGCGGCGGCGGCGATCGAGTTTGAGGCCGGGGGGATGCTGGTGGTGATGAGTGACGGGGTCTTTGAGGCGAGGAGTCAGGGGAACGAGTTGATGGAAGTGGAGCGTGTGATTGGGGTGCTGGATGGATGTCAAAGGACATCGCCTGGGGAGATGTTGGGTCGGCTGCGGCAGTCGATTCGGGAATGGCAGGGGAGGGAGGAACCCGTAGACGACCAGACGGCGGTGATCGTGGAATATTCACCGGAGGGGGGCTGAGGGGGGTTTCCTGGTTGGGGGGAGTCAAATTGATGGGCGGGTCTTGTGTATTGCGGGAGCGACTTGTGTATAATGGAGTTTGGCGGAGCACATCACGGAGGATGCGATGGGCAGGCTCGACCTATCATCGGTGGGGCTGGATGAACTGCTAAAGCGAGAATGGCTCGCGACGATGGGCAATGGGGCGTTCGCGAGTTCGACGATCTGCGGGATGAACACCCGGAAATACCATGGTTTGTTGGTGGCGGCGATGTCGCCCCCGGTGCGTCGGATGGTTTTGTTGTCACGCGTTGAGGAGACGATTCACTGTGAGAACGCGTCGTATGACCTGGCATGCAATGAATATCCCGGTGCGATTCATCCGCAGGGTTACCGGTATTTGCGGGCGTTCAGCCGGGAGCCATTCCCGCGGTGGGCGTATCAGCATGACGGGTGGACGATTGAGAAGCAGCTTCGACCGTTGCCGGGGCGCAACACGGTTGTGTTGAGCTACACGCTGCTAGGGGGGAAGGCGGACGTTGAGATGGAGTTGCGTCCGTTGTTTGCGTTGCGCGGGATGCACGAGTTGATGTACCAATGGAACGGTTTGCTGGAGGCGAGGGAGGCTGGTTTGCGGCAGCATTGTGTGCCGGCGACGAGCCGTTCGCCGGAGGTGTTTTTTGCGTATGATGGGGCATTTTCGTCGCAGCCGAGTTGGTATTTAAACACGATCTATCGGCGGGAGCAGGAACGAGGGTACGCGGGTTTGGAGGACCTATGGATGCCCGGGGTGATTCGGTGGAAGATGTCGCCTGGGCAGAGCGTGTATTTTGCCTGTTCGAGCGAGCCGATGGACTTGGGACAGGTGATGAGCGATTCGGAACGGTTGTATGAGGCGTCGGTGCCGATCATATCGCCGCCGGAGGCGGACGCGGCGTTTTCGGAATTATTGAGGGCGGCGGATCAGTTTGTGGTGCGTGGGAGGGATGGGATGCCGACGGTGATGACAGGTTATCCGTGGTCTGCGCCGTCGGGGCGCGACGCGATGATTTGCATGCCGGGGCTGATGCTGGTGCGGGGGAGGTTGGAGGAGGCCCGGGATCTGCTGGCGGGTTTTGCGGCGGCGGCGAAGGACGGATTGATGCCCTCGGAGATGGCGGAAGACGGGTCGGGATTTGGTTATACGGCGGCGGACACTTCGTTGTGGTTCATCAACGCCGTTGGGCAGTATTTGCGTTATCACGGAGACGAGGATTTTGTTAGGCGGGAGTTGATGGGGGTGATTGAGAGGATCATAGAGAGGTATCGTGGCGGGACGGGTTTGGGGATTGTGGCGGACGAAGAAGGTTTGCTGGGGACGCGAGCGGCGGGGATTGCGACGACTTGGATGAACGCGAAGATCGGGGAGTGGGTGATAACGCCTCGTCAGGGGAGGCCTGTGAGCGTGAACGCGCTGTGGTACAACGGATTGCGGGTTGCGGCGGATTTGGAAGGTCGTTTTGGTCGGTTGGCGAGGGCGGACGAACTGCTAGGTTATGCGAAGCGGGTGCGTGAGTCGTTCAATCGGCGGTTCTGGAACGAGGGAGCGGGATGTTGCTATGACGTGGTGGAGGATCGGGGTAATGACTCGTCGGTGAGGCCGAACCAGTTGTTGGCGATGAGTTTGCCGTACCCGGTATTGGCAACGGAGCGGCACGGGGCGGTGTTGGCGAAGGTGAAGGGGGAGTTGTTGACGCCGATGGGAGTCCGGACGTTGTCGCCGATGGAGGGGGCGTATCAGGGGATGTACGGTGGTCCGCCGGTATCGCGAGATCGGGCGTATCATCAGGGATCGGCGTTTGTATGGCTGTTGGGGCCGCTAGTAACAGCGCACGTGCGGATGCATGGTCGAGGAGAGACGTCGCTGAATGAAGCGAGGGGGATGTTGGAGGGGTGCCTCGGCTATTTGGAGGAACACGGGCAGTTGTGTGAGCTGTTTGACGGGAGCGAGCCGCAGCGACCGGGGGGCGAGATTGCGTCGGCGCGGTCAGTGGCGGAGGTATTGCGATGCTACGCGGAGGACATTCTGGGGGCATTTCCGCAGAGCCGATTTGTGCCGAGGATCGACGTTTTTCCGACGACGAGCCTGAACCGGGGTCCTGTGAACAGCGCGGGTTGATGGGGAGGTATTGTGGGGGGGATTAAGGGAGGCGGAGCGCGGTGGGGGTAGTCTTGGGGGCATGCTGTTGGCGAGGAATTGGCTATGATGATGAGGCATGAGCAGACGAATGCCCCGGCCTCGCGCGGTTTTGTTTGATTTGGATGGGACGCTGGCGGACACATTCCCGCTGATTGTGTCGTCGTGGAACGCGGCGGTATCGCCTTTTTCGGGGAGGGCATACAGCACGTCGGATGTGATATCTCGGTTTGGGGTGCCGGACACGGCGATGATTCAGCGGGAGTTGCCGCGGGAGCATTGGGATCTCGCGGAGGCGACGTACTATTCGCATTACGAGTTGAATCACTCGACTGTAAAGGTTTTTCCGGGAGTGCGGGAATTGCTGGCGGGGCTGAGGGGGCGAAGGATGCCGATGGGTCTGATGACGGGAAAGGGTCGTCGGAGCGCGACGATCACGCTGAGATGCCTGGGGTGGGAATTGCATTTTGGGAGTGTCGTGACGGGGGATGATGTGGTGAGGCAGAAGCCCGCGCCGGAGGGGTTGTTGAAGGTGGCGGGGGAGCTTGGGGTGGGGCCGGGGGAGTGTGTGTGGGTTGGGGACAGTCCGGCGGACATGAAGGCTGGAAAGGCGGCGGGGATGTACACGATTGCGGCGGGATGGCACCTGGTGTACGCGGATCGGATACGGTCGTTGGAGCCGGACCGGATCGCCGAAAATCCGGAGGAACTCGGGTTGATGCTGCTGGATGGAAGATGAGGGGAGTGGCGATGACGATGGAAGTCCAGGGCGATGACATGGGAGCGGTAGCCGCGGGGAGGGGGGCGATGAGTAAGCTGGCGGCGTGGTGGAGGCGGGTGGATTTTTCGTCGGCGTTCTGGCCGGCGGTGGTGATGGGGTTGATGCTGGCGGCGTGCAAGGGGGTGCACATCAGGCCGGGATGGGTTCTGTCGTGGGATTACGCGAGCTGGTACGTGGGGAATTTGTCGATCGCGATTCACGCGGACCTTTTTTACGCGTTGTGCGTGGGGTTGTTGGGGCAGGGGATGTTGTGGGTGGTGGGGCGGTGGCGGCGAGTTCAGGCGGGGGTGTGGTTGGGGTATGTGTTGTTCTGCGCGGTGAGCGTGTTGTATGGGGTGGTGAGTGCACAGGTATTCTGGTTTTTGCGGATGCCGCTGACGTATGCGTTGATCTACCTGGCTGGGGATGTGAAGAACATGCAGTCATCGGTGGGCGCGTTTGTGACGCCGGCGCTGGTGTTGGCGATGGTGGGGATGCCGCTGGCGTACGTGGGGATCGTGTTCTGGCTAAGCGGTGTGCGGGTGCCGGGGACGCGAAGGTGGTGGATTGCGAGGGGAGTGGGGCTGGTGGTGCTGTTGGTGTTCGTGGGTGCATGCCATGTGGCGGCTGGGGGTGAATGGAAGAAGTTGCACGATAATCGGCGAGTGGCGGAGAGTCCGCACTGGACGTTCTTGAGTTCGTGCGTGGTGGAGTTGTTAGGGGGGCGGGGGGTTCATCTCGAGGAGGAATTTCCGGCTGGTGACATGGAGGATTTTCGGTTTGTGAGGGAGAGGGCGGACGGCGGGGCTCCGACGGCGGGGCTGAAGCGTGGGCCGCGGAACGTGATTGTGGTGGTATTGGAGTCGGTGGCGACGCAGCACATGCAGTTGTATGGGAGCCGGTACAAGACGACGCCGCGGCTGGAGGCAGAGGCGGGGAATTGTCTGGTGTTTGAGAACGTGTATGCGCATTTCACCAACACGGCGAACGCGTTGGCGGCGATGATGCTATCGGTATATCCGCCGATGACATGGCGAGAGATCACGGTGGAGAATCCTGGGATGGCGGGGGAGACGGCGGCGGAGGTATTGAAGGGGCGGGGCTATCGGACGGCGTTCATATCGGGTGGTGACAATGCGTTTGCGAATCAGTCGGGGTTTCTGATTGGGCGGGGTTTTGACACGATCTGGGACTGCACGAACGCGGGTCGTGCGCGGGATTTTTCGTGGGGCGTGGAAGATCGGTACATGATGGACATGGTGTTGAGGTGGATTGATGAGGAGCCTGGGAAGCCGTTTTTCGTGTTTTCGTGGACGCAGGGGACGCACAATCCGTACTTGATGCCGGCGGGGCAGCCGGAGATCGACTTTTTTGCGGAGGTGGGTTTGAGGCCGGCGCAAGCGGACACGGCGGGGTGGAAGCTGAGCCGATTTCTGAATGCGCTTCATGAGACGGACCGGCAGTTGGGGAGGTTGTTTGATTCGTTGCGGGAGCGGAAGCTAGCGGAGGAGACGATAGTGGTGATTATCGGGGATCACGGGGAGGTATTTGGTTATCCGCACGCGAACTGGGGTCATACGGGGAAGGTGTACCAGGAGGACGTGAACGTACCGCTGATCATCTGGAACCCGAAATTGTTTTCGCCGGGGCGGCGGGTGGAGACGATCGGCGGGCACGTGGATCTGAATTCGACGATCATGGATTTGCTGGGTTTGCCGGGGGCGGGTTCGTGGCAGGGGTGGAGTTTATTTGACGGGGCGAAGCCGCCGCGAGCGTATTTTTATGGTGCGATGGAGAATTTGTTGCTGGCGGTTCGGGAGGGGAATTGGAAGTACACGCTGAACGTCACGGAGGGTCGGGAGGAGTTGTACGAGTTGGGGACGGATCCGCAAGAGCAGAGGAATGTGGCGGGGCAGGAGAGGGAGAGATGCGGGCGGTTGCGGCAGCGGTTGGCGGCGTGGGTGGACTATCAGAAGCGGCACGTGCGGTAGGGGGGCGTGGTCTATTCGCCGTTGAGTTTGGCGGAGACTTTCGCGGAGAGTTTGAAGGGAGCGAGGCGAGAGAGGGTGACGCCGATGCGATTGAGAAGTCCGGGGACGGCGATGGTTCTGCCTTTGATCATGCTGGCGTAAGCGAATTCGGCGACGTCGAGGGAGTTCATGGTATTGAGGCGGAATAGTTTTGCATTGTCGAGTCCTGCGCGGTGCTGGAAGTTAGTTCGGGTTGGTCCTGGGCAGAGCGCGGTAACGGTGACGCCGGTGCGTCGGAGTTCACGGGCGAGGGCGATGGAATGGGAGAGGACGAAGGCTTTGGAGGCGTAGTAGGTATTGAGGAAGGGACCGGGGACCCAGGCGGCGGTGGAGGCGACGTTGAGGATGCGGCCTTGTCGGCGTTGGATCATGGGTGGGAGGAAGAGGCGGTTGAGTTGGAGGAGGGCGAGGACGTTGACATGGAGGAGTTGGATCTGGGCCTGGAGATCGGTTTGTGCGAAGGGGCCGTGGATGCCGAAGCCGGCGTTATTGACGAGGATTTCAATGGGGATGGATTTGGCAGCGAGTTCATGGAAGATCTGGAGTGGGGCGGCGGGGTCGGAGAGGTCCTTGGTGATGATCTGGGCGCGGACGGAGAACTGCTGGATGCAGGAATCGCGGAGGCGTTCCATCGGTTGTGGATTGCGGGCGACGAGGACGAGGTCGTAGTGGTGTTGCGCGAGGACGGTTGCGAGGTCAAGACCGATACCGCTGGAGGCGCCGGTGACGAGAGCCGTGGGCATAGTGTGGAGAAGGTTACCATCGGGGGTTGGGGGGCGGCAACGGGTTAGGCGGAGTGGTGGAGGTATGGGCCAGGGCAATCGCTTTTGTTCCGGCGGCGGCGATATTACAGTATCTTGCGCCTTG
>CAYVKG010000115.1:0-12023 GCA_964451955.1 uncultured Tepidisphaeraceae bacterium
ACCGCCGACGCCGACGACCCGGAACCCCCTCCCTCCGCACCAGCCACCGTCCCACCCCCCGACCACCAGGCCGTCGAAAAACCCGCCCCCATCATCCGAAACCTCGTCGCCGCTACCACCTCCCCTCCCACACACAACAACACCAACCAGCAAGACCTTCCCCAGAACCCCGCCACCGACGACCATGACCCCACCAACGCCAAACCCGGTCTCATCGTACGACTCCCCGCTGCCTCCAAACCCCGCCACAATGAGCCCCAACCCCCAAGAGAACTCGGCGACTACCAGCTCCCTCCCTGGGACTGCCTCGCCGACGCCGAACACGGCTTCGCCGAATCCCAGGAAAAATACGTCCGCGAAAAGGCCGCCGAACTCGAAAAAGCTCTCCGCGAATTCAATATCGACGCCCACGTCGTCGAAATCGACACCGGTCCCGTCATCACCATGTACGAACTCTCCCTCGCCGCAGGCATCAAAGTAGCCCAGATCACCCAGCTCACCAACGACATCGCCAGAGCACTCTCCGCTACCTCCGTCCGAATCGTCGCACCCGTCCCAGGTAAAAATACCGTCGGCATCGAAGTCCCAAACCCCCAAAAAGAAAAAGTCCGCCTCAAGGAACTCATGCAACTCGCCCCAGAAGCCACCCGCAAAATGGTCCTCCCACTCTTCCTCGGCAAAGACGCCTCCGGCGAACCCCTCGTCACAGACCTCGCCGCCATGCCCCATTGCCTCATCGCCGGCACCACAGGCTCCGGAAAATCCGTCTGCATCAATACCATCATCATGTCCATCATGTACACCCAGCGACCCGATCGCGTGAAACTCATCCTCATCGATCCCAAGGTCGTCGAAATGGCCATGTTCAAGGACATCCCCCACCTCATGTGCCCCGTCATCAATGACTCCGGCCGCGCCTGCTCCGTCCTCGAATGGGCCTGCGAAAAAATGGACGAACGTTACGAAATCCTCGCCGAGGCCGGCGTCCGAAACATCGCCGGTTACAACAAACTCACCCACGACGAACTCATGGAACGCTTCAAACCCTCCAGCCCCGAGGAAGAAGCCAAAATCCCCAAATTCCTCCCCTACATCATCGTCATGATCGACGAACTCGCCGACCTCATGATCACCAGCGGAAAAGAAGTCGAAGCCTCCATCGTCCGACTCGCCCAAAAATCCCGCGCCGTCGGAATCCACCTCATCGTCGCCACACAACGACCCCAGGCCAACGTCGTCACAGGACTTATCAAGTCCAACATGCCCAGCCGAATCGCCTTCCGTGTCCAAAGCCGAATGGACAGCCGAATCGTCCTCGACCAGAACGGCGCCGAACTCCTCCTCGGACAAGGCGACATGCTCTTCCTCCCACCAGGCTGCTCCAAACCCATCCGCTCTCAAGGCACCTTCATCGACGACCGCGAAATGCGCGAAGCCGTCAAACTCACCCGCGAACAGGCCGAAGCCCAATACGAACCCGAACTCGTCCAGATCAAATCCAAAATCAACGCCGCCGATATGGAAAAGGACGAACTCTTCGACGAGGCCGTACGCATCGTCCTCGAAACACGACGCGGCTCCGTCTCACTCCTCCAACGAAGACTCACCATCGGATACTCCCGCGCCAGCCGCCTCATCGAAATGATGGCCATGACCGGCATCGTCGGCGACTACAAGGGCTCTCAGGCCCGCGAAGCTAACTACACCCTCGAAGAGTGGGAAGCCATGAAAGCCCAGGAAGCACGCGACAAGGCCGACGGCATGACCGTCTAGACTCCCCTCACCCACCACATCGCGCCACCCCACCGATCACCCCCCCCCCCCCGCCCTGACCACGCCCCATGACGCCCACCCCCACGCCCCCTCGGGCCGTTCCTCCCCCTCCCGCTACAATCCCCTCATGCCTCGCGAACCTCAAATCGTGCGCGTCCATATCCCCGGTCACGAGTACGACATCGTCGTCCAGCCTGGCCTGCTCCATTCCATCGGCAATCACCTCCGCCAAGCCTCCCGATCCGCCAAAGCCGCTATCGTCACAGACTCCAACGTCGGCCCACACTATGCCGCCACCGTCGCCAACTCACTCAATAACGCCGGCTTCCAAACCACCATCGCCACCGTCCCCGCCGGCGAACACCACAAAAACCTCCACACCCTCGCCACGATCTATGACCAGGTCCTCCCACTCGGCCTCGACCGCTCAACCCCACTCCTCGCCCTCGGCGGCGGCGTCATCGGCGACATGACCGGGTTCGCCGCCGCAACCATCCTCCGCGGCGTCCCCTTCATCCAGGTCCCCACCACTCTCCTCTCCATGGTCGATGCCTCCGTCGGCGGCAAAACCGGCATCGACCACGCCCTCGGAAAAAACCTCATCGGCGCCTTCCACCAGCCCCTCGCCGTCCTCATCGACCCCGATACCCTCCACACACTCCCACTCCCGGAACTCCGCTCCGGCCTCGCCGAGTGCATCAAACACGATATCATCCGCGACGCCGCCGCCTTCTCTCAACTCGAACAAAACCTCCACCGCGCCATCGCTCTCGACATCGACTACCTCGCTAACCTCGTCGCTCATAACGTCGCCATAAAAGCCAAAGTCGTCGAAAACGACCCCTTCGAAAAAGCCGAACGCGCCCACCTCAATTTCGGCCATACCTTCGGCCATGGTATCGAAACCGTCTCCAATTACTCCTACTCCCACGGCCAGTCCGTCGCCCTCGGAATGGTCGCCGCCTCCAGACTCGCCAATGCCCTCAACCTCCTCGACTCCCCTTCCGTCGACCGCATCACCCGCGCCATCGCCGCCGCCGGTCTCCCCACCCGCGGCCTCACCCTCCCCATCGACGATGTCCTCGCCTCTATGACCTTCGACAAAAAGGCCCACGCAGGACGAATCCGCTTCGTCCTCCCCACCGCCATCGGCTCCGTCACCATCCGCGACGATGTCCCCACCGATCTCGTCCGCGACACGCTCGAAACCTTGCGATAGCCGCTTAATCTGGTATTCCTTCCCCTATTCATCCAACGGGGAATGCCTCCAATGGCTATGCGCGATTACCTCCACCTCTCTCTAACAAAAGGCCTCGGCCCCGTCCTCATCCGACGCCTCATCCAACACCTCGGCTCGCCACAAAAAGCCTGCCTCGCTTCCGCCGCCGATCTCGCACAGATCGAAGGCATCGGCCCAACAAAAGCCCACTCAATCGCCCGCGCCCTACAGGCCGCCGCGGCCGACACCGACCTTCAACTCCGCAAGGCCGCCCAACTCAACGCCCAACTCCTCTCCCTCGACGACCCCCTCTACCCCCCTCTCCTCAAAGACATCCACGACCCGCCTCCCGTCCTCTACCTCCTCGGCTCGCTCCAGGATCGCGACCTCAACGCCCTCTCCATCGTCGGCTCCCGCCGCTGCACCCATTACGGCCGCGAACAGGCCGAACGCTTCGCATCCTTGCTCGCCGCCTCCGCCTTCACCGTCGTCTCCGGCGGCGCTCGCGGCATCGACTCCGCCGCACACCGCGGCGCCCTCCGCCACCCCGCGGGCCGAACCATTGCCGTCCTCGGGTCGGGATTGGACGTCCCCTATCCGCCGGAGAATCAGAGTCTCTTCAACCAGATCACGCAGCGCGGCGCCGTGATATCCGAGTTCCCCTTCGGCGCTCCCCCAACTGCGGAGAATTTCCCCCGACGCAACAGGGTGGTTTCCGGCATGTCCCGCGGCGTGTTCGTCGTCGAAGCCGACGAACGCAGCGGCGCGCTCATCACCGCCCGCCTCGCCAACGAAGACCACGGCCGACCCGTCTTCGCACTCCCGGGACGCGTCGATAACCACATGGCCGCTGGTACCCACCAACTCATCCGCGATGGCGCCATCCTCACAACCTGCCTCCAAGACATCATCGCAGGACTCCACCCCTTCCCCCATTCCGTGACATGCCCACCACCGAACACCACCACTCCTCAACTCCCCGCACCACCCCTCTCCTCCCTCACCCAGCCACAGCAAGCCATCCTCAATCACCTCCATGCCGAGACGGCAACCGTCGAACAACTCATCCAACACACAGGCCTCGAACCCGCCGCCGTCCTCCAGAACCTCACCTTCCTCACCCTCAAAGGCCTCATCAAACGCGTCGACGCCCAACGCTACGCCAAACTCGCCTAGCTCCACCCCACCCCGACATTCCCAAAAATAAAAGTGCCGCAAAGGAACCAATCCTCTGCGGCACATCGTCTCAATCACTATGTCCAACCAAAAACGAACGCGCCGTCACGCGGCCTGCTGCATCGGCACCGTCTCCGACTCCAGCCCCGCCTTGGCCGCCAGGAAGTAAATCACCGCGCCCGCAATCATCGCCCACACCGGCGCCATCGCCAGGTCAATCCCAAGGTTCGGCATGATCCCAATCGCAAACCCAATCGCCCACGCCAACCACCCCGGCGCGTTGAATCCCTTCCGCGGACCCGCCCACTTGCACCCGTTCAGCATGTAGTCCACCGCCATCGCGCCGCAGATCGGACCAAACGACGCCCCGATCAACGCAAATACCGAGCCCAGATCACCCGCCAGTTTCGTCACCGCCAGGATGATCGATACCGCCGCACCAATCCCAACCGATATGAATGGGTTCACTTTCGATAGCGTCGTCTTGAAGCTGTTGGCCGCAATAAACGAACTGAAGCAGGCCGCCGGAAACGCCGAAATCGCCAGCAACACTAGAACGACCTTCCCAAAACCCTCACCCAGCACCGTCGGGATCAGAACCATCGGGTTCATCGTGAACGCTTCCTTCGTCACGTATCCCTTCCCCGCTGCACCGGCCAGAATCAGAACCGCCATCCCAGCCGTGAATACGATCGCCACAAAGACGCCAACAACCCCGCCCATGCTCACGTCCCGCTCATCCCGGCTGTTCGTCCCGAAATCCACCCCAGCCGCCCCGGCCGTCGCGAAAAACCCCACCACGAATGTGATCAGCGCCGCCACCAACCCAAATCCCGTCAACGCCGCCGGCGCCTTCGGATCTACGCCCCTGTGAAGCTCCACAAACTTCGCCGGCGAAAAATCCCCAAGACCTCCCACCGTCGCAAAAAACATGATCACCAGCGTCGCCAACGGAATCAGAGGCAAATACGTCGCCACCCTCGCTACGTACTGAATCCCCTTCAAACCCATGAACGCCGCCAACACGCCCCACACCACCATCGCTACCGCCGCCTTGAAGGGCACCGCCGATCCCACCAGCGAACCCGGATCGATCGCAAATATCGCCAACGCCGAAAAGTAAATGTTCACCCCCAGCCAGCCAAACTGCAACACGCCCATCAGAAATCCGGGCATGATGAATCCCCCGCTCGTCCCAAACGTGCTCGTCCCTACAATGTACAGCGGCAAACCCGTCTTCTGCCCCATCATCCCAAGCACTACATAATAAAATGCGTGGCAAATCAACGCCGCTTACGCCAAACTCCCATTCGGAGCCCAGATCCCGTGCTATAGAACCCCCCCCAGCCCCCCCGTGCATGTCGTCGCCCCTGTCCAGAACACAAACCACAAAAATATCCCCGCGTACGTCGGGGCTGTGTTCTTATACCACGGCGCCCGATTCGCCATGGGATTCGGCTTGGCCATCTTCAGATAATCAGGCAGTTCGAAGCTCATGAGACTCTCCTTAAACACGATCCGTATGCGCCGACCGCGCACTATCCACGAAGTGTGCAAGTCGGTCGACCACAGGTCATTTGTCCGTTCTCCAATTGCTCTTTCCGAAACACCACATTGCCGAGAGCCCGAAAAAGGCGAGTTGACACCGAAACCTACGCCCTAACGCCCGCCAAGTCAAGTTGTTGAGTCAATGCCCACACCCCCCCCACCCCATCCCCTCAATCCCCCGCCGCGCAATTGCTGCCGACATGGCCCCACTACACAATTGCAAACCCCTCCTCCTCAGCCCAAAATGCTCACCAATGACCCTCCGCCGAACCATGGTCATCGAAATCGCCGCCACCATCGCCGCCCTCATACTCCTCACCGCCGCCTCCCTCTGGGGACTACACGCCATCCACCAGGACTTCGATGCCGCCCTCGCCGGTTACCACGAACTTAGACAGGTCTATGAAGTCGGCTCTCATCTCACCACCGCCAGAGCACTCCTCACACTCCCACACCCTGACCTCCCTTCCGCTCAATCCCACATCCAGGCGGCCCTCGATACCTACGCCCTCTACCTCCCACCCCCCTCCCACACTGACCACCGCAAACACCAACTCCGACTCGCCCTCCGAAACGCCCTGGCCAACGCCTACGCCCCGCCCGACGACGAACAACGCATCCCCGCCATCAATCTCGTCCTCACTCAGCTCGCCAACCTCGTCAACGAACTCCGACTCGATATCGAACACGCTCGACAGGCCGGCGAAAATAACCGCCGCACCGCCACCATCACCCTCGCCGCCGTCTCCACCATCGTCGTCCTCGCCGCTATACTCGTCGGCGCCTGGCAATATCGCACCGTCATCCGCCCGCTCCACCGCCTCGGACTCGCCACCCGAACCATCGCCGCCGGACAGTTCGCCGATCGCGTCCCCACCGCAGGACACGCCGAATTCGCCCGACTCGCCGACGACTTCAACCACATGGCCTCCGAACTCCACAACCTCTACCGACAACTCGAACAAAAGGTCGCCTCCAAAAGCAAAGAACTCGTCCGCTCCGAAAGACTCGCCAGCGTCGGCTACCTCGCCGCCGGCGTCGCACATGAAATCAACAACCCCATCGGTATCATCGCCGGACACGCCGAACTCATGCTCTCCAAACTCGCCCAGGAACCTCACCCAGACCCGGAACTCCAGCACACCCTCCGCGTCATCTGCGAAGAGGCCTTCCGTTGCAAAGACATCGTCGCCAAACTCCTCTCCCTCGCCCGACCAGCCGATGACACCCGCAAACCACTCTCCCTCCCACAACTCGCCCAATCCGTCATCACCATGCTCACCGGACTCGCCCAGCACCGCGATAAGCAAATCACCCTCCACCCACCCAACACCCCCCCACCACCCGTCCTCGCCAATGAAAACGAAATCAAACAGGTCCTCATCAACCTCCTCATCAACGCCCTCGATGCCGTCCCAGATAAGTCAGGCCTCGTCTCCGTTCTCATCCGCCACGACCGCGACTTCGTCGAACTCGCCGTCGCCGACAACGGCCGCGGCATGACCCCCGATGTCCTCGATCGCGTCTTCGAACCCTTCTTCACCGCTCAACGCGGCCGCGGCATCGGTCTCGGGCTCTCCATCACTCACGCCATCGTCCAAAACCACGGCGGTCTCATCCACGCTCACAGCGATGGACCCGGACTCGGCAGCCGCTTCGTCCTACGCCTCCCCGCACTCCACGGAGCTGCCTCATGAACACTTCCCAACACCCCATCCTCCGCCAAACCTCCCTCCTCATCGTCGAAGACGAGCCCCGCATGCGCGAAGTCCTCCTCCGCGCCGCCTCCTCCTGGGATTTCATCGCCTCCGCCGCCAAAACCGGCGAAGACGCCATCCGCAGCATGCAGGCCGCCCCCTCCCATATCGTCCTGCTCGACCTCAATCTCCCCGGAATCACCGGCCTCGAATGCTTCCAAATCATCCGCCAACACTGGCCAACCACCCAGGTCGTCATCCTCACAGGCTTCGGCGACCTCGACGCCGCTAAACACGCCATCCACCTCGACGTCGTCGAATTCCTCACCAAACCCTGTCACCTCGGCGAACTCGAACTCGCTCTCGACCGCGCCAGACGCCGACTCAACCCCTCTCCCGATCCGGACAACCACCACGCAACCACCCATCCTCCACAAACAACCCTCGACCCCGACTCCCCTACCACTCTCGACCAACTCGAACGACAAGCCATCCTCAACGCCCTCGCCAGAAATGACGGCAACCGCGCCGCCACCGCCGCCGAACTCGGCATCAGCCTCCGAACTCTGTACTATCGACTCAGTGAATACCAGAAACAGGGCTTCCGCGTCGATTAACTTCATCCATCGCTTCTCGCTCACTTTCTACGGAGGATTTATGATCTCGAACTTCACGTCTCCACTCCTCATCCTGGCTCTCATCGGCCCCCTCGCCGCCGCCACCCGCCCCGCCGCCGCCGCCGATCCCGCTCCCGCCGAAAAAAACCTCGCTATCGAAAAAACACCCGACGGCGAACTCGCCATCCAGCCCATCAACCACTCCGCCATCCGCTTCGCCTTCAAAGGAAAACAGTACTACGTCGACCCCTCCGGTGCCGCCGACTGGCAAAAAATGCCCAAGGCCGACGCCATCTTCATCACTCACGAACACTTCGACCACCTCAACCCCCAAGTCATCAAAACCCTCCAACACCCCCAAACCCTCATCTTCGCCAATGAAGCATCCGTCAAAAAAGCCGGATTCGGATCCATTATCGCCGTCGGCCAAACCAAACGCGTCCTCGATGTCTCCATCGAGGCCGTCCCAGCCTATAACCTCACCCCAGACCGCCTCCAATTCCACCCCCAACAACGCAAAGACAACGGCTACGTCCTCACCTTCGGCCAAAAACGCGTCTACGTCGCCGGCGACACCGAATGCACCCCCGAAATGAAGGCCCTCAAAAATATCGACATCGCCTTCCTCCCCTGCAACCTGCCCTACACCATGACCCCCGCCCAAGCCGCACAGGCCGCTCGATCCTTTCTCCCAAAGGTCCTCTACCCCTACCACCAGGGAAAATCCGACCCCGCCGAAGTCAAAAAACTCCTCGCCGATCTCAAAGACATCGACGTCCGTGTCCTCCCCCTTCCATAGCCCAGACCCCCGCAGACCCTCCGCCAAACCCCGAAAACCACAACATCGCCCCAACGCCACGCCTCCCTTCCACGCGCGCCATCCGCCCCCACCCCCGCGATCCTCCATCACAATGCCCGTCACCTCCGAAAACAACCCCCCCACCACCACCGCACACTCCTCTAACCCCAAACCCCCTTCCACATGGACTGAACGAATTCGCCCGCTCACACCAACCGCAGCCAATGCTCACTCGCCACATTCACCCACACATTCCCATACCCGATCCACGCCGCAAAACTGTACCAACGATAATCGGGGTTCAGATTCGAGGTCTTCCAGGAATATTTCGCGGCGACCGGGTCAAGATTCCCGGCAATTCGTTGCCACACCGGCTTGTTTCCGTCCTTCCAATCCAGATAGCAGTACCAAAGCTCAACCTTCGTCTGATTCTGGCCCTGCGGCACCGTCGCCTGCCACTGAATCGAAAACGCCGACCCAAACTTGCTCGTCTGCCCATTCTTCGGCGTCACAAACGCAAATGTCGGCTTCGGCCCATTCACGTGCAGCCAATTCGGGCTCTTCCCGCTAACCGTAACGCTGCCGTCCCAGACATTCCCGGCAAAGCAATACCACCCCGGTTTCGCATTCGATGTCGACCACGCAAATGTCCCAAGCGACGCGTCAAGCCACTCAGCCCCTGGAATCGCAAACCATCCCGTGTCGCTGCTGTACGCCCACAAGGCAACATGCAGCGGGTCTCCATCCGGATCCGACGCCTGCCAGTTGATGCTGTACGTTGGCCCTTGGTTGATCTCTGTGGGGACCGCCGGTGTCGTTAGCGCGATCACCGGCCCTCGGTTCACTACGTGCACCCAACCCGGACTTGCCTCATAGACCCACTGGCCCCCGTCCCCCGGGTTCACCCACGCGCCAAAGCAGTACCACCCGTCCGCCACCCCGGACGTGTCCCAATCGTAATACCCCAGCTCCGCCGGCACGGCGTCCGCCAACTTGACTGCACCCTTCCCGTCTCGCCGCCAAATCTGCACCGACACGCCAACCACACCACCAGACCACTGAATGCGATAGGCCTGATTCCGCCACACGCTCGCTCCCGACACCGGAGGAGTCGTCAGACTGATCAGCTTCGTAAACACCACGCAGTTGTCCATACTCGTCGACGCCGAGGTCCAGAACCCCGCACCATCCTCCGCTGCATACTCCCCGATGCTCACAATCACCGTCCCGCCACGAGTCATGCCGGATACCGCGACATCATACGTGCTCCCGCTGCCCGTGACCGTCGCCGTCGTCGCCCCCGCCGTCCCCTCCAAAATCACGTCATTGCCGCTAAATCCGGTGACTGCGTTGCTGAACACCGCCGTGAAGTGAATGACGGCAGCGCCGGTTGGCTCAACCTGCCAAGCCGCCTGGTTGAGAGTGACCGTTGTGCTCCGATTCAGCACCACACTCACCCCACCCTCCCCGGCAACGGCCAGGTCCGCCTTCCCGTCCCCGTCGAAGTCCGCCGATGTGATTGACTCCGGACGAGCAGTGGCTTGGTACCCAACTCGCGCGGCAAACGTGCCGTTACCGTTGTTCAGCAGCACGCTCGCCGTGCCGCCCAGGCCGTCGGCCGTCGCCAGGTCTGCCTTCCCGTCCCCGTTCAAATCCGCTGCCGTGATCGATACCGGGTCGCTGATCACGTCGTATCCCACCTTGGCGCCAAACGTGCCATTGCCGTTGTTCATCAGCACATGGACCCGCGGAGAGGACCAGCACCCAACAGCAAGGTCCCTCTTGCCATCCCCATCAAAATCCGCCGATATCATCGAATACGGATAGCCGCTCACCACATAGTCCACTTTCGCGGCAAACGTGCCGTTGCCGCTATTCATCAACACGCTGACCGTGCCGTCACCATAGTTGGCCACCGCCAGGTCTGCCTTGCCATCTCCATTCAACTCCCCCCATGTCACCGCGTGCGGACTGTGTCCCGCGGCGTAGTCAACCCTGGGTGCGAGGCTGAAGCTGCTCTTGCTGAGCAGCACGCTCACAGCATCGCTCTCGCTATTGACCACGGCCAGGTCTGCCTTCCCGTCCCCGTTGAAGTCCCCCGACGTCACACTCTGGCAACCGCCTCCTACATTGTAGTCAGCTCTCCCGATCAAGGTGCCATAGCCGTTGTTCAGCAGCACGCTTACCGTGCTACTGTCGCCATTGCCGACGGCCAGGTCCGCCATACCATCCCCGTCAAAGTCTCCCGATGCCACCGTGACGGGACCGTCGCCCACGGCATAGTCAACCCTTGGCGAAAAAGTGCCGTTGCCGTTGTTCATCAACACGCTTACCGTGTCGCTGTTCCTGTTGCTGACGGCCAAGTCCCGCTTCCCGTCCCCGTTCAAGTCCGCCCAGCTGGCAGCGGTGGGATTATCACCGGTGCCGTAGTCCACCTTGGGCGTCAGCCCCCCCAACTCAGCATCACCCGTCCCTCCAGCCCCTCCGCCACCGCCCTCACCACCGCCCGCTCACCCCGCTTTGACCCGCGACATATTCCACGACCACGCAGTGAATACCCGACCATGGGATGCCTCCTTCAACAGGCCCCCCCGTACCCCTCCACGCGACCAACCCCACATACTAACGCGAGACCCCCTTGCTGCTGCTTGCTCCGCACAGCCTACTCCTGCAACGCCAAACCAGGGAATCCATAAAAGACCACCTGCCCCGCCTTTCTTTCACCCTCCTCCCTCCCCCCGTCAGGATGCAAATCGCACAAAAATTGCCCGCCAAATTCCTAATTTCTTGCGAACATTTCTATCGCCAAATCGTATATACTGCCAGGTGGGCTCGGCCCACCCGTGGCCAGGGGGACCTCCACCCCTCACCACGCTCTTTGACATCCAGCTTCCGCACCCGACCACGCGCACCCACCTGCCGCCCCTCCCACTCGCCTCGCGCCCTTCCTCATCCATTCGCCCTCCGAGCCCCGCCATTTCCATCCCCCCGCCCCCGGCGCCCCTCTCCCATCGTTTCCTGTCACCGCCGCTCAACTCATGTCGCTTTCGGTCGGTTTCTGTCGCTTTTCGTCGCTTTTGGCCGGGTTTTGGCCCCTTTTTTCAACCCCGAAACGGCCCAACCACCGGCCAATTCTCCCCTTAGGCCCGTGCCCGCCCGGCGCGCCCGGGGCGCCCCCCCCCCCCCCCCCCGCC
>CAYVKG010000116.1:0-11995 GCA_964451955.1 uncultured Tepidisphaeraceae bacterium
CCCCCCCCCCCCCCCCCCCCCGCCCCCCCCCCCCCCCCCCCCGCCCCCCCCCCGGCCGTGGGTGGATGGCGGGTGTGGGGCGAGTTTGTTGTATGACATGCCGATATGGCAGCAGAATCGGGGTTTTCCGATGACGTACCGGTGGACGCCGGACGTTGCGATGGTGGCGGATCCGCAGACGGGGGTGGCGTCGTTCAACTCGTTTGGGGAAGCAGGGAGTTCCGGGTGGGCGATGGTGGGAGGGACGAGCGTGTCGGCGCCGATGTTTGCGGGGGTTATCGCGCTGGCGAACCAGCGTCGTGCGGAGAAGAAGTTGCCGAAGCTGGGCGACACGGCGTTGGAGCGGATTTATAAGCTGGGCGGTCGTGGGCCTGACGCGTATTTCTTTGACGTGGATATGGGTGGGACGGCGACGCAGACGGCGTTGGTGGGGTTTGACGCGGCCTCGGGGTGGGGTTCGCCGAACGCGTCGATGCTGATACCCGGTTTGGCGGAGGACAAGGTGACGGTTCTTCGGAAGGAGGTGAAGCTGACGGGGTCGCTGACGACGTACAATCCGGCGGCGACGACCGGGGCGGGGACGCTGACGGGGATTCAGATGAAGGCGACGGCGAGCCTGCAGGGATACGGGACGATGGCGATGAACGTGAGGATGGATCGTGTGCTGACGACGTCATCGTCGACGACGGGGACGGATTCGTCGACGACGGTGACGGTGAGTCTATTCGGCACGGACGACATTGGGGACGTGGTGGTGGAGGACAAGACGACGAACACACGAGCGAGTTCGATCATTCTGTTCCGGAATGGGAAGACGGTGTGGGGGCGGGGCAAGTGGATTATTGGGACGACGACGACGCCGACGGATCCTGATGTGGACCCGACGACGACGACGTACATCGGGAATGTGGAGTTTCGCGGCGCGATCAACGCGAAGGGGAATATTTCGGGCAAGTTTTTCTCGGTTGGAAGAGACGGCAAGCCGATCACGTCGATATTTACGCCGAACGTGTACAGTCCCAATACGCCTGTTACGGTTGTCAACGGGACGTTCAAGAGCTGATAGTGGCGTGGGAACGGGATTCAGACGGGCTTCGCGGCCGACGGGTCGCGGAGCCCGTTTTGTTATCGGGTGGGGAGGTTGGGGGTATTCTGTGGAGGTGGACAATGAGGGTTTGTTGGCATAGCCTCTGGTTGGTGGTGAAATGACGACAGTGCAGAGGAAAGTGGAGCTGAGCGAAGGGGGCAGGTGGGAATACAACCGGACGGGGTTGGACTATCGATTGCGGATGCCGCGGCCGAAGGTTTTTGGGAAGGCGATCGACTTTCACGTGCATATAACGGCGGCGCGGCATGGGAGGGAGTGGTTTGATTGTGCGAGCCATTACGGATTTGAGTTATTTGGGACGATGACGCCGTTGGAGGAGGCGTTGGAGCTGAATCGGCAGGCTCCGGGGCGGTGCCATTTCATTGCGATTCCGAAATGGCACGATTGGAGCGAGGGGTTTTTGGATCGATGGCGGCGGCGGATCGGGGAGTTTTATGAACTTGGGAGTCGGATCGCGAAGTTTTGGTTTGCGCCGCCGGCGTGGGAGCGGGGTTGGCGGCTGGACTCGGAGGCGTTTCGGCCGTTGTTGAAGGAGGCGGTGTCGCGTGGGATGGCGATCATGACGCATGTTGGGGATCCGGAGGCGTGGTATAGGACGAAGTACGGGGATGCGGGGCGGTTTGGGACGCGTGCGGATCATTACCGGATGTGGGAGAACGTGCTGGAGGAGTACGCGGGTGTGCCGTGGCTGGCGGCGCACATGGGGGGGAATCCGGAGGATCTTGGGTTTCTGCAGGGTTTATTGGACCGATACGCGAATCTGTACATGGATTGCAGCGCAACGAAGTGGATTGTGCGGGAGGTATGCAGGCGGCGTGATGAGGCGAGGGAGTTTTTCATTCGGAACCAGGACCGGATCATTTTTGGGACGGATCTTGTGACTGGGGATCAGAGGGATTGGGAATTTCTGGCGAGCCGATTCTGGTCGCATCGGAAGCTGTGGGAGACGGGGTACGTGGGGCCGAGTCCGATTCATGATCCGGACTTGCCGGAGGAGGGGGAGCCGGTGCTGCGCGGTTTGGCGTTGCCGGACGAATGCCTTCAGAAGCTTTACCGGGAGAACGCGTTGCGGTTTTTGTCGCGGGTTGGGGGTACGTTTGGTGGCGAGGCGGGGTAGTGGGTGGTTTTTTGGGGTGGTGTTGGTGATGTCGTGGCCACAATTGGGCGGCCATGGGGTATTAGGTTGGAAAGGGGTTGAGCGTTCGAGTATTTGGCGGTTGGCGAATCCGGGGGTGTGAGTGGGCGGAGGTGTGTGAGAGGACCAGGGTGCGAAGATGAGCAGACAGACGGGCGTGACGCGGCGAGTATTTTTGAAGGGTGTGACGGGTGCGTTGGGGGTGCCTTATGTGATTTCGTCGAGGGCTTTGGGTGGGGAAGGGAGGGTGGCGGCGAGCGAGCGGATCACGATGGGGTGCATAGGTCTTGGCGGGGAGGGGCTTGGGAAGAACACGCGGGCGTTTTTGTCGCAGGGTGATGCGCAGGTGGTGGCGGTGTGCGATGTTGATGCGAAGAACCTGGCGAACGGCAAGAAGGTGGTGGAGGATCATTATGCGGGGGAGATGCGGAGCGGGGCGTACAAGGGTTGTGAGGCGTACAGAGATTTTCGGAGGATATTGGAGAGGAAGGACATTGACGCGGTGATGATCTCGACGCCGGACCATTGGCACGTGCTGATGTCGGTGCTGGCGATACGTTCGGGGAAGGATGTGATTTGCGAGAAACCGACGCTGACGGTGAGGGAGGGGCGGGTGTTGGCGGAGACGGTGAAGCGGTATGGGGCGGTGTTTCAGATGTCGACGGAGGATCGAGCGATGGGGTGCCATCATCGGATGGCGGAGCTGGTGAGGAACGGTCGGATTGGGAAGCTGGAGCGGATCACGGTGGGATTGCCGAGCGGGCCTGGGGAGAAGGGGGATCCGACGCCGAAGCCGGTGCCGGAGGGTTTTGACTATGACATGTGGTTGGGTCCAGCGCCGGTGGCGCCGTATACTCCGGCGCGGATACACTGGAATTTCAGGTGGATATTCGATTATTCGGGCGGGATGCTGACGGATTGGGGTGCGCATCTGATTGATACGGCGCAATGGGCGAATGACACGGAGCGGACGGGGCCCGTGGAGGTGGAGGGGAGGGGGAAGCGATGGGAGGGCGGATTGTATGACACGTTTTACGAGTATGAGCTGAAATACAGATACGCCAATGGGGTGGAGATGAACGTGGACAGCCGTGGGGTGAGGCTGCGGTTTGAAGGGACGGAGGGATGGGTGGGGAACAATGGGTGGCTGGGGAAAGTGGAGGCGAGTTCGGAGAAGATTCTGAAGGCGGAGATAGGGCTTGGTGAGACGAGGTTGTTTACGTGCCCGGCGGGTGAGCACCGGAATTTTCTGGACTGTGTGAAAACGCGGCGGGAGCCTTATTTTCCGGCGGAGATTGGGCACCGATGCTGCACGGTGATGCACATTGGGAATGTGGCGATGCTGACGGGCCGGAAGTTGAAGTGGGATCCGGAAGGTGAGCGGTTTGTGGGTGATGGGGGTGCGGATCGGTACTTGTCGAGGGCGATGCGGGAGCCGTGGAGTCTGTGATGGGAGGTGGTGAATGAGGTTGCTGCATCCTGCGGCCGAGGCAAGAGCACGGGCGGTTATCGGTCGGTCGGTGTTTGCACGGGAAGCTGACCGTCTCATACGACTTGCGAGACCTTTGGTACGGTTGGATGCGTGGAAGGGAAAGGGCAAGCGGCGCAGCTGGTTGGGCGGAACGCCAGCGTTGCCCGCGGGTGTTCGGTGGCCGACGTGGTGCCCCGCTGCAAAGGTCAGAATGGCGATCGATCGTCTGGAGCGGGCGCTGGCCGCATATCGCCCGCGGGGACCCGTTCTGACGGAGACGGGGCAGGCAATCCAGCTACCGGATCCCAGACGGTACCAACGCGAGAGCCTCAATCGCCTGCGAAGCTACCTCGATCGCCTGCCTCGCCCCTTGAGTTTCCTTGGCCAGGTCGATCTAGCGGAAGCCGGCGACGCGGTCGACTGTGTGGGGCTCCCACGAAGCGGGATACTCTGGTTCTTCCAGGACGCGGATCTCTTTTACGGCGATAGCCCCGAGAGTTGGCGAGTCATCTACCGCGACATCGGCTCTGAATCACTTGTTGAACGTGCAACGCCGAAAGGCGCGCGTGAATTCAATCGGACGCCCGTTATCTTGCGGCCGGGCATCTTCTACGATCGCGAGCCGTCGCCTAGGAAACCGCTCGATCGCGAAGGAGCCGGTAAGGACCCCGGAATGCTCTGGCTCGATCTCATGGTCAAGCTGAGGCGGCCGAAGGGATCGGTCTGCTCGCTGGGAGGTGGAAACTGCTGTGCGGAGTGGTGTCGTCAGTGGGTACACCATCTGGCGATGCACGGGGGACGAAAGTGCACGCCGGAGGAATGGGAGCGTATCAAGCGAGAATCCTTGGTTTGGAGGTGCCTGCTGTGTCTTGAAAGTGATGATCGCCGGGACGGTCCCGGCTGGCAGTGGGGCGATTGCGGGGCTATGACCTATTGGGTACACAAAGACGCATGGCAACGAAGCATGTTCGACCAAGCATGGGCGTACATGGACACAACCTGAGTCAAAGTGCCGCGTCGAGCCTGCTATTTCGCGCTGTCGCGGATGGCATTGAAGAGTGCGAGGACGTTTTCGGTGGGTGTTTTGGCCTGGATGTTGTGGATGGTATTGAAGACGAAACCGCCGTCTTTGTTGAAGATTTCGATTCGTCGGCGGACTTCATTGTAGACGTCGGTGGGTGAGGCGAAGGCGAGGGTATGTTGGGTATCGACGCCGCCGCCCCAGAAGGTGACGTGTTGGCCGAATTGGCGTTTGAGTTGGACGGGGTCCATTTGAGCGGCGGAGCACTGGACGGGGTTGAGGATATCGAAACCGGCGTCGATGAAGTCGGGGATGAGCTGGAAGACGGAGCCGCAGGAGTGGATGAAGGTTTTCCAGTTGGTGTGTTTGTGGATGAAGTCGTTGACCTGTTTATGGAAGGGTTTGTAGAGGTCGCGGTAGGTTTCGAGGGAGATGAAGGGACCGCGTTGGGTGCCGAAATCGGTGCCGGTGATGAAGGTGGCGTGGATGCGGTTACCGAAGAGGTTGAAGAGTTTCTGGATGTTGTTGAGGGCGATTTCGCACTGTATTTCGAATACTTTGCGGACGTAGTCTTGGCGGGTGAGGGTGGAGATGTACCACTCCTCGACGTCGCGGATTCCTTTTGGGTGTTTCATCCAGGGGGCGGGGACGAGGGCGATGTCGCCGAAGGCGGCGCCGGGCATGGTGAAGATGATGGCGGAGTCGGTGGAGGCGAGGCGGTCAATGGCGCGTTGGTAGTAGGAGAGGTCGGAGTCGGAGAGTGGGGCGAACTCTTCGGTGTTTTCGGTGGGGTTGAGGGAGTCGTCGTTGATGGGGTTTTGTCGGACGATGGAGTCGAAGAAGTGTCCGCCTTTGGGCATTCGGCCGGAGGGTGGGACGGAGGTGTCGCCTTCGGGGTAGATGAGGAGATCGCCATTGGAGTCGGTGGTGGTGTTGAAGTTTTCGGGGACGAGGACCTGAGTGCCATCGAAGAGGGTGAAGGGCTTGAAGTTCTTGTTTTCGAAGCCGAAGAGGTTTTTGCGTGGGGTGATGCCGACGACGTCGATGCCGAGGGCGAGGCGGAGTTGGTCGTCGACCTCGCCGAGCATTTGGTAGGGTTCGATGACCTTGACGAGGTAGTCGGAGTTGCCGAGGACTGCGTGGCGTAGGCGTGAGAGGACGGAGACGTGGATGCCTGTGACGGCGGTTGAGCCGAGGTCTACGGGGACGCGGTCGGGCTGCTGATGGTTTAGTGCGGCGGTTAGTCTTTCGCGGGAGTTCATGGTCTGGCCTCACAGAAGATGTTCGCCGGCATGGTCGGGGAATGATGGCGGAGCGTCAAGTGGTTGATTGGGGTCGCAAATGGGGCGAGGGCGGGTTATTCGGTGTTCTGCGGCCGATGGAGCAGTGGGCGATTGCCGGATGCAGGCTTTGCAGCTTAGTGCGGTAGGAGACGTTGTGGATGGAGGGTGGCGGTCTGGGATTCGGCAATTGCAGAATGGATGCAGATGCTTTGTTAACGGGCAGTTAAGATTTTGGCGGATGTGGACGGGGGTTTGGGGGACCGGGTGGTTTTGCCTGTGGAGCGAGTGTATTGGAAATTTTGGAGAGGTTGCGAGAGCAACGACGATGAAGGGAGCGGTCGGATATGGGGTTTTGGATTCACACGGTTTTGCCGTTGAGAGGAGACAGAATGCGGAACAATAGCTCCCGAATTGGTCGTCAGGTTCTTGGTCGAGGCAGGTTGCCGGTTCGGACATTTTGTCGGGGCATGTCGTCGCTGTTTGAGGCGTTGGAAGAACGCCGGCTGTTGAGCAATGATCCGATTGTGGTGACCAGCGCGCTGGACGAGGGGGTTGGCACGCTGCGGCAGGCGATTCTGGATGCGAATGCGGCGGCGGGCGCGGACGTGATCACGTTCAATATTGATGGAGACACGCTGATTCAGCTGGCGGCGGACCTTCCTGAGATCACAGAAGCTGTGACGATTGATGGAACGACGCAGCCGGGGATCGTCGTGGACGGTGGGGGCATTCCTGACGGCGTGAGTGGGTTTAGGGTCAGTGCGCCCGACACCACGATCAAAGG
Organism: uncultured Tepidisphaeraceae bacterium; assembly: GCA_964451955.1. Lineage (GTDB taxonomy): Bacteria > Planctomycetota > Phycisphaerae > Tepidisphaerales > Tepidisphaeraceae > JAPLNB01. The sequence continues at coordinate 6,803 of CAYVKG010000116.1, forward strand.
TCTGGCGATAACGGGGTTTGGGCTGGACGGCATCGAAGTGGTGGATGCGGATAACTGCACGATTTCCGGCAACTTCATTTATGGCAACCAGGTGAACGGCGTCAGCATTGCTGGGGACTATTTGACAGCTCAGGTGAGCGGCAACTGGATTGGCCTGGACTCGAGCGGGAGCGGATGGAACGGGAACATCAGCAACGGGCTGCTCATCGACGGCCCTGGTGCTGTGGCGGTGAGCGGGAACGTCATTTCGGGCAACTACGGGAATGCCGTTCGAATCATTGGGACGGGGAAGAGCGTCATACTGGGCAACATTATCGGTCTGGATGTGAGCGGGACGAGCGTCGAAGGGCTCGACTACAGCTACATGGGCAACGGCGCGAACGGCATCACTCTGGTTGGCGATGCCACCGCGGTCCAGATTGGGGATGGCACAGCGGCCGGCCGGAACGTGATTGCGGCCTGCGGGGCCGATGGGATTCGTATCGCTCCGGAGAGCGCGTCGGGTGCGATGGTGGACGTTCAGATTTTGGGCAACTACCTTGGGACCAACGCCGCCGGCGAAATCGCCGTCGGCGTCTGGGGCAATACTCTTGGCAACTACGGGAATGGAATTTCGCTGCTGGCGTCGGGCGCGCTGGTTCAGGGGAACCTGATAGCCGGCAACTACGGGTACGGGGTGCAGATCGGTTCCACCTCCGGGCCGGCGAGTTTCAACGCGATCTACGGGAACCTTATTGGCACGAACGAGGATGGCACGGCCGACTACGGGAACGGCTACGATGGCGAATATGGCGGGGTGAGAATCACGGGATCTGGCAACATTGTCGGCGGCACGGGGGTCGGTCAGGCGAATGTGATTGCGTTCAACAACGGCGTTGGGGTGGAAGTGGCGGAGGGAACGGGGAACGCGATTCGCGGCAACTCGATTTACGACAACAAGCCTAGCTACAGTAGCATGGGTCTTGGGATTGACCTGGGAGTTGACGGCGTGTCGACGGGTGCGCCGCACGCCGGTGCGAACAATTACCAGAGTTTTCCGGTGATCAGCAGCGCCGTGATCAACGGGAGCGCTCTGAACATCAGCGGCGTGATAACGGGGTCCCCGAATGCGCATTTGGTCATCGATTTCTATGCCAATTTGGCGGCGGATCCTAGCGGATATGGCGAAGGGAGGATGTATCTTGGTTCGTTGACGGCGGATGCGGACAGCACGGGCTACGCGACTATCCAGGGCGTGATACCCGCGCCTGCCTCGCCGATGCTTCTAACCGCAACCGCGACGGATGCTTCGTACAACACATCCGAATTCAGCGCCGGGGTGGAGATGACGATTGGTCAGACGTACGTGGCTACTGAGACCTCGCTGACATCCTCGGCGAACCCCTCGTACTTTGGCCAAGAGGTCACGTTCACGGCGACGGTCCTTTCACTGGCCGGGTCGGAGATTCCAACAGGCTCGGTGGAGTTCATTGACGGCAGCACGGTTCTCGGGCAGGCGGCCCTGGTTTCCGGGCAAGCGTCGATCAGCATAAGCGATCTGGCGGCGGGCTCGCACTCGATCACCGCGGTCTACACCGCGACCGGTTTGTTCCTGGACAGCGTGTCTGTGCCGCTGAGCCAACTGGTTGAACTGGCCAGCACGACGACGGCGCTGATTTCTTCGCTGAACCCGTCGACGTTCGGGCAATCGGTTACATTGACGGCCGTGGTGGAAGGCCCGGTTACGCTGGGCGCGCCGACGGGCCAGGTGCAGTTCATGGATGGGTCATCGCTGCTGGGCGTAGGCTCGTTGGATCTGGGGCAGGCGACTTTCGAGACGTCGAGTCTGGCGATCGGTCTGCACACGATCACGGCGGTGTACGTGCCGAGCGGGATCTTCGTTGGAAGCGTTTCAGATCCGCTGGAGCAGAGCGTGCAGGTTGTACCGACGGCGACGGCGCTGGTTTCGTCAGCGAATCCGAGCACCTTCGGTCAGGCCGTCACCTTAACGGCGACGGTGGTGGGCGGCACTGGCATGACGGGCACGGTGCAGTTCGTGGACGTATTCAAGGGCAATGCGACTGTGCTTGCCAGCGTTGCGATCGATGCGGCCGGGGTGGCTGAGTTCACGACGTCCGGGTTGTCGGCGGGCGTGCACTACATTACGGCCAGTTATAGCGGTGACGCGACGTTCGACGGTTCCATGTCGGTTGTCCTTGACCAAGTGGTTGGGAAGGTGACTCCGATCATAACGTGGGCGAATCCCGCCGGGATTGTGTATGGGACGGCGTTGAGCGGGGCGCAGTTGAACGCGACGGCGGATGTTGCGGGTTCGTTTATGTATACTCCGGGCGCCGGGACGGTTTTGCATGCGGGGGACGGCCAAGTTCTGCATGTGGACTTCACACCGACCGACAGCGAGAACTACACAACGGCGAGCATGGACGTGGCCATCGACGTTGCGAAAGCTGCCGTGACGATGCAGATTACGGGCGGGACGTTCGTGTACGACGGACTGGCGCATCCTGCCAGCGGGGTCAGCGTGAGCGGCGTCCTGGGCGAATCGTTCTCGGCGGAGGTCACGTACAGTCCTGGCGGCACGGCCAGCCCGTTCAACGCGGGCAGCTATATTGCGACGGCGACGTTTGCCGGCAACAGTGATTACGAGCCAGGCAGTGCCTCGGCGGAGATCATCATTGAGAAGGCCGACCCTGTTGTGGAGTGGTCGAATCCGGATGACATTGTATACGGAACGGCGTTGAGCGAGGAGCAGTTGAACGCGACGGCGAATGTGGCGGGCGTGTTTGCCTATGTGCCGGCGAGCGGGACGATGCTCGGTGCGGGCCAGAGCCAGTCGCTGTCGGCCGTGTTCACTCCGTCGGACCCGATGAACTACAACTCCGTCACCGCGACGGTCTACATCAATGTATTGAAGTATGTGCCGACGATCACGGTGATGGGCGGGACGTTTGAGTATGACGGGCTGGCGCATCCGGCGACGGTGATGGTGACGGGGGTTGACGGGGAAGTTTTGTTGCCGGTGACGATCACGTACAACGGAAGCGTCGAGGCGCCGGTGAGCGTTGGAGTGTATGCGGTTGTGGCGGCGTTTGGGGGCGACGGCAATTACGAAAGCGTGACTGGCGTGGGCAGCATCGTGATCAATCCGGTTGCGCCGGAGACATCGACGCTGAGCGGGCACGTGTATCGGGATGTTTCGGGGAACGGGCTGAACCTGACGGGCAACGATCCGGACGTGCCGCTGGCGGGAGTGACGGTGAAGCTCTATCGCGATCTGGACGCCGACGGCTACCTGGACAGCAACGAGGCAGCAACGGTGGTGGCGAGCGCGGTGTCGGGCAGCGACGGCGCGTATTCGTTCAGCGTGGCCAGCAATGGCGCGTACATCGTGAAGGAGGTGGTGCCAAGCGGGTACGTTCGGACGGTTCCGCTCTTTGCTGATTATTACGCGGTGACGGTTTCCGGTGTGACGGAAGTGGAGAATCTGGATTTTGACAACTTTTTGAAGTGCACGTTCAACATCACGAACGTCACGTTCACGATTGAGCGAGGGTGTTCGACGTTTACGGACACGGATCTTCGGGGGAAGACGAAGCAGGGCGACACGGTGACGGTGAACTTCACGGTGCCGGTGGCGCCGGCGTATGTTTCGCTGGTGGTGTATGACGCTCCGAGCGCGATTTTTGAAGCGGCCATCGCCAGTGAGCAGACGATTTTCATGCAACAGGATCTGTATGTCAGCGTGCCCGGCACGTATCACTTGACGGTGACTCTGCCGAACAACTACTACCAGATCGACTTTGTGAAGTGCCGGGTCATTGATCAGCTGGGTCCAGCGGGGAGCAACATTTTCTATTCGCCGCAGGGTCGGCTGATCAGTGCTGACAATGGCGGGCTGCACAGCGATGTTGAGGACGAGGCGGCGGCGTCGCGGTTCTGGGCGAACCTTGGGCAGAGCCTGATTCTTGAACTGCCATCGACCGCCTCTGGGCTGACGCTGGGGCAGTGGTTGGCGCAGAGTTTTCCGAGGCTGTATGGCGCGGGGTGCGTCAATTTGAGCACCAAGAGCAACAGTTACATTGCCAGCTACTTCAAGTCGCTCTACACGAACTCTTCGAAGAAGGCGAATGCGGAGGTGATGGCGACGGCGTTGAACGTATATGCTTCGACGCGATCGTTGGGCGGCGAGGCGGCCACGACGTATGGTTTCAACGTTACGGACGGCGGTTTGGGCGTCGCGACGTTCAACATTCAGTCGTACGGCGTCGCGTTCGGGGTGTCGAACAACAGCACGCTGAGCGTGATGCAGATGCTTCAGAAGGTGAACAGCAAGTCGTCGAACGGCGTGCTGTACAACAACCAGAGCAACATCAGTTCGCTGCTGTCGGCGGCGTATTCGATGTTCAAGCAGGTGAATGACGCCGGCGGAATCGTGTAGGAGCGAGTGGATGTGCTGATGAAACGGCTTGCGGGCCGCCCGGTGGAAGACTGGGCGGCCTGTTTGCGTTGGGCAAGGAGTTGGCGGTGTGACCTGTCGGTTGCGTGTAGGGGAAGGGGATTTGGGCGGGCGGATGGGGAAGGGGGGTGGCAGGAGGTTTGGGAGGGGTTGTGATGTCAGGGGGAGAGTTGATCGGGCGTTGTGGGTCGGGTTTCGGGCGAGGCGGTGTGGAAGGAGGCGGAGTCGAGGAGAGCCGGATCGAAACCGCGGGGCAGGGAGTCCAGAATCTGTTTGATCTGGGGTCGGGTCATGAAGATGAGGATGAGGAGAGGAAAGACGGCGCGGTGGACGAAGTGGTTGAGGTGGCCAATCTCGGAGGCGAAGGGCAAGCGGTTGATAGCGACGAGGTAGACCATACAGAAGATGTTGATGGCGGAGGCGCCGAGGGCGAACCAGGCGTAGAGGATCATGGCTCGCCGGCCGGCGTATTTTCGCTGCCAGCACCAATAGACCGCGAAAAGAAGGAGGATGGGTTGTCCGGCGCTGATGGCATGTTCGGCGATGAGCCAGCGGGTCCACTCGATGGGGAGGTAGCCTGAGCGCCAAAGGGGGTTGTTGCGCTCGGCCATTTGTGCGAGGAGGAGATTGCCGGCGGCGAGGAGATCAAGGATGCCGATGGCGAGGCCGGCGATGAGGAGGATTCGTAGCCAATGGTTCCAGAGGGGGTCGGTGGCCATAGCCGCCGGCGGGGCGTT
>CAYVKG010000117.1:0-11892 GCA_964451955.1 uncultured Tepidisphaeraceae bacterium
GCAGTCGGGCGGTGGCGAGTGCTGGCCACGGTCGTGCGCATCGTAGTCCTCCTATATATAGGGGTGGGTTTGCGCGGAATTGGTGGTGTTTGGCGCAGCGCGAAATGGGAGAAGTGAGGATTTTCAGGGGAAAATGAGGAGGAGATTTTTTTATTTTTACCGATGGCGCAGCGCGCACCTTGGTAGAAGGTTGCTATTGTCGTGCCGCGAGGGGGAATGGGTGTGGGGTGTCAGCAAACAGCAGGCGGAGGGCAGAACGGAGAGGGCATTAGGCAGAGGGCCAGTTGCGGATATCGGGGGTTGGGCGGCGGAGGCAGCCGGGTGGTTATGATTGAGGGAGGGTGGCAGCAGACTTGGAATTGGGGGATTGGGCAACGAGTTTGAGCAATTCGCAGGCGATTTTTTTGAGGGTCCGGTCTTTGTCGGGACGATCGAGGTAGGCGAGGGGCTTGGAGATGTCGTGTAGGGCGTGATAGTCCGAGAAGCGATTCCTCTCATGAAGGCAATGGTCCAGGAGGATCCATGTGAGTTTCAGGCGGTTGTGGTTCGCGGCCTCGATGAGGAGCGGGAGTTCGTGGTTCACGATGAAGTGGGAGGCGAGGAAACTCGTGCTGACGAGGAGGACGGCAACGGAGGCACGTTGAATGGCTGCGTCAATCTCGCGGCGCCAGTCGTTGCCGGGGTCAATCCTAGCATCGTGCCAGAGGTCGAGGGCGTTGTTGCGGAGGGCGGGTGCGAGCATGGCGAGGAGCGCGTTGATCCATCGGATGTCTTCGTGGGCGTAGGAGACGAAGGTTACGGGGAGGGGTATCGCGGGGATGTCGATGTTGGGGGAGACGGGAGAGGCGGTGGCTGGGGCGTTGTATTTGTGCAAGATCAGACTCTTTACATAGTCGATTTGGTCGGCGGCTTGAGTGGGCGTGTACTCCGGGAGAGGATCGGAGCTGGCTATCCACGCGAGCGCCTGGGGGACTTGGAAGTTCAGGGCGGCCAGGTACCAGGCCAGTTGGGCGGCGAGTCGTGGCGGCTTACCGCCAGCTTTCCACCGATCGAGACAGACGAGGAACCGGGCGGGATTCTGGAGATGCTGAATGGATGCTTCGTTCATGGTGGTTGTGCGCGTGAGCATAGTTTTTTGACCTCGAAGGCGGGATTGTATAAGGTAAATAATAGGGTGTCAAGAACATGATAATTGATCTTGCTGATCGGTCGTGGATGGGGTGGCATTTGGCGCGGCCGACGGTGTGGTTGTCGATGAAGGGGATGGCTGAGTATCTGGGCGTGTTGGTTTGCGGGAGGAAGGTGGAGGGGGTAGCGGAGTGGCGGGTTTAATCGACGTCGTCTTCGTCGGCTTCTTGTGGGACGGGGGCGGCGCGTTTTGAGGGGCGGCGTGATCGTCCCTGGAGTTGGCAGATGGCGAGCCAGAAATCGCGCGGGGCGAGTTCGAGTTTGGCGACGGTTTGGAAGTCCCTGATTGCGGCGTCGAACTCGGAGCTATAGGGCAGGATGCGGCCGGCGCGTGCCTGTCGGCGGATGACATCTTTGAGTTGGCCTGTCTGTTCTTTGGTCAAGGCGACTTCGGGCACGGGGGCAGAGGAGCAGGTGCTGCTGCGGACGTATTTGAGGAGAGCGGCGAAGACTTGTTCGGGGTCGGCGTTTTTGAATGCACGATCCTGGAAGCCTTGGCAGAGGGCATCGAATTGGGGGGTATAGGGCAGTTCATCGCGTGCGACGCCGGCGGCATCGTACAGTTCCTGCAGATGCTCCTGCTCGATGGCATTGAGTTTCAGCGAGACACGCATTCGAGGACTCCTGGGGTAAGTAAACTGACTGGCCTATTGTAAGTCGTCCGGCTGCCGGACGCCAACGGAGCGGGGATCAGTGGTAGACGTTGCTCACGGTGAACGAGGAGATGATAACCGAAACGGAGAGGGGAAGCATGTTGGCGGGAGAGGGCAATTTGAGGCGGCAGGGGCGTTGGGGGTTGTGTTGGCGGCGTGTGGTCGGCGGGGAGGGACAGGGGGGGTTCATTTGAGTTCCTGAAGCATTTTGGCGGCGAGGGGAGCAGAAGGGGTGTGGGGGTATTCGTCAAGGACTTTTTTGAGGCGGGACTTGGCCTGGTCGAGCATTTGGTTATCGAGGTAGATTCGAGCAACGCGTATGAGTTTGTCGGCCTCGGCGCGGTCGTGGACGGCGTTTCGGATTTTGGGATCGGCCATGAGTTTTTCGGCCTGGAGGGTTGCTTCGACGGCTTCTTTGGAGCTTGGGAACGAAAGGGCGATATGTTGGAGGGCCTGGGCGGCGGCGACGGGGTCTTTTGGGGCGAGTTGGAGGGCGGATTGGAGTTGGGCGGAGGCCTTGTCGTTGGATGGGGCTGAAGCGGGGGTTTGTGTGTTTGGCGAGGTCGGGCGGGTTGAGGGGGAGGTTGTTTGTTCGGAGCGGTCGAGGAATTGGAGGGCTTTGTCGATCCAGTGTATTTCGGGCAATTGGTGTCCCATGCCGGGGACTTCGATGTAGGTGACCTGCTGGAATCCATCGCGCGCATAGGCTTGGGAGTAGATCTGGGTTTGCTCGCGATTGATGTCGGTGGAGCCGGTGATGAAGACGTGGGGGTGTTTTTTTGCGATGGCCAGGACGGTAGCGGGCGGGATGAGGAATTCGGGTCGCCAGCTGGCGCCGTTCTGTTCGGTGGAGAGCATTTTGCGGTAGTAGCTGGATCCGCAGAGGTAGATGCCGCCTTTGAAGCAATCCGGGAAGCCCATGGCGAGCATGGAGGAGACGCGTCCGCCGCCGGAGAGACCGGCGACGAAGATGCGGGCCTGGTCGATGGAGTAGAGTTTTGGGATGTTGAAGGCGGCGTCGAGTGCGAGGCCGAGGCGGATGAAGGGTGGGCGGTCGTTGCCGGACTTATTAGCGCCGGCGCAGATGAGTTGATGACGATCGGCGAGTTCGGTCCAGTCGGCGGGGATGTTGCCGGTGGGACCAGGGCTGACCCAGACGAGCAGGCCGAAGGGTTTTTCGCCGGTGTATGATTTTGGGACGTAGAGTTCGAAGGACTCGGCGGCGAGGCTGTAGTCTTTTTCGGGGAACATCCGGAGCATTGCGTCGCGGGTGACGCCCATGCGATTGGCGATGTTTTGGACGGAGCTGAGGGGGCTGCGGTCACGGAAGGAGAGGTTGAGATGGCCGGTGTTGGCATGGCGGGTTGTGGGCGGGTTGGCGGCCAGAGAGCAGAGCAGAAGGGGCAGCAGCGTGTACCTCATGGGAGGATCTCCGGCGGGCGAGCGCCATGGTACCCGAGATCGGAGGGGTGGTCACGGCGCAGGCGGGTTGGGGTGGGGGGTTGGGCGGGGGTCTGCGTGGTGGGCATGTGGGGCTACAATTCGGGGAGACATGACGGAACCGATAGCGACATATACGGAGCGGTTGTTGCAGGTGAGGCGGGTATTTCGGATGTATGCGGACCGGGTGGTGGTGGATGCGCACTGGCTATTGAAGGGAGATTTTCAATCGACGGTTTTGTTGTCGTCGTTGAAGCGGTCAACGAAGGAGCGTTACATCCGCAACCGATGGTACAAGACCGGTGTGTGGGTGGCGGTGTTGGGCGCGATCGTGGGGGCGTACCCGTTGTATCCGGAGATACCGTGGCCATTGCCTGTGATGACGTATGTGGGTGGTGCGATAGCGTTGGGGGGTTTGGTGGTGTCGGGGCTGACGTTTCGGAAGATATTGTTTGTGAGGTTTGACTCCAAGGATGGGAAGGGCGGGTTGGACATTGCGTGCGCGGGGCCTGAGAAGGCGGAGTTTGAGGAGTTTGTGGAGCGTGTTCGGAAGCAGATTGGGAAGCAGTGAGCCGGATATGGAAGGACGCGACTGGTCGGAGGCGATGGGGCATTTGAGTCGTGTGGACGGGGTGATGCGTGGGATAGTGGAGCGTGTGGGGCCATGCCAGCTTCGGCGACGGCGGGGATATTTTGGGGAGTTGTGCCGGGCGATCATCTGGCAGCAGGTGTCTGGGGCTGTTGGGGAGGTGATATTCAGGCGATTTCGCGGTTTATTTCGAGGGGGGAGGGTGACGCCGATGGGGGTATTGGGATTGAGCGAGGAGGCATTGGCGGGGGCGGGTTTGTCGCGGCAGAAGCGGGTTTATGTGAAGGATTTGGCGGGTCATTTTGTGGGGGGGAGGATACCGGTGGGTCGTTTTTGGAGGATGGGTGATGAGCAGATTATTGAGTCGCTGGTGGAGGTGAAGGGGGTGGGGCGATGGACGGCGGAGATGTTTTTGATTTTCGTGATGAACCGGCCGGACTTGTTACCGGCGGATGATTTGGGGATTCGGAAGGGGGTGCAGTTGGGGTATGGGCTGAGGGAGTTGCCTGGGAGAGAGGAAGTGAGTGCGATAGGGGAGGTTTGGCGGCCATGGCGGACGGTGGCGACGTGGTATTTGTGGCAGTGGATGGGGATGGTGGGTGGGGAGAGGAGGGGGGATTCATGAGGGGGGCGAGGGTGGAGTTTGGACCGGATCCGATTGAGTGAGGAGGGCGGCGGCTGGGGAACTTGGGCGGGTGGTTGGGCGAGTGATGCTGTAGACGATTGCCTGGTTGTTTTTGAAGACGATGTGGAAACGGTCGGGGTGGGCGGCGGCGAAGAGGAGTTCAGGCGGGAGGGCGATGGAGTGATCGGTTGCGACGAAGAGGTAGTCGGCGCGGAGGCGGTCGAGGTTATGGAGCCAGGTGTTGGGGTCGGGGTTGGCAAAGGTAGCGAGTGTGATTTCGCGGCGGAGTTGTTCGCCGGGGACGGGGCGATGGAGTGGCGGGAGGTTATGGAGGGCGGAGATATTGGGGCGGGTGGGCGCGTAGAGGACTTTGCGGGAGCCGGTGAATCCTAGGAGGGGGTAGATGTAGTAGGAGTTGGTGTAGGCGAGGGTTTTGTCGTGTGGGATGTTGTTTCGGACGAAGGTCCACGCCTGGGCGAGGGGGCCATATTGGGTTTCCCAGAGGGCGGGGGTGAGTTGGGCGTAGAGGGAGACGGTGGGATCGAAATGGACGTAGGCTGCCATAGCGGCGAGGAGGGCGGCGAGGATACCGGAGGCGGCGAGTGCGCGGTTGACGAGGCGGGGCCAGCGTTGGTGAAGGGCGAGGATTGGGGGAACGGGCAGTGAGCAGAGGAAGGCGACGAGGAGGAGTTGGTCGCGGCCCGGGGCGGTGAGGGAGGAGGCGATGGAGGAGAGGAGGATTGCGGATGCGATGACCAGGCAGAGGGCGGGTCGTAGGGGGAATTGGGCGAGGAGGACGGCTGGGGAGAGCATGAGGATGAGGAAAGCGGGGTTGAGGAAGCGGACCTCGGCGAAGGGGGTGGCGAGGGCGTAGATGAGGAGGCCGAGTGGTGGTCCGAGGAGGAGAACGCGGTGGAGGGGATTGCGGAGGATGGAGCGGGGCGAGAAGGCGAGGGCGGCGAAGGCGAGAGCGAAGAGGGGGAGAATGAGAGAGATGGGGAAGTGGAAGTAGCCTGTGGTGATGATGCGCCAGAGGTCATTGATGGAGGCGATTTCGAGGGTGCGTTGGGCGAGGAAGAGGCCGGGGAAGAGGGTGAAACCGGCGAGTGAGATTTCGGTTGGGTAGAGGGGATTGCGTGTGAGGAGCCAGTTGCGGAGGAACCAGGGGGCGGCCAGGGCGACGGCGAGGGAGATGGCGAGTGCGAAGTGTCGGAAGCGCCAGTGGGCGCGGAAAGGGGCGTCGGAGAGCAGGAGGAGGATGGGGGCGGCGAGGATGGCGGTGATTTTGGTGGCGAGGATGAGGCCGAGGGAGACACCGAGGTGGAATGGGGAGGAGCGGTCGGAGGCATCGGCGGCGGCGAGGACGGCGGCGAGGAAGAAGGCGGCGAGATAGAGATCGTCTTTGGCGAGGATGAGTTGGCTGATGAAGGAGCGGGAGATGACGGCGGCGAGAGCGATGAGGGAGGCGGAGGCGATGGTGGCGCCGGCGAGTCGGGCGAGAGCGAGTGAGGCGAAGAAGATGAGGATGAGGGGGGGGATTTGGAGGAAGCGTGCGAGGAAATCGTTGGTCATGGGAGCGAACCACCAGGCGGCGAAGGCGGAGCCTGCGAGGGGGGAGTAGGTGTTGGCGGGGTTGAAGAACCAGGTTTCGTGGAGGACGAGTCGGCCGGTCTGGAGCCAGCGGATGGCGGCGGGGAGGTGATAGGTGAGGGCGTCATCGGAGAGGACGGGGGCAAGCCACTGGGTATGGATGATGGCGGCGAGGTAGGCGGCGAGGAAGACGATGGAGGCAAGGAGGACGTGGAGGTCGAGAGGCGTGAGGGGTGGTTGGGGGGGGTTTTTGGGGCGAGGGGAAGCCAAGTGGGCGGAGAGGGAGAGGAGGATGGTGGAGGCGGAGATGGTCCAGCGGTTGAGGAAGCCGAGGAGGCCCGGTAGGGTGACGCTGAGATATTGGATGAGGAAGTAGAGGGTGAGGGCGTAGGGGATGGCGGAGAGGGCATCGCGTTGGGAATGGCGGCGAGCGAATCGCCAGGCGGAGGCGAGGGCGATGGCATTGAGGATGACGACATGGGCGAGTCGCAGATCGTTGCCGGAGGTATCGAGGGGGGGAGGTTCCATGGGCGGGTTAAATGTAACCGGAAGAGGATAAGGAGGCACGGGTCAGGGGGAGTGGGGGTAGGGGGTGAGTCGGAGGGTTTGTCCGAGTTCGAGTAACCAAGGGGTGCGGTTGCTGTAGTAGTGGAGCAGTTTGCGGTCTTTGGCGGGTCCCAATTCGCGGGCCCAGATGATTTTGGCGTGGTCGATGTCGGCGTCGTTGTAGACCCATTCCTGATGGACGTCGTGGTCTGGGAGGTAGCGGACGATGACGAGGTGTTTTCCGTACTCGGCGTGGAGGCCGCGGGTATAGAAGACGCGCCAGCGTTGCCAGCCGCCGATTTCGTTGTCATAGAGTTGGCGGGTCTGGAAGGCGGCGGCGACGATGGAGGCGGCGAGGATTGCGCGGGCGGTTGCGCGGGGCAGGGGAGAGGGAGATTCGGCGAGTCGGCAGATGCAGGCGGCGAGGAGGAGGAAGACGAGGCCGCCGGCGGGGGTGAAGTAGTGGGGTTTGAGGTCCCAGGTTAGTGGGATGAGTCCGGCGACGAAGATGGCGATAAGGAGACTGATGAGTTGGAAGAGGGGAGTGGATCGGAGGAGTGAGGGGAGAGCGAGGAGGCAGAGTGCAAGGAGGAGGGGATGGAGGTAGGCGGTGATGAAAGTGAGTACGCGTTGTAAGGCGGCGGCGGCGAAGCCGGGGAGGGTGCGTTGGCGGTACCACTGTTGGGGCTCCCACTGGCCATGGAGCAGTTGGCGTTCATGTTCGTCATAGGCGATGGGGGGTTTGATGGATTGGAAGACGAAGTTGGGGGTGCGGTTGTAGGTGCGTTCGTGGAGGAGGTAGGGGCTTTGGAGGGGTGAGCCTGTGATGCGCCAGTTGTAATAGGCCATCCATGCGAAGTTGAGGGAGAGGGCGATGGAGGCGGGGATGATGACGCGGGAGAGGGCGGCTCGGCGTATGTCGGGCGTGGCGCGGGCGAGGTGGATGAAGAAAGCGACCGCGAGGGGTGCGCTGACGAGGAGGCCTTCGTAGGGTCGGCTGTTGGCGAGGATGGAGAGAGCGAGGGCAAGGAGGAGGGCGTTTTGGAGGTTGGGTCGGGAGGTGATGCGGAGGAAGGATCCGAGGAGGAGAGCGCCGCCGAGCAGAGGGATGCCGCTGCCGAGGTAGGATTGGGACCAGGTGAGGACCTGTGGGTGGACGACGGCGAGGAGTCCGCCGACGAGGGCCCAACGTGGAGGTAGGACGGCGTAGAGCATCCAGCAGATGGCGGCGCAGGCGGCGGCGACAGCGAGCCACTGGCCTGCGATGGGGAGTCCGAGGGTGGCGATGCCGATCGCCATGGCGAGGGCATGAGCCGGGGGGAATTTGGACATGTAGGTGGGATGTTGCAGGACGTGGAGGGTTTGGAAGTGGGGTGCCATGGGGTGTGGGGGGTTGGTGAGGCGGGCGTGGGCGAAGGTATCGGCGGCGAGGAGTTGGCTGAATTCGTCGTGGAGCCTGGGGGCGGGGATGCCAAGGAGGATGGAGAGGGAGACGGAGGTGGTGAGGGAGATTGCGAAGACGGTGGCGATGGCGACGGGGCGGCTGTCGGCAAGGCGATCGAGGAGGCGAGCGGCGTGATGGAAGAGGACGCGGCCGATGGGGGAGACGGCTGCGGCGATGGCGAGGAGGGAGGAGATCCAGTAGGGCCAGTGATCGAGGAGGTAGGGTGCCATGGATGGGGACAGTGTGACGGTGGGCGGTGGGATGTGCAAGGCGTCAGGGTGGGCGTGTGGGGGTGGGGCAACAGGAACGCCCACGGGAATCCGTGGGCGTGAATGATAGGGCTGGTTGGTGTTTGTGGATCAGAGGACGGCTTCTTCCCATTGTTGTTCGAGGTAGCGGAAGGTTTTTGGGATTTCGACCATGCGGTCGCCGCGGCAGCCGCATTCGAGGCTGCAGTAGCCCTGATAGCCGATGCGTTTGAGGCCGATGAAGCCATCGCGGTAGTCGGAGTTGTCCTGATGGGGGAGTGTGCGGTTACGGGTACGAGAGGCGAGGTGGACGTGGTGGAGGTATTTTCCGGCGGAGATGAAAGCGCCCTGGTCGCTGGTTTCTTCGAGGTGCATGTGATAGAAGTCGCCCATCATTCCGACGCCCGGGCTATTGACGGCGCGGCAGATTTCGGCGGCGGTGGCGAGGTTTCGGAGGTACCAGGCTTCGCCTTTATTGAGGGGTTCGAGGAGCATTCTGCAGTTGCACTTGACGGCATGTTCGCCCATTTCGCGGAGGAGGTCGACGAGGAGCTTATGGGCTTCGCCGCCCCAGAGCTGGTTTTTCTGGCCGTTGAAGGAGGGGACCATGATGACGCCTGTGGAGCCGACTTCGCCGGCGCGTTCGAGGATTTTTTTGGCGTTATCGACGGCGCGTCGTTGTTGGGCGGTATCGGAGACGATGTAGGGGCCGTCGGCGGCGCAGATGGCGGAGACCTTGATTTTGGAATTTTTGAGGACGTCGTTGACTTCTTTGGGGTTGAACCCTGCGCCGAGTTCGATGCCGGCGGCACCCCATTTTTCGAGGTTGGCGACTTTTTCGGCGAGGTCTTTTCCCGGGCAGACGCCGGCCTGGCTGCTGAGTTTGAGGACGGCCTTTGGTTTGTTGTCGGCGGCGGCCTGGGCGGAGGCGTGTTGATTCAGGGCGCCGAAGCAAGTGGCGGCGCCGGCGGTGACGAGCGAGTTTTTGAGGAAATCGCGACGATGCATGATAGTGACTCCAATCGACCGGGTTTGATGGCCGGTGCAAATAGACGATTGAGATTATTGTCCGCCCGCGCGGGTGCGTGGAGGCGGAGGTTCATACCAGAGTTACCACGGAAGGCGCGGTGCGTTTAGGGATTGGGGAGTAGGGAGGCAGCGGATGGGTTATTGAGGGGAGGATGAGGCTGGAGTGGAGGTTGTTTTGGGGGTGGAGCCTGGTGTTTGGTTTGGCGCGGTTGATTGGGGAGGTTAATCCCAGCGGAACACGCCTTTTCCCCAGGCGTAGAGATAAGCGACAAGGAGGAAGGCGGCGAAGAGGAGCATGGTGACGAGGAGTTGAGCGGCATAGGGGGCATTGGTGGCGAGTGCATAGGGGAAGAGGGTAGCCCAGGGGTAGAAGAAGACGATTTCGACGTCGAAGACGAGGAAGATCATGGCGACGAGGTAGAAGCGGACATTGAATCTCTGTCGGGCGTTTCCGACGGGGACCATGCCGCTTTCGTAGGTAAGTTCTTTGCCTGGGCCGGTGCGATGGGGTCCGAGGGCGATGGAGAGGACGAGGGTACCGATGACGAAGAGGAGGCCGATGACGACGAGGAAGACGACGGGTAGCCAGGCGGTTTGGGGTTCTGTGGCGAGTTGAGCAAGGGGGAAGGGATTCAGCATGATGCTCCTGAGGCGTAATGACGGGTAACTGTATGCTTGGGGGATGGAAATGGAAAGGTCAGAGGGCGTTCAGACGAACAAATCGAGTGCGGCGGTTCTCCAGCCGTGGGCGCAGCGATGGTAGTGTCCGGAGAGGAGTTCTCTGGCGACGCGAGGCCATCGTAGCCAGTGGCTTTTGCGCATGAGGGATCTGGCGTGGCAGAGGGCGATTTTGTCATCGAGGAGGTCGAAGACGTCGTCGCTGATGCGGAGGGAGGCGGTGAGGAGGAGGCGATCGCGTAGTTCGCGGAATTCCTTTTCGCGGTCGGCGAAGAACTGGGCATCGATTTTTCGTTTGGCGTCGCGGTAGGTTTGCCAGAGGCTTGTTTTTCGGCCGCCGCCCATGGTCTGTTGAGGATGTTGTCGGTACTGGTTGAGGGGTTGTGGCAGCAAGCGGGTTTGGGCGATGGCGCTGATGGTGGTGGCGATCCAGGCGTCATAGAGCCAGGATTGCCCGAGGGGTAGGATGATGGAGCGCAAGGAGGATCTGAAGGCCAGGGTGGCGCCGGCGACGAAGCAGTGTTTGACGAAGACATTGAAGGCGAGGCCTTGGTTGAAGAGGTCTTGTTGTTTGCGGTTGAATCGGAGGCGTTGCCAGAAGGTATAGCCGAGGGGATTGGCGGCATGATCGACGATGTTTGCGTCGCAGAAGACGAGGCCGACGTCGGGTGAGTGGGCGAAGGCGTTTTCGAAGAGGGAGAGTTTTTGGGGCGCCCAGATGTCATCCTGATCGGAGAGGAGGATGATGTCGCCGGTGGAGAGGGAGATGGCCTTTTGGAAATTGCGACGGACGCCGAGGGTTTGGTCATTGAGGTAGAGGCGTACGGGGAAGGTAGCCGAGTGAGCGAAGCGTTGCAGGATGAGGGGTGTTTGGTCGGAGGAGCGATCATCGCAGACGACGAGTTCATCGGGAGGGCGGGTTTGGGAGGCGAAGCTATCGAGTTGTTGTTGGAGGAATCGCTCGCCGTTGCAGGTGGTCATTGCGATAGTGAGTCGCATGGTGGCAGGTCCTGGGAATTGTCGGCAGGGCGCCGGGGTTTGGGGTTCAGATTTTTCTGGCACGTAGTTGGAGTTCCATAAGCCACCAGGTATGAGCGAGTCGGAGAGTGGCGAGGTCGAGGAATTTGAGGGTCGACTGTTTCCAGCGGTTGGAGAGGTAGAGATCGAACCAGTGTTCGATGCGGAGTTGCGCGTCGTGGCACCAGCGGACGAGTCGGCGTCGGGTCATGACCTGGAGGTGGGTGGCATCGAAGATGCCGGTAGGTTGTTCGGGCCAGTCTCCGCGGATGAGGAATTGGTGGAGGACCTTGAGGTTTCGCATGTTTGGGGTGCTGATGACGACCCAGCCGCCTGGGCGGACGGCTTTGGCGTAGTTGGCGAGGGCGTGCCAAGCGAGGGGGAGGTGTTCGATGACATCGGCGAGGATGAGGCCATCGAGGGAGGCGTCGGCGAAGGGTTTGGTATCGTCGGGGTGGATGAGTCGAGCGGAGGTGATGCGTGTTTTTGCTTTTTCGATGGCGATGGGGGCGACATCGACGCCATGGACGATTCGGCCTTGCTGGACGAGGATGGCTTCGGTGGCGGCGGAGCCGCAGCCGACGGAGCCGATGGTTTGTCCATCGGGTGGGATCATCCTGAGGATGTCAGGTCTGGGGCGGTCTTCATAGGGATAAGGCGTATGGTGCATGGTTGCGAGGAGGGATGTTAATCTGGGGAGGGCAGAGGTTCCACTGGATGTAACGGCTGGGGAAAGAAAAAGGGCCACGGAGGTGGCCCTGGAGGATACGTGGGGGATGTAGGCGGGAGGGATCAGTCGATGGGCCCGCCGATTTCTTCGTGGACGGAACGAGGGGCGGTGACGA
>CAYVKG010000118.1:0-11856 GCA_964451955.1 uncultured Tepidisphaeraceae bacterium
CGATGCTGGGGCAACAAGCGACATGCGGCCGTGCGTGGCCGCGAATGGCGTCCGCCGACTTACGCCGGCTGAGTGCGAGTCGCTACAGGGATTTCCGCGTGGGTACACGGCGATCGAGTACCGCGGCAAGCCAGCCGCCGACGGACCACGGTACAAGGCGTTGGGAAACTCAATGGCAGTGCCGGTTATGGCTTGGATCGGACGACGCATTTTAGAAGCTGTTGGAGGTTGACTGCGATGTCATCAGACGGCAGACCGGAGAGGCCCCAGGAGAGCAAGATCGCCTTGACTGATCGGCTTCGTCGGGAGGGTCGGTGGGAAGCGGCGACGTTGTTCAAGGATCAGGTGTTTGAGGAGCTGCGTTCGGCCGGGATTCGCGGGCAGCAGGCGAAGGACACTGCCTGGGCGGAGATGGCGCGGAGGTTTCCCCCGCTGCCTCCTGCGGAGCCTGTGGCCGATGAGGATACTACTGAGTCGGTGGAGGATGAGGAGCTGCCTCTTTCCGGTTCCGCGCTGCCGACAGACGAGAGTTTCGGGATGCTTCCTGGTGATTGGCCGCCGCTGCCGGAGAAGGCGGCGTGGATCGACGAGTTGGAGTGGGCGTACCAGAACGGGTTCTTCGTGATCGCGGAGAAGGCGTCTGGAGCGGTGGTCTACCGCTGGGAGCGTGCTCGTACACCGGCGCCGAGCCGTGGATCGCTGGTGCTGATGAAGTTGCTGGCGGAGAGCCGGCAGAAGTTCATGGATTTGCTGGGCAAGGCGAAGACCAGTACGGATGGAACCGAGACGGACGTGGAGAAGCGGGAGAAGCGGCGCGTGGACGAGATTCGAGCGATGATTGAGAAACTAAGTGCGGATGGCGTTGGTCGAGAAGATGACTGAGGGCAAATGACAGCATCGTTGTACTACGATCTGGTTCCTAAGGATCCGCTGGAGAACCTACGGTGGCGGGAGCGGATGGGCCGGGCGGCGCTGCGCGACGTTGGGCTACAGCACGCGTTGAAGCAGGCCGCGCTTGACGATCTGCTGTTCTTCATCAACGCCTTCTGCTGGCTGCGCGAGCCACGGGGATTGGTGACGACGATTCCGTTTACGACGTGGCCGCATCAGCACCCGTTCTTTGAGGCGATGGAGAACCAGATTCTTGAATCCCGGCGAACGCAGCGCCCGACGCCGCTGACGGTGCGCAAGAGCCGTGGCCAGGGAGGCACATGGGGGTACATCTGCTTCGATCTCTGGCACTGGCTGCAGGATGAGGGCTATTCGGTCGGGTACGTCACGCGCAACGAGGATTTGGTAGATTCGCGGACCGACGAGGACACGATCCTCTGGAAGGCGGCGTGGGAGATCGAGCAACTGCCGGCATGGCTGCGTCCCAAGGGCTACAACGCCTCCGTGTGCCGGAGCCTGAGCGATCACACGATCGTGAACCCGGAGAACGGGTCTTACTTCTCGGGCTACGCTGCCGGCCAGGACGTCGCCCGCGGCGGCCGGAAGACGGCGTTCCGTTGCGACGAGATTGGCGCCGAGGATTTCATCTCGGGCGGCAAGGACGAGAAGGTGATGGCGTCGATCGGGCATGTGACCTATGCCATGTGCCTCGTGTCGACCTACGGCGCCGATGAGGGCGTGTTCTACGAGGCGGCCGAGGATCCTGAGAACACCCGCAAGGTGACGCTCGATTGGAAAGACAATCCGGTACACGCGCACTTGGCTTACGTGCTGCGCGAGGGGAAGCCGGTGGCGGTGGTCCCGGCCGATCAGGCAGCGGTCGAAGAGTACGTGCGGGAGCACTCGGCGGAGCTTCGCAAGCTGGAGCGGCGCGGGCACAAGATGGAGGGGCACACCCGGTCGCCCTGGTACGACGCCTGCTGTCTCCTGCCGGGGGCCACCCCTCGATCGATCGCCAGGGAGCTGGATCTCAACCCTCGCGGCGCCGTGGGGAAGGCCTTCGACCTGGACCTGTTGGATCGGATGAAGGCGGAGTGCTGCCGGTTGCCGATCTGGCAGGGCAAGCCGGTGTTCGATTCCGAGACGCTGGAGCTGAAGGGCTTGATTCGCCAGGATCACGGGCCGCTGAAGCTGTGGTTCCGCCCGGGCGGCGACAATACGGTGCCGCGGAGCCGGTACGCGATCGGCTGCGACATCTCGGCCGGGGGGACGGGAAATTACTCGAGCAATTCGGTGGCCTGCGGCGTAGACCGGCAGACGGGTGAGCAGGTGTTGGAGTGGGCGGCCCAAGGCTGGCCGGCGACGAAGTTCGCCAAGCTGGCGGTTGGGCTGGCGAAATGGCTGATGAACGCGTACCTGGGCTGGGAGGCTTCCGGCCCGACTGGCACCCAGTTCGGCAAGGTGGTCGTCGAAGACTGCGACTACCAGAACGTCTACTACCGGGACGTCGAGGAGATCGGATCCCGCAAAAAGACGCGGAAAGTGGGCTGGTATAACGGTTCTGACGAGGACAAGGGGGAGCTGTTCGAAGAGTTGGGCATGGCGTTTGAAGACGGCACCTTTATCCCCCGCTCGGAGGATATGATCCGGGAGTGCGGCGAGTACGAATGGGAGGCTGGGAAGCTGATTCACCGGCCGTCGAAGTCCGCCGGGGAGCTGGAGAAAGCCCACGGGGACCGGTGTATCGGGGCTGGAGTGGCCCGGTTGTTGTGTAAGGATCGACCCACAACTGAGGTTGACAGGGGGGAGCCGAACCGCGACAATCCGGCATATGGCTCCTTCGTGTGGAGACAATGGCGCGAAGAACAAGAGCTAAATCGCTGGAGCGACGACGTACCGCAGGCGACAATCGAAGACGTTTTGAGGAGCGGATGATGCAGACGCCCATGCCCGGGCCTCGAATCCCGCTGATCGGCCAGCAGCAGCAACAGCAGCAGCTCATGGCGCATCAACTGGTAGTGAGTACCTACCTGAGCCTGATTCCGATCGTGGCCCAGACGGTGTTGACTCGCACCGAGATGTACGAGGACAAGGAAAAGGTGCCCGATCGGATTGCGGACGAGGCATGGAGGGTCACGCGTGCGGCCGTGCGGAAGATCGGGATTGAGATCCCGGAGCGGCCGCCAGAGAAGCAGCAATAGCACACCGAAATTTGAAGCGCGCGCGTTTGTGGCCCCGGCCCGCGCCTAAACAGCCGGGGCAGTAGAGTGGGCGGCGAGGCGGAGTGTCTCGGTTGGGCCCATAATCCAACGTAGTCAGGTGCAACTCCTGAGCCCACCACTGTTTAGGGCGGCTCGTCTATGCAGTAAGACACCGCAAGGAGTCCGGCGGAAAACCCGGTGCAAGTCCGGCACGCCCACTGGGCTGGCAGCCAGCCTGCTTTGACAATTCACCAGGGCAAAACGCCTCCAACTGCCGGCCAGCGGGCGGAGTAGCGGGCCAAGAACACGAACCCATGCGAGGGTCGCATACCTCTGCATGGGTTTTTTCGTTTCTTGGCCTGCCCTGAAATTACCGAGGCGGCGTCATGCTCGACCTTCACGATAAGTTGGTCCGTGGCCGCCTGTTCAAGGCGGTGAAGACTTCGCGCGAAGCGTGGCGTCCCTTCTGTCGAACCGCCAAGGAATTGATACGCGATCACGTTGGATCGTGGTATCAGGAGAAGCCACACGGCGCCCGCTATAAGACGCTGGTCAATTTCATCAACCAGACGGCGCGCATCTATACCGTCGCCCTGGCGGCCAACAACCCGCGGGTCAAGGTCACGACGGAGAACCCGGACCAGTGGCCTTTCGCCCGGCGGTTCCAGGTGGGCTTGAACAAGCTCATCTCGGACATGCAGCTCCACACCACCTTCCGGGCGATCGTGCTCGATGCCTTCTTCTGCATCGGGTGTGGCGTCGTCCAGATGCGCGACACGGACGGCACTCGGTTCCACGGGTTACTCGAGTCCGAAGAGGACGTGTGGCTGGATCCGGGCGAGCCGTGGGTCAACCGGGTTCCCCGCGATCACCTGATTCTCGACATGGCCGTGCGCGAGCTGTCGAAGATGCGCTACTGCGGTCATATCTACCGGGCGGACTTCCAGAAGGTGATGGACGAACCGGGGTACGACAAGGCCGCGAAAAAGCTCCTGTCGCCCACCTCCAAGAACCAGATCAGTGATGCTGAGTTCGCCCAGGAGATTGCGACCGGCGGCGCCGTCGACGACGACGAGCTGAAGCCGATGATCTGGCTGATGGATCTGTGGATCGCGGAGAATCGCTCCGTGGCCACGTTCGCGCTGGACGTCGATGCTCCGCCGCTCATCGAGCGTGATTGGACCGGCAGCCAGGGCGGGCCCTACAAGTTTTTGAGCCTCGGACTGGTGCCCGACAATCTCGTGCCGATCAGCCCGGCCGCCAACCTCAAGGGCTTGCACGATCTGGCCAACCGCAACTATCGGAAGATGGAGCGGCAGGCTGATGCGCAGCGCACGATCAACGTGTACCCGCCCGGCGAAGAAGAAGACGCTTTGCGCTACCGGGACGCGAAGGATGGCGACTGGGTGCGTGGTCGAAACCCGAAGGACATCTCCCAGGTGAAGATCGGCGGTGTGGATCCTGGTCTGCAGGCGTTCCAGTTGATCGTGGCCGAGCAGTTTAACACGATGGCGGGCAACGTGCGCGCGATGGGCGGTCTTGGCCAGCAGGCGTCGACCCTCGGGCAGGAGGAGATGATCCAAGAGAGCGTGTCGCGGATCGAGGCGGACATGCACTTGGGAGTCATGGCGTTTGCTGGAGAGGTCTGCACCGATCTCGGCTTCCTGATGTGGAACGATCAGGCGCTGACGATTCCGGCCTCGGTCCAGGTGCCGGGTTCGAATATTCGGGTCGATAGTTCGTGGACCCCGGAGCGGCGCGTCGGCACTCTTGAGGATTACGGGCTGTCGGTTGTCCCGTACTCGACGGTGTTCAAGACGCCGCAGCAGCAGCTCAACGAGTTGTACGCGACCCTGGATCGGATTGCACCGCTGTGGCCGATGTTCCAGGCCTCCGGCGCGACGCTCGACGCGCAGGAGTTGCTGGAGCAGATTTCCGACCTGCTGGATCGGCCGGAGTTCAAGCGGCTGATTTCGTTCGCGGTGATGACGGACCAGTTGGGCGGCGATCAGAACACGATCCGGCAATCGCCAGTCACTTCTCGGGAGACGATTCGCCGCAACGTGCCCACCGGAGGCACGGCGGAAAGTCGATCATCGATCATGCAGCAGGTGCTGTCCGGTGGCGCCTCGCAAGCAACGCCTCAGCAGATGGCGTCGATGGGGAGGGCTCCGGCGTGACGGTGGTGTACAAGATCAATGGCCAGCGGGTGAGCAAGCGGCAGTGGGACCGGCGCAAGGGACGTGGCCTGAGGCTGGAGGATCAGCGGGCCCCGATGGGCACCGTGGCCTACAGCGAGAGCAAGCCGCTGGAATCTCTGGCCCTGAGCTGTCACCGCGATCTGGCAGCGGAGTACAACGCCGTGGCCAAGAAGCAGGGCCTGACCGGAATCAAGTGGAAGTCCAACGGGGACTGTGTGATTACCTCCCGTAGCGACCGCAAGAAGTGGCTGCGCTCGCAGCAGCTGCACGACGCCGACGGCGGCTACGGCGACTAAGACCAGGAGATGACGATGGCTGAAGTGGAGATTAAAGACGACGCCACTCGCGACGACGTGGACGCGATGGTGAAAGAGTACATGCAGGAGCGGGCAGACCTGACCGGCGAGAAGGCCGGCAAGGAAGACACTTCCAAGGAAACACGCGTTGGCGATGACGATTCCGCCAACGATGACGCCGCTGCCGAGCAGAAAGATGCCGGCGGCGAAGACTCGGGCGACGACAAGGATTCCGGGAGCCAGAAGAAAAACTGGCTGACGGATGACATCCGTGCCGAGTTGCCGCGGTGGATCTCCGACGAGGACTTGGCGGAGTTCTCCAGCCGCGATGAGTTGGATCGAGCGCTGGGCCTGATGGATCGCGCCGCACTGAAGGCTGGCCGTGATGCCGGCACGAAGGGCGGCGAAGACGATCAGCAGGCTGGCGCGAAGGCTCAACGGGGTCAAGAGCGTGGCCAGGACGGCAAGTTCGTCAAGCAGAAGAAGGCCGAGGACACGACGGGTGACGACGCGTCCGAGGCTTTCGAGATCGACTTGGACTTGTCGGAGTTCGATGATGGACTCCAAGACAAGATCAAGGGCGCGCTGACCAGCTTGCGCGACCATTACGAGGGCCGCATGAAGGCGCTCGACGATCGCTTCAGCGCGATCGAGAGCGACATGCAAGCCCGCGAAATGGCAGCGCGTGAAGCACAGTTCGACGCGATCGTGGACTCGATTGGTCATGCCGACTTGTTCGGCAAGTCAGGAGAGGAAACGGAAAAGCAACTGGAATCACGTCGAACACTGTTTGCCGAACTTGAAATCTATCTCGCCGGGCTTGAGACCCTTGGCCGAAAAGGCCAAATGGACAAGGCGACTGTGACCCGCGTGTGCCGCATGGCGTTCGCGGACCATATTTCCAAGCAAGAACAAAAGAATCTCACCAAGCGCTTCATGAAGCAATCCAACATGCGCATGGGCGTGGGTGCCGAGCGACCAGCCGAGCAGGAATTCAAGGGTCCGCTCACAAGGCATCCCGACGTTCTGCGCGCGTACAAGGAGCTGCGGGAGGCGCGCGGCGACGACTGATTGATAGGAGGGAATCCTCATGTCGGTTGCGTTGAGCCAACTGGAAATCCTCACGGAGTCCATTCAGGACAATTACGTGATGGGTGAGTGGCAGGACATCTCCCTGCCACTGCAGGAATACATGTTCGCGGCCCGCCTCTTCGACAAGGCCCAAAAGGCCGAGATGGGTGGCGAACGGTGCAAGTGGAAGCTGGAGACGGATTACGCCGACAACTTCCAGGTGGTCGAGCTGTACCACCGTGACAGTTCGGACCGCAAGGACGTTCTGACCGAAGGCGAAATGCCTTGGGCCATGACGACCACGAATTACCATTACGACCTCGACGAGGCCATTTTCAAGCGGGGCCTGCCGGAGATCGTGGATTACATCAGCCTGCGCGAAAAGGGTCTGATGAAGTCGTTCTTCGCCGGAATGGAAAACCTGATGTTCGGCGATGGACCCACCAGCGCCACGCAGCGCCCCATGCCTCCGGCAACGCTGCTGTACTGGATCCAGGCCAGCGCGACCGAAGGGTTCAACGGCGGCGATCCGAGCGGGTGGACCGGCGGCGCGGGCAGCATCCCGACTGCCGACTATCCGCAGTGGAAGAACCGGACGTTCAGCTATGCGGTGGTCGATCACGAGCACTTCGTGAAGCCGATCGTCCGCTCGTTGGACAAGTGCGATTTCAAGCCGATGCCGATCGGTTCGAACGACATCGTTCCGCAGGGTCGGTTCAACTGGGAGATCCTGACGACGTACTCCCGCGTGGAGTTGCTCCGGGACATGCTCCGGGCTGGCAACGACAACATCAAGAACGACCTGGGAACGTGGTTGAACACGGTCACGATCCGCAACGTGCCGGTCAACTGGGTCCCCGCCTGGACAAACTCCAGCAGCATCAACGCCCGGACGGACGGGATCGTGCTGGGAGTGAACTGGGCCACGTTCAAGTGGTACTACCAGAGCGGGCGCAACATGCGGAAGCGCAAGCCGTTCCAGCACCCGGAAATGAGCTTGGTGCGCGTCCGCTGCATGGACGACTCCGGCCAGATCGTGTGCTTCAACCGCCGCGCGAACTTCCGCGGGTACAGCACGGTTGAGGTGACTGAGACCGAGTAAGCGTTGACGCTCGGGCTCCGGGGCAGCGTGTGACGAATCAGAACCATCTTGTTTGAGGAGAGTAAATCATGCACCTCGGCTGGAGTGAATTGGACGGCTATGGGCTGTCTGGCAGCCTGTGGAGAAAGATGCCGATTGACGCCATCTTCGCCGGCAATCGGTCGGTGGGCATCGGCTTCTTCGATGACTTCCTGAGCATCGACGACACCACGTTGCATAGCCCGTACTTCGTCCTTCAGACGGGTACGGGTACGGTGACGCGGATTGCGAGCACCTGGGACCCGGCCGCTCCCACGACGACGGGGCTGGGCCTGATCCAGTTGTTCGGCACGGCCGACAACGATGAAGCGGTGCTGGCCTACGGCTGCGCTCTGGACGCGCCGTTCCATCTGGGACGGAAGGATCTTGCGTTCGAAGCCCGCTTTAGCTGCACCACGGTTGAGGCGGACGACATCGGCTTCTTCATCGGCTTGGCTGAGCTTGGCGCTCAGGCCACGACAAAGTGCATTACCGCGGCCGATGCGATCGACAACACCTACGACCTGATCGGCTTCCAGCATCTGAAAGCCGAGACCACGGCGGTCGACGGGATGTACCAAGTCGGCGGCCAGACGAAGGTGGACGGCGCCGTAAACACGCACCTGGACACACTGGCAACCCTCGTGGCGGCCACGTTTGTCAAGGTCGGGTTCCGCTACTTCGCCGACACGGGCACGCTGCACTGGTTCGTCAACGGTGTCGAGAAAACGGCCGCCCGGTTGAAGGTGTCGAGCCTGACGGCGGGGACGTTCCCCGACGACAACTTCATGACGCCCTTGGCGGTCGTGGCGACTCCGGCAGCGGACGACGAGTCAATCGTCTTGGACTGGTGGGCTTGCGCGGAAGTGCTCTAAGTCGGTTCGGTGGCCCGGCCCTTCTCGTGTGAACGGGAGGGGCCGGCGGCTGCCTCTGTTCTGGTGCTCGAATGTACGATCCGATCCTCAACGCGACCGCCGATCTGCTCCGCGAGTTCGATCTCACCGAACTGTATCGCGAGCCGATTGTCCTGGGCGAGTTTACCGCCGATCTCAGCGATGCGGCGGAAGCGATGTTGGATGAGGGGAAGAAGTACGAGGGTGCGGAGTGCGCGTTCTCACCGATCGATCCGCTGCTGCAAACGCTCTCGGCAAGTCATGCCACCTACATGGCGCGTGCTCGCCAGGGGGGCCACCAGCGGTTCAACCAGCGACTGCACGCGATCATCAAGCAGTTCGGCTACTCGGTGAGAAGTTCAGAAATTGCAGCGCGATCATGGCGGCGGCAAGCGAAATCTCCGCTGCCTGAAGTTGGACGGGAGATGTGGAAATCATGGGAAGGCTCGGACGTGCATTGGCCCGTCGCGAGCCGCAAGCACGATGCCATGGGGCTGGACATGGCGCAAGGCCGCGATGGCATCTGGTACGGCGTCGTGCTGGTTGTTGACGGAATCACACCTAAAAGAGAGGACTGAGCGATGGACTGGAAGATGATTCTGGCTCTTGTGGCGGCGCTGTTGGCGAACATTCGCGACCTATTTCCCCTGCCGACGATCAACGATGCGGGCGGCACGCGCAGTTGGCTCAAGGCGTTGGTGTTGGTGCTGAAGAAGGTAGCGGCGGCGACTCCGATCACGATCGACGACGAAGCCGTTTCCGTGCTCGATCGGATCGTGGCGAACGACGACACGTATGCAGCATTTCACACACTACTTGTGAACCTGTTTACGAAGTCGGGAGCCGCGGTGGCATTGGCCTCCTGCCCGTGTGATGGAGGTAGTTGCCCGGAAGACGTGCGCCTGTTCGCTGAGAAGGCCGGATTCAATCCGCTGATTATCTTGACCGCCATTCAACTGGTTCTGAAGGCGATCGAGATCATCAAGAACCTGCGGAAGGACGATCCGGTAGCGGCATGAGCCAAGGACCAATTTCCCCAGCACGCAAGGCGGCTGTTCTCGGCGCGGTGCTCGCGTCGATGGGAACACAGCCGATGGCCCTGCGGGGCTACACAATCCCGCGGCGGTACACCCGCCGCGAGGGATCGCGCACGGGCACTCGATGCCCGCAATGCGGATCCGGGCATGTGTACGTGAAGACTGGCAACCGCTGCCTTGCGTGCCAACACAGGTGGTGATCATCATGGTTCGTAGATTCATCGCGGTTCTTCTCCTGGCCTCGGCGGTCGCGGCTGCGACATCGGCCGCCGAGGTTTCTATCACGCCGGGAATCACGTTTACGGTCCCCACGAGCGCCGGCCCGGCGGCAGGGATCGCGATGCCGGCTGCGGACGGCCAGGTGTACCTCGTCCTGTCCGTGGTCACGCCCGGCGGGCAACTGGTGATGCCGTTCACGATCGTCCCCTACGGAGCCCCGACACCCGGTCCTGGCCCGGAGCCTGGGCCGGGTCCGGGGCCTATTCCAGTGCCGGGCGGCAAGCTGTTCGTCCTGATCGTCACGGAGACTGCCCAGCAAACGCCACAACAGGCGGCGGTTATCAACTCGAAGGCAGCAGACGAGTACATCGCGGCGAAGTCGTGGCAGCGCAGGGTAGCCGACAAGGACACAGTGGACGAGAACGGTAAGGTGCCCACGGACCTAGCGGCATGGCTTGACAAGGCCAAGGCATGGAACGCTGGTGGCGGTAAGTGGCCATACTTGAACATCGCCGATGGCTCGGGGGCCGTGGTCTACGAAGGAGCCCTTCCGGCGACTGAAGCGGAATACGTCGCCCTACTCAAGAAGCTCGGAGGCTAACGATGCTGCCAACCATCAACATCAACGGCCACGAGTTCTTCTGCGGGTGCCTGCCGCGTGTTGCGGGTGTGGGCGACCTGTTCCCGGTCTTCGATGAGAAGGTCGAGTTGATTCCCGAGTCCGACTGGCAGGAGGTTGATTGGGCCAGATACGTACCCGAGATCATGAATCAGGACGGCATCGGGGCCTGCTTCCCCGCCGGGACGCTGATTCGCATGGGTGACGGATCGCAGAAGCCAATTGAGGACGTTCGCGTTTTGGATGAAGTCCTGACGGCAGAAGGTCGGGTGCGGAAAGTCCTCAAAACGATGGTTCGCCGCGAGGGCGCTGGGCTGGTGCGGCTCAAGGCATGGGGGCATCGTCACCTGTTGGCGACGAAAGAGCACCCGATCTTGACTGATAAAGGCTACGTGCCAATCGGTGAGCTGAAGGCCGGTGACATGGTCGCCATGCCGCGATTCATGCCGCAAGCGGCGGCAGTGGTCATGCCGGACGAGTATCTGTCTCGGCGGATATATACGAATCGTTGCAAGTCGGTGCGATGCCTTCAGATTCCTGGCAAGCCAGCGGCAACGATTCACCGCAATCGTCCGCCGGATGCCATCCAACTTGACTATGATTTCGGCTGGCTCATTGGGCTGTATCTGGCTGAAGGCAACAGCACAATGGGCAAGATCAATTGGAGTCTTGGCCTGCACGAAGAAACGACGCTGGCTGCCAAGGTGGTGGAATTGGCCGATAAGGTATTAGGAGCCCAAGCGAATATCCGCCGCAGGAAAGGCAGTCGCGCCATCGTTGTCACCGTGTACGGAACATGGTGGGCGCAACTGTTCGAAGCATGGTGCGCTGACGGCTGTGCCAACAAGCGGCTGCACCCTGATCTGGCCAGTGGTCCCGAGGACTTCCTTCGCGGAGTGCTCGACGGATGGGTTGCTGGCGACGGGATCGGGCCCGGCAAAAAGGGAGGCGTCACGGTATCCAGGCAGTTGGCAATGAACCTGTTCGACATTGCCAATGCTCTTGGCCTACGGCCCGGAGTGCAATGGCTTGATGTAGCGGTCAATCCGAAGCACAAGATCAAGGCCCGTAGGCGCAGGTACATCGTCCAGTGGACCGATTCGCGGGACGACGATTGGCGCAGCACGCTGACTGATACGCACGTCTTCCGTAAAGTGACGGCGACGGAGAGCGAGCCGTTTTCCGGGTACGTCTACAACCTGGAAGTTGAAGACGATCACTCCTACGTCGCGGAAGGCATCGGGGTACACAACTGCAACGCTTTTGCCGCCACCTCGGCCCTTCGCGTCTGCCGCCTCATGGCTGGAC
>CAYVKG010000119.1:0-11815 GCA_964451955.1 uncultured Tepidisphaeraceae bacterium
GATGAGCCGTTGCCGACCGAACCACCGAAGATGTGGGTAATTGAAAGGTTGGCCGAGCGCTCATAGCGAGTGTTTTTTCAGGAGGATGGTCAAGAGGCGAGCTGTTTGCGCATGCGGAGAGCGATGCACGAGTCGGGATACCGCGGGGGCACGTATCCATCGTCGGCGATGCGGAGCATGGGCGGGACGGGGAGGTATCCGCGGTATTGGTTTGCGGTCGCAGCGGACCAGATGCGTTGGGGCGGATGGTGATCCGAGGTTGCTGGACTCGGGGTTTATTTTCCTGCGCGGAGCAGGTTTAGTTTCAGGGTTGCGTAGCCATCGATTTGGAAGTACTCGACGCGGATGCGGTGTTTTCCTGAGAGTCTGAGGTCTGCCTTGTCGAGGGTGGGGACATGCCAGGTCCAGTTATCGATGACTCGTTTGCCGTCGACGTAGACGCGGACGCCATCATCGCTGGTGACTTCGAGGCTGTAGTCACCTTGAGGCAGTGTAATCTGCGTCTCGGCCACGGCGGCATAGTGGCTGTTTGGCAGGCCGGGCGCGAGGGCACCGGTTCCGGCATAGTCGAGGCGGGCGACTTGGTCTTCCTTGATGGCCGGGGCGTTGAGGATTTTGTAGAACGCATCGGCCTGGGTTCGCGGATCGGAGGCGTCTTTGTCCCACTGATAGAACTTGACGTTCCAGTCCATGGGGACCTGGAACTTGCGGTAGGCGAAGCGATAGGGTTGTCCGGCGGGGATTTTCTGACCGAAGGGGGTTGTGATTTCGGGGCCGGAGTAGACGAGGACGAGATTGAGGTCGATGGCCGATCCGGGGGCCAGGGTGACGTCGATGAAACCGGGGACATCGCCGGACTCTGGCGAGACGTAAGCGGCACCATCGGAGCGAATGAGCCGGTATTTTCCGTGAGGGCCGAGGATCTCGAACTTCATTTTGCGTTCGTTGTCCATTCCTTGGCGGCACCAGAGTTTGGGGGATTTGAAGTCATAGGGTCCCCACTCGTCGACGAGGATGTATTTGCGTCCTCGGGGATGATCGGGGGGCAACATGGCATTCTGTCCATCGGGCAGTGGCTGGACGCGATACTCGGCCAGAGGCGCATAATCGACGGGGAGTTCTTTGGCCAGGGGTTCGACGTTGTTGTCCTCGCCGCCGCGGAGGCTGGCGGCAGCAAGGTCATCGGTTGTGGAGAGGTTTTGGGTGGCGGAGATTTTGCGGCTATCTCTGGCGACGATAGCGGTTTTGCCGCCGTCGAAGAGATTGTGGTGGATCTGGTAATCGCGGCTGCGTGTATCGCGGGTCTTGGCGTATCCCCAGTTGGGGTCTTGGCGAGCATTTTGCCAGAGCTCGATATGGACGGGGTTGTCGACGAAGCGGTTGTAGGCGATGGTGTTGTTCTGCCCGTGCTCGATGGAGACACCGCGGGTGTTGTTAGCGATGGTATTGCCGAGGATGAGCGTTTCGAAGGAGTATCCTCCCCAGATGCCATGGTCGCTCTCTTCGAGGCGGTTGCGGATAAACTTGTTGCGAGAGAAGGTGGCCTCGATGGCATTGGCCGGTGCGCAGGAGAAGTCGTTTTCGTAGAGGAGATTGTCGTTGCATCCACCTTTTCCGGTATCCATGGTGGTTTGGCCGGCCCAGAGGAAGAACCCGTCGCCGCCATGAGTTGCGGAATTGAAGGCGAAGAGGTTATTGGAGGACTGTTCGTAGATGAGGATTCCCGCGGAGTCCTGTCCGCGGGAGTAGACGCCGTGGGAGTAGCCGCGGACGCAGAAGTCGATTTTGTTGTGCATGACGAGATTGCGGCTGGAGCGATACATTCCGAGGCCGACACCGGAGAGGTAAGAGAAGTTGTTGTTGTAGAACTTGCCGTCATCGCATTGGCGGAGCATGAGGCCATTCTGGCCTCCGATGATGGTGCAGTGGTCGACCTGAGCGTTTGGGCAGTTTTTGAGGTAGATACCGGCACCATAGCGTAGCCATTCGTCGTTTTCGTTGTGGTGGAAGCTAAGCCAGTCGGCGCCATCTTCGCGTTCGAGGGTGCTCTTGAGGTGCTGTTTCCAGTTGTAAGAGAAGTCACAGTGTGTGAGGCGAATGGAGGGGGCATCGGTGGCGATGAGGGCCACTTTATAGCCACGGACGACGAGGTTTTTGATGGTGATATTGGAGCCGGAGACGGCGACGGCGGTGCCCGCGTACTGGTCGGGCGTGGCGGAGTCGGGGGAGCCGCAGAGGACAGCGCCCTGGAAATCAATGGTGAGGTTGTCGCCGGCGATGCGGAGGGCGGGCTGATCGCCGTCGGCGGGGAGGTAGTAAGTGCCTGGGGGCAGGCTGGTGGATTGGGCGAGAGTGGCGCCGGGGGTTAGTGGCGGCGCGTCAGGGGGTTGGCGTGAGGCACAGCCGAGAGTGCAACCGAGGATTGCCGCCACGATAAGGATGAGGGGTGTTCGCATGGGTGTCATCTTATCGGTCGAGTTGCCGGGCACAAAGCGGTTGAGCGGGAAGGAACAGGGATTTCGGGGATGGCGGAATGGGGCGTTTTTCACTTGCCAATTTCAGGCGTGGAGTGGCATGATACCGATTGCGTCTTCCAGTGCACGGAATGACGACACGCCAGATCCGCGGACGGCAAACATGGATGGGTTACCCATTGCCACCGTCCAGCGATACGCTGGCGTGCTTTTTTTTGCGTCCTGCGTGGACGAGAGTCGCGTGATTATCGGTTGTTGGGTGGTTTGCGGCATTTCCGGTTTGACGTGTTGCGATTTGTATTGGATTTGATTGAGAAGTCCAAACACGAGGAGTACCTGATGCAAGCGGCCGTCGCGAAGATGCCGGAAACCCGCACTGACGACATTGGTCGGTCGGTGTTTGCGCAAGTGGATGAACTGACGCTGGAGGTGCTGGACCGACGAGCGGACGAGGAGGTTCTGCCTCGTTCGTGGTTGATCGCCCGCATTCTGCAGGAATGGGCAGCGGACCACGAGATGGCGTCCGACGACCGAACGATAGACCTGGAGCCCCCGCAGAATTGGCAGATTACTGTCGGGGAACTGCGTGCCACGGGCTGAACGATTCTCGACGCCCGGCTTTTCTACCACACGAGCCCACGAAGCCGCGGGATTCTCCCACCCCCCGGTTTCGTGGGCTTCTGCTGATTTGGGGGGATCGAGATTCAGGGATGCGGATGTTCTGATGGGTGTGTAAGGGGAGGGGAAGGCGTTTTGCGTAAGGGGTGGGCATTGGATCATGTGGGAGGCAGAGGAGCCTTGACAATCGGTTTGTGGTGGTTAGGGTAAATGTGATGATAGGTGTTCGGCCGCACCTGTACGGTGTTGGTCGGACTGCAAGAGGGAAGCGTGGTGACCCGCCGAGGAATCGCGGGGAGGCCACCGCGGACGCGCCGCCGTGATGGGCGTGCGGGCGAGAGATGCCCGCGATGTTTTGCTCATAGAGTCACTGCTGATTGAGAGATTGGCGGGAAGACGAGCAAAGCAATGCCCTGAGCCGGAAGACCTGCCTATCGGGATTATTTGGTGTGTGTCCTCGCGAATCCAAGGACGCCTCCCGGGAAGGGCCTGTCTTTTTGACCCTGACAGCAAATGCCACCCGGTGCTCTGAGCGAGGACCGGGTGGTTTGTTTTTGGGTCATGCCCCGCGCGAATCGGGGCGGGAAGGATGGGTGCGTGATGCTGGGTGGAGTGAGTCGTATTGTTGCGGGGTGTGTGCTTGTGCTGGCGGGTTCGGCCATCGGCAGCGTGATCGAGGTTGGTTCGGGCGGCAACACCGCCGGTCTGGTGGTCAACTTCAAGGACGGGGCGGCGTATGAATTTTGCGTGCATTTTGATGGGGAGATGACGGGCATCGGTCTGCTGGATGTGGTGGAGGCCAATTCGGCGCTGGTGGTCCAGAAGCAGGATTTTGGATGGGGCGAGTTCGTGGATGGACTGGCTTTCGAGGGGCACACGAACGCGGGCTATGGCGGGGGTGACGACTGGTGGCAGTACTGGACGCGGGACGGGGTTGATCAGGAGTGGAAAGCGTCGATGGTTGGCGCGTCGGATCGCGTGGTATTGAGCGGTCAATTTGACGGGTGGGTTTATGGTCGAGCGAGCGGGCCGGTGGTTCCAGAGCCTGTGGGCATCGTGTTTTTTGTTGCCACGGCGAGCCTGCTGATGCGGCGCAGACAAGTGTAGCCCCCCCACCGTGGACTCGGAGGAAATGATCATGACTAATCGCAGCAAAACGGCGTGGACGGCCTTGGCGGGGCTTGCACTGGCGATGCTGGCGTCTGGCGCTGAGGCGTACCTGTTGAGTTTTTCGGATTTCGCCACGGAAGTGGTGGAATATGTTCCGGGCGCGGGCATGTTGAGCGACTATCTGACGGGCGAGGCGTTCAATGATCCCGCGAACGCCCTGGGTCGTCCGACGATTGACACGACGGGGGACGGTTTCGGCATCAGCCTGGCCGAAGCGGTTCCGGTCATGCCGATTTACGGGGCCTTTCGCGCATTTGAGCTGGTCACGATCGGACAAGGGGGGCGATTGACGGTCAAATTTGACCATCGCGTGACGAACGATCCGGCGAATCCATTCGGGATCGACCTGATCGTGTTCGGGAACGCGGCCGGCGTGGCGCAGGATTACTGGTACAATCGGGATCCTGCGGGACTGGTCATGCTGAGTTCGCTGCGGGGGGAAGGCGGGATCGTATCGGTCAGCCAGGACGGAATCACGTGGCACACGTTTGGGAGCGGGCCTTATGCGGACACTTTTGCCCCGACGCTGGGCCGAGTTTATGACCCGAGCCATCCTGACCGGTCGATTGGGGAGTGGAATAGCTGGTGGGGTCGGCCCACGGACCCGACGAGGCCGCTTGATCCGGCACTGGGCATGTCATCATTCGTGGGCAAGAGCGTTGGGGAGGTTGCCGCTCTATATGGCGAGTCGGCTGGTGGGACTGGTTTTGATATCGGCGAGCTTGGCCTGGACTGGATCGAGTACGTCCGGGTGGAGAATCCACCGAACAGCGGAGTCACGCCTGAGATAGACGCGATTTCGGATGTTGCCCCTGCGCCTGAACCGGGGGCGTTTCTGATTTTGGGCTTTTGGTCGCTTTCGTTGGGACGGCGCAGAGGGATTTTGAGGTAGCGAGCTATGTCGCAGCGGCGTCGATTTTCGCGATGTGGAAGCGGTTTCACTCTGGTGGAACTGCTGGTGGTGGTCGGCATCGTCGCGATGTTGATGGCGATCCTGTTGCCGGCGTTGCGAGCGGCGAGGGAATCCGCGAAGACGGTGATATGTCTGAGCAATCTGAGGCAGATGGTTGTAGCGGCGCATTGTTATGCGGGGGCGAATCGCGGCAGTTATCCGATGGCTTACTACGTGACGACAACCCCCAGCTACACGTTGCACAGTTGGGATTTCACGGTACGGAGGGATTTTGGAACGAGCCCCCCCACCACGACGGTTGCGGCGGGTTTGTTGTGGGAAGGTCCGATGTCGGGAAAAGTACAACAATGTCCGTCCTTCGACGGCGCGTCGAATTCGCCTGGCGATCCGTATACGGGGTACAACTACAATACGAGTTATATCGGGCACGGCTCGGGGGAGTCGATTTCCAGGCCGGCGAGACTGACGGACGTGAGGCGTCCGTACCGTTGTGCCCTGTTTGGGGACGGGGAATGGGCGAACGGGGCCAACAAGTACATGCGGGCGCCATTTCCGAACCCTGGAGATGAATCGTTCACTGCCCGATCGGCAGGGACACAGGGTTTTCGGCACGGCGGGAAGACGAACGTGGCGTTCTGCGACGGGCACGCTGAGACTCTGTCCCGGCGTTACACCAGCACCGCCGACGCATCGGGTGTGGCCGCCGGGACGGGTTTTCTTTCGGCCGACAATTCGTTGTATTCACTGGAGTAGGTCGGCCGATCCGTCGCGCGCGGGCAGACCAGTTTTGGGGAAGCGACGATTGCGACGTCGGCGTTGTGGGGATAGGCGGGGGTTGGTTACTTCCCGCCCGGGGGCGGGGTTTCGACGGGGCCGGCTGCACCGGGGACCATTCCTTGCAGGCCGCGTTTGAGCATCTTTTCGAAGGTTGAAGCCTCTTTGCTTCGCCCGCCTGGGGCGGTTGCGGGGTCGGTGGTGGTTCTGGCGGCCGAGCGGAGATCGATCTGTGCGCGTTTGACGATTCCCGCCTCCAAGTCGGCGGGGAGCATGGGGAGGACCTTGGCGGACTTTGCGGCCTCGTCGCCTTCGGCCTTGAGGACCTTGTCGAGCAGATCCCTGGCGGAAGTCAGATAGGTTTGCTTGCCGGTGAGACAATAGAGCGAATACTGAGTTCCGATTCGCGGGAAGTCGGCCTGGATCTTGTCCTCGGCCTGTCCGCGTTCCGACATATCGACGAGCAGTTCGTCCGCTTCCTTGAGACAGGCCTGGGCCAAGTCTGCGGCGGCGGCCACTTCCTTTTGGATTGTGGCAACGTTGAATTCGGCTGGTGCGCCAAGCCCGGCCTGAGCATAGGCGGCTGCCAGATTTCGCGCGAGCCTCAATTTGGACTCGAGCAGGGTTTTCTGGGCGATGTACATGGCGCCGCGTGTGGTGAGAACGCGAGCCTTATCGAGGCGATGGACGGCGGGGTTGTGCAGTCGTTCGAGGCGTTTCCAGGCCAAGCGCTCGACGGGTTCCGGGGTTTTGTTGGAATCCCTGAGTCGTTGCAGCATCGCGGCATTGACGGCGTCGGAAGCCTTGGCGGCCTCGGCATAGGCGTTGATGGATGCCAGCAGGCGCGCGTCCAACTGCTTGCGTTTCTCATCGGCGGCGGCCAGGGCAGCCGTCAGCGCCTGGCCTTTTCCGGTGACCCCGTCCGAGCCGGTGGCAATCGCCTTGGAATTGGCCTGCGTGGCCTGTATGACGGCCTGTGCTTTGGTCCAGGCAGCGGCGAGGGACTTGGCCTGTCGGTCGGAGGCAGCGGCGGCGTCCGCGGCGAGTTTCTTTTGCGTTTTGAGTTCCGCGACTGCGACTTCGAGTTTTGCCAGTTCGGCCTTGGCCAGATTAATGGAGAGGGTCAGGTTCTCGGCCTTGGCGCGTTGGTCGGCATACTGCTTGAAGAGGTCAACAGACGCCTGGCCTTTGGCCTGCTCGGACTTGTCGAGGAGGAGCCCCGCCTGGTCGGCCGCGGCGGTCTGCTGCTTGGTCAGGGAGTCGATATCGGCGGCCTTGGCGCGGACCTTGGCATCGGCCGCCAGGATCTGTTTGTCCAGATCGGCCGCCAGCGTCGAGTATTTGGCTTGGGTCTTGGTCAACTCCGCGACGGGCTGGCTGGGCGCCGCGCCGGCGGGGTTTACCGATTTGCATTGTTCGATGAGCAGGTTATTCGCCACGATCTGCTGACCCAGGAGGGAGATCTGGTCGATGAGTTCCGCCGCCTTGGTTTCCGCGTCGGTCAACTCGTGCATGTGTTTGATGGCCCAGGCGTAGTCGGTCTGGGCGATGAGGGTTTTGGCATGGGAACGTTTGGCTTCTGAGAGGTCCGGATGTTGTGCCGCCTGGGTCAGGAGCGTGTATGCTTTGGCGTCGTTGGCCTCTTGTCTTGCGGCAACTTCGCTCTGGGCGATTTCCAGATTGGCCTTTTTGTCGGCTTCTCGCTGGGGCTTTTCGCAGCCGATGCCTGCCAGAGGCAACGCCGCACAAGCAGACATCAGGATAAGTCTGGCCAACTGTCGTTTGGCTGTCTGATCCATAAAGCAAGTCTCCGCCACAGGGTTGCCGATCCATGGGTGCCACGAAATCCGGTCGCGACCGGGAGTTTGGTCGATTCTCTTGTTCCGGGGGGTTAAAGTCAACGGTGCGATAGTCGAGACTTCGGGTCTGTTGAAGGAATTGTGGAGTCGAGCGATCCGGATGCGTGCATGCTGCGGGCGGTGACTGGTTTGAGGTCTTGTTGTGGGCCCTGAAAAGCACTATGGTACGCAGCCTTGGTCGGGAGACTATCAGGAGAGAATCTCATGGGTTCGTTGATCGCACCGCACGGTGGAACGCTGGTAAATCGTGTTTTGGCCGGTTCGGCGGCGGAGACTGCCACCAAGGAAGCGGCGAGTCTGATGCCGGTCGTTCTGTCTGCCAGAGAACAGTGCGATCTGGAGATGATTGCGATCGGCGCGTTTTCGCCATTGACGGGTTTCATGGGCGAGAAGGATTTCCGGGGTGTTTGCGAGAAGATGAGGCTGTCGGACGGGACGGTATGGCCGATTCCGGTGATTTTGTCTCCCGCGGACGAAGTAGCAGCGCAAGTGAAGGTTGGTCAGAAGATCGCACTGGTGGATGAGAAGAAGCGGGTGCTGGGGACGATGGAGGTACGTGAGAAATACGCGCACGACAAGGGGTTGGAGATTCCGAACGTATACCTGACCAGCGATCCGGCGCATCCCGGGGTGGCGGTAGTCCAGAAGCAGGGGAACTGGTGCCTGGGTGGCGAGGTGGAGGTGGTGAACGTGAATCCGGATCCGGAATTTCCGGAGTATCGCCTGCCGCCGGCCAAGACGCGGGAGGCGTTTGCGGCGAAGGGATGGGGGACGGTGGCGGCGTTTCAGACGAGGAATCCGATTCACCGCGCCCATGAGTACCTGACCAAGTGCGCGTTGGAGATAACGGACGGTTTATTGATCCATCCGCTGGTCGGGGAGACCAAGTCTGACGACATTCCGGCGGACACTCGGATGGAATGCTACCGGGTGTTGATCGACAAGTACTACAACAAGGACCGGACGATGCTGACGGTGATGCCGCTGGCGATGCGATACGCGGGCCCGCGGGAGGCGATCCTGCACGCGATCATCCGGAAGAACTACGGTGTGACGCATTTCATTGTTGGACGCGATCACGCGGGCGTGGGCACTTACTATGGCACCTACGACGCGCAGAAGATATTTGACCAGTTTTCCCCAGGCGAGATCGGCGTTACGCCGCTGAAATTCGAGCACTCCACCTGGTGCAAGGTGTGCGAAGGGATGGTCAGCGCGAAGACCTGCCCGCATGGTCCGGAGACGAAGGTTTTTCTGTCGGGGACGA
Source organism: uncultured Tepidisphaeraceae bacterium (assembly GCA_964451955.1). Classification (GTDB taxonomy): domain Bacteria; phylum Planctomycetota; class Phycisphaerae; order Tepidisphaerales; family Tepidisphaeraceae; genus JAPLNB01. Next base: position 9,076 of record CAYVKG010000119.1, read on the forward strand.
AGGTGCGTGAGCTGCTCAAGGCCGGGCAACGTCCGCCGATGGAGTTCTCGCGTCCGGAGGTGGCCGACATTCTGATCAAGTGGGCCAAGGGTTGATTCGCGAGGCATCTCAGAAGGTTGCTGCGAAGGCGCTTTGCGTATGGCGGACCTGGGGCGACTGGCCGTGGGGCCAGACGATCGCGACGACGTCGAAACGGGCGGCGGGTTGTGACGTACCGTATCGTCGGAGGTAGTTTTTGGCGGCCTTGGTCATGCGTTGCCGCTTGCCCTGGTTGAGTTGCTGTTCGGGAGCGGGCTGATCCTCGGTGCGACATTTGACCTCAACGAAGACCAAGGTATCGCCGTCGCGGGCGATGATATCGATTTCGCCGGCAGGGCAGCGAAAATTCCGAAGCATGATTTTATAGCCCAGGCCGCGGAGGAACCTAGCGGCGTGGTCTTCGCCCCGTCGGCCGAGCGAGTGGGTTCCAGGGCCTCGGTTGAGCAGTCTCTTGAACCAGTCGATCATGGTTGCAGGATACCGGCAGGGCGGTGCAAGGGGCAAACGAGGTTGGGGACACTCGGGCGGCTGGCAAGGCAATCGTGCTGCTGGCAAAGAGAAGGCCCACCCGGAGGGAGGGCCTTGTTGCGTGCATGACATGTGGGTCGGGTTACTGGGAACGATGGTGGCGTCGGTCGTATTCGCCCATGAGGCGAAACTCGGAACCGGCGCCGTCGACCTCGATGAAGATGATCTCCCCCCCCCCGCCGCTGCGGCGGATCGTTTTGGCGGGCGGTTTTCCCGCCCTGACATTTTCGGCCGATGCTATGCTGGCCAGTACGTAGATACCATCATCATGGAGTACTTCGTAGTAGCCGAGGGGGTCATCCCCGCGAGCCGGATCGCGCTGGGCGAAATCGGGGGTGCAGCCGCCAATGAGAAGGGTCAGCGTCAGAGCGGCCGCGACGATGGATCGTCTGATCCGCATGGAGTCAAGAGCGAGTTTAACCAGCAGAATTGGCCAGTTCGGGCGAGCTTTCCGGGGCAGCCGATGCCGCGTCCTGGGCGACCTCGACGGTCTTTCCTTTGCGTTTTTCGCTGAGGCGAACGGCCTTTCCGACGCGGTCGCGGAGGTAATACAGTTTTGCGCGGCGGGTCTGACCGCTGCGGCGGACGGTAATGCCGGCGATGAACGGGGAATGAACGGGGAGGATGCGTTCGACGCCTTCGTTGTTGACGATGCGGCGGACGATGAAGGTGGCGTTGATCCCGCGGCCCTTTTTGGCGATCACGGTCCCGGAGAAGACCTGAATGCGTTCTTTCTCGCCTTCGATGATGCGAGTGGCCACGTCAACAGTGTCGCCGACGTTGAACTGCGGGATCTCTTTCTTGAGCGACGACTGCTCAACGGACTCGACGATTCGGTTGGACATGGTTAGCTCCTGCGTAATCTGTTGTCACTATCAATTTCAGGACGGCCGAGGATCCATCGACGGGCCGGCGCGACCTGGCTATTTGGCGTTCTGGTTCGCCTGCCGCAGATACGCCTGCCACAGATCAGGCCGGCGACTCTGCGTCCGGATTTTTCGCTGCTCTAATCTCCACTGAGCGATCAACTTATGATTGCCGCTGAGCAGCACATCCGGGACAACCATCCCGCGGTACTCTCGCGGGCGAGTATACTGCGGAAACTCGAGAAGTCCGTCGGCGAAAGTCTCGTCGGCAGCGCCGTCTTCGGCTCCCAGAGCACCCGGGAGCAGTCGGACGACCGCATCGACAACAACCATAGCCGCCAATTCGCCGCCGCTGAGCACATAATCGCCAATACTCAGTTGCGTCGGCGAGAGGCCTTCGATGATCCGCTCATCAAATCCCTCATAATGCCCGGCGATCAGCAGCAGGCGATCGTGTTTGGCCAATTCGTCGGCCATGCGCTGATCGAACAAGCGTCCTTGCGGAGTCAACAGGATCCGTTTTGCCGGGCGTGGATCCTGCTTTTGGACATTTTCGACGGCATCGAACAGGGTCTGGCACATCATGACCATGCCAGGCCCGCCGCCAAAGGGTTTATCATCAACGGACCGATGCGCGTCGGTCGCGAAATCACGAATGTTGGTCAGATGATACTCGACCAACCCTTTTTCGGCAGCCCGCTTGGGAATACTCGTTCCCAGCACGGGGCTGAACATCTCCGGGAATAAAGTCAGGATGTCAATTCGCAACGACATAGCTGCGCACGAGTTGACACCCGCCGCCAGGAATCCTGTACAGACTCTATGCGGGTTTCACCTCTTCGGTCTTTTTTTCTTCAGGGGGCGCAGCCACCGGCTTTGGTTTGCCGGGCTTCGGCAGACGCAACTGCTTGTGGTCAAGACCGCCCTTTTTCAGAAGCGAGGAGACCGTTTCCGAAGGGATGGCACCCATGTCCAGCCAATACTTGCAGCGGTCCAACTTCACAACGAACTGCTTGGTTTGATCCTTGTTGACCGGGTCATAGTGACCCAGTTCTTCGATCACCCGGCCATCGCGCGGGCTGCGCGAGTCCACCGCATTCAGCCGGTAAAAGGCATGATTCGTCCGGCCCATTCGCTTCAATCTCAGCTTGACTGACATTCCGAGTCTCCAATGATCCGAAGTTACGAGAATTGGGCAGTATAGCGGTCCGGCGAGGAAAAGCAATCTCTCTGATGAGGGGCCCACCGAAATCGCAGGGCAATCGCTTTTGTTCCGGCGGCGGCGATATTACAGTATCTTGCGCCTT
>CAYVKG010000120.1:0-11655 GCA_964451955.1 uncultured Tepidisphaeraceae bacterium
GTGGATGTGGGTGGCGGGGTCTTGCTGGAGTCCGTGGCCGAGGGTTGGGGAGTAGCGGTGGTGGCGGAGGTTTTTGGGGGCGGAGAGGGAGTTGTGGGGGGTGGTTTGGAAGGAGTGGGGCTGGTGGTAGTTGTTGGTGGTGGTGGTCCAGTTGTTGGTGGTGACGGTAGCGGAGGGGATGCGGCAGGTGAGGCTGGGGCGATGGATCATTGATCGGTTGTTTGTGTTGTTTGTTTTTTTGGGAGGTAGTCGGATCTGGGTGGGGAGAAGACTTCGATGGCGACGGAGTCTTCGAGGATGGTGGCGCCGTGGGTAACGTTCATGGGGATGCACCAGGAGTCGCCTGGGAGGGCGTCGTATTCTTTGCCTGCGATTCTGAGGGTGATATGGCCTTTGACGAGGTATCCGGTCTGTTCGTAGGGATGGGCGTGATCGGGAAGGATGCGATTTTTATCGAGGAGGAATTCGGTCATGAGGGTATGTTGGCCGAAGACGAGGGTTTTTTGGCTGATGCCTGGGAGCGGGGTGGAGTAGTTGTCGGAGGTGTGTTGTTGGAACATGGTGGTTTGGTTTCTCCTATTAAATGGGCCGGTGGACTGGTTTGGAAAGTGGGGGTCGGGTGGCGGTGTTTGGATTGGGAGGGAGGGAGCAATTGGGAGGCAGCTCGAATTGATCAGCGGACATAGGGGTCCTGTTTCTGGATGGTGATTAAGTTGCGACTGCGTCTATGTTAACGTGATTGCGAGCCGGAGGGGATTGTAGTTGGGAGGAGGGGAGCGAGCAATTTGCGGGAGCAACTTGAGCAGGGGAGGGAATTATCCTAATATGCCGGTCTTCGTTTTTTGAATAAGGAATGGTGTATGGCCAATAGAATCAGGATCACGGTAGACGGCAACGAGGCGGCGGCATCGGTAGCGCACCGGTTGAGCGAAGTTATTGCGATTTATCCAATCACGCCATCGTCGCCGATGGGTGAATTATCGGACGAGTGGTCGGCGCGGGGTCAGAAGAACATTTGGGGGACGATACCGCACGTGATGGAGATGCAGTCGGAGGGTGGGGCGGCGGGCGCGGTGCATGGGGCGTTACAGGCTGGGGCGTTGAGCACGACGTTTACGGCGTCGCAGGGTCTGCTGTTGATGATTCCGAACATGTACAAGATAGCGGGTGAGCTGACGCCGTTCGTGATGCACGTGACGGCGCGGACGCTGGCGACGCACGCGTTGTCGATATTCGGGGATCATTCGGACGTGATGGCGTGTCGGCAGACGGGTTTTGGGATGATGTGTTCGAATTCGATTCAGGAGGTGCACGATCTGGCGTGCATTTGCCATGCGGCGACGTTGAGGTCGCGGATTCCGTTTTTGCATTTTTTTGATGGTTTTCGGACGTCGCACGAAGTATCGAAGATGGAGTTGCTGAGCGACGACGATCTGAGGTCGATGGTGTCGGAGGAGTTGGTGGCGGAGCATCGGAAGCGGGCGTTGAGTCCGGATCATCCGAAGCTGCGGGGCACGGCGCAGAATCCGGACACGTTTTTCCAGTCGCGGGAGGCGTGCAACCGGTATTACGATGCATGTGCGGGGATAGTGCAGGAGGTGATGGATCAGTTTGGGAAGTTGACGGGTCGGGGCTACAAGCTGTTCGATTATGTTGGGGATCCGCAGGCGGAGCGGGTGATCATATTGATGGGGTCGGGTGCGGAGGCGGCGGAGGAGGCGGTGGAGTGGATGATGGGGAAGGGGGAGAAGGTGGGGCTGGTGAAGGTGAGGTTGTATCGGCCGTTTTCGGTGAAGCATTTGATGGGGGCGTTGCCTGTGACGGTGAAGGGGATTGCGGTATTGGACCGGACGAAGGAGCCTGGTGCGCACGGGGAGCCATTGTATTTGGATGTGGTGGGCGCGTTGAGTCAGGCGTCGGCGGCGGGCTTATCGCGTTTTGCGGTGGAGCCGAGGGTGATTGGGGGTCGATACGGTTTGTCGAGCAAGGAATTCACGCCTGCGATGGTGAAGGCGGTATTTGACGAGTTGGGGAAGGCGAATCCGCGGCAGACGTTTACGGTGGGGATAACGGACGATGTGACGCATCTGTCGTTGGATTATGACACGGAGCTGGACATCGAGAAGGACGTGATTCGGGCGGTGTTTTTCGGTCTGGGGGCGGACGGGACGGTGGGTGCGAACAAGAACTCGATCAAGATTATTGGGGAGGAGACGGACAATTACGCGCAGGGGTATTTTGTATATGACTCGAAGAAGTCGGGTGCGATCACGATTTCGCATTTGCGATTTGGTCCGAAGCCGATCAAGAGCACGTATTTGATAAGGCAGGCGCAGTTTGTGGCGGCGCACCAGTTCATCTTTTTGGACAAGTATGACGTGGTGGGTTATGCGGCGCCCGGGGCGGTGTTGTTGTTGAACAGTCCGCACTCGCCGGAGGAGACGTTTGATCATTTGGCGAGGGAGGTTCAGGAGCAGATCATCGCGAAGAAGTTGCGGGTGTACGTGATAGACGCGTACAAGGTGGCGCGGGAGATGGGGATGGGTGTTCGGATCAACACGATCATGCAGACGTGTTTCTTTGCGATATCGGGGGTTTTGCCGAGGGAGGAGGCGATCGAGCAGATCAAGAAGGCGATCAAGAAGACGTATGGGAAGAAGGGTGAGGAGGTAGTGAAGAAGAACTTTGCGGCGGTGGACGGGACGCTGGCGAATCTACACGAGGCGAAGGTTGGGACGGTGGCGACGGCGAAGCGGAAGCTACCGCCGACGGTATCGGAGGCGGCGCCGGAGATGGTGAAGCGGGTGGTGGCGCCGATGATCGCGAACAAGGGGGACCTGTTGCCGGTGAGCGCGTTTCCGGTGGATGGGACGTGGCCGACGGGCACGACGCAATGGGAGAAGCGGAACATAGCGCAGGACATTCCGGTATGGGATTCTGCGATTTGCATTCAGTGCAACAAGTGCTCGATGGTGTGTCCGCACGCGGCGATTCGGGCGAAGGTTTATGAACCTGGGAAGCTGGCCGGTGCGCCGGCGACGTTCAAGTCGGTGGATTACAAGGCGGCGGATTTCAAGGGGAGCAAGTTTACGATTCAGATTGCGCCGGAGGACTGCACGGGATGCGGGTTGTGCGTGACGGCATGTCCTGTGAAGGACAAGACGAACCCGAGGCACAAGTCGCTGGACATGGCGCCGCAGGCGCCGTTGTTGGAGGCGGAGCGGAAGAACTTTGAGTTTTTCCTGGGTTTGCCGGAGGTGGATCGGTCGAAGGTGAAGATCGACGTGAAGGGTTCGCAGTTGTTGCAGCCGTTGTTTGAGTTTTCGGGTGCGTGCGCGGGGTGCGGCGAGACGCCGTACGTGAAGCTGGTGTCGCAGTTGTTTGGAGACCGTGCGGTGATTGGGAACGCGACGGGTTGCTCGTCGATTTACGGGGGCAATTTGCCGACGACGCCGTACACGACGAATCGGGATGGGCGGGGTCCGGCGTGGAGCAATTCGTTGTTTGAGGACAACGCGGAGTTTGGGTTGGGGATGCGTTTGGCGATCGACAAGCACATGGAGCAGGCGCGGGAGCTGATCCAGTTGATGTCGTCGGAGATTGGGGGCGAGTTGGTTCAGGAGTTGTTGACGGCGGACCAGACGACGGAGGCGGGGATAGCGGCGCAGCGTTCGCGGGTGGAGGCGTTGAGGCGGAAGCTGTCGGGGATGAATTCGCCGAAGGCGCGGTTTCTGGAGTTGTTGGCGGATTATCTTGTGAAGAAGAGCGTGTGGGTATTTGGGGGAGACGGTTGGGCGTACGACATCGGGTATGGAGGTTTGGACCACGTGTTATCGACGGGGCGGGACGTGAACGTGCTGGTGCTGGACACGGAGGTGTACTCGAACACGGGTGGTCAGCAGTCGAAGGCGACGCCGATGGGGGCGGCGGCGAAGTTTGCGGCGGCGGGGAAGCGTACGCACAAGAAGGATCTGGGATTGATGGCGATCGCGTACGGGAACGTGTACGTGGCGTCGGTGGCGTTTGGCGCGAAGGACGTTCAGACGGTGAAGGCGTTTCAGGAGGCGGAGTCGTATCCCGGGACGTCGCTGATCATTGCGTACAGTCACTGCATAGCGCACGGATATGATCTGGCGTTGGGCACGGAGCAGCAGAAGCTGGCGGTGGAGACGGGCTACTGGCCGTTGTACCGGTACGATCCACGGCGAGCGGAGGCGGGCGAGAGTCCGCTGCAGCTGGATTCGGCGGCGCCGAAGGGTCACATTGGTCAGTTTGTGAAGAACGAGACGCGATTCCGGATGGTGGAGAGTCAGAATCCGCAGAAGTTCCAGAGCATGATGGACACGGCACAGAAGCACATTGGGAACCGGTACGCGTTGTATGAGCAATTGGCGAAGATGTCGGGGAACGGGAAGAAGGCTTAAGGGCGTTGCGTGAGGGGTTTTAGGAAGAAGAGGACGGTTAGTTTAGAACCAAGAGGATCGGAGCAGATATGGATTTGTCAACGAACTACCTGGGTCTGCGGTTAGCGAACCCCCTGATGCCCGGCGCGTCGCCGATGGTTGACAGCATTGACAACGTGAAGCGATTGGAGGACGCGGGGGCAAGCGCGATTGTGATGCACTCGCTATTTGAGGAGCAGATAGCGGGTGAGCAGTTGGGGACGATTTATCAGATGGAGATGTACGCGAACTCGTTCGCGGAGGCGCAGTCGTATTTCCCGGAGGCGAAGGATTTCGCGATGGGTCCGGAGCAATATCTGGAGCATATACGGAAGATCAAGGAGGCGGTGAAGATACCGGTGATCGCGTCGTTGAACGGGACGACGCTTGGGGGATGGATTGAGTATGCGAAGCAGATAGCGCAAGCGGGCGCGGACGCGTTGGAGTTGAACGTTTATCACGTGGCGACGGACCCAACGGAGACGTCGGACCAGTTGGAGCAGCGGGTATTGGACGTAGCGAGGAACATTCGCAACAGCATCTCGATTCCGCTGGCGGTGAAGTTGTCGCCGTTTTTCTCATCGTTGCCGAACCTATGTTGTCGGTTGGACGACATGAAGGTGGACGGGTTGGTGTTATTCAATCGTTTTTACCAGCCGGACATTGATTTGGAGTTGCTGGAGGCGGTACCGAAGCTGGCGTTGTCGGACCCATCGGATCTGCTGTTGAGGCTGAGGTGGCTGGCGATTTTGTCACCGCACGTACAGGCTTCGCTGGCGGCAAGCGGCGGGGTTCACAGCGGGGCGGACGCGATCAAGGCGATCATGACCGGGGCGTCGGCGGTGCAGTTGGTATCGGCGTTGCTGATCAACGGTCCCGGGCACTTGAGCAAGGTGTTGGGCGAGATGAAGGAGTGGATGGAGAAGAACGAATACTCCTCGGTGCGTCTGATGCAGGGGAGCATGAGCCTGAGCCGATGCCCGGACGCGCACGCGTTTGAGCGGGCGAACTACATGCGGGTGTTGCAGAGTTGGCGGACGTCGCCCGGCTCTGCAGCGGGCGTGTAGTGGGCTTGGGACGGATTGCAGGGACATGAGTATCCGCCATCTCGTTTTTTGGGATGGCGGTTTTGTTTGGGGATGGGTGTTGGATTGACGCCCGGAGGGTGGGCCGATAGATTTTGGAGTAGCCATGGGTTTGTCGGGGGGTATCCGGGGTGAGACGAGTCAGGGCATAATGTCGTGAGCGGAGGGAAGGGGGTGTTGGGTGATTGCGTACATTGGTCCTGGTAGTGGCTTTGCGGCAACGGTATCGCTGCTGACGGTGGTGATTGTGGGGTTGACGATCGTGTTGGGGCCTGTGGTTTTGCCTGTGGTGGTGGTGTTTCGAGCGTGGCGATGCCGCCGGAGGCGGAAGTTAGGTCGTTTTGGGAAGGTGGTAGTGCTAGGGCTGGACGGTCTGGACCCGAAGCTGGTGGGGAAGCTGATGGGGGAGGGGAAGTTACCCAACATGCGTGGTATGGCAGGGAGGGGGCACTTTGGGGAATTGGAGACGGTTTGGCCGGCGTTGACGCCTGCGGCGTGGTCGACGTTTTTGACGGGGATGGACCCGTCCCGGCACGGGATTTACGACTTCATATCGCGGGACGCCTCGACGTATTTGCCGCGGTTGAGTTCGTCGGAGGTGAAGGGAAGCGGGAGGGAGTTGCGGTTTTGGGGATGGCGTATGCGGCTGGGGCGGGGGAAGGCGAGGACGTTGCGGAAGGGCGAGCCATTCTGGCATGAGTTGGCGAGGCGGGGTTTGGAGGTGACGGTGCTGCGTGTACCGATCACGTTTCCGCCGGAGCGGTTTGGGGGTCGTGTGTTGTCGGGGATGTGCGTACCGGACTTGCGAGGGAGCCAGGGGACATTCGGGTACTTTGCGACGGTGGAAGGTCGGACGGAGGGGGTGGATGCGGAGTTTTGTCGACTGCGGTTCGAGGCCGGGGCGGCGAGGACGGAGATTGTGGGGCCGGCGCATCCATTCAAGGAGGGGGAGCATCTGAAGGCGGGATTGACGATAAGGCGGGAGGAGGGGAGGGAGGAGGCGTTGCTGGAGGTTGGGGGGCGGCGGATCGGGTTATCGGTGGGCCAGCAGAGCGAATGGATTGGGATTGTATTTCGAGCGGGTCTGGTGAAGGTTCGTGGGATGGCGCAGTTTCAGTTGAAATCGGTTTGGCCTGAGTTTGAGATGTACATGACGCCGCTGCACATGGATCCGGAGGCTCCGGCGATGTCGTTGAGCTGGCCGGGGGTATTTTCGAATTATTTGGCGAAGCGTGGGGGGAGGTATGGGACACTGGGTTTGATAGAGGACACGACGGCGTTGAATTGCGGGGCGTTGGATGAGGAGGCATTTTTGCGGCAGGCGTGGGGGGTGTATGGTGAACGGAGGGCGATGTATTTGAAGACACTGGAGGAGGGCTTGGACGATGTGACGATTTGCGTATTTGACACGCCGGACCGGATACAGCACATGTTCTGGCGGGAGCAGAGGGATGGAGGAGGAAAGCACGGTCGGGTGGTTGAGGAGATGCTTGTGGAGATGGACCGGCTGGTGGGGGAGACATTGGAGCGGGTGGGTCCGGAGACGATGGTATTGGTGATGTCGGACCATGGGTTCACGGGTTTTGAGCGAACGGTGGATTTGAACGCGTGGTTGCATGAGAACGGGTATTTGTGTTTGAGAGAAGGGGCAACGGGGGCAGTGGCGTGGCTGGAGGGCGTGGACTGGTCGCGGACACGGGCATATGCGATGGGGCTGGTGGGGATTTATGTGAACGTAGCGGGGCGAGAGGCGAAGGGGATCGTGGAGGAGGGGGAGGAGTATGATTTGCTGGTGGAGGAGTTAAAAGGGAGACTGGAGGATTTGAGGGATGGGGTTGTGGGCGAGTCGGGGGGGCATCGGGCGATTCGGAGGGCGGTGATCACACGGCGGGAGTATGAGGGGCCCTATCGGGTGGAAGGGCCTGACATTCTGGTGGGATATGAGGCGGGGTATCGGGTATCGTGGGAATGTGCGCGGGGGCAGGTTGGTGGGAGTGTGTTCGGGGACAATGGGCGGAAGTGGAGTGGGGATCACTGTGTGGATCCGGAGTTGGTGCCCGGGGTATTGATGAGCAATGTGCGGCTGCGGAGCGGGAGGGCCGGTCTGATGGACGTGGCGCCGACGGTGTTGGATGCATTTGGGATCGGGCGTTTGTCGGGGATGCAGGGCATGAGTCTATTGGGCGAAGTTGTGGGGTAGTTGACGGGTGGATGGTTTGGGGATCTGGGGATGCTCCCCATGTGGGGCGAGGTACTCTATAATTCGCCGCAATGACAGTTGAGACGGAGAGCAAGGCGAGAGGGACGAACAGCGACGCATTTGACCCGGAGCAGTACCGGATGTCGATAGGCGATCACCTTGAGGAGTTGAGGTGGCGTCTGGTACTGGGACTGATGGGTTTTGTGGTGTCGTTGGCGGTGTGTTTGATATACGGGAACACGGTGGTGGCGTTTTTCTGTCGGCCGCTGCTGATGACGTTGCAGGCGCACGGGATCGATCCGAGCGTATACGATCGTCAGTTGGGTGGCAGTTTCATGGTTTTCATGCAGATCAGCCTGATATCGGCGGCGTCGATTGCGTCGCCGTGGCTGGTGTATCAGATATGGATGTTTGTGGCGGCGGGGTTGTATCCGCATGAGCGGAAGTGGGTGACGCGGTATGCGCCGTTATCGATTTCGCTGCTGATCGCGGGGATGCTGTTCGTGTATTTCGTGGTGCTACCGTGGACGATCGAGTTTTTCGTAGGTTGGACGACGACGATGCCGATTCCGTCGTACAGCACATCGGCGTTGGTGCGGCCGACGACGTTGCCTGTGAACATACCGATCTACGATGGGGATCCTGATCCGGCGTATTTGAAGTTGAAGGACGGGGACCTATATTTCAACGCTCGTGACGGGAAGCTGAGCTTTGTGCTAGGTGGGGTGGTGAAGAGCATCCGGTTTGCGCCGCTAAGCCTGGTGGTGCCGCAATACGATTTGGGCGAGTACATTGACCTGGTCGTGATGATGCTGTTGACGTTCGGGCTGGCGTTCCAGTTGCCGCTGGTGATTGCGGCGATTCTGAAGATCGGGATCGTGGACGCGGCGGCGTTGCGGAAGGCGAGGCGGTATGTGTATTTTGTGTTGTTGGTGATAGCGGCGGTAATCACGCCTGGGGATGTGATAACGGCGACGGTGGCGTTGATGGGCCCGCTGATCGGGTTGTATGAGTTTGGGATCATACTGGGGACGATGGGGAAGAAGAGGGAGTCGGCGGAGGCGGAGGGGGAATCGCATGATTGAAGTGGGGAAGAGGGCGAAGGGGAGAGGCGGTGAGCTTTTTCTTTTTGGGGTTGGGTCCTACAATCTGGGGCGATGGATACGCAGGCGCTGCCGGACAACGTGGTGACGACCCAGTTGAAGAAGCTGGTGAACTGGGCGAGGCGTTCGTCGCTGTGGCCGTTGCCGTTTGCGACGGCGTGTTGCGGGATTGAGTTGATGGCGACGGCGTCGTCGCGGTATGACTTGGCGCGATTTGGGGCGGAGGCGATGCGTTTTTCGCCGCGGCAGAGCGATTTGCTGATTGTGGCGGGGCGAGTGGGGATCAAGATGATGCCGGTGTTGCAGCACATTTATCAGCAGATGGCGGAGCCGAAGTGGGTGATTTCGATGGGGGCGTGCGCGAGCACGGGGGGTGTTTTTGACGCGTATGCGACGGTGCAAGGGGTGGATCAGTTCATTCCGGTGGATGTATATGTTCCCGGGTGTCCGCCGCGGCCCGAGACGTTATTGGAGGGGATCATGGCGTTGCAGCGGATCATCGACGAGGATGGGTTGCCGAAGGGAGGCAGGCGGAAGGGATTGGGGATCGTGATCGAGGGGAAATGAGGGAGGGGAGTGAGTTGGGGGTGTGGAGGGGGCGGTGGGATGCGGGGTGGGGTGTGGTTTTCGGGGTTGGGGGCAGTGCGTTTTGTGTGCTTGTGTTTTTTGGGGGTGTGGGGTATGGCAACTGTTGGCGGGGACGGTCAGTAATGCAACGGAGTGCAGAGACGAGGCGACGAGGGGTTGTGGAAAGGCAGGAATGGATGAGGAAGGCGATGATGGGCTTGGCGGTGTGGGTGCTGCTGGTATCGCCGGGCCATGGGGACGAGGTGGTTTTTCGGAATGGGGACAAGTTGACGGGAAAGATCAAGAGCGTAGCGGATGGCAAGATGTTGATGGGTACGGTGGTGGCGGGTGACGTGGCGATCGACATGAAGCAGGTGAAGACGTTCACGACGGACGAGGCGATCGAGATGCATCTTGTGGACGGGACGGTGGTGAAGCAGGCGTTTGTGCCGGCGGAGGAGGAGGGGAAGGTGAGGACGGTGGGCGGTGGCGCGGCGGGGCCGCAGACGGTGGCTGTGACGGCGGTGTCGAAGGTGAATCCGCCGCCGGTGAGATGGGAGGGATCGCTGACTGTGGGTGCGATGGTAAGCCGAGGGAACACGGAGACGGAGAACGTGAACGCGAGTGTGGAAGCGATCAGGCGAGCGAAGGAGGATCGGATCACGGTCGGGGGCGGATACTTGTATGGTCGGGAGAAGGTAAAGGGGACCGGGGAGAGGAATACGACGGCGGACAACTGGTTTGCGATGGGGAAGTATGACCGATTCTTGTCGAAGAAGCTGTATTCGTACGGGATAGAGCGAGTGGAGCGAGACAGCATAGCGGAGTTGGATCTGCGGTCGACGACAAGCGCGGGCGTGGGGTATCAATGGTGGGAGGGAGCGAAGTCGAATTTTCTGACGGAGGCCGGGCCTTCGTGGCTGTATGAGGACTACAGCAACGCGGGAAGCGAGGATCATTTTGCGGTGCGTTTGGCGTATCGGTATGACCGGAAGTTGAACGACAAGGTGAAGTTGATTCACAGCACGGAATATCTGCCGAGCGTTCAGGATTTTGGGGATTACAATTTGAGTTCGGAAGCGGGGATTCGGGTGGATTTGACGGGTCAGTTTTTCGTTGAGATGAAGGTGGAGTGGAGGCGGGACGCGACGCCGGCGCCGGGGACGGAGGAGGACGATTTTCGGTACTTAGCGGGGGTGGGTTGGAAGTTTTGAGGGAGGAGGGAGTAGGCGGCAGAGGGGAGGGGCGGTTAGACTGGCGGGATGCGGTTACGAGAGTGGTTTGTGGTGGTGTTGGTGATGGGGTTGTGGGGGAGGAGTGAGGGTGGTGATTGGCCGCAGTGGCGTGGAGCGGATCGGGATTGCTTATCGAAGGAGGCGGTTGGGCTGGAGGGATGGGCAGCGGGGAAGTCGCCGCGGGTCGTGTGGCGTGCGCGGGTGGGGAAGGGACATTCGGCGGTATCGGTGGCGAAGGGGCGGGCGTACACGATGGGGTGGGACGGTGCGGCGGACACGGTTTTTTGTTTTGAGGCGGGGACGGGGAAGTTGTTGTGGAAGCGGTCGTACGGATGCCGGGGGATTTTGCAGTGGTCTGGTCCGCGTTCGACGCCGACGGTGGACGGAGAGACGGTTTACACGTTGGGGCAGCATGGTCAGTTACGGGCGTGGGACGCGGAGAGCGGCAAGGAGCGATGGGGGGTGGATTTGGCGGCGAGTTACAATCCGGATGTGGATTATGGTTTTTCGTGGTCGCCGCTGGTGGTTGGGGAGTTGCTGATACTGGGGACGGGTAGCCGGGGCTTGGCATTGCGGAAGGGGGATGGTTCGTTTGCATGGGGGAACGATGGGCGGGCGGGTTCGTGCGCGTCGCCGGTGCCGTATGAGCATGGGGGGAAACGGGCGGTGGCGTTGATCGGGTTGGAGGCGGATCGGGGGTCGTCGGTGTTGATGGGTGTGGAGGCGGAGAGCGGGCGGGTGTTGTGGCGATATGGTGGATGGAAGGAGAAATGGGGAGCGGCGTGCGTGGACCTGGTGGTTCGGGAGGGGAAGGTATTTGCGACATCGGCGGAGGCGTATAAGCGTGGGGCTCGGTTCAGCATACGGGGGCAGACGCTGGTGGAGGACTGGTCGAGCGGTGGGTTGAGTTGTTACACGGGAAACTGCGTGCTATTGGGGGGGTATATGTACTTGATCAAAAGCGGGGGGATGCTGACGTGCGTGGAGTGGTCGAGCGGAGCGGAGAAGTGGATGGAGCGGGGT
>CAYVKG010000121.1:0-2300 GCA_964451955.1 uncultured Tepidisphaeraceae bacterium
CACCTTCGCCTCGTCATAAAAGGTCTCCGATCACACCATGCCACTCCGCCTCGCTATCCTCGGCCAAAGCCCCTGCCAACTTTGCCACGCCGCCTGCTGCAGGCAAAACGGCCATGATTATGCCGTCCTCCTCGAACCGCACGAGCGCCGGAAATTCGCCGCTTTCGCCGTCCAGGTCCCCATCAGGTCCGGGCAACACACCACCCTCGAATCCGTCCTCCCCTACCACGAGGGCCGCTGTCAATTCCTCGGCCCCGACAACCTCTGCAACATCTACGACGACCGCCCCGCCAACTGCCGCCGCTTCCAATGCGCCCCCGGCTATCACCTGGCCGGCTCCGACCTTTCCCGCCACAGCGATTTCCTCACCCGAAACCCTGCCGTCCTCCAGATGCTCACTAGCCTCCGCTGAAACCCCCTGTCCACATTCCCCCGAGACCAGCCTTGGGTTCCCATTCGCTCCGCAATAAAACACCGTCCCTCACCCCACCCGCCACGCCCCATTGTCCACCATCTCCATCTTCCCCGAATTGCTCGCACGCCACCCCGCATCCAAGATCGCCATCGCGTCCAGGTTCATTTTCACATCCAGCGTCGGATGCACCGCCTCCCCCGTCTCCAGACAATGGATCACCTCCCACGAAATCTCATGCCGCCCCTTCGCCAACGCCTCCGGCTCATGAACCTCCGTCTTTCCTTTTCCCCTCTCAATCCGAATCACGTGCTTCTCCCCCCTCGTCTCCATCACCATCACCCCCGTCTGCCCGTACACGATCGGCCCGCCCGGCACTCCATAATCCAACTGCGTCCACGACGCCTCCATAATCGCCATCGCACCCGGAAACCGAACGATCATCGCCCCATTGTCATCCGAGTCCGACCACTGGCTGTTCAGATTCGCCCTCATCCCCACCGCCGCCACTGCCGGCTCCCCGATGTACCACCGCGCCAGCATGCACCCATAGCAGCAGTAATCCAACATCGCCCCGCCGCCCGTCGAATCGTGATGCCACCACGTCGCCGCCAACTCATTGCTCTTGAGTGCATCCGCGCCCAGCGGAACCCCCGGATGCTTCTCACCAGGCCCCAATGGCCCCGTGTGCCCCGCCCGCCATTTCACCTCAATCAGCTTCCCGATCGCCCCCTCATCAATCAGCTTCTTCGCCAGCCTCACCGCTGGGTCCCACGTCGTCGGCCAGTTCACAAACACCCGCGTCCCCGCATGCTCCCCCGCCCGAACCATCCGCAACCCATGGCTCAACGACGACGCCATCGGCTTCTCCACCAGCACATGCGCCCCCGCCGCCGCACACGCCTCCGTCACCTCCGCATGCCTCGCATTCTCCGAACAGCAAATCACAATCTCCGGCTTCTCTTTCCCCAGCAGCTCCCGATACTCCTTGTACTCCTTCTTCACCCCCAATTTCTCCATCGCCCACTTCACATTCCACCCCCGCGTATAAGGCCCCTCCCTCAACTCCGCCCTCTCCGGCGTCGTATCCGCGCACGCCACCAACTCCACCTGCGGATGCTCATGAAACAAATTCGCCAAATGGTTCATGTGCATATGCGCAAACCCAATCAACCCAACTCGATATTTCTTGGCCATCTGCTTCTCCTTGCATCGTCCCCACCCACAACAAACCGGGAACATCCTTCGTGTCTCCGCGCCTCGGTGGCTTAACCCCTTTTAATCCACCCTCACTTCCCGCCCCTTCTCCGCCGACTCATACAACGCATCCAGCGTCCGGATCACATTCAGAACCTGATCCCGCGTCACCATCAGCTTCTCCTCCCCGCGAATCACCTTCACAAAATGCGCCGTCTGTTCCCAGTGCCCCGCGAATTCCACCGCCCGACCCGCAGGCACCTGCGCCGCCACATTCACCTGCAGACTCCCCATGTTCGTCACCAGCGTCAATGGCTCCAGCACCAAGCCCCCCTCCGTCCCCAACAGCATCGTATTCCCCGTGTTCTGCGGCACATTCGCCGCCCACGAAGTCTTGAACGACACCGTCGCCCCACCCTCCAGCCGAATAAACGCCGCCGCCATGTCCTCCACATCATACTCCCCGTGACTGTACTTCCTCGGCGTCAACACCCCCGCCATCGCCCCGCTTTCCGCCAACGACGTCATCAGATTCTCCCCGCGATTCGCCAGCTTCGTATACGTCGCCCCGCTCACCGCCACCACCTTCGGATTCCCCATCAGCCAGAACAGCAGATCCACCGCGTGAACCCCCAAGTCATACCCCGGGGGGGGCGCCGGGGGGGGGGGGGGGGGGGGGGGGGGGGGGGGG
>CAYVKG010000121.1:2310-11621 GCA_964451955.1 uncultured Tepidisphaeraceae bacterium
AGACACCGGCCCCCCCCCCGAGTGCTTCTTCATGTGAAACTGCCCCCACGTCGGTATGCCCCGCCGCCTCAGAAAATACGTCTCCGCGTAATAGACCTCCCCCAGCCGACCCGCGTCCACAATCTCCTTGGCCGCCCGCGATTCATTGCAGAACCGCGCCGTCTGCCCCACAAACAAGATCCGCTTCGTCCTCTCCGCCACCTCATACATCTCCACCGCGTCCGCGTGCGATGTCGCCACCGGCTTCTCGCACAACACGTGCGACCCCGCCTTCAACGCCTCGATCGTCTGCTCCTTGTGATACCTGTTGGGCGTGCACACCGACACGATGTCCGGTTTCTCCTTCTTGAGCATCCTCCGCCAATCCCCGTACGCCGCCTTCACCCCCACCTTCCCCGCAATGAACCGCGCACGATCCGCCAGCACATCCGCCACCGCCACAATCTCCACATCATCCTTCAGATTCTGCCAACCCGGAATGTGCCCCGCCGTCGCAATCATCCCCGTCCCAATCACACCCACCCGCAGCTTCCGCTTCGCCATGCCTCTGCTCCTCTTGCACCCCCCCCGCCATTCGCCGACCGGCCGCCGTACCTCGCCTGCCATCAGGCGCACCGATTCTACCGTGCCACAACCCCATGCAGTAGCACCGGGACCCCCCCTTGGGCCCACCAAAACAACCACGCACGATCCGTCACCCTAGCACGACCGCCACATCGCCCACCCGTTGTACACCACCCCATCCCTCTCTTCCTCGTTGTATCTCACCAGCTTCTCCACGCATTCGTTGTGCCACGCCAACGAAAGATGTTGAATCAGCTTCATCCGCTGCCCCGCGCAATCATCCGCTCTCACCGTGTCAGCCCGAAAATCATCGCATTTGTCCGGATCCATTACTACGACCTTGCCTTTTTCCATAATCCCGGCCTCACGCGACTGGCGCGCAGCCGAATATCCCGACCATCCCAAACTCGTTCCCGCAACCGCTTCAGGCGATCCCCCCATCCGTCCCATGGTGGCCAACTACCCCCACCCGGTCCCTCCAAATATATCTGGAACGCCGCAACTTTCAATACCGCCACAGTCGCCACCACTTTCCTCCTCCGCCTCTCTCCGGTATCATGCCCCCGGGCTTTCATGGAGGAAGGTCATGTCAACCAACCCGCATCGTCGTCTCCCCCAATTCTGCGTCCTCTCCACACTCCTCGCTGCCGCTGCCCTCGCAGGCTGCCGCAAGGACAAACCCCCCATCAACTTCGGCCAGCAACTCGCCCCCGGACAGCTCGCCCTCCGCAAAATCCCGCCCGAGCAATATCCCGATTTCTCCGGCGGCACCTGGAACCTCAACGTCCTCGGCCGCTCCATCGACCACAGCCTCGCCTACCTCGCCCACCCCTCCAGCCAACGCTTCTTCCCCTACCTCGATATCTCCCACGACCGCGCCGTCGCCTCCCTCCATGCCTTCCGACAAATCGTCAATGACGCCCTCGCCCAAGGCCCCAACGCCGGCGCCTATATCAACCGCGAAATCCGCGCCAAGTTCGAAGTCTACAAGTCCTACGGCGCTCCCAACCCCGAAGGACCCGGCTTCACCGACATCGTCCAGTTCACAGGCTACTGTACCCCGGACCGCGATGCCTCCCTCACCCGCACAGGCCCCTACCAATGGCCCATCTACAAACGACCCAGCGACCTCGTCGTCGATCCCCTCTCCGGCGAAACCATCGGCCGGCGCGCGCCCGACGGCAAAGTCATCCCCTACTACACCCGCGCCGAAATCGAAGGCCAAAACAAACTCGCCGGACTCGAATTCGCCTTCCTCAAATCACGCTTCGAAGCCTACGTCGTCACGGTCCAAGGCTCCGCCAGACTCAAACTCCCCAACGGCTCCATCATGGAAGTCGGCTTCGCCGGTCACAACGGCCACACCTACACCTCCCCAGGACGACAGATGATCGCCGATGGCATCATCAAGTCCGAAGACCTGAACCTCAAAACCCTCGCCAATTACTTCGCCGCCAACCCCCAGGCCCAGGACAAATACCTCTGGCTCAACCAGCGAACCGTCTTCTTCACCGAACGCAAGGGCGGACCCTTCGGCTGCCTCAACGTCCCCGTCACCACCTTCGGAACCATCGCCACCGACAAAGAAGTCTACCCCCGCGCTATGCCCGCCTTTCTCATCGTCCCCATCCCCCGCACCGATAACCCAAACGTCAAATGGCCCTTCCGCGGCTTCATGCTCGACCAGGACGCCGGTGGCGCCATCCGCGCAGCCGGCCGCTGCGACATCTACATGGGCATCGGCGACGCCGGCGAAGCCCTCGCAGGACACCAACTCTCCGAAGGCGAACTCTATTACATCGCCCTTAAACCCGAATTCGTCCCCGCCAAATAACCGCTCCCCCATCTCCCTCCCCGTAGAGGCGCCGGCCCGGGCGCCGCTGCACCCAGCCAGTCCCTCATCGCAACTCTCGTCTCCTACCTATCCCCCTCGCCTTCACCTCAACACCCTCTCCACAACCTCCGCGTACGCCCTCAGCGTCAAGTAGCTCCTCAAACCGTACCCGTTCGTCCTCAAACCCTCTTCCGAATAGTCCCCCACATATTCCTTCGGATTCGAAGGATGCACCCCGTCTCTTGAAATCAGCGTCCTCACCTGATACTCGTCCCCGACACCACCCCTGAACTTCGCCATCGACCCGTCCCAATCCTCAGGCCTCCTCTTCATCACCTCCCCCCAATAATCCACCACCGGAACCCCCATCTCACGCCCGATCTTCTTCACCGCCTCCCCATACCCCCGACTCTTCTCCACCATCCCGCTCCGCGGCGGAATCGTGCTCAGAATCACCACCGTCCCGTTATCCAAACACCGCTTTACCACCGACCTCATCTTCTGCTCATACTCCCCCACCGGCACCTGGGTCAGATCATTCGTCCCAAACATGATCATCACCACTTCCGGATTCAGCTTCTTCAGCCACTTCTCCACGTTCTCGTCCGCCCACCTTACCGTCATGCCACCCTCGCTACCGTATTCTTCCCCTTTCCACTGCCCCCAGCATTCCTTCCGCATATACCCGTTCACCAGCTCAAACATCTTCCGCCCCTGCTCGTCCATCCCCTTCTTCTCCCACTGCAGCCCCGCCCAATACGCCATCGTCACCGTGATCGAGTCCCCAAATTGCGCAAACGTCCCCTTCTGCCCCGTAAACCGCTCATGCACCTTCCGCATCCGCCCCACCCAGCTCTCATCCTCTGCCGCGCTAACCGCCACGCCCCCTGCCACCGCCCACACCACCGCCCACGCCGCCAGCCGCATACCTCACTCCTTCCGCCCCGCCTCAAATAGACTCCACAAATCCTCCGCCGATATCTCCTCCGCCCGCCTCCCTCCATCCATCCCCACCCGCTCCAGCACCCCGGCATCATACCCCCCCATCTCCAACGCCTTCCTCAACGTCTTCCGCCGATACGAAAACACCTTCCCCACAAACTCGCCGAATCCCCTCGCTCGCACCCCAAGCCGGTCCTCCCGAACCATCCTCACCAGCGCCGATTCCACCTTCGGCGCCGGCCAGAATGCCCCCGCCGGCAACACCCGCAACACCTCCACCCTCGCCAGCATCCCCGCCATCACCGATAAACCCCCATACGCCTCCTCCCCGGCCTTCGCCCTCAACCGCTCCGCCACCTCCCGCTGCACCGTGAACACCAGCAACCCAACCCCCGCCATCAGCATCTCCACCACCAGCGGCGACGCCACGTTGTACGGCAAGTTCGCCACCAACTTCACACTCCCCCCTCGCCCCAATTCCCCCTCAATCACCTCCCTCACCTCCTCGTTCAGTTCGTGCTTCCCCGCCAACACGTCCCCCTCTATCAGACGAAACCCCTCCCCACCCACTCCTCCCCTTCCCGCCACTATCCTCCCCCGCAACAGCCCCGCCAAATCCCGATCGATCTCCACCGCCACCACCCTCGCCCCTCGCGCAAGCAACTCCTCCGTCAACGTCCCCGTCCCCGGCCCAACCTCAATCACCAGCTCCCCAGCCCGTATCTCCCCAGCATCCGCAACCATCCTCACCAGGTTCCCGTCAATCATGAAATTCTGCCCAAACCGCTTTCGCGGCTCGCCCCCCGCCTTCCTCAACATCTCCTGAATCTCCTTCTTCGTCTGCGCCATCCCAACATCATACCCCTGCCCACCCCCCTGACCACCAACGACCCGGCGCCCACCGCCTCTCATCGCCTCTTACCCCCATCCCCTCACCCGTTTATAATTCCCCCCCATGAAATCCCACGAAGTCATCCGCGCCGCCGTCGACGAGCCCGGCGTCAAAGCCGTCGCCGCCGCTCTCAGAGTCTCCCCGGCCCTCGTCTACAAATGGTGCGAGCCCCCCGCCGACACCGAAGACCCCGATCAGTCCGGCGCAAAAAACCCCCTCGACCGCCTCCGCGAAATGTACCACCTCACCAAAGACATCCGCCTCATCCGCTGGCTCTGCAACGAGGCGGGCGGCTTCTTCGTCGCCAACCCCGTCCCAACACCACATTCCCCCATCGACCAGGCCATCTTCAACCAGACCCGCGTCATGATGCGCGAATTCTCCGAACTCCTCGACGCCGTCACCGAGTCCCTCGAAAACGACCCCGAAATCGACCCCGACGAAGCCGATGCCATCCGCCAAAAATGGGAAGACCTTAAAGCCTGCTCCGAAAAATTCGTCGTCTGCTGCGAAAAAGGCCTCTTCCGCCTGAAGAAAAGGCCTTAACCCCCCATCCACCTCGCCACCCTTCTCAACTCACAACACTCAATAAATCGCCACCTCCGAGAACAAACCCGCCACCACACCCTCCTCCTCATCAACCTTCCAACTCTTGGCCACCTGATCCCTTCCGCCCCCCAACTCCTGAACAATCACATCTTCCACTTCCTGCACCCCCAACACCCCTGCCTGCCCGATGAACGCCGAATCGATCAGGAAATAATCATCCGAATCCATCCTCCCGTCATAATTGAAATCCCCGTTGCACCACCCCCCCGCCTGCGTGATGTACCCGCTATCCGCCAGAAAATAATCATCCGCATCCACCACCCCATCAATGTTCGCGTCCCCATTCCACGTGTACTTGACGACCACATCGCCCTGATCGTCAATCCGCATACCCAACCCAGAAAAGCCACTCGCATCATTCTTCGCTGCAGTGCTCGCCATTCCATTACCTGTCCACATCCCTCCGGCGCGACCGGTCTGCAGTGCCGCGAATAGTCGTCGAAGTACTGCATCTCTTGCATCCGCATCGGGCCGGACGGTCACCGTGCCATTGTTCACATCGAACGTCGCGCCGTTCCCCATTGACAGAGTATTGACCGCCAATTCAGCGCCATCGCCCAGCACCATTTTTCCGCCGTCCTCGACGACCAGCTGGTTGAGATCTCGGTACCCGTTGATCTCACACGTTCCGCCGCCCGGAACAGTCAGGTTCTCCAGCGATACCCCAATCTTGCCGTCGATGATGTCCAGGTCCGCCTGATCCACCTTCAAATCCAGGTTGACGTCCGCGTCGAAATCGAATCCCAGCATCCATACGGTGGTATTCAACGCCGCCGCGCAAGCGGCCCGGTCGCTGCTGTTCACTTCTCCATTGCCATCCACATCCCCTTGCAGCACATGGAACGGAATGCTCAGATACCCCTTGGCCCCACCATCGGCGAAGTTGCCACCCCAATCCAGCACACCAACCGGATTAACGCGCAGTTCATAGTTGCCGTCGCGCAGAAACGTTTTGAATTGCAGCGATACCGTATCAGTGGCTTCCTGGATGAGAACTGCATTCTCGATCTCGATCTTCTCGCTTCCGTTGCGGTACAAAGACAGCGCGCTCATTGGCAGGAAATCCCTAAGGTACTCGTTAAATCGGAAATCGAGTCTCGCCACTCCGTTGCGTGACTTTCGGCCTGAATTGACAACATCCGATGACTCCATGATGCCCGGCCGCGACTCATCGGCCACAAGTACAGATAATCCGTCCACATCAAGTTCGCAATCCTTCAGCATCCCCAAGCCGGGAGCCAAGGCACGATCGAACGCAATCTGGAGCTTGAAGGGAATCGCGTCCCCGTTGGGATCGTGGTTCATGCCTGGCCTGACTAATGCGTCGATCCCGTGGAATACGACGCAATGCCCAGGCATCAGGTTCAGTCGCATCTCGCCGACCCGCCGCCTCGATTCCAAGGCCGCAAGTTCCTCTTCTGCCTCCTTTGAAACGGGAACACCCTGAACTCGCACGTTCTTGAGCTTGGCCCCTTGGTTGAACAGCCGTAATGAGTCGCCGTCGTCCTCAAACTGGTAGACCAGGTCATCTTCCGTCGCCTCTTCTGTGACCGTACGCAGTTGCTCACGGTCGTATTCCGCAATGAGCCAATCCACGAGGAACCCAACCCCGAAGCCGACGACCGCACCCGGCCACCCGCCGATGCTGCCCACCGCCACGCCCACCATCGCACTAGTCCCCACCTTCAATGCACTCTCCGAAAGATCCTCATGGGGCCTTCCTAGGCAGCCGATCAACGTGCCCGCTGCATCCGTCACTCCGCTTCCGACCGCCGCTACCAGGTCCCCGAATTTCTTCTCCAGCAGCAAATTCACCCCTGCCTTAAAAGCCTGCACACCAGCCTTCGCCGTCAAGCTTTCCGCGTTCAGGGGGTTCCCCTGCTGCCGAGCTTCCGCTTTCTCAAGAATCTCGTAGATCTCCGTACTCCCGACTGGAAGACATACGAATGCTCTGTCATCCGTCTCCCCAGGACTCACGTACGTCTCTGTGTCGCTGACCACTTTGTACGTGTATCGTTTAAGGTAGGTGTACCAGCCCCTCTCAAGGAACTCAGAACGCGACCAGAAGACCTTGGCAAGCTCATACGGCCCCTTCGTCGGGTCATCCGTATCGACTTGCGACTGTGGCTTCTTGCGCGGATCTTCAGTCCAATCAGGTGCTGGTTGATCCGCCCCAGTTGGCATAGAGTAATCGACTTGCACCGCTTCGTCG
This sequence comes from uncultured Tepidisphaeraceae bacterium, assembly GCA_964451955.1. Lineage (GTDB taxonomy): Bacteria > Planctomycetota > Phycisphaerae > Tepidisphaerales > Tepidisphaeraceae > JAPLNB01. Next base: position 9,364 of record CAYVKG010000121.1, read on the forward strand.
ATCTGCACGCGCGTTGCGCATCTAACCCGGTATGCTCCCGGCTCCGCCACGTCAATCTCTATCGGCAGACCCGGGCCATAGGCTCGGTTCGCCACGATCTCGCCATCCCGCTGCCGCACCACCTGCACGAAAATCTCGCCTTGGACATCCCGGTGTGCCGGTTCATAGTTCCCATCAGCATCAAAATCGGCAAGCGTGGGCGTCCTGTACATCGGATCCGAGTCAGCCGCGATCCGCTCGACAATCGTATCTGATTTATCCGACCCGGGCCCGAGCCGGAAGTACTTGATCTCATCCCCGTTCTGATCCCGAATATCCACATGGATCGTCCCCCCCGCCGGCTCATACTCCACCTCAATCGGCGTCACTGACGAATGAGTCCATGACCCGACGTAGAACGTCTGCGCACTGTCGGTCACGCTCAGGTATGTGGACCCCGGCCAGGCAAACTGCCCGTCAACCCCGTCGCGCAAGACCTTCACCACGCGCAGACAGTCCAGTGATCCTGCATTCGGCACATACTCGAAAATCCCCACCGCCCCGTCGATCCCGCTCACGCCAAACAGCCGCGGGTTGTCCATAGTCGGCGTCATGTGTATCAGTGAGAAACCATGCAGCCCTGTCGGGTCTCCATCGTCGCCCACCAGCACCCGGAAGTTGTTGGGGTCCACCGACCCATCCGCCTTGTTGCGTTTGTACGCCACAAGCCGATTCTCGCTCCAACCCACGCCCGACTGACTTGATACGAATACGACCTCGCCATCCGGGCTGACCGCGACGTTCATCGCCCCTCCCAGCCCTTCAATCCCCGGGCCGTTGAGCAACGGCTCTCCCAGCGCCTCAAGGAGCCCGTCGTCCTTGATCTTGTAGACTGCCAACCCACTCGAACCCGCATCTGTCGCCCGGCCGGTTACATATGCGTTCCGGCAAGTGCCATCGTCATAGAGAGCCAAGCCATACGTGACCGTCAAGGGCAATGCAAACGACTGTATCTCCTCCAGCGAATGCCCCGTGCCTACGTGCTTGAACTCCAGGACACGCATCGTCCTCGCATCGGCCATCAGCGCATAGACAACAGTACGCGATTGATCAGGGCTTTGCCGAATCTTGAGTGTGCATACGCTGAAATATCCCCCGAAGGTCTGCCACGTGTCGTCCTTGGGCAGACCATTCTCTCCAATGTCGCAGACCGCCATCGCCCCGCCCCAGTAGCTCCCCTGAAACAGGTGCATCCCTGTGCTGTCAGTATAGATCAGCGGCTGCACAAGGCCGCTCCCAACATGGCTCGAAAATGGACTCCCGATCATCTCCAGCCCGTCGTCGGTGCGCCTGTATGCGTTAACCATCCCGCTATCATGCGACGCCACATACACCAGCGACCCATCCTCGCTGGCCGCAGGGTTCGGATACACCAGCGATGCCCCATCATCCCCGTTGTGAATGGCATCCAAAACCCTCACCTGCCCCGCCAGCATCACGCGCCCCTCCAGCCCCTCCGCCACCGCCCTCGCCACCGCCCGCTCGTCCCGCTTGGACCCACGAGACAATCCACGACCACGCAGAGAATACCCGATCATCTCATGCCTCCTTCAACTTGTTGAACCCCACCCCCTTTGAACCGCGATTACCTTCTTCCAGCCACACAACATACAGATAAAACGATTGTGTGACGCATATAACGGGCCGGGGGGGGGTGTCAAGCACAAATCAGCCATCCGATCGCATTCTCATCCCCGCCCCACCGACTTCAGCCCCCCCTCCATCGTTCACGCCCGCCCACCGGCCGCAAGCCAATTTCCCGCCAAATTCCTAATTTCTTACGAACATTTCTGTCACCCAATCGTATATACCACCAGGTGGGCTCGGCCCACCCGTGGCCAAGGGGGACCTCCACCCCTCACCACGCTCTTTGACATCCAGCTTCCACAATCGCCCGCGCGCTCACCTGCCGCCCCTCCCACTCGCCTCGCGCCCTTCCTCATCCGTTCGCCCTCCGAGCCCTCCCATTTGCATTCCCCCTCCCCCGGCGTCACGTTCCCATCGTTTCCTGTCACCGCCGGTCGGTTCATGTCGCTTTCGGTCGGTTTCTGTCGCTTTACGTCGGTTTGGGCCAGTTTTTTGCCCCTTTTTTCACCCCCCGAAACGGCCCAACCCCCGGCCCCTTCTCCCCTTAGGCCCTACTCACCCCCGACGCCACCTTTCCGCCCCGCCCCACACCCTCGCCCCGACCTTTCCGCCCTCCGCCACCCCCCCATGCC
>CAYVKG010000122.1:0-11520 GCA_964451955.1 uncultured Tepidisphaeraceae bacterium
AGGGTGGAGTTGCGCTGAAATGGCGGGTTTGGCGCAGCGCGAAATGGGAGAAGTGAGGATTTCCTAGGGAAGTGGAGAGAAGATTTTTTTATTTTTACCGATGGCGCATCGCCGGTTTTGGTAGAAGGTTGCTATTGTGGTGGGGCGCGGTGGGGCATGGGTGTTGGGTGTCAGAAGGCAAGAGGCAGAGGGCAGAGGGGAGAAGGCGGAGGTGGGTGTGGGTTTGGGAGGCGGGGAGCGGTTGTTGGGGGGCGATGGAGGGGGATGGGGGGGGTGGGTGATTGAGGGCGGTGCGCGGAGCCCCCTCCGTGATCCGGTGCCGCGAGCGTGCGGGGGCGGGAGGAGAATGAAGCGGGGTGGCCTCATGCGCTTCTGAGGAGTAGGCGGGGGCGGGAGGAGAATGAGGCGGGATCGCTGCATGGGGTTGTCGGGTGCACGCGGGGGTTTGAGAAGCAGGCGGGATCGGTTTGTCTGGTTCGCAGCGAGCGTGCGGGGATGGGGTCGTCTGACTCAGGACACGGGGAGACCGGGGTCACGGGTAGCGGTGTGGAAGGCGGCAGACGGATGGACTTGGGGGGGGGCGGGGGTCACTCGTATTGGATGTCATCGAGGAAGAAGGTAGCTCCGTTCGGGTGGGCAGCTCCATCGATGACCCAGCAGAAGACGCCAATGACACAGGACAGATTCTGTCCTTCGAGTTTAATTTCGTATTTTTTCCAATCTCGTTCGAGTTGGAGCTTTCCAGTGGTGACCTCGAAGGAGTCTTTGTACTTTTTGTCGGAGGCGGATATGCCTCCGGCCTTGAACTCGACGCTTTCTTCGCCGTTCTGGCCTTTTGCCCAGAAGGTGATCCTGCGGAAATTTCGGGTGGAGAGGTCATCGCCGGGCTGGTCTCCCCAGTTGTCGGGCTTGTTTTGCCAATAGATGCCTGCCCATCGTTGGGCTCCCGGGTTGTAGGAGACCTTGATGCAGGTTGGCTTGGAGTGAACGCCGTCCTTCCAGCTTTCGTTGAACTGGACGTTTTTGGTACCGATCGCATCGCCCATTCGTCCGCTGGGTTTGTAGGCGCTGGCGACGTCCAGGGCGTTGGCGCGGGCCGGTGGTGTGGGAGGCTGCGCCGTGGGCTGGGCGGACAATGGCAGGCAGAACGAGTACGCCAGCAAGAGGGCCAATGAAGCGAGGCATGAGTTGGCTTTCATTTGCGGTCTCCTTTCGTTTGTTGTGGAAAGATTGTGGGCGGTTCGATGCTTCCGATGTTGTTTCATTTGATCGAGTGCCTGCTCGAAATTGCGGCGGGAATCGGCGGGCCATTTTTTGGCGAGGAGGATGGGGTGGAAGGCGTCCATTGAATTGCAGACGCGTTCTTCGACGAGTCGGGAATCGACGAATCCCTGGAGATAGAGAATGGCGATGAAGTCGTAGACGCTCATGACATACAAGAGGTCGTCGTCGAGGGAGTCGGTGCCTGGCATGTACGGATCTTGTGCGTAGGACTCCCACAATTAGGAGAAGGAATTCACGAAATCGGATCCGTAGGTGGGTGACAAGGCCTCAACGGCAACCCTTGTCCTTTCGATTCGCCTGGCCTCAACAATCTGAAGCACGGCAAATGCGATTCCGAGGATCACGGCGATGTTGGCGGCGGCCGCGACTGGTCGGCGACGGACTTCTCTGAAGCATCGTTGCCAGGCGTTGGCGGCGGCGTGGGTGAGGCCTGCGATGGATCGCGATCGGGGTTGGGGGCGTTCGGCATTCGGATCATGGGGCGTCATTATGAGGCTCCGCGGTCATGAGGATGCGACGGGGCATCGCTTCGGATTGGTGGGTTAAGTCGAAAGCGGTTGGTGTCAGGGAACGCCGGACGTTGGCCGGGCCATGGCGGGGCGACGCGTGGTTGATGCCACGGAACCACTCACATCCCTTGCCACATGCTCAGAACAACGAGGAACACGAAACCGCCCCGACCGGATTACACTCTATCGGGTGCAAGTCGTGTTGTCAATATTTGTGACGACGGGGGCAAGCGGTCGGGGCGTTGAAGTATGGTTCCATCAACGGGAGGCGAGAGTTGGGGGTAGGGGAGGTTGAGGTGGTTGTGGGAGGGTTGTGGGGCGTTGGGGGTGGTTGATGAGAGAAGGCGGCGGGGTGGAGGGAGGAAGGCGGCGTGAGCGTGGAATTCGATGAGGATCCGGATGAGGAGGACATGGATGGGGAAGAAGAGGAGGGTGGGACGGAGGTGTGTTCGAGATGCGGGCGGGAGGTATACGAGGGGTCGGCGCGGTGTCCGTATTGCGGGGAGTACATGACGGAGGGGGGAGTGGGGCGGGGGTGGAAGACGTGGGTTGTGATTGGGTTGGTATTGGCGGTGTTGGCGGTAGTGTTGATGGTGATGAGTTGAGGGGGATAGTGGGGCGTGTGGTCATTTGTTGAAGAAGGGGAAGAGGGTTTTGAGTTCTTCTTTGGAGGGTCGGCGGCCGTACTCGCAGATTTCGAAGGCTTCGGCGTAGGTGATATTGGAGGCGGCGTCGGGGCCGTAGAAGTCTTGGAGGAGTTTGCGGTATTTGTCGGCGAGGTTTTTGTTTCGTGAGGCGAGGGAGTTTCGGACGACGGCGGCGCGTTGGGCGCGTTGCTCGGGGTTTTTGGGGAGGAGGTCTTCGTGGCCATTGGCGCCGCCTTCGAGGAATTGGGATTCGAGGAGAGCGAGGGCGTCGAGCTTTTTGTTCATGACGGAGTCGATGGAGACAGCGATGTCGGGAGCGGAGGGGTTGGGTTTTTGGAAGCGGTCGGTGTAGTACATGAAGACGGGGTTATTTTTGAGGGCGGGGGTATCGGGGCAGATGAAGGGGACGGTGACCATGTAGGCGGCATCCTGCACGAGGATGGAGGTATAGCGGTGGTCAGGGTGGTAGTCGTTAGGTCGGGGAGAGAAGACGATATCGGCGTTCCATTGTCGGATGAGTCGGATGATGGTTCGGCGGTTTTCGAGGGTGGGGGTGATTTCGCCGTCGTGGATATCGAGGACCTGGGCGGTGGTGCCGAGGATTTTGGAGCAGGCTTCGACTTCGCGAGTGCGTCGGAGGGCGAGTGGTCCGCCGGCCTCGCGCCAGTGTCCGATGTCGCCGTTGGTGGTGGAGACGAATTTGACGTGGTGTCCTTGGGCGGCGTAGAGGGCGCCGATGCCGCCGACCTGCAGTTCGCAGTCATCGGGGTGCGCGCCGAAGCAGAGGATGCGGAGTTTGCGGTCGTTTGGGGGTTGATCGGCGGCGGGGGCGGAGGATGAGAGGAGGAGAGCGATTGCGACGATGAGGCGAAGTGAGTGTGTCATAAAGAGATGGGGTTAGACGGAGGTGATGGTAAAGGGGATTGGGGGCGGATTCAAACAAATCGTTGTGGGTTGTGGATGGAGGGTTGCCTATGATTGAGGCGGTCGAATTGAGAGGAGTTGGTCATGGCGAAGATCCAGGTTGTGTTTTACAGCATGTTTGGGCATGTGTGGCGGTTGGCGGAGGCGGTGGCGGCGGGTGCGAGGGAGGTGGTGGGGGTGGAGGTGAAGGTGTATCAGGTTGGGGAGTTGGTGCCGGAGGAGGCGTTGGTCCGGACGGGAGCGAAGGAGGCGAGGGAGGCATTTTCGGGGATTCCGGTGATAAGGCCGGAGCAGTTGGCGGAGGCGGACGGGGTTATTTTCGGGACGCCGACGCGTTTTGGGAACATGTGCGCGCAGATGAGGAATTTTTTGGATCAGACGGGGCCATTATGGGCGAAGGGGTTGTTAATTGGGAAGGTGGGTAGCGTGTTCACGTCGACGGGGACGCAGCACGGGGGGCATGAGACGACGATCACGAGTTTTCACACGACGTTGCTGCATCACGGGATGATTGTGGTGGGAGTGCCGTATTCGGAGGGGGGATTGATGAACATGGGTGAGATTACGGGAGGTTCGCCATATGGTGCGGGGACGCTGGCGGGGGGTGATGGGAAGCGGTTGCCGAGCGAGAATGAGTTGAAGATTGCGCGGTTTCAGGGGAGGCATGTGGCGGAGGTGACGAAGCGGCTTTTCGGGTGAGGGTTTTGAGCGGGAGGAAGCGAGAGGGAGGGGGGTGGCTAGAGGCGATGGTAGGCAGCGAGGGAGTGGAGGGTTTTGGTGGTGAGGAGGCCTTGCCATTCGAGGGAGGCTTGAGGCCAGGTTTCGGGATATTGGTTCCAGGTCCAAGTGGGAAGCCACGAGCCGGAGGGGGACTGGTGCTGGATTTCGTAGTCGAGGTTGGCGGAGATGAGAGCGGGGTCGATGAGATCGGCGAGAGGGGAGTAAGGGGTTGGTGCGAGGGTGAGGGGTTTGGGGCAGTAGGTGGACCATTGTTGTGGGTCGCGGGCGAGGATTGCGGGGACGGAGCGGCGGAGTTTGGCGAGGACGAGGATGTCGCGGGGAGAGGGGAGTTCCTGTGCGAGGCGGAGGTAGGAGAGGAGGGCGTGGAATTCGAGGGTGTCGGGGAGGTTGACTAGGGTGGCGAGGGCGATGCGGTTGAGGCGGTGGAGAAGAGTTGGGGGGACGAGGGCGGGGTAGGCGTTGAGGCAGGCGACGATTTCGGCGTTGCAGACGGGCTGGAAGGAGGTGGGTGGAGAGTTGTAGTGCCACCAGGGGGCATGGGGGACGGAGTTGACTTCTGGGGGGACGTTTTGCCAGAGGTGTAGTTTGGGGTCGTAGGAGTCGAGGAGGTATTGGATAGCGGAGCGGACGACGGGGTGGTCGGGGTGGGCGTCGACTTCGAGGAGGTATTGGAAGGCGACGGTGGTGGCCAAGGGGGAGGAGGGGATGAGTCGGAAGTCGGGTTCGAGGGCGTGTCCGAAACCGCCGTCGGGGTTTTGGTAGTTGGCGAGGGCGGCGATGACGTTGTCGGGGGAGCCGTTTTGGAAGTAGTACTCGAAGAGGCGTTGGTCGAGAGGTCGAGCGGTGGTTCTGATGAAGTTGGAGGCGGCGTGGAAGGCGGCGGGGGAGAGTTTGAGCATGGTTCAGGCGATTGTAGCATCAACTGAACCACAGTGGGACGGGGCAGCAGAGGAAAGGACCGCTGTGGAAGAGGGATGAAGGATGAATCGGAGATCAGGTGCGGGAGGTCAGGTGTTGGAGGATTTGGGTGTAGAGGGCGAGGGCATGTGGGGAGAAGCAGGCGAAGATGATTCTGTCGAAGTGGGGGTCGGATTTGAGGAAGTCGAGGGTGGTTTGGAGGGCGATGTTGGTGGCGAGGTCGAGTGGGTAGCCGTAGACGCCGGTGGAGATAGCTGGGAAGGCGATGGAGCGGAGGTTATGGGAGGCGGCGAGTTGTAGGGAGTTGGAGTAGCAGTTGGCGAGGAGATGGGGCTCATTGTGGGAGCCGCCGTGCCAGACGGGGCCGACGGTATGGATGATGAATTTGGCGGGGAGGTTGTAGGCTTTGGTGATGCGAGCTTCGCCGGTAGGGCAGCGGACGCCTGGGGAGATTTCGGGGAGTTTTCGGCATTCGTCGAGGAGTTGGGGTCCGGCGGCGCGGTGGATGGCGCCGTCGACGCCGCCGCCGCCGAGGAGGGTGGAGTTAGCGGCGTTGACGATGGCGTCAACCTTGAGGGTGGTGATATCGGTTTGGAGGATTTGGATTGGGGCATGCATGGGGGGATTATAGCAGGGAGTGAGGGGTGCTTTACCCAACTGAACGCGATCCGCTTCGCTTGGGGCGGGGGGAAGATCGTCGAGGCGGCGTTGGGCTGAGGTGTGAGGCGGCGAGAATCACCGGTCGTTGTGCTGCGGCTGCAACGCATGCGGATCGTCGTCCAATCACGCCGACAATGTAGCGCCCTTCCCGGCCATAGGCTCTCCAACAGACCTTCGCTCACCTTCACGGCAACGTCTGGTCTTGGCACAGGAGACTTTCACCACATGCAGTCATGACCGAAAACGTGATCGCATCGCTCAATGCACTCAAGCGGGCAAGCAAGTTTGCGGGCAGATCAAAACTAACCGAAGGCGCATCCGTTCGATACACAACCCAGAAGCCGCAGTATTCGGCTTGCGTTCGGAGTTTGCGAATTGCATCAGCGTGAGGCTCCAACCGTTCCAGCAGTGCAACGATTTCGCGCCCAAATAGCTCAGCGTCCACGACGTCGGGCGTCCGCAGGTGCCACACCGTCCAAGGGCGTCGTAACCGACTTCCGTTTTTCGATGCGTATTCTTCGCCTGCTCGAAATGCACGCGATGGTTGAACACCCATTAGGCGAGTGATCTCATCGGGGTCCAAGTGCTCGCCCCGAATGGCAAAGTCAAGGTATGCCAGCGTTTTATCGGATCCGGGTTCTGGGGATTGATCCATTGAATTGCTCATAGGTAGTCCCCTAGATTACCAAGGAGATTATTCTCCATGTCGGTGTACCTGCCATCCTCCAGTATCTTGCCATGCTGGAATCCGGGGATGCCGAGATCCCTCTTCATATCCTCGATTGCGCCATGGATACGCTTGCGTGACACGCCAAATCGCTGCTGAAGCTTGGCAACAGTTGCTGGCTTCAGTACCTTCTGACCCGATTGCAGTACATAGCTGTTATGCACCAGAACGGCCAGGTTCGAAACGTAGTAGACGTGATCGCGATGGACCTCCAAGTTGTACACGGTCTGCTCACCGGGGATCGTATCCACCTTTGTAACCCAGGTGGCCACGCCATCGCGTGTCTTGAGCCTTTCGCCAATCCGAAGATTCCCCGCCGGAATGAAGTCGCCGCGATCGAGTGAATAGATCGGATGGTTCGGCGTGCCACCGATCGGCTTGTCCAGCCCCTTGAGATGAAGATGCAGAACCAGCTTCGCCTTGTGTTTGAAGGTGCCGGTGACGATCTGCAAACCGGGCTGACGCTCCTGGATTGGTGGGCACGGGCCGATGGAGAGCACCTTGGCTGGTCCCGCCACACCCATTTCGGGTATCGCCAGACGGATCAAGCCGCCGACCTTCGCCCCTGACTGTTCGATCCACCAGAGCGGGCGAAGCAGGACCACATCGCACGTCTCTTCATTCGGCTTCCATGCCAGCAGTTCGATTCTGCGCCATGTCTGCGGATTCACTTCCTCGGCGTCGAGGGCCGCCGGAAGCGGCCTGGGCTGGGGCTTCGGCTGTAGCGCCTGCCGTTGAGGCATCGGCGGCAAGAGACGAGGAAACGTCGGCAACTCATCTTGCCGGGCCGGGATGGTGACGGTGTGCCGCTGCGGGAGCGGATCGGTGGTCGGCAGTCGGTTAATGAAGACAACGGCTCCATTCCCGTTGGGCTGGGCCGAAGTGGTAACGCCGACTGCCATGATCAGCTCCATTCCCTGGTTCGGCAATGGGGCAACGTTGCCATTTGAGCATTGTAGCCCGAGGCCCATACGCCGCAATGCGTCAATGACCGAGGCCGAGGCATGAGGCGGGCAGAGTCTTGAGCGGCACCTTCGACCTGCGCGCCGGCGAACTGCGCCTACGTCGGCGGACGGACCTGCAGCGGTGGGCCGAGGAGCAGCTGGACGCGATGGAGAAGTCGCTGGATTCCGCGCCCGGCGCCGTGCAGTTGTGGCGCGTCATTGGCGCATACGTCGATCGCATTATGATCGAGCCCGCCACGAAGACCGGGGTTCTCGACATGCCGCCCGACCCGGTGAGCTGGCTGGGGAAGGCGTTGTGCATTCGGGGGAGACGTTCCGAGGAGGAAGAGCTTGGACGGTGGTTTGAGGTGTGTTGTTTGTGGGGATGGGGGTTTAGAATGCGTCGAACACACTTGGTGGAGGATAGGCGATGGTGGAAGTGGCTGGGCAGATTAGGAGATGGGTGGAAGAGGCGGTGCATTCGACGCCGGTGTATGACCTGCACACGCATTTGTATCCGGCGGAGTTTGGGGGTTTGATGTTATGGGGGATCGATGAGCTATTGACGTATCATTATTTGATTGCGGAGGCGATTCGAGCGAGCGATGTGGGGTATGAGGCGTTTTGGGGGATGAGCAAGCGGGAGCAGGCGGAATTCATCTGGAGGACGTTGTTTGTGGAGCGATCGCCGATCAGCGAGGCGTGTCGCGGGGTGTTGACGGTGCTGAAGAGGTTGGGGTTGGACGTAGGCGGCAGGACCCTGAGGGATTTTAGAGACTTTTTCGGGTCTCAGAAGCCGGCCGACTATGTGGACCTGGTTTTGAAGGTAGCGAATGTAAGGGGGGTGGTGATGACGAACGACGCGTTGGACGCGGTGGAGAGGGAGATTTGGTTGAAGAGGGGGAATTCTGATGGGAGGTTCAAGGCGGTATTGCGGATAGATCCGGTGTTGACTGGGTGGCCTGGGGTGGCGGACCGGTTAAGGGGAGCGGGGTATGGTGTGGGGTCGGAATTAGGTGCGGAGTCGATGAAGGAGATAAGGAGGTTTCTGGGGGAGTGGATGGATCGGATGGGGGCGTTGTACGTGGCGGTGTCGTTGGGGCCGGAGTGGAGGTATCCGGACAATTCGGCGACGACGAAGGTGATTCGGGAGGCGGTGTTGCCGGTGACGAAGGAGAAGGGGGCGCCGTTTGCGATGATGGTGGGCGTGAAGCGGCAGGTGAATCCGAAGTTAAGGCTGGCGGGGGATGGGGTGGGGCTTGGGGATGTGGGGAGCGTGGAGCGGATTTGCGTGGAGAACGAGGGGAACAAGTTTCTGGTGACGATGCTGGCGAGGGAGAATCAGCACGAGTTGGCGGTGGCGGCGAGGAAGTTGCGGAACCTGATGTTGTTTGGGTGCTGGTGGTTTTTGAACAATCCGTCGTTGATAGAGGAGATCACGCGGATGAGGGTGGAATTGCTGGGGACGAGTTTTGTGCCGCAGCACTCGGACGCGCGGGTATTGGACCAGGTGATTTACAAGTGGGATCACAGTCGGGGGCTAATTGCGAAGGTGATGAAGGAGAAATTTGTTGATTTAGCGGGGACGGGGTGGGTGGTGACGGAGGAGGAGGTGAAGCGGACAGCGGCGGGTTATCTGGGGGGGAATTTTGAGGCGTTTATGAAGAGGGAGGCGTGATTCGTGATGGGTGAGGGACCGATGGATGCAAAACAGCGGGGCAAGCGTGTGTCGGAGTCGGCGATAAACGATCAGACGGCGATCGTGTTTCCGAATGATCTGAACGCATACGGGACGCTTTATGGGGGTCGTGTGCTGGAGTTGGCGGATCAGGTGGCGGCGGTGGTGGCGCATCGGCATGCGGGACGGGATTGCGTGACGCTGGCGATTGACTCGGTGCGTTTTCTGGCGCCTGCGAAGCGAGGGGACATTTTGGTGTTTCAGGCGGCGGTGAACCGTGCATGGCGGACGTCGATGGAGGTTGGGCTAAGGGCGTTGGTGGAGGACTACAAGACGCTGGAGCGGAAGCACATATTCTCGGCGTATTTCACGTTTGTGGCGATGGACGAGGGTTTTCGTCCGGCGGAGGTTTGCGCGGTGGTGCCGGTGACGGAGGAGGAGAAGCGGCGGTATGAGGAGGCGGAGGGGCGGAGGCGGAGGCGGTTGGGGCGATGATGGAAGGTGGTATGAGTTTGCGGTTAGAGGTTGGGGGTGGGGGCTTTGTGGGCTAGTGTCCGTGTACGGGTTCGCCGAGGATCTTCTTGAGTTCCTTGAGTTTGTCGTCGAGGAGTTTTGGGGAATTGGCTTCGAGGTTGAGTCGGAGCATGGGTTCGGTGTTGCTTTTTCGGACGTTGAACCACCAGTCGCCGGAGTCGACGGTGATGCCGTCGAGGTAATCGATCTGGGATTTGCGGTAGGCTTCGGCGAGTTCGCGGATTTTGGCGTCTTTGTCTTCGACCTGGAAGTTGATTTCGCCGGACTGGGCGTAGCGGCGGAGTGGTGCGACGAGCTGGCTGAGGGGTTTGTCCTGGGCGGCGAGGACGGAGAGGAGTCGTGCGAAGGCGATAGCGCCGGAGTCGGCGAAGAAGTTATCGCGGAAGTAGAAATGTCCGGAGAGTTCGCCGCCGAAGACGGCGTTGGTTTCGGCGAGGGTTTTTTTCATGAAGGAGTGTCCGACGCGTTCGCGGCGGGGTATTCCGCCGGCGGCGGCGACTTCGTCGGGGACGACATGGCTGGATCGGAGGTCGTAGACGATGGTGGAGCCTTTGTTTTCGGGTTTGGCGAGAAAGTCGCGGGCGAGGAGGGCGGTGATGAGGTCGCAGCCGATGGAGTTGCCGGTTTCGGTGAGGAACATGCAGCGGTCGCCGTCGCCGTCGAAGCAGGCACCGAGGTCGGGTTTGCACTCGGTCATTTTGGCCTTGAGCATTTGGAGGTTGGCTTCGACGAGGGGGTTGGGGTCGTGGGTGAAGGAGCCGGTGGTTTCGAAGAGGATGGGGATGATATGGAGGTTTGGGATGTTGGAGAAGACGGCGGGGACCATTTTGCCGGCCATGCCGTTGGAGGCATCGACGGCGACGCGGATTTTTCTAGGGAGGTTGAGGAATTGGAGGACGTGTTTGCGGTATTGCGGCCAGAGGTCTTTGGATTCGAGTTTACCGGTGACGCCGGTGGTTCCGACGCGGAGGGCAGAGGCGATGCGTTTGATATCTTCGAGGCCGGTGGAGGCGCCGATGGGTTTGGCATAAGGGCCGGAGATTTTGAAGCCGTTGTATTGGGCGGGGTTGTGGGAGGCGGTGACCTGAATTCCGCCGACGGTTTGTTCGTGGTTAACGGCGAAGTAGATGAAGGAGGTATCGACCATGCCGATGTCGATGACGTTCATGCCTGTGGATCGGAGGCCGTCGATGAGGGCATTGGCGAGTTCCGGGGAACTGGGTCGCATATCGCGGCCGACGATCATGGCGTTTTCGTTGGGGACGCGTTGGGAGTCGGGGATGGACTGTCGGGAGCGTTTGAGGAACTGTCCGGTGGCGTGGCCGATTTTCCAGGCGGCCTCTTCGTTGAGGGGGTTGGGGTAGGTGGCGCGCACGTCGTAGGCTTTGAACATTTTGTCCATCATGGTGGGGATTATATGGGGTGGAGGGGTTGGGGGTAAGGGGTGAGTGTTTGGAAGAGGAGAGGCGGGGTTTGACAAGACGAGGGTTGCGGAAGAAGGTTACGGGGATGTGGGCGTTGATACTGTGGAGAGGGATAATGCTGGGGCTTGGCGCGGCGGCGCCGATCGGTCCTGTGAACGTGGAGATAGCGAGGCGGTCGTTGAGAGGGGGATTCCGGTCGGGGTTTGGGGTGGGGTGCGGGGCGGTGACGGTGGATGTGAGTTACGCGGCGTTGTTGGGGGTGGGGATGCAGTGGCTGATGGGTCAGTGGTGGATGCCGCAGGCGCAGTTGGTGGTGGGTTTGATGGGCGCGGGGCTGTTGGCGTATTTGGGGATTGGATCGTTGCTGAACGAGCGTTGTGTGATGAGGATGGAGGTGGAGGGGTTGAGGGAGAAGCCGAGTCGGAGTTACTGGACGGGGCTGTTGATGACGGCGACGAACCCGATGACGCTGGGATTCTGGTTTGTGGTGGTGCCAGCGGCGGCGGGGGGCGTGTCGTTGGGTCGGGGGT
>CAYVKG010000123.1:0-11472 GCA_964451955.1 uncultured Tepidisphaeraceae bacterium
TGACAGCTTCGGCATCAAGCGCGGCCTGATGAGTACGGTGCACGCCGCCACCGCCGCCACCAGAAACCATACGTCGTCCCACCGGCAGAACGACAGACTCCCCCACAGAAGGTTCCGAACCTCGTTGTCCGACCGCCCAAATCGCGAAAACAACCCGATCCCCAGAAACGACAACCCCATCGACAGCGAAAACAGCACCCCAAGCAGAATGTTGCTGTCCATCTGAATCCGATCAGGATTCAGTAGGCCCAGCGCCAGCGCCGCAACCACCGCCGCCCCCAACGCCGGCACTAGCAACATCTGCCCTTCCAGACCGAATAACCCCCCGAACACCGCCCCCGCCAACGCCGCGTGTGACACGCACACCCCCAAAAATGGCATACGCATCCCCACAACGTAAACACCCATCACCCCCGTGCTCGACCCCGCCAGCGCGCCGGATAGCATCACCGGAAGCCAGAACACCAGATCCATCACGCCCACCCCCCACCGGACACGGGCAACACCGCGTGACGACCCGCATCGTGCAACACCCGGAAACCCGGACCGTACAACCCCCCCACGCGCTCGTCCGTCAAAACCTCCTCCGCCAAACCCTCCGCCTCCACAACTCCCCCGTTCAGAATCACCACCCGATCACAACCCGCCGGCAACACCTCCACCTCGTGACACACCAGAACCACCGGCAACGCAAACTCCCCCTGAAGATCCTCGATCGCCCGCACAATCTGCTCGCGAGCCCCAAGATCCAGGTGCGCCGTCGGTTCGTCCAGCAACAGCAACTCAGGCTCCTGAACCATCACACGCGCCAGAATCGCCTTCCGCTGCTGGCCCCCCGATGTCTCCCTGTACGCCAAACCCGCCACCTCCCCCAGCCCCAGACGCTCAATCCACTCGTCCACCCGCTTCCAATCCTCCGGCAACAACCGCCGAAATAAACCCCGAACCCCCGTACGCCCAATCGCCACAACCTCCCGGACCGTCAGCGGCAACTCCCCGCCCGACGCCGGTAACTGCGGCACATAACCCACCCGACGCCGAAATCCCGCCATCTGCCAATACGACAACCTCCCCACATCCTCCCCCAATACCCGCACACTCCCCGCCGACGGCCGTTGGAAACCCGCCAACACACGCAATAGCGTGCTCTTCCCCGCGCCGTTCGGCCCAAGCACCCCCACAATCTCCCCGGCCCCAACCTCCATCCGCCCCACACGCAGAATCTCCCGCCCACGCATCGATACCCCCAGCCCCTCCAGCCGTATCGCCGATTCCTCCCTCATCGTCCCCCCGCTGCAATCAACCGATCCACATTCGCCCGCGCCAAACCGTCAAAATCCGGCTGCGACGGCGACATCGCGGGAAAATTGTCGAACACCACCAGCTTCGCCCCAAGACGGTCCGCAATCGACTCCGCCAACTGCGACCCCTCCGGCCGGTTCGCGATCACCAGGCGGCAATTCGCCTGCCGACCCAACACCAACGCCACGTCCACCTGCCCCACCGACGCCGTGTCCGCCCCGCCGATCGCCGCCACCACGCGCAAACCCAGCCAGCGGCAAAACCCCGCCTGATGACCGCTCGTGATCACCGCCGCATCCTTCAACCCCGCCTCCTCAACCCGCGCTCGCAACGCCCCCAAGGTCCCCTCCACCCGCGCGCGGATCCCCGCCAGCCGTGCCCGCGCTGTCGCCCCATCCAATAAGCACGCTCTCTCCAGACCTTCCGCCACCTGCCGGCATGCCGACAAATAACTCTCCGGCTCGCACATCCCACCCGCCATCGACGCCGCCACCACCACGCATCCCGTCCCCTCAACCTCCCGGTCCAACGACCGCTGAAAGTCAAACCGCAACAAAACCCGGCAGCCCCGTAGCTGCCTCACCTGCCCCGGCCGAATGTCAAAATGCCCGGGGCACATCCCCGGCTCCGCCAAACGCAGCATCGCCGCCCCACCTCCCAACACGTCTCGCGCCGCACACTCCAGGTACGAACTGCTCACCGCAATCGTCGGCAACGCCCCCTCGCTCGACGGCGCGTCGCAACCACTGGCTAACGCCCACGCCAACAACACAACCCCCCCGATCACTCGCGCGTCCCGCAGCTTCATTGGCTTATGTGCATCCTTCCCTGCCGATCCTGAAAATGCGCAATCACCCCCGTGTCGCCCGATCCCCGACACCAGAACCGGCTCGGAATCGGACCGCGACCCGGCGAATCCGCGAACTTCGGCGAGGAAACCGACGGCCCAATGCTCCACACCGCGTAGCGCACCGGACTCTCCAACGGATTCGAATAGTACTTCCCCGCCGCACCGTCACAATTCGGAAACCCCTCCGGCACCCACAGCGACGATGCGTCCGAAATCAGCGTCGATTCGTTCACAATCGCCGCCCCAGGCGCCCGATACTTGTACGTGTCCTCCGGCCGGAATACGTCCGGCATCTTCACCACCAACCCCACCAGCTTCATCTCCCCCGGCAGATACCTCCCCGCCGCCAACTCCACCGGCAATTCGTACTCCGCCCGACTGCTGCACGAAAAACGCGTCGGCGGAAGCTGCTTCCGATGATCCTGCTGATACATCAGCAACGCCGTCGTGATGCTCCGCAAATCCGCGTGCGCCTTCACAATCTGCGACGCCACCCGCGCTCGAGCCAACACCGGCAACATAATCCCCACCAGCACCGCTGTGATCCCGATCACCACCAGCAGCTCCACCAGCGTGAATGCGCATGCGACGGCCGATCGCCTCAAACGCGATCGGCCGCCCCCTCCATGCTGTCCGGCACTCCCCTTCATCACGCCCTCCGCACACCCCGACCCAACATCACCATCAGCCCCACCGACACCGCCAACAGCGCCGATGGCTCCGGAACCACCGTAAAATCGCCCGCACTCATCGCCAGCAACCGGTAGCCGCTGCTGTGCGGCAGCGAACCGTCCGCCTGGTCCAGAATCCCAACCACGTCAAAATACCCGCTCGGCGCCGCCGACTCGCCAAAGCTCGCGTTCAAGCCCAAATGAATCCCCAGCGTCCGTCCCGTCTCGTCCTCGAGCGTCAAGTCCTGATTCACCCCCCACCTCGCAACGCTGCCCGCAGTCAGTCGAACATTCCTCAATTCCACCAGCGCCGCCTGGTAGTGCTCCGCCCCCGCCGCCCGCAACGGATCAAAAATGAACTGGTCTGACGCGTCCTTCAAGTCACTCAGCGATAACGCCGCCGGCGACGGCATCCCATACCCCGCCTGGATCAGCACAACCTCAAAGTCCTTCCCAATGCTGTTGTCATGCGCCTCATTGATGTTCATCTTCCCCCCATAAAACAGCCCCGTCCGCGCCCGAACCTCCACAAGGTCGCCCTTGCGAATCGGCTCCGTCACCCCGTCCCCCCCAAACAGATTCAACCGACCCAGTTCCGCCGTCCATTGCTCATCCGTGTAGCTGTAGATCGGATCCCCCTTGAACGGCAGGTTCCCGTAGTTCTGGCCCATCCAGCAGAACGTGCCACCAAAATCTCCCGCCTCCACCGCCTGCACAATCAACTCCGCCTGCCCGCCCATCGCATACGGCACGTACGTCGCCGTGTACGCCGGCGTCGGGTCCAGCCAATCCTCCGTGTTCGCCAACACCACCCCCCGCACACGCATCGGGAAACCCCCCGTGTAGGCGCTCGCGCCGTTGCCATTGACCGCCTGATACGCCGAATGCCCCGTCAGCGGAATGCTCTCCCAATCCAACGCCATCGCCCGACCGGCAAAACCGCCCGCCAACGCCGCAGCCACAATCGCCTTCACCACTCGCCCTCGCATCTGCTCCTCCTGTCTGTTTGACGCCGCCCGTCACTTGACACGGACAATGCGGTATTAAGAATATTAACTTGGTAATACTGTACTGCGCCGGCAACTTGTTTGCAAGCAACTGGAGTAACCGCCTTGAATACGCTCAAACCCGATCCCCGTATCCGGTTCTTCGACCACCACGCCCCCTCCTGGGATTCCTACGGCCCCCCCGCCCAACAAACCCTCGCCCGACTCGACCAGTTGCTCCCCACCCTCCACCTCCGCCCGGGCCAACAAGTCCTCGAAGTCGGCTGCGGCACCGGCCAGGTCACCGCCTGGCTCGCGAAAACCGTCGCCCCAGGCCGGGTCACCGCGATCGACTTCTCACCCCGCATGCTCGACCACGCCCGCGCACGCGGCGTCGATGCCGATTTCCTCTGCGCAGATGTCTGCCGCGATGACCTCGGCACGGAATGCTTCGACGTCGCATTCTGCATGCACGTCGCACCACACTTCAGCGACCACCACGCCGCCCTCCGCCGCCTCGCCAAATCCCTCAAACCCAACGGACGAATCATCATCCTCCATCTCATCGGCCGCGACCGCGTCAACGCCATCCACTCCGACGCCGGCGGCCCCGTCGCCAACGACCACCTCCCCGATTTGCCGCACTGGAACACCCTCCTCGCCCAGACCCCCCTCCGCCTCACCCGGTCCATTGATGACGAGAATCTCTTTCTCCTGATCGCCGCCCGACAACCCTAGCCCCGCCCCCGCCGCCTCAAATCACAGGCTCCATGCAAAACAGCCCCGCCAGCACCGAATCGCGATCCCGCTGCTGCGCCGCCTGCTTCACAACCACAATTCCCCCCTCCGTCGCAATCACTGGCAAACGGTCCCCAAATCGCTCCCACGCCGACAGGATCCCGCCCTGCCCGATAAACGCGCTGTCGATCAGGAAATAATCGTCCGCGTTCACCACGCCGTCGTAATTGATGTCGCCGTTCCGATACCCCTTCGCCTGCGTTATGTAACCGGAATCGATCAGGAAATAGTCGTCCGCGTTGATCAGCCCGTCCAGGTTGCTGTCCCCGTCCCAAGTGTATTTCACCAGCACGTCAGTCAAACCCACCCCCTGCCCACCGAACGTCTCCATGATCCTCGTCTTGCCGTCGCCCTGATCATTCAGAATCGCCGCCAGACCCGTGTACGCCCGGCCCCTGCCAACCAGCCGCTCCGAGCGAATCAGCTCGCCAATCGCCGCCGCGCCACCATTCGTCACGATCAGATCATTCTCCCCCAGATCAAACACCGCACTCGGACCTATGTTCAGCCCCCCCACCTTCACCAACATCTCGCCCCCTTCCACCACACCAAGCCTCCCAGTGCCCTCCAGACTCACCTGGGGCAGGCTCATCAAACCCCCGCCAACCTTCTCCAACGTCGCCGACGCGCCGTCCGAAATCCGAATCTGCTCAATCTCCCCCACCGAATACACCGCCGGCACCCCCGTTTCATCCCCCCCGGGATACACCAGCAACTGCTCCCCCTGCGCCTTCACCAGTTGGCTCGACAGCGCCAGCGTCGGCTGCGACAGCTGCCGCGCCAGCGTCTGCGTCACCTGCGAACCGTTCGAACGCGCCACCATCAACGCGACCCCCGACGTGTCCAGATGCGACCAGTCCACAGGCGTCAGCGTCGCCGTATCCCCCGCCTCCAAGAACACCGGCTGTGCCGAAAAAGTCCGCATGTCGCCCCCGGCATCCGGCTGCGTGAATGAAAATGCGACCGTTGTCGCCGGCCCCTCGTGCCTGAAAACCAGGCTCTGCCGCGCCGCGTCAAATGCAAACGCGTCCCCGCCACCCGCGAAACTCGTCCCGCGGATACTGACGGTCCGCCGAATATCGCCGCTCGACGTGCCCACCAGATCCAGCGAAAACGTCTTGCTCGCGGCCCCCGTTCGAAACTCAAAACCGCCCGACCCCGTGTCGATCCTCAGTTCGTCGTTAACCCCCGCGATTGACGGAACGCCCCACAGGTTCAGACCAATCCCGCCACCCAGGATCTGCGTGGCGTAAGTCCCGCCACCCGTCCCCTTCACCGTCTGCACGTACTGCCCGCCGCTCTCCAACAGATACAGCGGAATCGCCCCCTCCTCCAAACTCAACCCATATTGCAGCGCGCCGAGCAATCGCGTCGCCGGATCGTCATTCATCGTCCCGTCCGGATTCAACAGAAAATGCCCGCTCCCGTCCGATACCTGCGTCGTCGATGCCGACGCGCCCGTGATCATCTCCCAGATCCCTGCCGGTGAACTCGGGATCGTCGGCTCATAATTCGGCACTTCTCCGTATCGCGTCACCACCAGCGTCTGCATCTTGCCGTCCCAAACCTTCGGCGAGCTCCCATCATCCAACTGGAAATACCACCGACCTCCCGTCACGTGAATCCGGCTGTTTTGCTCCCGCGCCAAATGCATCACCGAACTCGTTTCCTCCGCTGCTATGTACGGCCGATTCGGATCATACACCCGAATGTAATACCCGTTCGGATCCGCCGGATCGTCCTCCAGATCATACGCCACCACCGTGTGCCCCTTGCTCCCGCTCAGCATCGACACCAGCGGATGATCCCCGGCTTGCAAACCCGCCGTGATCTTCCCCTTCACCAGCGCAGCCCCGTCCCCTAACGCGTGGCTCAACGCTTCGTTCTTCGCCACCGCTATCCCCTCCGCACTGATCTGCGCCGTGTGCTGTATGTGAATGTTGTCATACAAACCCGCCGACGGCGCGCTCGGCCCCGTCAGACCATGAACGTGGAACTCCGTCGTCGGATCAAAAAACCCGTAGTACAAATACCCGTTCATGAACTGCTGGCTCGTCCGACCTACCCCGTAGCATTGCCCCCCTTTCAACACCTTGTCCGCTATCGCCACAAACACCGCCGCCAGCGGATCCGGTATCAGGTCGAAGAAAAAGTGCATCTGCCCGTGACCAAACAGCATCTCCGCCGTCTGCCAGCTCACCCCGTCCGCCGTCGGATTCTCAAACGCATACCCGTTGCGGCTACGATAGCTGAAAATCGGATAACTGGCCGCCGACTGAAACTCCCGACCCGTCGGCGTCCGCACCGTCACCAAACCCGTCGTCGCCAGACGAGGCACTCGCACCTGCAATTCCGTGCAGTCGCTGCTCACATGCGTCGCCGACGCCCATTCCTCCCCAGCCCCAAAGCGAACCGTCGATCCCGGGATGAAACCATCCCCCTTCAACGTCACCAGCCAGCCCGGCTCCAAAGCCTGCGGCGCCCATGCGCCCTGGTTCGGCGAAATGCCCTCGATCAAACCCGGAATCCGATGGATCGAAAATGAGACGCTGCTCGACTGCCCCCCGCTCGTCGCAAGCACCGTCCCCGTAAAATCCGTCAGCGCCGCGCCAGGCGTCGCCGTCAACTTCATCACGCTCGTCCCAAACGCCCCATAGTTGAACTCCGCCGGCGTCATCGACGCCGGCGTAAACGTCGCCGTCACGCCCGCCGGCAAACCAAGTGCCTCCAATTGAATCGTGCCCGTGAAATCCAGCTGCCGCGTCAGATTCACTGCAATGCTCTTGCTCAATGCCATCTCCACAGTCCCCGGCGCTACCTCCACCGCGAAACTGTGCCGCACAACCACCTGCAGCGACGTGCTCCGCTGCCCCGGACCCACCGATCCGCTCGCCGGCGTGCCCGTGATCGTCACCGTCTTCCCAAGATACTCCGTGTCCGGCGCGCTCGACGACGCCGTCAGCGTCATCATCGTGCTGTTCCCGCCCGCCGGATTCGGCGAAAAACTCGCCGTCACCCCGGGCGGCAAACCCGCCGCGCTGAACTGCACGTTCCCCGCCGATCCGTTCAACCGAATGATGTTCATCGTCGCCGTGTTCCATCCCCCGGGACCCAAACTCACCGAGCCCGCCCCCGGCACAAGGCTGAAGTCCGGCGTCGCCGTCGGCGTGATCACCCGAACGTCATCTATACCCACCGGCGAACCGTTGTTCACGTCGCACGCCACCGCAAACGACGCGATGCTCGCCGTCGACACCGCCACCTTCAACAGCGAGTGACCGAAAAACGCATCCGGCTGCACGGGACCCGCGGAACCTACTACGTTGTGATTCGCGTCATACGCCGTCAAAACCACGTTCGGAATGATCGGTATCCATGGCTCCGTCAGACCCACATACACCGACACCTGCCTCGCCGTCTTCGACAACCGGCACTCCACTCGCGGCAGCGGAAACTCCACCCCGCCCGACGCCACCGATATGTCCGCAACCTGCGCCCCCGAAACCGCATAACCCCCAGGCAACGCCGTCACCACCGCCTTCGTCCGAGCCGGGTCCGGCAGAAACTCCACCCCCTTGCCCAGATACTGCGTCGTCACAACCGTCCCTGCCGCCAAGTCATCAAACGTGATCAACGCACCCACCGTGTTCCCAAAATCCACTCCCGTCAACATCGCCCCCGATCCCAACTCCACCGTGCGCGTGTCTGCCGTTGGCCATGTGTGCACCCACCCCTCCTTCAACACCTCCGTCAATAAATACGTCCCGGGATCCAGATCCTCAAACGCGTAGTTCCCCTCCGAGTCCGTCTCCGTCGTCGCCAACAACGAACCGTTGGAACTCCGCAGCATCACCGTCCACCCCGACAAACTGCTCTCCCCACCCTGCCGAACGCCGTCGTCGTTCACATCGTCATACACCACCCCGTATAGGCCACCCCTCTTCACGTTGCCAAAATCAACCTTGGTGTACGTCGTCCCCGCCTGAACATCAAAGTTGTAGTAGTGCTCCGGCGTCGTCCGCACCCACCCCGTCTGCTGAACCTCGCCCACGTGGTAATGCCCCGGCAACACATTCGTGAAAACATACGTGCCATCCGCCGCCGTCGTCGCTCTCGCCTCGATCGTCCCGTCCCCGTCCCGATCCAGCGTGATCGACCATCCCCCCAATCCCGGCTCGCCCGCGTCGCGCATTCGGTTCAGATTCAGATCGTGAAACTTCATCCCCCGAATCTCCGCCGCCTGAACATTCCCGAATATCAAACCGCTCACTACCCCCCCAACACCCAGACCAACCGTATACGTCCCCGACGACGGCGCCGTCTGCAACCAGCCGCTCTGCATCTGCTCGCTCACAACGTACGTCCCAGGCGACAAACCCAAAAATGCATAGCTCCCGTCCCACGCGGTCTGAGTGGCCCCAACCAACGCCCCTCCCAAAGTCCTCAACTCGATCCGCCAGTTCGCCAAACCCGATTCGAAATTCAGGTCCGGAATCCCGTTCCCATTCGTGTCCCCAAACTTCATCCCGCGAATCTCGCCCGGCCTGGCCGTCAGCTTCACCCAGTTCACGTTCAAACCCCCTATCGGCGCGTACAGCCGCATCGTCTGCACCCCAGCCGTCAATAACACAGGCATCTGGATCGTCTGCCATGCCTGCCATCCCCCGGTGTTCGGTACCGCGATCGTCCCCCTGTCCTCCCCTCCAAATCTCACCCCAATCGTCGTGCCGTCATACCAACTCGCCACCCGAAACTGCATGTCGTACACCCCGCTCTCCGCCACCTGCACCGTGTACTCCAGCCATTCCCCCACATCCATCCACCCCACGTTGTAACCCCCACCAACGTCATACGCCGTCTCGATGTCCACGTCCGTCGCGCGGTATGCCCCCCCGATGTTCCCCGTCGTCGTGTCGTAATACGCCACCCCGTTCGCCCCATGGTCAAAATCCTCCGCCTGCACCGTCCCCGGTATCGACGCCGCCACGCCCCAATACGGCGTATGGTGCCCGCTGATCCGAATCGCGTTGAAATTCGCAATGTAGAACGGGTCGCCTTCGAATGCCACCCGCATCACCGCCTCGCCCCCACGCAACCGGATGTTCGGCGCCACAACCGTCTGCCAGTTCTGCCAGCCCCCGGTATTCGGCACATCGACCCGCCCTGTCACATCGCTGCCATCAAACAGCACCCGCACAACGCCCCCTGAATTCCCGCTCGCCAGCCGAAGCTCCAGATCGTAGTAACCCGTCTGCGGCACACTAATGGTGTATTCCAGCCACTCCCCGCTCTCGATATACCCAATGTCATAGCCCCCTCCAACGTCCCCGCACGGTTCGACATCCACCCCCTCCGCCCGATACTCCCCACCAATGTTCTGCGCCGTCGTGTCGTGGTACGCCACACCCTCCCCTCCATTATCAAAATCCTCCGCCTGAATCGTCACAGGCACCGCAAACGGAAACCCCCAGTACGGCGCCTGCGCCAACAACAACCGCCCCTCCAAACCCTCCGATACGCCAGGCCAGATCGCTCGCGCCAACCTCTCACGTCCCACCCTCCCACATCGCGCACGGTCAGCTCGCGCAAACATCACAGCCTCCTTTTCTCCTTCGCTAACTTCAGATGTGCCTGCCAACTACCCAGCAATCGCCCACCGACACCGACAGTGGCCAGACCAATCCACTGCAACACCTCATTATCCCCCCCACGCCGCGCAATGTAAATGAAAAAGGACCAATCCACATCCTTTTGCCATCCAATCCCGTAGCACAATAGTCCCGTATCCCCTGCCACCGCCTTCCTCCCCCGCCAATTCGGCCTCAAAACCTGCCCCAATCCCGCTGTTTCGCCTCCCGGCACTCAACTCCCTTCCCTGCAGCAAAATACCCCCGTTTCTGCTATCGTGCTCCCTTTGACCGCGATGATCCCACTCTCTGCGTTGCCCAGAAGGAGCACTCCGCTATGACCCGGTTCGCACAAGTCGCCCTCGCAGTCGCCACAGCCCTCTTCTGCCTTTCCGTCCTCCTCACCCTCCTGCCTCGCCTCGGCCGCCAAGCCCGCGCCCTCTCCGATGCCTTCACTCGCCCACCACTGCTCGATCTCCTCCTCACCCTACTCACCATCGCCCCCCTCTTCGTCGGCCCCATCCTCGCCGGCTGGATCGGCCTCGCCGCCGCCATCCTCGGCCAGATCGCCGCCGCCTACGCCTGGATCTTCTTCCACGAACTACTCCACCTCCCCGCCGCCCGAGGACCGCGTATCGTCCGCTTCACCAACCGCCTCGTCGGACGTTTCCATAACCACCTCGCTCTCTGGCTCACCACCTTCGGCATCCCCGTCCTCTGGATCATCCGACTCCTTGAAATCTTCATCTACCCCACCCTCATCCTCCTCCTCCGCTTCCCCCGATACCGCCACGCCGACTGGGTCACCCTCTCCCGCCATAAATTCCGCGACCTCGTCGGCCACGACCTCCTCTGGTGCCTCTACTGCGACTGGATGACCGGCACCTGGTCCCTCGGCACCGAAATGCTCCGCAATATCGAGTCCTTCTGGTGCCCCATCCGCTTCGACCACCCCGCTAAACTCGAAAACTGCCAGATCGATTTCCCCGACATCAACGGCGGCTGGGTCCCCGCCAATGCCTCCATGGCCCAGGTCCAAACCCTCCTCGAAGAAAAGTACGCCGGCCCCGCCGATCGCTCCTGGTTCGGACACCCCGCCCGCTATCCCCATCCCAACAACATCCCCTCCGAAATCGACGACCTCCACCGCCAGATCCTCCTCGATCACTCCACCCACCCCCAGAACAACCGCCCCATGCCCGACGCCACACATCAATCCCAAGGCCAGCTCCCACTCT
>CAYVKG010000124.1:0-10805 GCA_964451955.1 uncultured Tepidisphaeraceae bacterium
AAAACCCCGCGATTTGCGGGGCTTTTCGAGGCTCTGCATCAGGGTGCAACAACCCCAACAAATACCTTATGGGCGTTACAGGGCTCGAACCTGTGACCTCCAGCGTGTCATGCTGGCGCGCTAGCCAACTGCGCCAAACGCCCGTCATTCGCCGCCGACAATCCCTAAACACTGCCGCGACTAAAACCCGATTATAGCCGCTCATCATCCCCTGGCAAGCCGCCCGACATGCCACTTCAACCACCGATCTGCCCTGGCATCCTCCGCGGCAAACCATCCGCCCCCGACTAGCTTTTGTGCCCCCAAGACCGTAACTTTGACTCGCCATGATCGTCCTAATCGACAACTACGACTCGTTCACCTACAACCTCGTCCAGAGACTCGGCGAAGTTGACTCCAGCCGGCCCGTCCAAGTCTTCCGAAATGACAAGATCACCGTCGACCAGGTCGAAGCCCTCAAACCAACCCACATCGTCATCTCGCCAGGCCCCTGCACCCCCAAAGAAGGCGGCGTCAGCAACGACATCATCCGCCACTTCGCCCCGAAAATCCCCCTCCTCGGCGTCTGCCTCGGCCACCAGTGCATCGGCTATGTCTTCGGCGCCGTCGTCGAACGCGCCTCTCGTCTCATGCACGGCAAAACCGATCAGATCCACCACGATGGCAAGACTCTCTATCTCGGCATGCCCAACCCCTTCACCGCCACTCGCTACCATAGCCTCATCATCCGCAATGGCACCTTGCCCCCCGATTTTGAAATCGCCAGTTGGACCGATCAAAACGAAATCATGGGCGTCAGACACAAAACCTGGCCGCTCGAAGGCGTCCAGTATCACCCGGAGAGCTTCCTCACCGAACAAGGCCACCGCCTCCTCGCCAATTTCCTTAAGAAATGATGAATAGCACATCAGGCATTGCCTTACCCCGACTTCGCCTCAACAATCCACTTGCCAACAGGGTACACGCAGTGTAGGAATGCGTGGCGGGCGATCACAGTCACGCAAACCTCTCACACAAACACGAATTGAGTCTGCCTTATGCCGCATCGCATACGCATCAACGTCTCCATCGCTCGACTTACACTGGCTTTCCTCGCCGCCATCCTCGTCCGCAGCCAGCCAAGCCACGCCGCCTCCGCCAAAAACATCATACTCCTCGTCGCCGACGGCACCGGTTACACCTGCTTCGAAGCCGCCGGCTACTACCAGTTCGGCCGCACAGGCCAGCAGCCGTACGAACAGCCAGGTTGGCTTACCTTCGCCTGCCAAACCACGCCCCTCACCCGCGTCAACAGGCCCAACGGCGATGAACGACAAGATACCGATATCCTCTACGACCCCGCCAAAGCCTGGGACAAATCCCCAGAACCCGCCTTCGGCCGCAATAACGACCCCCCGGGCACCGGACCCTTCAAAGGCTACAACTTCCTCAAAACCACCTACACCGATTCCGCCGCCGCCGCCAGCGCCCTCGCCTCCGGCATCAAAACCTACAACGCCGCCCTCGGCTACACCAACGGCCCCGAACCCAGCGGCGCTCCCTTGATGCGCCAAACCATCGCCGAACTCGCCAAAGCCCGCGGCCTCTCCACCGGCGTCATCACCAGCGTCCTTTGGAGCCACGCCACCCCCGCAGGCATCGGTGGCGTCCATAACAACCACCGCGACCACTACGAAGCCATCGCCAATGAAATGCTCGACAGCATACACCTCGACCTCATCATGGGCGCCGGGCATCCCCTATTCGATGACAACGCCGCTCCCTACGAACCAAAATACAAAAGCAGCTACAAGTACGTCGGCGGCCCCGACACCTGGCAAAAACTCGTCAACGGCACACACCCCGGCCAATGGACCCTCGTCCAAACCCGAGCCGATTTCGAAGCCCTCATGAACGGCCCCACCCCAACCAAGGTCCTCGGTACCGCTATGGCCGCCACCACCCTCCAGCAGGGCCGCCGTACCAACGACTGGAACTCCGATGGCTACCGCGACGAACTCGACAAACGCGCCGCCCCAGCCTACGGCGACCCCCCCAATGCCGCCGTCCCCTCCCTCCCAACCATGACCCGCGCCGCCCTCAACGTCCTACACAACCGCAACACCGGGTTCTTCCTCATGATCGAAGGCGGCGCCGTCGACTGGGCCAACCACTCCAACCAGGCCGGCCGAATGATCGAAGAACTCATCGATTTCAACAACGCCGTACGCGCCGTCGCCGATTGGGTCCAAACCCATAGCAGCTGGGATGAAACCCTCGTCATCGTCACCTCCGACCATGAAACCGGCTTGGTCTGGGGACCCGATTCACACAGGATCGCCTTCCAACCCATCGTCAATAACGGCGCCGGACATATGCCCGGAATCCGTTACAACAGCGGAAACCACACCAATAGCCTCGTCCCCATCTTCGCCAGAGGACCCGGCGCCGATTTCTTCAACCAGCGACTCCTCGGCTACGACCCCAAACGCGGACCCTACGTCGATAACACCGACGTCTTCGCCGCTATGAAAAACGCCCTCCCAAAAGCAAAAAAAAACAAGCTGGCCTCCGCCGACAAAGGCAAGACCCGCAAAAAAACCGACCCGGAATAACCCTCACCCCAAAAGCCACGCCGCCAGATTGAAATAAAACAACAGCGTCGCCACGTCCGCCATCGCTAGCACGATCGGACCCGCCGCGATCTTCGGATCGCCTCTCATCGCCCGCACCGCCGTCGGCAACAGCATCCCCAGCAGGCATGCCGTGATCATCGACAGACAAATGCTCAGCCCAATCGCCCCCGCCACCGCCGCCTCCCGCTTCCATAACCACCCCACCCCCCCGACCAACGCGCCCGACGCGCAGGCCAACAACAGCGCCGTCACCCACACGCTCCCCAACGATTCCAGCGTCTTCCGCCAACCCCGCCTGCCCCCGTGCAGCGATTGCAGCGTCAACGTCATCGACTGCACGCTCACGCTCTCCGCCAACGCCAATACCACCGGAATGAACAACGCCAATACGATCGCCGTGTCCAGAAAACGCTCGTAAAAGCCCGCCAAAAACGCGCACGCGATGCCCCCCACAATATTGCACAACAGCCACGGAAAACGCACCCGGAACGCTCCCGCCGGCGACACCCGCCGCCCCATCGCCAGACGCACGCCGATCAATTGAAACACGTCCTGCGCCGACTGCTTCTCGCTGACGTCAAACATCTCCTCCGTGAACATACTCACGTCCACCACCCCGATCAGCCGGTTCCCGCCGTCCACCACCGGAAACGCCAGCAACCGGTGCATCACGAAAAACTCGCACGCCTCCAGCACCGTCATCGTGTCCGGAATGCTGATCACGTTCGCCACCATGATCCCGCCAATCAACGCGTCCGAAGCGCTCATCAGCAGCCGCCGCGTCGGAACCACCCCCTTCAGACAACCCTCCCCGTCCACCACATAAAAGTAGATGATCTTCTCCGCAAGCTGCACCGTGCGAAGATGCTCCAACGCCGCCGACACCGTCTGATCCGCCAACAGCGCCGCATAGTCCCGCCTCATGTACGCCCCAACGGGCCTCTCCAGTTCATCCTGCCGAATCGCGGTTGTCATTGCGGCCGATTATAGACCAAACATCCCCAATCAGTCACAACCACCCCCAAACCTCCCCCCTCCACCACCAACACCCGGCCATCCGCCCCGCCCCTGCGCCTCCCGCCAAGACGCCAACCCCTCCGCGCCTGCACCACCACAGGACAAACCCCACGCCCTCTCACGCAGCCCGCCGCCCCGGCCCAACCGCGCCCCTCACTTCGACAAATCCTTCAAAAAAATGTCCTTGAACTGAATCTTCATCGGCGGACCCGCGTGAACCTGAAACGCCACAATCCCCTCCATCGCGCGCTTCTCCACCTGCTCGTCAATCACGTCCACCGTCGTCTTCCCGTTGATGATGTGCGTCAAATGGTTCCCCTTCGCAATCACCACGTAATCATTCCACTCCTTGATGTCGATCGCGCCCCGAATCTCCTTCGGATCCGTCGTCACCCCGGTCACCTGAATCTTCCCGTTCGCCCCGATCGTCACCTTCTGACCCACATTCGCCAAAATCCCACGCCCTCCCTCCTCATACAAGATCCCCGCATACGTCTTCCCCGCGTCAAAGTCCGCCTGATACCCGTTCACCACCCAGTTCCCCTTGTCCTTGCTCCGGTACTGAATCCCCGTGTTCCCACCTTCCATCCGAAACTTCAACCGCAACTCAAAGTCCTTCACCGTCCCACCCTTCCAGATCAAAAACGTGTTCGCCTTCGTCGGATTCTCCGCCGTCGTCTGACCCGTGATCGCACCATCCTGAACCGACCAGAACTTCCCGTCCCCGTCCCACCCGCTCAAATCCTTCCCATTGAAAATACTCTCAAAACCCTCCGGCGGCTTCGGAGATTCCCCTTGCCCAAAAACCACACACGCCACACACGCCACCACCAATAACGCCATCGTCAGCCGCATGAGTATCTCCTCTATCGGGGTCTCGGTTAGCGTACTCGCCTCGCTATCGCTTCGCCAGTGGTATTACAGCCGACAACACCCGGCGTTTCATCCCCAATCCCATCCCTTGTCCCCATCATGTCGGCGCATACAATGCTCCCGCCGTCGGTCGATCGAATCGTGCGTCGCCCCGGCCTCTGTGCTTTCTGAGGTACCCTATGCCGGCCACTGGTAAAATCTCGCAGGTCATCGGCTCCACCTTCGACGCGGAATTCCCCGAAGACTCCCTCCCCCCTATCTACAACGCCATCAAGGTCGACCTCACCGTCGATGGCGCCACCGTCCACCTCACCGGCGAAGTCCAGCAACACCTCGGCGGCGGAAAAGTCCGCGCCGTCGCTCTCGGTAGCACCGACGGCCTGCGCCGCGGCATGGACGTCCTCGATACCGGCGGACCCGTCACCGTCCCCGTCGGAAAAGGTACCCTCGGCCGTGTCTTCAACCTCCTCGGCGACCCCGTCGATGGCCGCGGACCCGTCAACGTCCAGGAACGCCGACCCATCCACCGCGAACCGCCCGATTTCGTCGAACTCACCCCAAAAACCGAAGTCTTCGAAACCGGCATCAAAGTCATCGACCTCCTCACCCCCTTCGTCCGCGGCGGGAAGGCCGGCCTCTTCGGCGGCGCAGGCCTCGGAAAAACCGTCGTCATCCAGGAACTCATCGCCCGCATCGCCCAGCAACACGGCGGTTATTCCGTCTTCGCAGGCGTCGGCGAACGCACCCGCGAAGGAAACGACCTCTGGCTCGAAATGCAACACGCCAAAATCGGCTCCACCGGCAAGTCCGTCATCGACCAGACCGTCATGGTCTTCGGACAAATGAACGAGCCCCCGGGCGCCAGACTCCGCGTCGCCCTCAGCGCCCTCACCATGGCCGAATACTTCCGCGATGAAATGGGCGCCGATATGCTCCTCTTCATCGACAACATCTTCCGTTTCACTCAGGCCGGCTCCGAAGTCTCCGCCCTCCTCGGACGAATGCCCAGCGCCGTCGGCTATCAGCCCACCCTCGCTACCGAAATGGGCGAACTCCAGGAACGCATCACCTCCACAAAAAAAGGCGCCATCACCTCCGTACAAGCCGTCTACGTCCCCGCCGATGACCCCACCGACCCCGCCCCCGCCAACGCCTTCGCACACCTCGACGCCTTCATCTACCTCGAACGAAACATCGCCGCAAAAGGCATCTACCCCGCCATCGACCCCCTCGCCTCCGCCTCCAGAGCCCTCGACCCACAAATCGTCGGCGAAGAACACTACCGCGTCGCTCGAAAAGTCCAAGGCATGCTCCAACGTTACCGCGACCTCCAGGATATCATCGCCATCCTCGGCATCGACGAACTCTCCGAAGAAGACAAACTCATCGTCGGCCGCGCCCGTAAACTCGAACGATTCTTCAGCCAACCCTTCTTCGTCGCCGAACAATTCACCGGCAAAAAAGGCAACTACACCCCCATCAAAGAAGCCCTCCATAGCTTCGACCAAATCTGCGAAGGCCATGCGGACGACCTCCCAGAACAGGCCTTCCTCTATGTCGGCGGCATCGAAGAAGTCCGCGAAAAAGCAAAGACCATGCAGACAGCCTGATCCCCCCCAAAAAACCGACTACCCCAACCCCCCCTCCAGCCTTCCAACCACCCCCCCCCACGCGCCAACCCCGTGAGGTACAAGACAAACAACCCCCAATTCCATCCCACTTTTGTTTGCTTCTTGCTAAATCCGGGGTACACTCATTCATGTGCAGTGGGTATCGGCCGTGCTGGACCAACCATGCCCGGCGGTCCGCCCAGGCGAAAAAATTGACGCCCCGCAGGCGGAAACTTGCTTTTTTTCTGCGTTTGTGGTATCAGCCGACGCCGATATCATGTAGCAGGCGTGCGCCCAGCAGGGGTGGGTGACGCGGCGGCACGGTTGTTGCCGTGGTTGTAGCGCTCGGAGGCGCATGACGTTTTGGCGACGGGTGCAGGATGACCAAACGCGTTGTATTCTACAGGGTGGGCAGGGGGTTCGTTCAATCAATTGCCGAAATCGGCGGACAAACCCCCATCAGAGAGTCCAAGAATCCCGCCTTCTGGAATTTGGACATCCCGGAAACCAAATTGCCCAAGCTCCGAAAATTCCTGACCTCAGAGAAACCCCCCTTCCACACCGCCTACCTCCCGGCCTGTCGCCGCACCAAGGAAAAAATCCTCCTCGGACCTCTCTATGATGCCGAGCAGCTTTCAATAAAAAAGGCCCAGCGGCCCGCGACCATACCGGTCGATGTCGAATAACACGCAGTTGATTCCTTGCAAAAAAAGACTACACTCCCAGAGCCTTGGGGGCCGGTCGGAACCCTGGCAATAGGCTCATGTCGGATCACGTCGATCCCTATCGCTCGTATCTCGGTTTGCCCACGCCCGATGGCTTGGATGTCATGCACAAGGGCCTCAACCTCGGTTACATCCTCCGGAAAACCGACGCTCGCAAAGTCCTCAAGGAATTGAAAACCCTCCTAAA
The DNA here is from genome assembly GCA_964451955.1 of uncultured Tepidisphaeraceae bacterium. Taxonomy (GTDB): domain Bacteria; phylum Planctomycetota; class Phycisphaerae; order Tepidisphaerales; family Tepidisphaeraceae; genus JAPLNB01. The sequence goes on from CAYVKG010000124.1 coordinate 7,028, forward strand.
GGATTACAAAACCGAAATCTGGCTTGGCCATCGCCATTGCGCCCCAAGCCCCACCTGGCGCGACGAAAGCGTCCTCGAACGAGATGCCAAGGCTCGCTTCGCCATACGCGTTCACCTCTTCGAAAAGGCGCCACACGACGCCCCAGGCCGCTACCTCGGGTTCGCCGCCGTTCGACCCGCGGCAATGCCCCAATTGCCGCCCCGGACGCCCCCCCGAAAGCAACGAGGCTTTCAATACCTCCTCGAGGCCGAGGTCGTCCCGCCCAGACGCATGCTCCGACCCCGCTACCACCTCGTCACCACCACCGCCTCCTCCGCAAGGCTCGGCGTCCTGCCCTTCCGAAGCGCTGTCTTCGTCGCCGTCCCAAACGACCCCCAACGAAAATCCACCTGCACCCACGCCGCCATCAGTCAGGCTTTGCACCTGACCATGGGACGTTTCGGCACCCGCCCCATCAGCCATCGCGAATTCGAAGCCATGCTCTGGAAACTCAAGGAAGGAGCCGTTTCCGTCGATGAGATCGCCCGCAAAGGCGTCTCCCTCGCCGACGCTCTGGACGTCTGTCGAGAACGATGCCACGCCGGCGGCTTCATCGCCAGCTTTCTCGCCGACAACACCGACCAATCCAGCCAAGAGGCGATCAAACGCGAAGCTCTACGCTGTATCACCGACGCCCTCGCAAATGGACTGCCCGTCATTCTCGAGGTGGACTACCGCACTCTCAATAAACGCTTTCTCGGGCCCGGCCAACGCAAACCCCATGCCACCCTCCTCCTCGGCATGCACTTGCTCCACTCCCCGGCCGAAGTCGGCCAAATCGTCCAGGCCCACGGCACCCGCGAGGATGAGGCCGAAATCCCAGGCCGACTCGTCGGACACGACATGATCCGCGGCCCTTTCGCCGAATGGACCTCCGAAGAAGTCCTCGAAGCCGCTCGCCAGGCTACCCGCAAAGCCAACACCATCCGCTTCCTCGTCCTCGGACCTCCCCAATTAACCCTCGGCCTTCACGAGGTCCGCCGACAGGCCAAGGCCAAATGTGCTCGCGACGACGCCAAAACCCTCCTCGCATACCACAAGACCCACGGCAATCTCACCGATGCATACTCGCCCTGGGAGTGGAGATTCGTCACCCGTCTTATCGATCCCCACGAGATGCAGGAACGCTACAAAACACCCAAAAATGAGAAAACCATCAACCACTTTGTAAAGGACGATCCCGACACCCCGTTGTGGTGCGTCGAAGTACGCCATCCACAACCCAAAAAACAAAAAAACCGCGGCGAACCCCCGCCCGCAATCGTCTATGTCTGGCAAGCGTCCGATGATCCGGATGCCGCCCCCCGGCTCACCTTGCGCTGGACCTGACATCCCCACACCTCCGCAATCGTCCCCTTCGCCGCCCGGAGGAATGCCCATGTCATCAATTCTCCCCCAAGTCAGCCTCATCTCCTCCTGGTTCATCGACGCCGGTGCAAAACCCCATCGGCCAAGCCGGCCAACCCCACCAATGTCCCTGGTCCATGCCCTCCGACAACGCGTCGGCCTTCTCGACCTCTATTTCCTCGACCGCGCGGACATCCCCTGGTACCAGCAAAAAGCCGGCATCCCAGGCTCCTTCGAAACCGCCCTCGACTTCGTCGCGGCACTCAATCAAGAATATCTCATAAATATCCGGAACGCCTTGATCGACTTGATGACCGACGAATACCAGGGACCTTTGGTCGGCCCCCGACCCCGCTTCGCCGCCCTCGCCACCTACTGGCCTCTCATCAGCCTTCCGCCTCAGGAAGACAAAAGCGGCCCAAAGGCCAAGACCTTCCGTGCCAAGTCCATCCGCGCCGTTCAGAATTCCCTCTACCTGGCCGCCCTTCTGGGTTGCCATTGCGTCGAGATCGTCGGCGGATCGGCGCTCCCCGAAGGCAAACAGCAAAAACAATCAGTGCGTGTACCCGATGACTACCGAAAAGGCCGCATGAATTGCCTCGCCCAGAGTCTCATCGACGCCATCACCGATGACTGGGCCGAGCAATTATTCGAATATTCTCAGATGCCGTTTCTTGCCATCGAGATCGAGCCGGGAACCTCATTCCTCATCAACACCGTCGGACGCTACCGGGAACTGCGCCGGTCACTCGGAAGGTCACCCAAAACCCGCCAAAGAGTCCTATTGAACGTCGACGTTGCTCACCTCATCCTCATTCAGGACACCGGAGATGAACCCGGACTCAAGGGCAAGAAAATCATCGACAGGATCAGGAAAATGAGCCGCCAGGTGGCCCACATACACCTCTCCGACCATGCCCGCTCCCATGCCTCCGACCTCACCCCGGGAACCTACCACTTCTACTCCGACTACGCCGATTGGCTGCAACTCGCCATCCAACTGGCCCAAAACCCGTCCCGTCGGGCAAATTCGTTTTCGGGCGTCATCGCCATCGAGCTCGAGGCCTGCAATGACATCCACGAGGCCGTTCGCGCAATGGGCAAAGTCAGCCGTTGGCTTGATCAGGCCGCCAAAACGATGCCACCCGCCACACACCCAAACCCCCAAAATGACAACCCACCCCCAACACCCGATCCCGGAGGATTCCAGAAGGGCGCTATCCTCGCCGTCGACCTCGGAAATTCCACCTCAGGCATCTTGTCCCGCGGCAACCTCGGCGAGTGGGCCCTCATCAAGGAAATCTCCGCCCTCTGCCGCATCGTCCATCGCGAACAAGGTTCTGTCCTCTCATTCACCGGAGACGGACTCATCGCCTTCTTCGACGAGCAACACTTCCTCCACCGACTAGCCGATGCGGCCACCCACGCCATCAACGCCGCCAGAGCAATGGAATCCAGCATCGATCGCAAAACCAACCAACATGCCCCCAACGACGAACCGGTGACCTTGCGCGCGGCTCTGCACTGCGGAAACGTCTTGATCCCCACCGCCGGACATCTCCGACACCAGGCCATCGGCAAGGACGTCGTCGTCACCACCCGCCTCTGCGACTTGATCGCCAAAGAAATTGAAGTCGGCGTCCCCCCAAAACGCCGCGGCGCCATTATCGCCTTCACCTCCGAATTTCGGCCTTTCCTGCTTAAATCAACCCGCGGAGATTTTGTTCACTGGAAAAATGTCTCACTTAAAGGCATCTTCAAACCCAAAACGGTTTATGTGGACAAACGCTACGTCCCGTCCGGCCGAGCTACACACCCATGACCGCTGGCCTATCCACCCACTTCCGCACCCCACAGACACCCCCACGCCACATCACACAAGCCGCCCTCACCGCCCCGCCTCCCTCCACCTCAAACCCTCCCCTCTTGGCTTCTCCCTGCGCTCACCCCCCCCACCACCCTCTATCACACCATCCAATATGCCCGCCAAATTCCTAATTTCTGGCGAACATTTCTATCGCTTAATCGTATATACCACCAGGTGGGCTCGCCCCACCGTGGCCAGGGGGACCTCCACCCCTCACCACGCTCTTTGACATCCCGCTTCCGCGCCCGACCATGCGCTCACCTGCCGCCCCCCCCACTCGCCTTGCGCCCTTCCTCATCCATTCGCACTCCGAGCCCTCCCATTTGTATCCCCCATCCCCCTGCATCCCTTTCTCACCGTTTCCTGTCACCGCCGGTCGGCTCATGTCGCTTTCCGTCGGTTTCTGTCGCTTTTCGTCGGTTTTGGCCGGGTTTTTGCCCCTTCTTTCACCCTCCGAAACGGCCCCACCCCCCGCCCCATCGCCCCAAAGGCCCAGGACGCCCCCGCGGCGGGGCGGGGGGGGG
>CAYVKG010000125.1:0-10790 GCA_964451955.1 uncultured Tepidisphaeraceae bacterium
TCTACCAGTCGCATTGCCATGAAAATGACCGAAAACGGTCAGTTTGAGAATATTACTATGTGCCGCAGGACCTGATCGAGAAAATCGTCATTTGCCGGTATCTCCTGGAACAACCGGCCTGGTCCCCCTGAGCCCCACCGACTCCGTGGCTCCATCCGATCCGGACGATCGACGGCGATCTCACGGCGCCGGATATTTCGGCGCCCGGCCGTTCAGCACCGCCACGACGTCGCGCACCACCCAGCTCATGTTCTCCAACGCGGTCTGCGTCCGTGCCGCAAGATGTGGCGTCAAAAGCACATTATCCAAACCCAGCAGCGGAAAGTCCGCCCCCGGCGGCTCCGGCCAATAGACGTCCACCGCCGCCCCAGCCAAACGCTTGCCGCGAATGGCGTCCGCCAGGGCAACGGCATCCAAAACCTCCCCGCGACTTGTGTTGATCAGAATCGCGTCCGGTTTCATCATCGCTATCTGCGACGCGCCAACCAGATTCTCATTCCCCGGCAACATCGTCACGTGAATCGACAGAATGTCCGCTTCGCGATATAGCGTCGGCTTGTCCACACAGGTCGCCGGAAAATGAACGTGCTCGCTCACATCGATCAGATCGTTGTATACCACGCGCATCCCGAAACCGGTCGCGGCGATGTGCCCAACACGCCGGCCGACACGCCCCATGCCCAGAATCCCGATCGTCAATTCGTTCAGCTGCCTCCCGCGAACCGACCCGCGCACCCGTTTGAACTCCTTCGGATCGGGCACTCGCTCCTTGAAAAAACACCACGGCCGCAAAAGCTGAAGGATGTATCCAAAAACAAAATCGCCCACCGCCAACGTGTTGGCGTCCGGCGTGTAAACCACCTGGACGCCACGGCGGCGGCACGCGGCCACGTCAATGCTCTCGATGCCCACGCCGCCTCGCCCCACCACTTTCAGCCGCGGGGCTTTGGCCAGCAACGCCTCATTGACCTTGGTATAGGTGCGCACGACCAGGCCATCGGCAGTCGCCAGGCGCCGATCGAATTCCGGATCGTCATACGGAATTTCCAGAACGTCGACCTGCTCGCGCAACCAGGCCAGCGGCCGGGCTTCAGACCCTTCAGTAACCAGGACGGTAGCTTTCATGGCAGGGGAAAATGATCGGTGATCGGCGGCGAATTGGCAATACGAGCCGTGCCTCAGCGACGCCGCGACCGGCACAACGCCATCGCCACGGCCACGCCGGCCAGCAGCGTGCCTGCCGCCGGTTCAGGAATGACCACCACACTCAACGCGGTGCCGCCGCGAATCACGTCAAACGACATGGCGCTGCTGAGCATCGGCAGGTTGACGTGGAAGTCCTTCTCGTAAACGATCGATCCGGTCACCAGGTCAAACCGGTCGCCCACGCGCAGTGGCGCGTCATCCGCCACGGAAATTTCGACGCCGGACAACCGGATCCGGCCGTTCACCTCAACGCGGTCGCAGGCGAGCCCGCGGTCGCCGGACGATTCCGAGCTGCCAATGTCCAGCCGCAGGCGTGCTTCGGGGGTGAATTGGATGTCGTTGTCGAAGTGGACAACCTGCAATGCCTGTGACAACTCGTCGGTACCCGGACTGTAGGTTCCCGCAAAGGTAATCAGTCCGCCCCCGGAAAAACCGCTACTGCCCGAAACGTTTCCCTCGAACCAGGCCTGGCTGGCCTCCCCCACCAGCAATTCGCCGTTGTTCACCACATCGTCCGGGAACACCGCTGACAGCGCGGTGACGTCGACTCGACCGCCGGGTCGGTTCAGCAGAGTTCCGGTGAACTCGCCACCGCGAATGCGGATCGTGCCGGAGTTGAGCGTTCTGCCGGCCGAGAAGTGCCCCTCGTCCATGATCAGTTCGGAATGGCCGCCGCTGAGGATCACGTCGCGGGCGATGGTCAGGCTCTGTTTCCCGCCAATGCGCACGACGGATCCCAATGCGCCGCCGGGCCCGATTGTCAGGTCGGATCGCGTGAGCTTCAACTCGCCTGCCTGAAAGCTCACCGTCCCCGGCCGAACGATCGACCCCGCCGACAGCGAGCCTCCGGCGATCTTGACCGAGCTGCCTTTGCGAACATCCAGTTTGTCGCCCACATCAAGGCTCGCGCCATCGCGAACACTGACCGATCCCGTGCTCGTCTTGCCGCCAACCTGCAGTGTCCCGGTTGTCTTCCATTGCGATTCGGGGCCACTGATCAGCACATTGCCCTTCGATTTTCCATAGATGCCCACGCCGCCGGTCGTGCTGTTGAGCGAGCTGCCGCCGATGATGGTGAGCCCGCCCGAGCCATTCCCGCCGACAGTCACCGACCCGGTCGCGTTCCATTTGGCGGCACCCGAAAGCGTCACGTTGCCCGAACTCCCCGTGGCCCGGCCAATTGTGCCAGGCCCGCTTTTAAGTGTCCCGTTTCGAAAGGTCACGCGCCCCACATCGTCTTGCGCCAGACCAATCTGAACCGAATACCGCCGCGTCGGCGAAAGCGTGTAAATGCCTTGCGCGAAGTCAAAGACGAGCTTGTCATTACCGATCTTCAACTCCAGATTTGAAAGGCTCGATTTAAAGGTGACGGTGTACGCGCTGGCGAGGTTGAATCGCGCCACGTCTTTCTTGCCGGGCACCCCTTGCGGGTTCCAGGCGGCGGCCTGCGTCATCACCGCGCCCTGCGGCATGCCCCAATCGCGCGTAGCGCCATGACCGGGCGTGGGCCAGAGGCTTAGCGCCGCTCCGGCAAGGCCCAAACAAGTCGCTTTGTGGAGACCCATGGTCAGTCCCTTCCTTGCAGCCACCGGGAAAGCGTCATCCGCCGTGATGAGAACCAACCCACAATCACACACTCAGACCAAGGCCGCCCTGCCATTGGTTCGGGGACGCAGACACGAAGCAGCACTGTTGGCAGCGATCAGAGTTCGCGATATCCAGCAACGCCGAGGCCTCTCGCGGCCCGCAACTCTGGATACAGCGCTGCCGCCAACGTGCAGACGCCGCTCGCATCCTAAATCATAACACACGGCGTGTGCGAGACAAAGGATAATATGTGCGGATAGCTAAAACAGGCAGATTTTGACGATATTACCGGACACAGAACCGCTAGGCGCGCCGCTGACGCAGACGATCCAGCGTAACCGCCAGAACGATGATCCCACCGGTCACGATCTGCTGGACCTCGTTTCGCCACCCCATTTTCGTACAACCATTGGCTACGACGCTCATTATCAGCGCCCCCACCAGTGTTCCCAGGATCGAACCCTGCCCGCCCGATAGGCTTGCGCCGCCAATCACCACCGCCGCGATGATGTCCAGTTCCGCCCCGTTTGCGGTCGTCGGATCGCCCATGCCCAGGTAGGCGTACTGGAGCAGCCCTGCCAGACCCGTGAACACGGCCGCCAGCGTGTAGATTCCCATTTTGGTGCGATCAACATTCACTCCGCAAAGCCGGGCTGTCTGCTCGTTCGATCCAATGGCAAAAATGTGCCGCCCAAACCGCGTATAGCGGAGCATCGCGGCCACCGCCACCGACAGAATCAGCATCATCCACACGCCCGGCGTCAGCAACCAAAGATGATCGGGATGAATCGGTTTCAGAAGCGAGTTCAATGCCGTCTTCTGCGAATAGACCATCGAGCTATCCGCCATCAGCTTTGCCAGACCGCGGTAGGCGCCCCACGTTCCCAACGTCACGATGAACGGCACCAGCTCCACGCGCTTGATCAGCAACTCATTGCCGACCCATACCAACGCCGCCACCGCCCCTCCGGCCACAATCCCCACCAGCCATCCAACCGCCGCGTTTTCGAACTGACCGGGCAGATACCACACCGTCACCAACCCGAAGACCACCGCAAAGACCCGCCCGACATACCCGACGATCATTGCTCCAATCGCCAGCCCGCTCAGTGCCCCAACCGCGATTCCCCCCGCCGCCGCCAATAGGAACGGAACGCCTTGCGTGAGCACCATCTTGCCCGGGTTGTTCGGATCCGCGGCATCATGCGGCAGAAGCAGCGCCACGCAAACGCTCACCAGCGCGATCGCCGACCCCACCGACAGATCGATGCCGCCGGCGATGATGATGAGCGTCATTCCCAGTGCTGCCGTCCCCACCACCGCCGTCAGGCGCAGAATCAACTCGGCATTTCCGACCGTCGCAAAGGTCGTGGGGCGAAGAACCGAAAACAGTGCCACCACGAAAACCAGCCCCACCAGCGGCCCCAACTTCGCGATCAGCCCGCCGTAGTTAAGGCGAGGGGTTTGCGCAGGCAACTCTTGCGTCACAGTGCTCATGCAGTCTCTCCGGAGCCGGTGGCTTCCAACATGATCTGGTGCTCGTCGATCTCGCTAACAGGCCGAGCCTGTCCAAGAACGCCGCGGCACATGACCGCGACACGGTCGCAGATGCCCATCAACTCCGGCAGGTAACTGCTGACGACCAGAACCGCCTTGCCGGCGCACGCCAGCTCGTTGATCACCCGATAGATCTGCGCCTTGGATCCCACGTCAATTCCGCGCGTCGGCTCGTCCAGCAGCAGCACATCCACGTCGTGATGCAGCAGCCGCGCCAACGCCACTTTCTGCTGATTCCCGCCGGACAGGTCTCCCACATTCTGCCGCGGCCCGCGGCACTTGATCGCCAAACGCTTCACCCACCGGCTCGTATCCGCATCCTGTCTCTTTGGGCTGACCAGCCCTCCCAGCCTCGACAGTGTTGTATTGTCCGCGATGCTCAGGCTCAGCGCCAGCCCCTCTGTCTTGCGGTCTTCGCTCACCATCCCCATGCCCTGCATCCAGCGCCGGTTCGGCGATGCGGGTCCCACATGTGCCCCAACCCTGATCGTTCCGCTGCGGACCGGGCCGAGGCCGAATATCGTTCGCAACAACTCCGTTCGCCCCGCGCCCACCAGCCCCGCAATCCCCAGCACCTCGCCGCGATGCAATACCAAGGACGCCGACCGCGGCTTTCCGACGCCGGCAATGCCCTCCAGCTCCAGAACAGGCTCCCTCGCTCGGCGTGGCGAACGCGGATATAGCTCATCCACCGTCCGCCCCACCATCAGCGCGACGATCTGGTCCGGGGTCGCATCCGCCGTCCGCCCCCCGCCAACACTCGAACCATCCCGCAGCACCGTGTACCGATCAGAGATCTCCTTCACCTCCTCCAGAAAATGAGAGATGTAGACAATGGCATGACCTTGCTCTCTGAGCCGCCGAACCAGATCAAACAGCAATCCGATGTCCTTCTTCGTCAGGCTGCTGGTCGGCTCGTCAAGCACCAGCACCCGCGATCCGATGGCCACCGCCCGCGCAATCTCCACGAGTTGCTGTTCAGCGATCGACAAGGTCCCCACTGGCACATCCAGCGGAATGTCCGGGCGCCCCAGCAGCCTCATCGCATCCGTGCTGCGATGGCGAACCTGCCGCCAGTTCACCATCGGACCGATGCACGGCTCCATCCCCAGCAGGATGTTCTCCATCACGGACAGGTGCCTGGCCAACGACAGTTCCTGGTAGATCATCGCCACGCCCGCTCGCCGCGCATCCAGAGGATTGCGCGGTTGATACGGCTTGCCGTCCAGCCACATCTGCCCTTCGTCGGGCAGATGCGCTCCGGATAACACTTTCATCAGTGTGCTCTTGCCAGCGCCGTTCTCGCCCACAAGCGCCAGAACCTCCCCGGCGTTAACCACCAGGTCCACCCCCGCCAAGGCAATCGTCGCGCCAAACCGCTTATGGACCCCCGCCATCCTCAGCCGGCTGTCGCCCACGCGCGCCAACCCGCATCGCGGGCAGAATCGATCGCTGCCCGACAACACCGCGCCGCAGCCCGGCGCGGCGCACTGTCCTGCTTCCAACACGACGCCAGCCATCGAATTACTCCGCGCCCAACAGTTTCTTGATCGCCGGTTCACCCAGGCGTTCAAGCGTGATCAACTCCACGCCCGTGTCCACGCGAGCATCGACCTTCTGGCCTTTGATGTGATTCACAACCGTCTTCACGCCCTCATATCCCATCTTCGTCGGATTCTGCGCCACCAAAGCCTTGATTTCGCCCTTCTTCAACGCGTCCACCAGCGGCGGCGTCGCGTCAAAACCGATGAACTGCACCTTCCCCGCCAGTTGGTTGTCCTGCAGCGCCCCGAGCATTCCCAGCGTACTCGATTCGTTTGGGCAGAACACGCCCTGCGCCTGCTTGAGCTGGTCCACCAGCGTCATCGCCTTGCTCTTCGCTTCGTTCACCGTCGCCCCGCCATACTGGTTGTCCACCAGCAGCTTGATTCCCGGCTGCTTCTTCAGCGCGTCCAGAAAACCCGCCTCGCGCTCGTCCGTGCTCGCGGATCCCACGGCATACCGAAGCAATACAACGTTGCCCTGTTTGTTCAGCAGCTTGGCCATCTGCTCGCCGGCCAATTCCCCGCCCTTGCGGTTGTCCGTCGCCACAAAACTCACAAAATCCTCACCCGCCTTGCCGTCCAACGCCGAGTCAAAGATCACCACGGGGATCTTGCTGTCCTTGGCCCGCGCCACCGGAGCCGCCAACGCCTTGAAATCCAGCGGGGCCAGCACGATGCCATCCACTTCCTCCGCGACAAACTGCTGGACCACTTTGATCTGCTCCGCCCGGTCGTCTTCCTTCAACGGACCTTTCCAGATGATCTCCACGCCGAGATCCGCGCCGGCTTTCTTCGCGCCGGCCTCCACCGACTTCCAGAACACGTGCGTGGTCCCCTTCGGAATCACGGCGATCCGCAGCTTCTTGTCCCCGCCCCCGCTGCCCTTGCCCTTGCTCGTGTCTTCCCCCTTGCAGCCCATCGCCAGCACCATCGCCACACAGCAGGCCGAGATCAACGCCGATCGGAACATGGTTCCTCCACTCTTGGGATTGGAAAATGTCGGTCCTAAAGCTACCACACCCGCGGACGAGCTTCCAGCCGACGCCGCCAACCGCATCGCCCACAAGCCAGCCCCTGATTGTACCAGCTTGTTCCCCGGTGGCATCCCCCGGCCCATTTCCCCACGATGATCGCCCGGCTTACCTACTTCCTGTCGCCGCGCTTCTCCTGAAGCTTCTTCAGCGGCAACAGCGCGTACTGATGTTCGTCGATCTTGAACAGGTTCTTCTCATACAGCACCTGCCCCACATGCTCAATGCGAATCGAATACTCCCCCGCCGGCAACGGAAACCGACAGATATAAGATGACTCCGCCGCCACCCGCTCCCGCCGCGGACTCGGCAGGTTCGCCCCATCGATTGTCACCACCGTTCCTTCAAAATCGCTGCTGCCTTCCACCACCACCAGCGCCGACGGCGTGGCCGCAACCCGCCACCAGGAATATCGCCACACAATGGCCACCAGCGTCACAAACAGCACCGCAACCACCGCAATTGCCGCCTGCACCGGAAGCGACCGCTCGGCGCCTGGTGCGTCGGCCCGCGAATGACCACATGGCTCCGGTGTTTTTGCGTCTTGAGTCACGTCACGTCCTGTTCCGCTGACGCCTCCAAAGCTCCCCGGCCTCCTTGCACACGCATTATAACGTCCCCGGTGCTTCGATTGGAGAGCGCCGGCGAGGAATTCCGGTCTTCCTTCGTTGCCCCCGACCACCCCACCCGTGCCTTCTTGTCCTATGCCGCGACGGTCGCCGCCGTCGGCTTGACCGCGAAAACCTTCACGCAGTTCCGCCCGTCACTCTTGGCCGCATACAGGGCCAGGTCGGCCGCCTTGATCAGGTGCGCCGGCTCTCTCAGCACGCTCCCGGGATCAAAAGTGGCCACCCCGATGCTCACCGTCACCGGCACCAGAATACCCCCGCAATCCACCGGTTCAGCCGCAATGTCCTGCCGGATGCGCTCCGCGATCGCCGCAGCCATCTCCCTCGCCACCGCCGGCATCACCAGCGTCATCTCTTCCCCGCCGTATCGCGCCGCCAGATCCTGCGTCCGCGCCGCGCCCTTCAGCGTCTTCCCGATTGCCCGCAGAACCTGATCGCCAACCGGATGCCCGTGCTGATCGTTGACCTGCTTGAAATGATCCACGTCCAGCATCAGCACCGACAACGGCATCTGCCCGTCTGTCGCCGCTGTAAACTGCTCGCCCATGAACGCCTCGAACTGCGCTCGGTTCGCAAGCCCCGTCAGCGTATCGGTCGTCGCGGCAACCCGCAACTGCTTGTTCTGCTGTTCCAGCTTTGCCGCCTGTTGTTGCGAACGCAGTGTCAGGTCCACCAGCGTTTCGTTCGCCCGCTTCAGGATCGCTTCATAATTCGCTTCTTCGCTCAGGCTCACCTCGAACAATGTCGCTACGTCCTTGGTTCGCTTGCCGACCAGATCCAACATTGCATCGCATCCCGCTTCGTCGATCATGTGACTTTCCAGGCACGCCTTGCGAACGCTCGCAATCGCCGCCCCAGCCGCACCGTCAACGAAAACGTCCGCGCAACGTCCCGCCAACTGCACAACCTGCGCCATCTTCCGCAACTGGGGATCGTCCACCTCATCCGGATTGTTGTGGCCCGCCATCGGAGCAGCCAGCACCGGCGGCAGCTTCCAGTGCTCCGCCAGTATCCGCGTTGCGTCCGCGTGCGTCATCCCAAGCGACCGCATCTCCGCCTCGGCCAACTGCTCATGGCTGCTTACCGTCTCCCGCAATCGGCCGTACTCGTCCGGGATCACCTGGTCCAACACCAACTCGCCGATGTCGGCCAGCAGCGCCGCCAGGAAACACTCCTCCTGCTGCACAAGTTGTACCTTGCTGCTCAGAATCCGCGCCGCGGTCGCCGCGTACGCCGATCGCCGCCAATAGGACAGGTAGTCAAACCCCCGCGGCCGATCCTTGGACAACCGCGTCACCAGCGAGAATCCCAACACCAATGTCTTCACTGATTGCAGCCCCAGGATCACCAACGCGTGGCTGATCGTGCTGATTCTCTGGCTTCGACCGTAAAAACTCGAATTCACCCTCCTCAGAATCTTGGACGAAAGCGCTGGATCTTTTGAGATTGTTCTGGCTATCTCCGCAATGTCCACATTCTCGTCCTGCGCCATCTCGATCACCTGCAACGCCACCGCCGGCAGCGAGGGCAATGACGGACATGTGCGGATCTTGTTCGCGAGATGTTCGTTCATTCGTGATGTTCCCGACTCAGACTACTTGGCCATGCAGACGTGGCAAGTCCGTCTTCCTGCCCCATTCATCGGCGGGTTGGGATGAGCACTTTGAGAAATGCCTCCAAATTTGGTCCGAATCAACGCGTCGCAACCGGGAACCACCGCTACAGTTGCGCCCGGCAACCTACCCCGGCCCCTTGCCGCCAAACTCCGCCTCCTCAAGCATCTCGTCGATGAATTGCCGTACCCCGGCATCCGCGTCCGGGTCAAATCCCACAATGACCTTCCTCACCACCCCGTCTCTCCCGATAATCACCGTCTGCGGAATCCCTTCAACCCGGTACTGCTTGGCAACCTCCCCGTCCGGGTCCAATAGGATCGCCAGCCTCAGGTTATTGGCCGCCGCAAAGTCCGCCGCCTCCTTCTTGTTCTCCCGGAGATTAATGGCGTAGACCTTCACACCTTTGCCGGCGTAGTCCCGCTGCAGTTTGTCTAGCCGCGGCAAACCTGCCACGCAGGGCCCGCACCAGCTTGCCCAGAAATCGAGCACCACCACCGCCCCCTTGGCCTTCGAGAGGCTCACCGTTTGCCCCGCCAAATCCTTGAGCGCAAAGTCCGGCGCCGGTTGCCCCACCAGTGCTGCCGCGTCCGATGTGTCATCACGTTCCGCCCCAACCTTCTCGCCTCCTTTGACGGCCCCAACCCGTTGCCTCGTCCCCTCCGGCGGCAACCAGGCAAACGCCTCCGCCTTCAATGCGGCGTCGGGCTTGATCGTCTCATAGTCCACCACGTAGATCGCCGACTTGATGTCCGGCCGACCCTGCCGCGCAAGCACACCCTTCATGTCCATCACAGCCCGCCTGATCAGTCCTGTCTGTGGATCAATCAGCAACCGCAACTCGCTCCTGTCGCTGCCAACCATCAGGCTCAGCACCTGATAGAATCGACCGTCTATCTCCGTTGTCCCTGCCGTCGTTATCTCCGTCGCCATCTCCTTCAACTCCAGAGCCGGATCGCGCGACAACGCCATCGCCAGAGATGGATTCTGCGTCGGCAGAACGGCGGCCACCTCCGCCGGCAACTGGTTAAACACGAACTTCCCCGCCGGTGCATCCTCCTGCACGTAGGCGCCCTGCCGCTGCAAATACGCGTACAGCTTCTTCCCATCGCATCCCAGCAGTGGCTGGTCCTTAATCTCCTGCCGAAAACAGTTCGGCGCCTGATACGGACTGAAAAACGCCGCCTCGTGAACTCGCTTATCCTCCCCACTCTCGACCGTCAGGGTCACCCGGCCCGACAGCTCGATCGACGTCAGCTTGCCGTAGGCCGCCGTCAACTCCCTCAGCATCCCCTCTGCTGCCTCCGTTACCTTCGCGGTCTGCCTCGTCTGCGGCTGCGTAGCCGCCGGCCGCGCGAGCAGGGCCGCAGGCAGCAATGCCAGCCCAACCACCGCCGCCACCACGCCACGCTCAATCCCAAGCATGTTCATGGGTCCTCCGGTCTTTCGCGCCCCAACGGACTGTCAATACAGTATACAGGAGCGGCCTGGCGTTCGACGAACAAGTCCGCCATAGCCCGCTGGCGATCAGCCAAACTCGTCCCCGCGAAATGTGTCGCCTAGGTAGGCTTCCTTAACCATCGGGTTGTTAATGATCCCCTTCGGCGTGTCTTCGGCCAGCTT
>CAYVKG010000126.1:0-10653 GCA_964451955.1 uncultured Tepidisphaeraceae bacterium
CAACACACCCCCGCCAACCCCACAACCACCAGAATCACCGCATTCCGCATGCCACACCTCCAACCGCCATCACCCGCCTCACCCATTATACACGCGCCTGCCCAACCTCCCGCCTATAATACATCTCCAACGACTGACCACCGACAACCAACCACCAACAAAGGAACCACTCATGGTCTTGGCCGAATTCAGCATCTTTCCCATGGACAAAGGCGAATCCGTCTCCGCGTACGTCGCTCGCGCACTCGACATCGTCGATAAGTCCGGCTTGCCCTATAAACTCGGACCCCTCGGAACCTGCATCGAAGGGACCTGGCCACAAGTCATGGCCGTCATCCAGCAGTGCTACGACGACCTCGCCCAAGACTGCAACCGCATCTCCTGTACCATCAAAATCGACGCCCGGAAAAACCACCCCTCCGCCCTCACCTCCAAAATCGATTCCGTCCAGAAAAAACTTAACCGCACCCTCCAAACCTGACCTCCAAGCCGATTCCAATTCCTCCTCCCGTTTCTAATCGCTTCCGCCATCGACGAGCGTATTATCTGGTGGTAAAAACAACCGAAAGGAGAACTGTATCGGAGGTAAAACCATGTTCGTCAACGCTTTAAAAACCGGAATGCTTTTCGCGGTCCTCACCGCCATCGTCCTCGGCGGGGGCTACGCAATCGCCGGCGACCGCGGAATCATCCCCGCGATCATCGTCGCCGCCGTCATGAACCTCTTCGGCTATTTCTTCTCCGACAAGATCGCCCTTGCGTCCATGCATGCCCAGGAGGTCGGACCCGACCACGAACTCCACAAAATCGTCCAGGCCCTCGCCATCCGCGCCGGCCTTCCCATGCCCCGCGTCTACGTCTCTCCCGCCGCCGCCCCTAATGCCTTCGCCACAGGCCGTTCCCCAAAACACGCCGCCGTCTGCGCCACCCAGGGCCTCCTGCAAATGCTCGACCGCGACGAGGTCGCAGGCGTCATGGCCCACGAACTCGCTCACGTCCAGCACCGCGACATTCTCCTCCAGACCGTCGCCGCTACACTCGCAGGCGCCATCTCCGTCCTCGGTTACATGTTCATGTTCGGCAGCCGACACCACGACGACGACGACGGCAACGCCAATCCGCTCCTCGGCCTCCTCTTCCTCATCCTCGGCCCCATCGCCGCTGCCCTCGTCCAGGCCGCTATCTCACGACAACGCGAGTACGCCGCCGACACCGCAGGCGCCCAGATCCTCGGCGACCCACTCCCCCTCGCCAACGCCCTCCAAAAAATCCACGCCTACTCCCAACGCATCCCCCTCCCCGTTAACCCCTCCTTCAATTCCATGTTCATCGCCGAACCCCTCAACGCGATGGAATCCATGGCAAACCTCTTCGCCACTCACCCCCCTCTCGAAGCACGCCTCAAAAACCTCCTCGGCAACCACGCCGCCTGACCCGCATCCCCTTTCCGCCCAACAACAGCCCCGGACCTCCCTCCGGGGCTTCTCGTTTTTCCCCCGCCCCACCCCCCCCGATTACTTCCGCACCAACTCCCACTGCTTCTCCAGACGCTTCACCGACACCGGGATCGACGTCTTCAATTCCTGCGCAAACAGCGATACCCGCAACTCCTCCACCATCCACCGGAATTGCTCCAGGTTCGCATCATACATCTTCTGCGCCGCCGCCTTCTTCGCCTGCGCCAAGTACGCCTGCCACAACGGCATCACCTCCGCCATGTGCTGCGCGTCCCGCGTGTGACCCGACGTCGTCAACTTCCCGATACGCACCTGGATCGCTTTCAAATACCTCGGAAAATGCGACAGCCACACGTCCGGCGTCGTCGTCAAAAAACCCTTCGGCATCAGATGCGCCAATTGATCCTTGATGTCCGCTATCGCCGGACCCCACGCCCCAATCACCTTACGCCCCAGCAGCAACGCCACCGCGTGATACTCCGACAAGATCCGCCTCGCCAACTCCGCAACCTCTGCCCCAACCTCCAGCAACCGGTGCCGCCTTCCCGCCGCCAAACGCAACTCAAACTCCACGTGCGTTCGTACCTCCGCGTCTCCCAGAAACACACGGTTGATCGTCTCCCCCACAAGATCCTCCTTCAGGTCCTTGCTCGATCCCAGCGTCGCGTAGTGCAGCGACATCTCCGAAAAGCCCGGTATGTTCCCCGAAAAATACCGAACCTCATCCCCCAGTTGCATCAGAAACAGCCGCCCCAAACCCGCCCGGTGACTTGCCCGTGCTGCCTCCGGCGAGTCCATCAATCTCAGCGACACGCTCTTCCCGTTGTCCACCAACGCTGGCCACGCCTTCAGCGACATCCCGTGCCGCTTCACCCCAATCGACTCCGGCAAATCCCCGAAATCCCACTCCGTTATCTCATCCCGCTGGTACTCCGGGTGCGGCATCTGCTCAAACGTCGCCTTCACCTGCACGCCGAGCTTCTCCCTGATCTGCCCGAGATCCCGCCCCATCGCCACGACCTTCCCCGCCTCATCCACCACCCGAAAATTCATGTGCAGATGATCCAACAGCGTCGTCGGATCAAACGCCTCCACCGCAACCGCCGTTCCCGAACGCTTCCCAAGGTACATCGCCAGCGCCTCCAGCAGCGATCCGTCCCCGGGCCGCAAAACCTCAAACGCCGCCTGCGCAACATCAGGCGCAGGCACGAAATTCACTCGCATGCTCTTCGGCAACGACTTGATCAACGCCGTCATCTTCTCCGTCAGCAATCCCGGCACCAACCACTCAAAACGCTCCGCCGGCAGCTGGTTCAATGCCGCCAGCGGCACCGTCACCGTCACCCCGTCCGCGGGATGCCCAACCTCCAAATGATACTCCAGCGGC
Organism: uncultured Tepidisphaeraceae bacterium; assembly: GCA_964451955.1. Lineage (GTDB taxonomy): Bacteria > Planctomycetota > Phycisphaerae > Tepidisphaerales > Tepidisphaeraceae > JAPLNB01. Next base: position 2,845 of record CAYVKG010000126.1, read on the forward strand.
AGCCGCAACCCGTTCACCACCAGATAGTCCGGATACTGCTCCTGTGTCACACCCGCCGCGCCGTGCAACATCAAGTCCCGCCGACTCATGAACAACGCCTTGGGATTGTGCCGCTCAATCTGCCTACGCCATTTCTCAAACAACGGCCCGTTGTAAATCCCCGCCGGAATCCGTGCGTTGTAAAAGTCAAACCGCACCCCGTGATCCACCAGCACGTCCCGCTGCCGGCTCTTCGCCTCCAACGCCTGAATCTCGTCGATCAACCTCTGGTTATGTCTGAAGAACGGCGCGTCCGTCCGGTAATCACCCTCCACCAACGCGCGCTGGATGAATAACTCCCGCGATCCCTTCGGATCAATCGGACCATAGTGTACCGTCCGCTGCGGAATGATCGTCAGCCCGTACAGCGTCACCTTCTCGTACGCCATCACGTGTGCCGTCTCCGCGTTCCAGTGCGGCTCCGAGTACGTCCGCTTCACCAGGTGCTCCGCGATCCGCTCCACCCACTCCGGCTGGATCTTCCCCACCGTCCTCGCATACAGCCGCGTCGTCTCCACCAACTCCGCCGACACCACCCACTCCGGCTCCACCCCGAACAACGCCGACCCCGGAAAGATGTTGAACTTCGTCCCCCTCGCCCCCGTGTACTCATGCCCCTCCCCCTTCTGACCGATATTCGCCAACAAACCCGTCAATACCGACCGATGAATCGCGTCGTACCTCGGCCTGTCCTGAACCTTTCGCCTCCGAGACAACATACCCCCAGATTGAAGCCTCCCGCCTCCGGGAATGCAATCCCGCCTTCATCCCCCAACCCCAACCGCCTCACCCCTCACCTTCCGCTCGTCCCGCGCAATGCCCCCGTCGTGCAAATGAATCACCCGGTGACACCGATGCGCCACCGACGGATCGTGGGTTACCAGCAATATCGTCCGACCGCTCGCCACCAGGTCATCAAACAACTCCAGAATCGCCTGCCCCGTCTTGCTGTCCAACGCCCCCGTCGGTTCATCCGCCAGCAGAATTAGCGGGTCATTCATCATCGCCCTGGCGATGCACACCCGCTGCTGCTGGCCTCCCGATAACTGCATCGGCCGGTGATCCAACCGCTCCGCCAGACCCACACGCTCCGCCATCCCGATCGCCCGCCGACGACGCTCCGCCGGCGAAACCCCCAGATAAAACATCGGTACCTCCAGGTTCTCCAACACCGTCAACTGCTGTATCAAATTGAAATTCTGAAATACAAAACCGATCCGCCGGCTCCGAATCTCCGATAACAGATCGTCCTCCATCACGCTGATGTCATCCCCTCCCAGCAAGTACCGACCGCTCGTCGGACGATCCAAACACCCCAGAATGTTCAACAGCGTGCTCTTCCCGGAACCGCTGGCGCCCATGATCGCCGTGTATTCCCCCTCCTCAAAATCAATGTCGATCGACCGCAACGCCGCCACCTCCACATTCGTTCCGGGCTTGCGGTATATCTTGCTCAACTGCTTGACGGCTGCTACCACCGACATGGTAACACATACTACCCCACTCACCCTCCGTTGCCATCGCACCCCTCCCCTCCAAACCCGCTCGCTCGATTTCTCCCAGCCATCAGGCTATCCTTTTCACCGTGGTTCTGCCGCTCGTCCTCCTCTTTCTCGCCGCATCCGCTTCCGCCATCGTCGCCTATGGCACACACCCCGCATGGGCCCATTATTCCCACGGGTTCGCCTTTATCCTTCTTGCCCGTCGCCTCGAATGGCCCCTCGCTACCCTCGCCATCCTCCTCTGCCTCGCACTCATTGCCCTTGTCGTCGCAGGGAAACGCCGCGCCTGGTGGCTCATCGGCCTCGGACCCATCCTCGCACTCTTTGTGCACCGATACCACACCAACCCCTTCCACCGCTTCGCCATCCTCGACAATCCCACATTCCTCCCCGCCTCCGCCGCCTCCTTTCTGGCCCCCGAAGACTTCGTCGTCGGACTCACCTTCGAAGGAAACACCTACGCCTACCCCTACTACGCCATCTACGCCGCCCCAGTCGTCTTCCAGCAGGAACACGATAAAAGAATGATCCTCATCTGGAACGCCTTCGCCAACCGCGCCCTCGCTTTCTACGTCAACCACGAACTCTACCCCCGCGACCTCCAGATCGTCTCCATGCCCGCAAATGCCCTCCTTCTCTACAACGCCAAGCTCGGCCAGTTCATCAACGGTATCACCGGCCTTACCCCCGATTCACTGAAACCCAAAGGCTTCTCCACGCCCATCCCAACCCGGAAACTCCCCTGGCGAGAATGGCTTGCCGCGCATCCCTCTACCCTCGTCATGGCGCCGCACGCCGCCGCCTCCCCCTCCAAAATTCCCTCCTCACCCCTCCGACCACTCGCCGATTCGCCTCAACCCGATACCATCGTCTCCATCATCGCCACCACGCAACCCGTCGCCTTCCTCCCCAGCGCCGCCCCGGAAAAACCCGCCAACATCACCCTCGCCAATACCCCCATCCTCATCTTCCGCGAACAACCCTCCCAACGCCTCCGCGTCTTCGACCGCCGCGTCGATGACCTTACCCTCAAGTTCAAGCCCAATACCGACACCCGCCGAAAATCCGCCGCACTCGTCGATCTCGACACCGACTCCGGCTGGACCCTCGATGGCCGCGCCGTCGATGGACCTCTCGCCAAAACCGGCAAACTCCTCACACCCATCCCCACCGACGAAATCCTCTGGTGGAACGTCATGAAAAAATGGATCCCTGAACTCCTCCTCGTCGATCCACTCCCCATTCCCCCGGAAACCCTCGCCCCTCCCCGCCCCAGAACCACCCGCAATCCCCCAACCCTACGCCAACGCCGCTGATCCACCCCACGCTTCATTCCTCCTCCGTCATCCCATCCATGCTCACCTTCCGCCAATACGGCTCCTCCCCCAGCACCACTATCGTCCTCCACGGCGGACCGGGCGCTCCAGGCTCCGCCGCGCCAATTGCCCTCGAACTCGCCCACGCCTTCCACGTCCTCGAACCCTTCCAACGACCCTCCGAACTGTCCTCTCCACCACTCACCGTTGCCACCCACGTCGCCGACCTCCACCAGTTCATCACCTCCCATGACGCCCCCTCCAAACCCGCACTCGTCGGCATCTCCTGGGGCGCCATGCTCGCCCTTGCCTACGCCGCCGCACATCCCCAATCACCCGGACCCATCGTCCTCGTCTCCTGCGGCACCTTCGACCTGCCCTCCCGTCAACAACTCAACGCCACCCTCCAGCATCGCATCAACCAATCCCCATCCCTCCGACAACAACTCGACAACCTCGCCGCCGAATTCCACAACGACCCCGCCGCTCGCCTCGCCAACTACTACCAGCTCACCCGACACCTCTACGACTTGGACCCCATCCCCGATCCCTCCGACCCCGACCCTGCCCATTTCGACTTTGATGCCCACAGCCAGACCTGGAACGATATGCTCCGCCTCCAGTCCCAAGGCCTCTACCCCGCCGCCTTCTCCAATATCACCTCTCCCGTCCTCATGCTCCACGGCCAATACGACCCCCACCCCGGCTCCATGATCTTCAATACCCTCCGCCAATACATCCCCCATATCCAATACCACCTTCTCCCCCTATCCGGTCACTCCCCTTGGCGCGAACAACATGCTCGCCACCCCTTCTACTCTACCCTCCTCTCCTGGCTCCAACGCCACCTCCAACCTCCCTCATCGGCCTCACCCAGACATCCCTGATCCTCCCCCTCACCCCCAACCCAGCCTCACCTCCACTGCGGACCCCTCCGACACTACAGCCTCCTTCTCCAACACCAACCGAATGCCTCGCCCAGCCTGCTTCACCACCACACCCGCCGCCTCACCCCCAATCGTCACCGTCGCTTTCGCCGATCCCTCCCCAGGCAACTCAAACACCATCTCCTTCAATCGCAGCCGCCCATGCCTCACCTCAATCCGCTCCGTCTGCTCACCGGCCTTCCGCTCCTGCACAAACAAACCCCACCCCTCCGGACCCGTGAAAAATGACCGGTGATCCTCAGGCTGCCATTTCGGCCGAAATCCCAATATGCCCCTCGGCCCATCCAGCACCAACCCCTGGCTCGCTATCAACAACGACCACGAACTCATCGCCCGCGCATAAAACTTCCCGCACTCCAACTCGTTAAACGGATTCCCACCAGGACCCGAATCCAAACCGTCCCGACGACGTCCGTCATATCGGCTCCTCGCCATCTTCACTATCTTCCTCGCCTCCTCCATCAAACCCTCATACACCATCCCGCCCGCCGCCGCATACTCGATCCCCGTCCAGATCTCGTCCGCGTACAGAATAAACTCCTTCGGCCTGCCACCCTTCGGCCACGTGCAGATGATCAATCCCCCCTCATCGTCCGGCACGTACCGCCTCGGAACCTGCTTGAACCCCACAAAGTTCTCCCGGTAATTGTGCCTCGCCACCGCCTCCAACGCCTTCTTTACCCTCGCCGGCGGGTACAAATACCCCAAATCCAGCATGTGCGCCCACCACTGCCCCAACAACTGGTCCGCATGACAACCCGTGTTGTAATCCCGCGCGCTCCGCGCCTCAGGCCTCTGAATGTAATACTCCCCATCCCACAGCTTCTCGTCCTGATTCTTCATCCCCGCCTCACGCACCGCCCTCCATCGCTTCGCCGACTCCTCGTCATTCATCACCTTCGCCATCGTTTCCCCAGCCGCCAACGCCGCCAAATACTGCGACCCGATGAACGTGTTCTCTCCCGATACCGCCGTGTCATACGTGTTCCACTGATGACCATGCGGCATCCCGTCACCCCCCTTGTCGATCGCCCCAATCAACCAATCCACCGCCTTCTTCACGCCAGGCCATATCTGCGCCAAAAACCGCTGATCCACGCTCATTTGATGCTCGCGAAGCGCCCCCTCTATGCACGCGCAATGCCCGTCTATGAATGCCTCATGACGCGTGTGCTCCCGGTGCGATGTCTCTCCGCTCGCATGCAAAAACGTCACAAAATTCGATATCCGCATGTTCCGACCAATCGTCGGATACAGCCGCGCATGCGTCTGCGCATAATTCCACACGTGCGTGCAATTCAGCGGACAACACCCGTAACTCCCCTCAAAACCCGCAAAATACCCCGCCTCCGACCACCAGCACGTTGGCCCCCGCAATATCACGCTCTGTGACGTCATCGCGTCCAGAAACTCCTCCGGCAAATTCGATTGGTACACCGTCTCGTGATACAGCACCGTGCGACCCCACAACGCCTCCAGGTTCCTCGCCAGATGCCGCGCCGCCGCCATCGCGTCCGCCCAACGCCGGCTGTAATAATTCCCCCGGTGCTCAAATCGCTGCACGTTCGGGAAATGCCACGTGATCGCAAACGTCACTGTCCCCGATTCCCCTGCACCAAGCTTCAGCGGCACGCCCAACGCCCCGTTTATCGTCTGCCCACCCGGACTCACCACCTCCTCTGCACCCCCATTCCGCCGGCCTCCAACAAAATCACCCCATTCCGCCGCCTCCGTCCAACCCGCCAAACCCACCGCCTTCTCGCTCATCGCCGCCAACGCCATCGTCCCCCATCCCACATGCCCAGGCACCACCCGCTCTCCAGCCTTCAACGGCAACCCTCGCGACGCCACCATCATCGCGCTCCCCCAACTCCACGGCAGATTGCCCGCCAACGCCATTATTACCCGACCCTTCCCCAAGGGCCCCTCTATCACCAACGCCTCTCCCTCCGCCGTCTTCTCCAACACCCGATACCCCTTCTCACCAGCCCCGAATCCCTTCAACTTCGTGTACCGTCCCACTTTCCACTCCACCCCGGCATCCTTCACCGACTCCGACCTCACCTCACCCGCCTTCTCCACCTCCTCCGCCCCCGTAAACACCAACTCCAACGCCTTCGCAGCTTCCCCAATCTTGCTCTTCCCGCTCAACAACCCCTCCGGCGGCACGTCACTGAATATGATCTGATCTACGTTGATGTGCCCCCATGGCCCCGAGTTCCGATCCACTATCTCGATCACTGCCTCCTGACCCCTCAAATCCCCAACGTCCCAACTCGCAGCCTCCAACGCCTCGCGATCCTTCCCCGTCGCCGTACGCACCACCCGGTCCCCCACACGCAAATTGACGCACGTCTGGTTCCGATGACTGCCCCCGCCAATCAAAAAACCGATGTACCGCCGCTCGATCTTGAATGCCCTCGACGTCGCCGTCCCCTGCGGCCCGTCCCCTCCCTGGTACGTGTTCACCAACGCCCGACCATTGAAACCCGTCACCACCTGCTGCGATGGCTCCGTCCCCTTCGATGGGCTCGCCCCAAACGCCGTCCCCGTCAGCTTCCATCCCCCATACCCGTTCTCAAAATCCTCAAATACCGTCGCCACCGACGAAAAATCCCTCGCCGCTGCCCTGAACTTCTCCAACGTCTCAAAAAAAAACGCCCCAACCCCTTCCAGCAACACCACACCCCCCTCCGCAGCTGCCCGCGCCACCGGCCCCGCCGTCTCCGCTGTCAAATCCGATACCCCCGCCATCCAATACATCTCCGGACCCGACACCTCCATCCCACGCTCCGTCCTCACCTTCACAGGCCCCGTCGCTACCGGGTCCGCCGACTTGTCCATCGCCACTGCAACCATCCCCCCGTCTCTCAACACCCGATTCCGATTCCCACCGTATCCCCCGAACTTCACCCCGCTGATCCCACCGGCCCCGCCGCTTCCCACCGCGTTCTGCAATGACGCGAACAAACCCACCTCCACCGCTTTGCTCCCCGTGTTCTTCGCCGTCACCCGGAATATCGCGCACGGTATCGACGAGTTCGCCGCGTCCAACGGAATCATCGGATTCATCCCCTCCAACAACACCTCCACAGGCAACGCGGAATCCCTGAACGTCAACCGCGCAATCGGATACCCGCCCTCGTACTCCACAGACTCCATCGGCTTCAATCCCCCCTCGCTCGCCGTCTGCAACACCCGCGTCACCCTCGGTCCCTCACCCTCCTTCACGCTCATCGCAAAGAAACTGTCCGGCGTTCGCGTCTCATTCAGATTGTTGTAGATCTGCCATACCGAAAGCTGCCCACGACCATTCAACCAGATGCTCCCCGTCCCTATACCCCCGATCGGCATCGCCACCGCCTCCAGATTCCTCCCCCGATACACCCGGGGCCTCGTCATCGCATACGCCTTTGCCCCCCTTGCCACCGGCGCCGCTACCGCCATCACCTCGTCCCCGTTCTCCGCCAATGCCATCTCGCCGGCCAACGCAATCGCCACCGTCCCCGTCGCCACTCGTCCCATGAAGGCCCGCCGGCTCATCGCCTCCGCACTCGTGTACCCACATCGCCCGCCACAGCATCGGCCTTCATACGACATGTTGCACTCCTCTCTATTCCACAGTCACCCACGCACCGACCCAACCGCCGCCCGCATCCTCCCGCCCTCATCCGCCCCTGTCAAGTCCATCAGAGCCTCTGTGCAATCGTTTTTTTCAGTCATTTTCTGCAATACACGTTCCGCCCCGCAGCCGTCCTCAATCCCACCGTGGCCCCTCGCCCACTCGCCCACATTCGCTCACCCCGACGCTACCCTCCCTTCTTCACCACCCCCGCCACCCGTTTTCCCACTCTGCTCCCACACTTCCATCCGAGGATCCACTCTCTAAAATCAAAAACCAACAATCCAAAGCCGAGAATGCCATGATCCACTTCACGCGCCATCCCGATAACCCCATCGTCACCCCGGGCCTCTATCCCTGGCGGCTTGCCACCACCTTCAACC
>CAYVKG010000127.1:0-10636 GCA_964451955.1 uncultured Tepidisphaeraceae bacterium
ACCCCACAATCTCCCCCGCCTTCACCTCAAAACTCACACCCTCAAACTTCTTCGCCGACGAGAGCCCCTTCACCCGCAACATCGCCTCCCCGCTCCCCTTCGCCCGCTCCCCACCCAGCGACAAATCCACGTCCCGCCCGATCATCATCCTCACTATTCGCTCCTCCGTCGCCTCCGCCCGCTCCAAAGTCCCCACATATCTCCCATCCCGAAGCACGCTCACCCGATCGCAAAGCCGCCTCACCTCCGGCAACCGATGCGATACATAAATGACCGTCACCCCCTTCCCCCGCAAACTCTCAATCAACTCAAACAGCCGACCCGCCTCCGCCTCCGACAGCGAACTCGTCGGCTCGTCAAACACCAACACCCGCGCCCCCGTCCCCACCGCCGCCGCTATCTGCACAAGCTGCTCCTGCCCCGTCGTCAGCTCCCGCATCATCCGCCCCACATCCATCTCAACCCCAATCTGCCCCAGCAGTCTCCCCGCCTCCTCCCGCATCCCGCGACGATCCACCATCCCCCACCTCCCAGGCCACCGCCCCATGCACAGATTCTCCGCCACGCTCAGGTCCGGACAAAACGCCAACTCCTGATGCACCATCCCCACCCCAGCAGCCTTGGCGTCCGCCGGCGACCGAAAGCCGACCGCCTGGCCCCCAATCACAATCCCACCCTCGTCCGCCCGATGAATCCCGCATAGGATCTTCCCCAGCGTGGACTTCCCCGCACCATTCTCCCCCATCAGCGCATGCACCTCCCCCCTCCCAATCGAAAACGACACCCCCGACAGCGCCACAACACCGCCAAATCGCTTGCCAACAGACCGAAATTCAATGAACGTTTCGCTCACAATCTCCGCAAATGCCTGACGCCGTATGCTCCGCGCTCGGTCAATGTCTGCCGACGAATACCCACTCACCCGCATTCTCATCACAAGCCGGGCATTCGTCAGTCTCCAGACATTCCCGCTGCGTCATTTCCCCCCCAACCACTCCGTCCACATACCGCCAACCTCCTTCGCGTTCGCCTTCGTCACCTCCTTGAGCGGATCAATCACCTTCCCACCCGCCGGCTCTTTGTTGTTGATGATCTTCTCCATCAGAATCTCCACCGACTTCGTCCCCCACCCGTAACAGTCCTGCGCCAGCAGCATCTGCACCGCGCCGCTCTCCAGATACTCCAGCTGCGCCGGCAACGCATCCACCGCCACCACCTTGATCTTCGCCGGGTCCCAATCCACCGCACCCTTCACAAACAAAGGCCACCCCCCCACCAGCGCCCAACCCGTTATCGACGGATTCGTCCGCGTCGCCTGCTTCCAGGCCTCCGCCGCGTCGGAAGGCGTCTCGGGGTGGTAAAATACCCCCTTCCCCTCATTCAGTTCCTTGATCTCCGGATGCTTCTTGAGTTCCCGTCGTACGCCTTCCACTCGCTTCTGAAGATTCGGCGCGCTGGCGTTCCCCGCCAGAATCGCCACCGTCCCCTTCCCCCCCATCTCCCTCGCCAGCAGCGACATCACTTTCTCTCCGCAAGAAATGTCGTCAGTCCCGTAGTAGGCAAACCGCTTGCTCGCCGGCGCATCAGAGTCAAAACACATCACCGCCACCCCCGCATCCACCGCTCGGTTGATCGCCGGCGTCAACGGCCCCGCGTCGCTGCACGCCACCGCAATCCCCGCAGCTCCGGCCCGCACCAGCGAGTCCACCGCCTCCGCCTGCTTCACCGCGTCCTCGGCCGGCGGCGTCCGAATGTCCACCTCGATCTCCGCGTTGTGCTTCTCCCCAAGGTTCTTCGCCGCCGCCTTCGCTCCGGCGTGCGCCACCTGAAACACCGTGTTGCTCTGGCTCTTGGCCACAAACCCGATCTTCACCTTCCTCTTCCCCCCACTCTGCGGCGACTTCGCCTCCTCCTTGCACCCCGCCAACAATCCCATCGCCACCACCATCAACGCCACACGCCAAATACGATTGCTCATGTTCACTCCCATGAAACCACTCATCATCAAGCTATTGACTCGTCATTCGAATTTCGTCACACGCCATCCATTCGATCTGCGAGATTCGCCATCCAAATCTCCACCGCCTCCTCCGTGTCTCCATCAACGGCTAACTACGCCTCCGCCGGCTCATGTACTCCGACAACCGATCCACCCCCACCGCCACAATGATCGCCGCCCCCACGATGATCTTGCTGTACTGCTGATCGTATTGCATGATGTAAATCCCATTCTCAATCAGACGGATCACCAGCGTCCCCAGCAGCGCCCCCAACGCCGTCCCACGCCCACCACTCAAGCTCGCTCCACCAACCACCGCTGCCGCAATCACCATCAGCTCCCAACCCTCTCCGGTGTTGCTCGAAGCCGACCCGTAATACCCCGCGTACACCATCCCCGCTACCCCGGCCGCCAGCCCCGAAAGAGCGTAAACCCGCAGCTTCACCCCGTTCACTCGTATCCCGCTGAACCTCGCCGCCTCCTCGTTCCCGCCAATCGCATAGTTCTCTCGCCCCGCCACCATCAACCGCAAATAAAACCACCCCGCCGCTACGCATCCCAACATCATCAGCATCGGCACCGGCAGCAGACTCCCATACCCCTCCGGGTGCCACTGAAAAAAACCCAGCGTGTACGAATCCGGCACCTTCTTGCCCGGCGAAGGCAACGTCTTCAGCGTCACCGCCACATTGCAGATCCCCCTGAAAATACTCATCGTCCCAAGCGTCACAATGAACGGATGCATGCGCAACCCCACCACAATCGCGCCGTTCAGCAATCCACACAACAAGCCAATGCCACCCGCTACCACAAATCCCACCGGAATCGTCACCCACGCGCTCGACTCAACACCCAATTCCTGCAACACCCCAACCGCCCCCAGCGCCGCCAACGCGAACACCGCCCCCACCGAAATGTCAATCCCGCCCGCAATGATCACAAACGTCACCCCCACCGCCATAATCCCATACGTCGCCATGGGCGTCAGAATCCCGCCCAGCAGATTCTCCGACCGGAAGAAGTTGTTGACCGTGTTCCCCGCGCGATCGGTCATCGACCCGCCAAAAACCGTCAGCAGGCCCGCCAGGATCACGATGACCAGGATCAACCCCAGTTCCTGTACGCGCGCCCATTCCTGCCGGTGTCGCCACCCGCTCTCAGACTTCACCAAATCTTCCATCTGCCGCATTCCCCCCAAACATACCCGATCCGACGCGACCTTTCACCCCCGACACCTGCCCCCTCCCTCCGCCTACCCATTTGCCCGTGCTCGCCCATTCCTCAAGACCTCTCATGCCGAGCCTGTCCCTCAGAAAAATGCACCACATTTCTCAGCTCGCTCCCTTGACAACTCACTTCCCGATTTTATACTTGTTGCTCGCCTGTTTTGAGTTGCTCTCATGCAACTCGTCGTGGAGATACCTTCGCCGGAGTCGTTATGGGGAACGACGGCCGTATAAAGCGGGGCCGTTTGGCGTGCTTGATCTGCAGTGCGGGGCTCGGTTTCGTGCTGCTCACTTGGCTCGTCGTCTCCCTTCTCCGTAATCCTTCAGATGTCTCGCCCGCCCAACATTCATTGCTGAATCCTGCCCATCGCCCGATCGACATGCCCATCATGCTCCTGGCGGATTTCTACGAACATGGCATCGAACACGCCCCGCCCCGCGATCCCTCGGGATGCATGCAGCGACGAGAACGCAACTACACGCCCCCTCCCAATCCGTTTGTTTTGGCTCAAACAAAGCTGTCGCAGTCCGACGCCGATCTCGCTTTACTGCGATGGCTCCAGTCCAGGCAGCATCGCTTCGCCTTGGGCCGGCTTGCCGAGCCGGCCGAGGTCAACGCCCTGCAACCCCTGTTGGCTAACTGCTCTCTCTCTTCCGAGGTGCTTCTCGACCTCGGTCGCGCTTTCAGTTTTCTCGAGACCGACGCCCTGGCTGCTTGCTGGTATCGCGCCGGGATCGACAAGGCCGAGCAACAGTTCCAGAACACTCCTCCGGGCAGTCCCGACGCTCAGCCACTGCTCAACCTCCTTGACCAGACCAAGGCGCTCTGGCGACTCAAAGACCACGCCACCATGGCCAAACGCTTCGCCTTGGCCATGCGACTCAACACCCCCCTCAGCCCCGAGGCTCGGCGAGCCGCATACCTCCACGCCGAGATGCTCTTCTATCAGCAACTTTTTGAACAGGCGGCCAACGCAATCCTTCAGGTCCAGGCCGACCACGACAAGGCCGGCGACCTCGGCGCGCTCGAGGCCTCCGATATCTACGAAATGCATTGGGTGCTCGGATACTTCCTCAGCGCCGCCAAGCGACTGCAAGAAGCCCAGCCCCATTTCAAGGCGGTGTGTTCGATCAATTGCGAGCATTCGCGCGCGGCGTTCTGCATGCTGGTGAACACGCACATCCGGCTTCGGCAATTCGACAGTGCCAAAAAGACGCTGGCCGACTGGCGCTCACGCTACGGCATTGACCAGGCGTGGGAATCCATGCTCGCGGAACTCTCGCAAGCGATGGCCGATGCGAGCTCCTAGCCCGCGTTGTGCCCCGCCTGACGGAATTGATCGACACATCTCCAGGGTAGCGCAGTGCCGTTTCAAGCAACGCGTCTCTTGACGGGAAAGGAGATTCTGATGATCGATCAATTCTGCAAGGCCGTTCCAACGGCCTTGGCCATCGCCGTGACCATCACGGTGTCCATGCTGGCAACCGTCCCCCACAACACGCGAAGTTGGGGCGCACAAATCGTCGGAGGAAACGGCACCAGCTGCAGCATCGCGCCCAACCCTGCTAAGTACAACTGCGGAGGCCCGGGCTGCGCTAATCTGTTTCCAACCTACTGCCTGTATCCATTGCCCGCAAACGGGCTCTGCTGCCTGGATGATCGTCTGGGCTCTTGCCAGCTGGCTGGCTGCGTGCTCTGGGACAAAAAGTGCGGGCCAGCCATATGAGTGACGCTTCTTCGACAATCGGCACATCGAGTCCACGGCCGAGCCAGCGACTCCGCTCGCCTAGTTCGCCACCCCAATCTGCCATTACGGGGGTCGCTCCTCAGTGGGTGATCCAGAGGCTATCATGTCATCAATAGCTGACTCACGTCTCACGTATCTCGCGTTCGGTCTAGGGCCCACAGCAAGGTCGTCCCGCCCTCTGCCCCGTCCAAGCAGCCCGATCGTCCTCCTCGCCTTGGCTGCGATCACCTCCCTCCACGCCTTCATGCTCGCGCCAGCCTACGCCATCTCCCCCGACGCCGAGGCAATCCTCTCCCAGGCGGAAAAGGCCACCGCATGGATCGACAACAGCGCGGTGGCACTCAAGGCTCGCTGCCAGTGGTCCGATCGCGCGGGACAGCACGCCGAAACCGACCACGACGTCCGGCACTACCTCTCCGGCACCGGCAAAATACATATCAAAGATACAATTACCGTCTTAAATGCCGACGGAACACCCAAGTCAACCACCCTCTTCGAGACTATCCTCGCCGACAACCAATTCGTCACCTACATACCCGGCCTCTCGGCAATGATCTCCACCACACCCCAGCGCGTGGATATGCTCCGAGCCGCATCCCGCTCTGATTCAAGCGCCGGTGCATTCCTGGAAGGACGCCTTCGAGCTGGAGACGCCGGCGATGTCTCCGTCTTCAACCTCGCACGCCAACTTGACGCCACCCTCCGGCCACTACCCGAACAGATCAACGGCGTCCAGTGCCGCGTCCTCGAAGCAACAACCCCATCCCTCGATCTCCAGATCTGGATCGCACCCTCCAAAGGACACAACCTCGCCAAGTTCATCGTCCACCAAAAATCCTCGCGTGGCCAACGATACAAAAGCTTCAAGGCGGTCTTCGACCAGGCCGAGTTCCAGGAGCAGGCCGGCCGCATCTTCGTAACCAGAGGCCGGCTCCAAACTCAATCCGTCATGCAGTCGCCTGAGCAAGCAGGTTACGCCGATCTCTCCGAAACCGTCGTCGTCACGCGCACCAGCATCGACCCCGATCCCAAGTTCCTTGAGCCGGCACTCTTCACGTTTAAGGGAATCGCCGATGGCACACGCGTGCGCCTCGACGACGGCCCCAACTCTGGAGGCCCGTTGTACGTCTGGCAGGACGGCCAACCCGTGCCGTTCGTCGACGCAAAAACCACCGCCGCACTACGCAGCGAAATCGACGCCTATCAGCAGTCGGCAACGGCCGGCCAGATACCGCAGCCCGACAATGCCACAACCCCAACCGCTCTCCCCCACAACTCCACAAATGTCTGGATTGCCGTCGCCGCGGCAGCCCTCGCCGCCACCATCGTCGGCGCCGGGTACGCCCTGGCAAGGAGGAAAATTGCCTGAACCCACACCATCCACCCGCAGCCGCCACAACCCCCGCCTTCGCCCCCCACTGTTCCTCGCGATGGCGGCCTTGCTCGCCGTATTCTCCTCGCCCACAATCGCCACCGACTCGCCCGCCAGCCCGACCCCATCCACCACCCAGTCCATCTCCACAGACCCGGCCCTCCCTCCCTATTGCGGAGTGTATTGCCTATACGCGGCGTCGCTGCTGCTGCATCACGAAATCCCGTTCAATCACCTTGTCAAGCCCGAGTATATCGGCTGTTCCCTCGGCAGTTCCCTCACCGAACTCGAAAAGGCCGCCAAAGACCACGGACTTTACGCCTTGCCCGCCATGAACCTCGGCGCCGATTTCCTCCGCCAGTGCCCCCATCCCGTCGTCCTCCACGCAAAGGCTTCCCTTCGCACACGAACCTTCAACCACTACGTCCTCTTCCTGGGCATCCGACACGAACACGCCGTCATCCTCGACCCGACCTCCGGCACCGCTTCCCTTCCCCTTAACGACCTTGCCGCGCGATGCGACGGCACCGGTCTCGTCCTCTCCGCCACTCCCATTAACGAAACATCCCTCTTCTCGCCGATGCAATGGAAAACCTTCGCCTATCTGGCCCTTGCTATGGCCGCCGCTGTCGCCTGCAAGTTCTCCCGTCCCCTGCGTCCCCGCACCTCACGCGTGACAAGACCAGCCTGGATGTCCCTTCGGCAATCCGCCGCCATTCTTTGCCTCGCCTGCCTCGCCTCGTTCGCCCACAACCTCGCCGCGGATGATGGCTTCTTGCGCAACCAACATCTCGTATCCGATATCCAGGAGGCCAACCAGACAGCCTTCCTCCCCAAACTCAGCCTCTCCCAGGCTCTCGCGATTCACCGCCAGGCAAAAGCCACATTCATCGATGCCAGGCTGCCCCATGACTACAACCTCGGTCACGTCCCCGGCGCCATCAACGTCCCCTTCTCCTCGCCCCCCGACCTGCGACGATCAATCCTGGCAAATCTCCCGAAAAATACCCCCATCATCGTTTATTGCCAGAGCCTCGGATGCCCCTATGCCCGCATCCTCGCCGCGGCGCTTGCCAAAGACGGCTACACGCATCTCAATATCCTGCGGGCCGGCTGGCAAGAGTGGACGCAATCGTCCAAACCCAAATAACCTCGCTATCCCGGATCTGGCCCAATGCCTCCATCCCTCACAACCTCCCCCGCTGCTTTCACCGGCCGTGCCGCTTTGTTCATCATCCGCCTCGCCTTGGGCGCCATTCTCCTCTGGAGCGCCCTGGCCAAGCTCCGCCAACCCTACGACTTCCTCTCAACCGTCTACGACTATGAACTGGTCACCGCGCCACTCGGCCTTGCCGCTGCCATGCTCCTCCCCTGGCTTGAGCTGATCACGGCGTTCTGCCTCCTCGCCAGTATCGCCCTCCCCGGCGCCTTGATCGTCGCAGCATCGCTCTCCTTGCTCTTTCTCGCCGTCATCGCCTCCGCACTCCACCACGGCCTGGATATCCGATGCGGCTGCTTCGGCGGCAGCGATCAGACCCGCATCGGCTACCCGGTCCTCTGGCGCGCCGCCGCCATGCTGATCGCCGCCGTCGCCGGCTTCGTTCTCTCAACACGTTTCCCATCACAGACACGGATCACCGCATCCGCCGCCAAGCCGCCTCCCGGCAAAGATTGGCACAGGCGTGAACCGGTGCCCGCAACCCAGGTAACCTGACGCTCTCGGAGACCGCCATGAGGCATTCGCTTGCCTGCACAATCCTTTCAATGTCTCTCGCCATCACAGGCAACCCGCCCCGCTCCGCTCTCGCCCAAAACGACCCCAATCCCAATACGCCGCCCCAAACACCCTCCCCGACATTGTCCGAAACGCTCGAATCACTGGCCAACTCCATTCGCTCTTCGCTGGCATCCGAGCCCGACCGCGCCGTCGATCGACTCAACAGCGAATGGCTCCCCTCCTTCCTCAGCCAAAAACAGTACGAACTCGTCCTCGAATTCTCCGCCGCCGGCATCCTCGCTCTGCCAGCCGACACCTGGCGCGTCGAACAGCTCCTGCGACACCGCATCCGCGCCTACCTCCAAACCAACCGCCCTAAAGAAGCCCTGGCTGCCGCAAAAGAACTCTACAACGTCTGTGGCATTGGCTTCCTCCCAACCGCTCTCGAACTCCTGACCGAATGCCTTCGTGCCGCTTACCCCGATAAACCCGCCATCGTCAGCCAATTCAAACTCCAGCAGCTGGCCGGGGCTCAGACTGACCCCCACCAACGCAACAGTGCCCTCAAAGACCTCGGCCCTTCCGTTGTCGCCAACATCTCCACCAACCCGAAAACCTGGCTGGACGCCCTGCAACGCCGCTCCGCCAAAAGCGACTACAGGTCCCTCTACGGCAACGCCAACCTCCTCCTCCTCGCCAACCGCAACACCGAAGCAAAAAACCTCTTCGAAAAAATCCTCGCCTCCGCTCCCCCTTCTGAAACCCGTTACGCCTCCGAGGGCCTCGCCAAAGCTATC
The DNA here is from genome assembly GCA_964451955.1 of uncultured Tepidisphaeraceae bacterium. Lineage (GTDB taxonomy): Bacteria > Planctomycetota > Phycisphaerae > Tepidisphaerales > Tepidisphaeraceae > JAPLNB01. Next base: position 8,860 of record CAYVKG010000127.1, read on the forward strand.
AAAGCCGAAGACGGTTTCATCGGCCGAGCCAATGCCTGGATCCTCTCGGTCCGCACCACAAACCACCGCGAGAAATAACATGCCCCTCCAATCACTCAAACAATGGCACTGGACGCTCCTCGGATCCCTCGCTGGCCTCCTTCTCGGTTATGCCCAAGTCGGTAACAGGCTAAGCGAGCCCGTCGGCGGCGATGGTTTCATCTCCCAGGCAACCTTCGAACGCGAACTGCGTCTGTCTCCCGTCTCCGGCATCGCCCGCCTCAAAAACATCACCGTCTGCCCTCCCGACCGTGGCATCGAAATCGTCCGCATGCAACGACTCGCCCACGCTCCCAACGCCGCACAATCAACCTACGCCGACGCAAAGTTCGCCGCCCCAGTGCCCTTTCAAACCACCACCGGCGCCGACGCCGGCAAGTCCTATCGCTCGGTCACTGACTACATCGCCCAACTCGCTCGCGCTAACCCACACATCCAACCCCGCTATGCCTGGTGGCAGGAAACCTCCGTTACCATCGCTCTCTGGACACTCTCCGGCGCCGTCTTGCTCGGCGCTTTCTGGCCACCAGTCCTCCGCTTGCTCGTCGGCGCAGGCTTTGGGCAACCGCCCCAGCAAACTCAATTCGACCTGAGCCTGTTCAATGTCCACCCCACCCCCTCTACTTCGCCAAACCTGCCCCTCTTCGATGACTCCTCACTCCGGGAAATCGAAGCCGCCGTCCTGCAGAATCTCCGGTCGCAAGACCCTCCCCATCCCTCCCCCAGTTCCCCCGATACGCCCCATCCTGCCCCCGTGCGACCATTGATCGCTCCGCCCCTCCAAGCCATGCCCCAACCCCCAGAGCAGGAAAAGCACTACCAGGGTGAATACTACCCCGTCGCACGCACTCCGGCCGAAACTCCCCACACCCATCCCCTTCACCAACACTCATCCCAACCACAACGATCCTCCACCACTCCTATGCCCCCACCCACCCCACATCTCGTTCACAAACTCCCCGGCCAACACACTCCCTCCGATTCCGCCCCCCACGCCTTCACCCTCGTCGAACTCCTCGTCGTGCTTGGCATCATCACCACCCTCGTCTCCATCCTCATGCCTGCCCTCCGACTGGCCAGGCAATCCGCTCAACAAATCCAATGCGCCAGCCAGCTCCGACAACTCGGTGCCGCTCTCTACCTCTATGCCGACCTCAACAAGGGCTGGCTCCCTGCCTGGTCCGGCTGGCACACCTACCCCGACGGCAGCTCAAGCGAAGATCAGGTCGGCCTCGCCTGGACCGAACGTCTGGCGCCTCACTTCGTCCCACCCGATCACCGCGTCTACAACTGCCCCAGCTTCCCCGACCCAACTCCCAGACGCAACTACTTCCTCGCCGCCCAATGGGCCGGCAAAAACCAACACCGAGCCATGAAACTCGCCGATATCAAAACCACCAGCCGATTCGTCCTCAGCGGCGACAAGACCCAACGCAGTCTCTACCCCCCCCCCTTCGGAACCAGCAACCACCTCTGCGACGATGCCGACCCCGATGACTTCGGCGGCGGCGACCCCATCCTCGCCTGGCCTTGGCAACAAGGCGGTTTCTGGATGCATCGCGGCGGCAACAACGTCCTATTCGATGACACCCACGTCGCCCTTTTCCCCGCCTTTGACCGCAACGCAATGACCTTCCATCCCACGAAAATGCTCGATTGGTCAGAAATTGCCCCCGGCCCCGGTGCGCCGGGGCGGGGGGGGGGGGGGGGGGGGCGCGGCGGGGGGGGGGGGGGCGGG
>CAYVKG010000128.1:0-10616 GCA_964451955.1 uncultured Tepidisphaeraceae bacterium
AGGATGCGGCGGCGAGCGTGCTGTCGCAGCTGTTCTCGACGGAGCCGGTGCTGTAGACAGAAGCTTCGTTGGATAGTCTGAGAGAAGCACCCGGGCCGCTCGTCAAGGGCGGCCCGGGGTGTTGGTAGGGCCGGGGTCCGCGCTCGCGGAGTGTGTGGGGGTGTTTCGGACGGTTCGTCACTCAGGGCGGGCCCGCGGCGTGTGGGGATGGGAAAATTGGTGGCTATTGCTGTCGCGACCGGCGGGGTTCTGGCGTCGGCCTGCATGCTTCTGAATCGGGTCGACCGTGTTGCTCAACCGCGCAAGCCTACCACGCGGCAGGTGAATCCGACGATCCGGAACCTGCTGCTGCCCGAGCCGCGTCAAGTGCGGCATTAGGAAAATGCCCCTGCGGAGTCGCTGCACACCTTGCCCAGTTACGCTGCCACGTCAACCTGATGGCCCAGGCCCGTTGCCGTTGCGACCATGTTGTTGGCGGCGTTGTTGAAGCTAGTGGTGGCGGCTTGGATGAGCTGGACGGCGGCGTCGCCCTGGATCCGCTGGGCGTTCATGGCTTTCCTGGCGACCGCGTATTGGATGGCCGTCAGTGTGGTGGCGGCTTGCAGGTGAGAAAATGCGCTGATCAAGTCCAATGAAACTCCATGGCCCGCGCATAATATCGGCTCGATCGGCGCAGAACGTGAAGGTTGCCTGTGGAGCCAGACCGGAGGAGAGGGGGAGTTGTCACCCAACCCGTGATTGAGACGCCAGAAAACGTGGATTCACTCCGCTGCCGAGATGGCGTCGCGGAACTCTTGTTCTTTTCGGAGGCCGACGAATCGGGTGACGATTTCGCCGTTGCGGAACAGGATAACCGTCGGGATGGCGCTGATCTGATACTTCAGGGCGACTTCGCGGTTGGCGTCGGTATCGACCTTGCCGACCTTAACCTTGCCCGCGAAATCCTTAGCCAGTTTGTCGATGGTGGGCGCCAGCATTCGGCACGGCATGCACCACTCAGCCCAGAAATCGACCAGCACGGGTTGTGTGGACTTGAGGACTTCCTGTTCGAAGTTCTGGTCGGTAAACTCCTGAATCAACTCGCTGGCCATTGATGACACTCCTTCAGCCGTTGAAAATGGATGATAGAAGCCCGCCTTGGAGATGTCAACGCGACGCAAGAGCGACCTCTGCCCCCGTTGGCGCCGCCTCCAGCCGTTTCGTTTGTTCTTTTGGTTTCTGAACAGTTCTCCCAGCATCATCCTCTTGCCGAAGAGTTGAGAAAGCCGCTGAACCGAGCGGTCCGGTTTGTTGATCAGGAACCAGCATTCATCGCGTTTCCTGGGCAGATCCTGGCGTCAGCAGATCGCCACGTGAACGGAGCCCTTCTTGAGCCGATGCCATGACACACGAGATTCGATGTTACCGAGTCTCCACCTTGGCGATGGGGTCCGTTGTGAAATCCGTGGGGCCCGGGTAGATAATGGTGGACGCGGGGGAGAAGGAGCGATCAGCGATGAGAGGCCTCTGGTTCGTTGCGGTGCTCTTAAGCGGCGTGGGAATCTGCTCCGCGCAAGAGCTTCTGAAGCTCGATCTCACCCGCGAAGCCGAGTGCGCCCGTTGGGTGGCGCAGCATGATGTCGGCGAATTGAAAGCAGGCCCGGAGGGACTGATCATTCGAATTACCGGGAGTGATCCCTATGTTGCGGGGCCCGCGATGGACCTGCCCCCAGGCGAGCTGCTATGGCTTAAGCTGCGTGCCAAATCCGAACAGGGCGGCATGCTCCAAATCTTCTATTTCCAGCAGAACCCGACCGAGGAGGCTTCGGTCCGCGTGCATGTTCGGCCCGGGACTTGGGAACAGATCAGAATACCGATGCCGGCGATGGGGAAGAACTGGCGACTGCGCGTCGACCCGCCCGGGGACGGCGGAGTGGCCGTGCTGGGCATGGTCTCCTTCGAAAAGAGAACGGCGCTGAAAGAACCGGCTTGGCCAAAACCCGTCGAAGCGGAAATCGGGGCAAACCCCATTCGTGTCAAGGCCGGCGAAATTGACCTGCTGCAGTCCCGCACCGAACTCGGCGCATTCGTCGTCAATGTCGCCGGCCGCAAGGTCGGAATTGGCCTCAATCGCGGGATCATCGGCTATGTCGTCGGCGAAGAGCAACGGTGGGTCGATCTCAACGCCGCCAAGCTGCAAACGGACGAAGCGAGCCTGACGGCCACCGTCAAGGACCCGGACGGCGGAACCTGGGTTGTCCGGCAGACCTTCGCCGCCGGCTCCGAAAATGCCCTCGATGTTGTCACACGCCTCACCGTCGATCAAGATCGGGACATCATCTACCTCCCGGTCCTGGGCATCTCCGTCGGCCCCGGCTGGGTTGGTGAGAAGAAGAAACAGGCAATCTTCGCCGGACTCGAGTACCTGGACCGCGACGAGCCGAGCAGTTCCGAGGCGGATATCGAAGGCCCCGGAAGCAAACGCCAGGTGCCCGATTCCCTGAAGATCACCATGCCCCTTATGGCCGTGGTGGGAAATGACGGGCGGTACGTCGGCATGATCTGGGAGCCTCGCAAACGACTCGCCGCGGTCTTCGACTCTCCGGATCGGCTGTTCAAATCCGGCGGGCATGTCCTGGCACTGATCGTCCCCGGAGCCAACGGGGAAAATCGAGTGGACGGCAGCCTCGTCCCACACGGGCCGGAGAAGCTCGAGGCGGGCAACACGCTGGAATTCAAGGCGACCATCATCGGAGGTCGCGGAACCAGCGCGGTGCAGGCGATCAAACACTATGTGGCCATCCGCGGTCTGCCCGCCGTTCCCGACTTCGGCATGGACCTCCCCGGGTACGTGCGACTGACGGCGGCAGGGTGGCTCGACTCCAAAATCCGCGAAGGCAATCGCTTCCGGCATGCCTGGCCGGGAGGGTTTGAGCCCCATCCCGCCGCCGATGCCGCGATGTGGATCGACTGGCTCGCCGGCAAGTGCACCGACCCGGCCCTCAAGAAACGCCTCGAAGACGCCGCCAACGACGCTCTCGCCCTAGTGCCCACCGCCTCCCGCAATTTCGCGGCCGTGGGACATGTACGCTACCCCGTCGTGTCTCTCCTCTACGGCGGAACCAAAGAAAATGCCGCCAATGCCAAAGCGCACGGCAAGTCCCTCCTGAACCGATTCGAAAAGGACGGCCGTGTGCTCTACCGCAAACCCGCAACGGGCCTGGATTATGGCCGCACTCATTTCGAACCCGATGCCAATGGCCTGACCGCGCAACTGGTCATGACTCTCCTCGAATCAGCTTCCCTCAGCGGAGACAAGGACCTGATCAAGCAGGGCCTTCGCCTCCTCGACGCGCTGGACCGCTTCATCGACACCGTTCCACGCGGAGCGCAAACCTGGGAAGTCCCCCTCCATACCCCCGACATCCTCGCCTCGGCCCATCTGGTCCATGCCTATCTTCGCGGCTACGAACTCACCGGAGACGACCGGATGCTCGAAAAGGCCAAGTACTGGGCATGGACCGGCGTGCCGTTTGTCTACCTGGTCAAACCCGTTGACAGCGGCGTCGGCGAATATGCCACCATCGCCGTCCTCGGCGCCACCTGGTGGAAAGCGCCGAACTGGATGGGACTCCCCGTCCAGTGGTGCGGACTCGTCTACGCCGACGAACTCTATCGCCTGGCGCAGTACGACGAACGCGGGCCATGGAAAAAACTCGCCGATGGCATCACGGCCTCCGGAATACAGCAGACCTGGCCATTGGGCAAAGACCCGGCAAGGCAGGGGTTGCTGCCCGATTCCTTCGCCTTGCGGGCTCAGGTCCGCAACGATGCCGCCATCAACCCGGCAACCGTCCAGGCCAATGCGGTCAGGTTGCTCACGCAAGGCGAGGTCTATAACTTCCATGCCTTTCGATCCTCCGGCCTGCTCGTGCACGCGCCGGCCGCCATCGCCGATCCCAGGGAAGCGAGCGACCGCGTCTCCTTCAAAGTGGCCGGGTGCTTCAAGGACAAGTATGACATCCTCATTGCCGGCTGCGCAAAACAGCCAAAGCTCAAAGTGAATGGAACGGAACCGGGTCCCGATGGGTATGAGTATGTGAACAATGAGGGCTGGCTCATCGTGCATCTGAACGGTGACGCGACAGTCGAAATCGGTCAGTGGTGAACAAGTCCGAACAGAGGCAGGAACATCATGGCGGTTCTCAGACGATTGGCGGTGATGGCGATGCTGGCAGTGGCAGGTTGTGCGTCAGCGGATGTCTCGCCACCGCCGACCGTCGGCGCCCTGCCCTCCAAGCCGCAGGTCGCCTGGCAGAATGGCGAACTGACCCTCTTCCTCCATTTCGGCGTCAACACCTTCACCGATCGTGAGTGGGGCGACGGCAAGGAAGACCCCAAAATCTTCAACCCCGAAAAGCTCGACGCCAAACAGTGGGCCAAGGCGGCCAAAGCGGGCGGATTCACCATGGCCATCCTCACCGCCAAGCACCACGACGGTTTCTGCCTCTGGCCCAGCAAATACACCGATCACTCCGTCAAGAGCAGCCCTTGGAAAAACGGCAAAGGCGATGTTGTCCGCGAATTCGTTGACGCCTTTCGCGAGGAGGGATTACGAGTCGGCCTCTACCTCTCGCCCTGGGACCGCCACGAAAAAACCTACGGTGATTCACCAAAATACAACGACTTCTACGTCAACCAGTTGACCGAACTGTTGACCCAATATGGACCCATCGCCGAAGTCTGGTTCGACGGCGCCTGCGGCGAAGGCCCCAACGGCAAAAAACAGGTCTACGACTTCCCTCGCTTCTTCGCCACGGTCCGCACCCTTCAGCCCGATGCCGTGATGTTCTCCGACGCCGGCCCCGATGTCCGATGGATCGGCAACGAAGCCGGCATCGCCGGCGATCCCAACTGGTCCACCGTCAACAGCAAAGTCTGGATCGAACCGGGCAAAGCCGCCGATGGCTTCCGCGACCCCATCAAACACCTCCAGCACGGCAACCGCGGCGGGGACGTCTGGCGACCCGGCGAATGCGATGTCTCCATCCGACCCGGCTGGTTCTGGCATAAGAAGGAGGATGACAAAGTTCGATCCCTCGCAAACCTCGTCGATCTCTATTTCAAGTCCGTCGGCCGAAACAGCCTCCTCCTCCTCAACGTCCCGCCCAACACCGACGGACTCCTCAGCCAGGGCGATGTCCAACGCCTCGCCGAGTTTAAGGCGAAATTGGATGAGATGTTCCAAACGAACCTGGCCAAAAGAAAACGCGCCGCTGCCAGCAATTCCCGCCAAAACCGCGCCGCATTCGCCGCCACCAACGCGGTGGACGCAAACCTCGCGTCGTATTGGACCGTCGATGATGGCGTCACAGAGTGCTGGCTCGAAGTCGATCTGGGCAAGGCCCAGCGATTTAACATCGTTGCGATCCAGGAGGCAATTGAACTCGGCCAACGCGTGTGCAAGTATCGCGTGGAATGCTGGACCGGCGACGCCTGGAAGGTCGTCTCTGGCGGGACGACCATTGGACACAAGAAACTCGATCGCCTCGAAACGACTGAGAGCTCGCGAATCAGGCTCGTCATCGAGGAAGCGATCGGGTCGCCGGCGATCCGCGAATTTGCCCTCTACCTCGCGAATTGATGGCAGTGGCAATCGCCCCGCCGATTGCCGAAACGAAAGAGAGGTCTGACGATAATGTGGCGTCGCGTTGTTGCATGGGCGGTGATCAGCTGGCTGGGAATCTTTGCGTGGGACGCCCAGGGCGAAATCCTCCCGGGCGTCGATCGCATCGTGTTCCTCGGCGACAGCAACACCTACGCGGGCCTGCATGTGGAATACGTCGAAGCCGTCCTCCGCGCTCGCCTGCGCGCTCGCCGCATCGACGTGATTAATCTTGGCTTGCCCAGCGAGACTGCCTCGGGGCAATCCGAGCCCGACCACCCCTTCCCCAGGCCCTGTGTCCACGAGAGGCTCAGCCGCGTGCTGGCCAAGACAAAGCCGAACATGGTAGTGGTGTGTTACGGGATGAACGACGGCATCTACTACCCGCTGAATTCCGAACGGCTCAAGGCCTACGCCGACGGAATGACCAGGCTCGTCGATGCAATCAAAACAAGCGGGGCGATTGTCATCGTCCTCACTCCCCCGCCATTCGATGCACTGCCCATTCGCAAACAGTGCCTCCCGGCAGGCGCCGAGAAATACAGTTGGATGAAGCCTTTCGAAGGTTATGACCAGGTCCTGGCGGGGTTCACTCTCTGGCTCAAAGGCCAGGAACGCGCCGGCTGGGCCGTCGTGGACATCCGCGAACCGATGATCGAATCAGTCAGCGCTCGCCGCGCTGCAACCCCGGGATTCACCCTCGCATCCGATGGCATTCACTACAACGCCATGGGGCACTGGCTCGTCGCCAAAGAGGTGCTGGTGGCCCTCGGCCTCGAGGAAGACGTCGTCGACGGAATCGGTTTCCACTCCGCCGAATCCGGCAAGGAAGCCATCGCTTTCCCCGATGTCTTCGGCGAGATGCCCCCGGAAAGCGCTTTGCTCGTCAAGCTCGTCCGCGAGCGACAGACTATGATGAGAGATGCCTGGCTGACCGAGGTCGGTCACAAACGTCCCGATATGACCAAGGGCCTCCCCATGGACCAGGCGAAAAGAAAGGAAGCCGAAGTCGAAAGACGGATCGCCGAACTCCTCCACGCCGTGGATGTCTCCAAATCCGCGCCGCGTACTGTGAAGAACTGACGAAACACCGGATACCGAACTCTCCCGAATCGAAGGAGCTGCAATATGAAACGCACATGGTTCCTGGGCGCTATGGCGATAATGCTGTTGAGTGCGGACGCCGCCGACGCAAAGCTGCTTTGGGAGATTGGCAAACCCGACAACGACTATCGTGAGTTCGCACTGGCGCCCAATGGCTACGGGCGATTCCGCGACGACGGCTTCTGCGCCGCCGGCCAGTTCGACGCCAAACGAGATTGGCCCTATGTCCAGCCCGGCCCCGGCGACCCCTGGGCGGGCGGCAAGCCCCACACCTTCGTCATCGTCTTCGCGCTCAAAGACGCCCTGCAAAACGGACAGTGCACACTGCGCGTCGATCTCCTCGATACCCACCGCAATGGCCCGCCCATGCTCCATATCGACATCAACGGCCAGACTTTCAAACACCAGACGCCACCCGGCGCCGGCGATGAATCCATCTTCGGCGACCCCAAGAAGGGAAAGGAGCACTTGTTCGAAATCGCTTTCCCCGCCGCTCTCCTCAAAGCCGGCGTCAATGAGATCGATATCACCACCGTCTCCGGCAGCTGGGTCCTCTACGACTGGGTCGGCCTCGAAACGCCAGACCCCGCCGAACTCTCCACCGTCCAGGGCACCGTCGTCCGCTCCGTCAAGTCCCAGCCGGCCCTTGTCCAGAAGAATGGCAGGCTCCTCCAGACCGTCCAGATCGGCGTCAGGCACTTCGGCGAGGAAGCCCAGGCCACCGTCAAGGTCACCGGCGCCCCCAGCCTCAGCGCAACCCTCAAGAAGGGCATGCAGGATCTGGCCGTAATGGTCCCGGCTGTCGAAAGCGAAACCACCGTCGATGTCAGCGTCGAATCTGCCGGCAAAATCATCGCCGCTCAGAAGCAAACCCTCCTGCCCGTACGCAAATGGGAAATCTGGCTCCTGCCCCACTCCCACGTCGACATCGGTTACACCCACCTCCAGTCCGATGTCATGAAACGCCAGTGGGATCACCTCGAAGTCGCCATCGCCGCCTCAAAGAAAACCGCCGACTATCCCCCCGGCGCTCAGTTCAAGTGGAACGTCGAAGTCATGTGGGCTGTCGATGGCTACCTCCGAAACGCTACCCCCGAAAAACGCGCCCAGTTCATCGACGCCGTCAAAAAAGGCTGGATCGGTCTCCAAGCCCTCTACGGCAACGAACTCACCGCCCTCTGCCGCCCCGAAGAACTCGTCCGAATGGTCGATTGTGCCAAACAACTCGAAAAGGAAACCGGTGTCCTCGTTGACTCCGCCATGATCTCCGACGTCCCCGGCTACACCTGGGGCATCATTCCCGTCTTCGCCAACAGCGGCGTCAAGTACTTCTCCGTCGGCCCCAACCAGGGCGACCGCATCGGCTACACCCTCTCCGCCTGGGGCGACAAGCCCTTCTGGTGGATCGGTCCCAACGGCAAAGACCGGATCCTCTGCTGGATCGCAGGCCGAGGTTACTCCAGCTTCCACGGCGGCGGGCTCAGCCGCGCCGGCGAAAACGCCGTCTTCAGTTACCTCCGCGAACTCGAAAACGCCAAATACCCCTATGACCTGGTCCAGGTCCGCTATAACACCGGCGGAGACAACGGCCCTCCCGATGTCGCCGTCTCCGAGTTCGTCAAGGATTTTAATTCCAAATACGCCTACCCGAAACTCATCATCGGCACCAGCAGCGATCTGTGTCGCAAGTTCGACAAGGAATACGGCAAAACCCTGCCCGAAGTCACCGGCGACTTCACCCCGTACTGGGAAGACGGCGCCGCCTCATCCGCTCGCGAAACCGCCATCAACCGCCAAGCCGCCGAACGCCTCTCCCAAGCCGAGGCCCTCTGGGTCATGCTCAACCGCGAGGCCTATCCCGCCGACAAGTTCTACCAGGCCTGGCATAACGTCATCCTCTACGATGAACACACCTGGGGCGCGTACAACAGCATCAGCGAACCCGACAAAGACTTCGTCAAGGGACAATGGAAGGTCAAAGCCGCCTTTGCCACCGATGCGCAACAGCAATCCAACGATCTCCTCCATGCTGCCTCCGCCTCAGCACAATACCCCGCAAAGCTCTCCTCAATCGACGTCTTCAACACGCTCTCATGGGATCGCACGGACCTCGTCACGGTGCCCAAGTCCCTCGCAATCGCAGGCGATTTGGTCCGTGGCCCCGACGAAAAGGTGATCCCCTCCCAGCGACTCTCCTCCGGCGATCTGGTCTTTGTCGCCACAAACGTCCCCGCCTTCGGCAGCTCGCGCTACACCTTCGCCGAAGGAAAACCCGCCGAGGCCGGCCCAGAAATGATGCCAATCGTTTTGACCATCAACGAATCCAGCGGTGCCATCCAGAGCATGGCCAGCCGCGACCTGCAAATGGACCTCGTCGATCCCAACAGCAGGGTGGGCATCAATTCCTACTTCTATGTCCCCGGCGCAAATCCCAAGAACGCCCAACCCGGTGGCCCCGCTCAGGTCACCTTCCCCGACCGCGGTGCGGTACTCGTCTCCGTCCTTGCCGAAGGCCAAGCCCCGGGATGCAACAAACTCACCCGCGAGGCCCGCATCATTCACGCTCTCAATCGCGTTGACCTCATCAATACCCTCGACAAGCAGCCCATCCGAAGAAAGGAAGGCGTCCACTTCGGCTTCGCCTTTAACGTGCCCAATGGCGTCATGCGCATGGACATCCCTTTCGCTGTTGTCCGTCCTGAACTAGACCAGATTCAGGGCTCGTGCAAGAACTGGTTCACCGTCCAACGCTGGGTCGATGTCTCTAACGACAACTTCGGCGTCACCTGGGCCACCATCGACGCTCCCCTCGTCGAAGTCGGCGCGATCACCGCCGATGTCACCGGCGGCGTTCCTTGGATCAAGAAACTCGAGCCCTCCCAGACCCTCTATTCGTACGTCATGAACAACTACTGGCACACCAACTACAAGGCCGATCAGGATGGTCCAACCACGTTCCGCTATGCCATCCGCCCTCACAAGCAGTTCGACCCTGTCGAAGCCGCTAAGTTTGGCATCGAGGTCAGCCAGCCCCTCCTCGTCCTCCCCGCCAGAGAACGCGCCCCGTCTCAACCCCGGCTGAAAGTCGAAGGTGCCGGCGTCATCGTCACCGCACTCAAGCCCAGCAACGATGGCAGGGCCTGGATCGTCCGCCTCTTCGGCGCCAGCGGAAAAGACCAGAAGGCCCGAATTATCTGGAATGACCCCAAGCCCAAGACCATGCACCTCAGCGATCTCGCGGAAAACGTGGGCGAACACATCGCTGATGACATCGCTGTGCCGGCCTGGACCTTGGTGACCGTTCGAGCAGAAATTCCCTGACCACTTTATGCCGCTTTCAAATCACTGACGCAGAATGCACCGGCCCAGAATGGGCTCTGAATGGGAGGATCGGGAAAACTGGGCAATTCGCCGGCACGACAAGTTTGCCGGATCTCCGCAAACCCCCCTCGTCTACTTCCCAAATGCCGACTTCCACTTGTCTCGCAACACCGCCCGAAGCTTCCGCTTCAGCTCGGCCGGCAGTTCGTAGGGCTGTCCCGCCTTGTACAACGTGATCGTCTTCCGGATGTTGTCCACAACCACCTGGCAGGGATTGCAGTCCGCAAGATGCTTCTCCAGACCCTCGCAGATCGTCGGGTCTATGTTCCCATCAACATAATCGTTCATTGCTCGGAGCAACTCTTCGCACTTCATGTCAGATAGATCCTCTGCGGATAGTCGATCCAGATACGACCACGGCCGTTACACTAATTCTAAATTATACGGCATTATCCCTGTGCTCAAACCTCGCCGCTTGCAGCTGCGCCCGCGACCCAGGGCAATCGCTTTTGTTCCGGCGGCGGCGATATTACAGTATCTTGCGCCT